>NZ_VZIZ01000050.1 GCF_009812035.1 Psychrobacter nivimaris | reverse complement strand
TATACTGGTAATCGTTTAATTGATTTATTTTATAACATTTTTGTGGTCAGGTGACTATAGCACAAATAACAATTCAAATGCTAATGGCAAAAGTGCTAACGCGAACCCTCCTAAAAATAATAGCGATAGTATAAAAGCGCTAATAGAGGATAAGAGTAATTAGTTTTTGTCTGATTAATTAAACCCACTAGCTATTTGGTTAGTGGGTTTTTTTAGCACTATACAAAAAATTTTTATCGTCATAATAAACGGCAAGCTACTATTGCTAAGTATTATCAAAGCCTTTTGCTAAATGTCATCTATATGGTTTGCATTAAAGTTTTAATAGCAGTTTTATTTGTCTCATAACTAATAGTAATAAGTCCTCTTACAATTTATGGCTGATGAATCGATAGAAAAGACTAGATTTTTCGACAATCATTAACTAATATAACTGTGGGCGACGTTCTGTATAGTTATCGTAAAAAATGTCTATTTAACAACTATTTAGTGGTTTTTTCTTAGTTTTTAGAGTTCTTTACTAAATATTATTGTCTCAAGTACGGTTACTTACTATCCATAATTAGGTTATCGTAAGTGACGCAACCTCTCTTATTGTCACTCTTTTTAGGGTAAACAAAGTGCTTGAATACAGAGCGTCAGATATTCAAGATAAACAAGTGCACCGTTATTAAGTTATTGTATGCTTAGCGCTAAATGCTAGACATGACAACATAACAAATGATGCTTAAATGAATGGCATTAGATATCACTGATTGAGTAACTGGCATTTAAGGGCGTAGATTCTCCCGTTGCCAAGGGCTGCTACTTACTATCTTTTGATACACGGACCATATGTCAAGACATCAGCTAATGACCAGGAGGGTCAAGGGTTTTACTTTCTCTTAGAGTATGATGTCTATCGAGCATTGCACTATTTGCTAATTCGAACACACGAATATCCACTATCAGCCCGTTCTGCTTACGGGTACCAACTTATACTCCGCATTGGAAATGTAAGTTGCCCGTCTACTTAAAAGGACAAGCTATGTCAATGATTTCCTCACAAACACACCTGGCCACGCCAGATGATTTTTCTGATAATTGCGGTTTTGGCCTAATTGCCCATATTGAGGGTGAAGCGAGCCATGATTTGGTAAAAACTGCCATTCATAGTTTAAGTTGTATGACACATCGCGGCGGTGTTGCTGCTGACGGTAGAACTGGTGATGGTTGTGGCTTACTATTAGCGACGCCTACCGATTTCTTTAAACAGATTGCTGACGAGCAGCAATTTGCCATTAAGGACAACTTTGCTGTCGGTATGGTGTTCGTTAATTTAGATAGCGATAAAGCCAAGCATAGCCAACAAGTATTGAGCGATGAGATTACCGCCCAAGGATTAGAAGTGGCTGGCTGGCGCAATGTACCACTTGACTTGAGTATTGTTGGTGAAATTGGTCGTGAGACATTGCCAGACTTTAAGCAAGTGTTTGTTAATGCACCAGATGACCTAGCAGCTGATGACTTCAACCGTAAGCTGTTTGTTGCACGCAAAAAAGCAGAGCAGCGTTTGACGGATGATGAGCTATTTTACGTCTGTTCATTGAGTTGTCAGACCATTATTTATAAAGGCTTGGTAATGCCTTCAGATTTGCCAGCGTTTTTCTTGGATTTGCAAGATGAGCGTTTGGCGTCACATATCGTAGTATTCCATCAGCGTTTCTCAACCAATACCTTACCGCGCTGGCCACTGGCACAGCCATTCCGTTATCTTGCGCACAATGGTGAGTTAAATACCATTACAGGTAACCGCAACTGGTCTAAAGCCCGTACGCCCAAGCTGAAATCAGACAAACTGCCTAACTTGAATGAGTTGACACCACTTGTAAATAGTACCGGTTCAGATTCATCAAGCTTAGATAACATGCTTGAAGTGCTTATGTCTGGCGGTATGAACCTATTCCATGCAATGTCTATCTTGGTACCCCCAGCGTGGCAGAACGTTGATAGCATGGATATGGATCTGCGTGCGTTTTATGAGTTTTACTCACAGCATATGGAAGCGTGGGACGGTCCAGCAGGTCTAGTCATTCAGGATGGACGCTATGCGGTCTGTATGCTCGATAGAAACGGTCTGCGACCGTCACGTTGGGTAACCACTAAGAATGGCTATATCACTGTTGCATCAGAAGTGGGCGTTTGGGATTACGAGCCACAAGATGTATTAGCAAAAGGTCGCGTTGGACCTGGTCAAATGCTGGTCATTGATACGTTAACAGGTCAAATTTTAGATACGACGGCTATTGCAACTTTACTAAAAACGGCGCATCCATATCGCAAATGGTTGCGTGAAGAAGCGACGCGTGTCCGTGATGATGAGCGTCTAGAAGAGACATTGGCAACGCAAGCGTGCCGTGGTGATAAGCTCAAAGCGCTACAAAAAATGTATCACATCACCAATGAAGAGCGCACAGAAATCATTCGCCCTAATGCTGAAAATGGTCAAGAACCAGTTGGCTCAATGGGTGACGATACGCCAATGGCTGTACTGTCGCAGCAAATTCGCCATGTCGGTGATTTTTTCCGCCAGCAGTTTGCACAGGTAACCAATCCGCCAATCGATCCATTACGTGAATCAATCGTGATGTCGTTGCAGACCTGTTTAGGCGCTGAGACTAACGTATTTGCACCATCTGCGAGAGATGCTCATCGTATTATTTTGTCATCGCCAGTATTGTCAGCCAGCAAGATGCAGCAGCTTGAAACTTTGGATGATCCAGCGTTTAAGATGGCTCGCATTGATCTGAATTATGACCGTACTTTAGAACTATCTGATGCTATCGTCGCTATTTGTGAGCAAGTGGCAGATAACATTCGCTCAGGTAATACATTGATTGTCTTGTCTGATAAAGATATCGATGCAGACAAAGTACCCGCCAATGCCATTATGGTTACTGGTGCTGTGCATCATTATCTAATCGCGCAAGGTATCCGTACTGATGCTAATTTAATCATTGAGACAGGTCTTGCCCGTGACTCGCATCAAATAGCGGTATTGATTGGCTTTGGTGCAACTTGTGTATATCCATATCTGGCATACGATGTCATTGATGATTTGGTCGCGACTGGTGAGCTACTCGGTGATCCGATTCAAGCCCGTGTTAATTTCCGCAAAGGCTTGGATAAAGGTTTGCTGAAAATCTTATCAAAAATGGGTATCTCTACCATTGTTTCTTATCGCGGCGCGCAGTTGTTTGAAGCAGTCGGCCTATCAGAAGAAGTCGTCAATTTATGCTTTAAAGGCGTACAAAGTCGAATCAAAGGCGCTACCTTTGCAGACCTTGCTGCTGATCAAGCGCAACTGGCTGCCAATTCGTTTAAGCGTCGTGCCCCTCTAGATCAGGGTGGTCTGCTCAAGTTTGTTTTCAACAAAGAGTACCATGCCTTTAATCCTGATGTGATTAATAGCCTGCATACGGCAGTACGTACTGGTGATTACGATAATTACCGTAATTATGCCGATCTAGTTAATAGCCGTCCGGTCGCGACCTTACGTGATTTGTTGCAACTGAAAACTGACAACAGTATCGATGTCAATGAAGTGGAAGATATCTCTGAAATCTTGACGCGTTTTGACTCAGCTGGCATGTCTTTAGGCGCGCTATCTCCTGAAGCGCATGAGTCGATTGCGATGGCTATGAATACCATCGGTGGTCGCTCAAACTCTGGTGAAGGCGGTGAAGATCCTGCGCGTTACGGCACATTGCGCAACTCAAAAATCAAGCAAGTTGCCTCTGGTCGTTTCGGGGTCACACCTGCCTACCTTCGTTCCGCTGAAGTCATGCAGATTAAAGTAGCTCAAGGTGCCAAGCCTGGTGAAGGTGGACAGCTACCTGGTGGTAAAGTCAACGCGCTGATTGCACGCTTACGTTATTCAGTGCCAGGTGTAACCTTGATTTCACCGCCGCCGCATCATGATATTTATTCTATCGAAGATTTGGCGCAGCTGATTTTTGATTTGAAGCAAGTCAATCCAGATGCATTGGTATCGGTTAAATTGGTGTCGCGTCCAGGTGTTGGTACGATCGCCACGGGTGTTGCAAAAGCTTATGCCGATTTGATTACTATCTCGGGCTATGACGGTGGTACGGCAGCGTCTCCGCTATCGTCTATCCATCATGCAGGCTCGCCATGGGAGCTAGGTTTGGCTGAGACTCACCAGTCTCTACGAGTGAATGGGTTACGTGATAAGGTACGTGTCCAGACTGACGGTGGTCTAAAAACAGGATTGGATGTAGTAAAAGCTGCTATCTTGGGTGCAGAGAGCTTTGGCTTTGGTACCACGCCAATGATTGCAGTTGGTTGTAAGTACCTACGTATCTGTCATTTAAATAACTGTCCGACAGGTGTTGCAACTCAAAAAGCCAAGCTGCGTGATGAGCATTTCATTGGCGAAGCAGAAATGCTGATTAACTTCTTTAAGTTTGTCGCAACTGAGACGCGTGAGTGGTTGGCAGCGTTAGGTGTTCGTAGTATGGAAGAGCTGGTCGGTCGTACTGACTTGCTTGATATTCTAGAAGGCAATACGGATAAGCAGCGTCATCTTGATCTAACGCCATTGCTATTTAGTCACCCAGCCAGTGTGGGCAAAGCACAAACTTGTCAGGTTGAGCGTAATGAGCCGTTTGATAAAGGCTTGCTTGCTGAGCAGATGATTAGCGATATGCTTGTGAACATTCGCAAAGGGGCGGGCGGCGATTATAGCTATTTCGTTGGTAACTGTGACCGCTCTATCGGTGCTCGTATTTCTGGTGAGATTGCGCAAGTCTGGGGCAACCTTGGCATGAGCGATATGCCAATTAAGCTTCGTCTAACGGGTACCGCAGGGCAAAGTTTGGGCGTGTGGAACGCTGGCGGTTTAAATATCGAGCTTGAAGGCGATGCCAATGACTATGTGGGCAAAGGTATGGCAGGCGGTGAGATTGTTATTTATCCGCCGAAAGACTCAAACTTTGTAGCACAAGAAACGGCCATCATCGGTAATACCTGTCTCTATGGTGCAACTGGCGGTAAGCTATATGCTGCCGGTACAGCAGGTGAGCGTTTTGGCGTTCGTAACTCTGGCGCACATGCAGTCATCGAAGGCACAGGCGACCATTGCTGTGAATATATGACTGGCGGTATCGTCACGATTCTGGGCCGTACTGGACTTAACTTCGGTGCTGGTATGACGGGTGGTTTTGCGTATGTACTCGATATGGAAGGCGACTTCTTTGACCGTTGCAACCATGAGCTAATCGATCTAAACCGTATTTCAAGCGAGCAAACAGAAGAGCATCGCATTCATTTGCAACAAGTGATTGAAGCTCATGTAGATAAAACAGGTAGTGCATGGGGTCAGACAATTCTGAATGACTTTGAGCACTATGTTCGTAAGTTCTATTTGGTTAAGCCAAAAGCAGCGAACATTGCAAGCCTTCTTAAAACTACCATGGCCGACCCACAATAGCCGATACGTAACTGCCTATCGTATCAATGGATTGCATTGATGGAATGTATTGATGGATCGGCAGTCGCTTTAATCAGGTTAGCCAGCGTTCCGTTTTTAGAGACGTTTTAACTCACAGGTTTTCAGCAGGTACGTGACAGCAGCGATATATGTCTTAAATTTTAGACAAACAAAACATCGCTGACTTTCGCCACCCACTGCAAAAGAGCCTTATATAAAAGAGATAGCACCATGGCAAAACGCTTAGAAAATAATTTTCAGTTTTTAGATGTACCAAGATTTGATCCAACCAAAAAAGACATTGCAACGCGCTCAACAGAGTTTGTTGAAATTTATAAGCCTTTTGAAAATGAAGCTGTTGCCCAGCAAGCGCATCGTTGTCTTGAGTGTGGTAACCCGTACTGCGAGTGGAAATGTCCAGTACACAACTATATTCCTAACTGGCTAAAATTGGCCACCGAAGGCCAGATATTTCAGGCAGCTGAATTGTGCCACCGTACCAATACCTTGCCTGAAGTGTGCGGACGAGTTTGCCCACAAGATCGTCTGTGTGAAGGCGCTTGTACGTTAAATGATGGTTTTGGTGCAGTGACTATTGGTAATGTCGAAAAATATATCAACGATACTGCGTTTGCACTTGGCTGGCGTCCAGATATGTCTGAAGTCGTTTGGACAGATAAAAAAGTCGCTATCATTGGCGCAGGGCCAGCAGGTCTGGGTTGCGCAGATATCTTGGTCAGAAATGGTGTCAAACCAGTCGTCTTTGATAAGCGCCCTGAGATTGGCGGCTTACTAACTTTTGGTATTCCTGAGTTCAAAATGGAAAAAGATGTCATGCGCAATCGCCGTGTGATCTTTGAAGACATGGGTATCGAATTCCGTTTAGAGACAGAGATTGGTACAGACGTCACCATTGATGAGCTACTGGCTGACTATGACGCAGTATTTATGGGTATGGGTACATACACCTATATGCGCGGCGGCTTTGCTGGTGAAGAGCTGACAGGCGTCTATGATGCACTAGATTACCTGATTGCCAACGTGAACCGTTGCAATGACTGGGAAAAAGACGCTGAAGAGTACATCGACTTTAAAGGTAAAAAGGTGGTAGTACTTGGTGGCGGCGATACAGCAATGGACTGTAACCGTACCAGTATCCGTCAAGGCGCCGAAAAAGTAGTTTGTGCCTATCGCCGTGACGAAGAAAACATGCCAGGTTCACGCCGCGAAGTGGTCAATGCTCGCGAGGAAGGCGTCGAGTTCTTATTCAATCGTCAGCCAACCGAAATCATCGGCTTAAATGGTAAAGTTAACGGCGTAAAAGTCGTTACTACTCAGTTGGGTGCACCAGACAACCGTGGTCGTCAACGCCCTGAACCAATTCCTAATTCTGAAGAGATCATCCCATGTGATGCAGTCATCATGGCCTTTGGTTTTAGACCAAGTCCTGCTGATTGGTTCGAGTCTCAGCAAGTGGGGATGGACAGCTCTGGTCGCGTATTAGCAGCCGAAAAGCAAACCTTCAAATTCCAGACTCAAAATCCTAAAATCTTCGCTGGTGGCGATATGGTGCGCGGTTCTGACTTGGTTGTGACCGCGATTTGGGAAGGCCGCGAAGCTGCGGAAGGTATTTTAGACTACCTAGAAGTATAATACGCTAGCGCAATAGACTATTACTCATTAACACTAACGCAGATCTTGATAAGTAATTCGATGAGTCATTTGGTGAATAATCTTCAATAGCGTAGATTTCAATATAGTGTGCTAGGATATTTTTTATAATGCCTTTTACCTGTGAATAATAGGTAAAAGGCGTTATTTTTTGCCCGTCATTTTGCTGATAGAATATCCATTTATACTTACCCTTAGTTATTGATGTTTTTTAATAATACTTTATTAAAATGTCTCACTTAAATATTCCATCCAAAAAGAGTAGCCTTGCGTGAAATCCACCCTTTATCAGCGTATTACTGCTCCATTTGTCGAACCCTATGTTCGCTACCAACATGCAGATATTTTACATGCCATACGCCTAGGTACGGCTGTGATATTGGCCCTATTGGTAAATAAAATCACCAATCTTCCGCACGGTGAATGGACGACCATTACAGTATTTATTATTCTAGGGTTATTGCAATACCAAGGCGCTATTTATACTAAGGCAAAAGAGCGCGTAATCGGTACTTTGTTAGGTATTGGTACTGCGCTTGGGGTGTTATGGTTTAATCAGAACGCAGGCGCATGGTTGTGGGTGGACTATGCGCTCATTGGTCTGCTCAGCGGCATCATTGGCTATCTAGCCGTCAGGCAGCTTGGGTATACAGGGCTGCTAACGGGTATCACTATGTTGATGATTGTCTCTGATTTAGGCAATAATAGCATTGGTCAAGATGGTATCTACCGCGCATTAAATATCTTACTGGGGACAGGCGTTTCGGTAGCAGTGACGCTGATTTTGCCGCTCAAATCAACGTTGATGTGGCGGTTCTTATTGAGTAGTAACCTTGACGCGTGTAGTAGTCTCTATGCAGGCGTAGGTCATCATATTGACGCAACGGATGGAGTAGTGGACGATTCTGTTCAAAAATTAAACCCCGTGGCTTTTCCTGTTAAAGAAGTACCCGTTGATAGAGCGTTGGTCACAGCGTTACAACAGATTAATAAACGTCTGCTGGCTGTGCGACCCCATATCGCGGCGACGGCCAGTGAGTCAGGTATTGAAAAGGAAACGCTAGAGACAATTCAACGTACCCATCGTAATATTATCGGGACGATTGACTTACTGTTAAGTGCGGCACCGCGCTTGGCAAATATCGAAATTGATGAAGAAAATCATGTTTTATTGGTACATTATCAGCATGAGCTAACCCAAGCGATGCAGCATATGGCAGCGGTATTACGTAGTCCAAGTGACGAAATATTCCGGCCCATTACTCGTATTGCTGTCTCGGAGTATCCAAGCGTACAGCACCTAGCATTTGAGTGGCAGGGCTATTTTTGGTTGACCCAAACCTTGCAGACTCAGTTGCAGCAGCTGAGTGATTTACTACAAACATCGAAGCCGCATTGGTTTGCTGCATCTGGTCTAGGCTATCAACGCCGTGAGCAGCGCCGGATGAAAGAACAGGGCGGCGAGACAGATTTACATTTGTAACGCAAAAAAACGCTGACCATTTAGGATCAGCGTTTTTATTTTAAAAGATTATTTTATTTTTAAAGTACTAGGGTGTGTTGACAATTACCGTAAATGGATAATCGTCGCTGCTAAATAGATATTAGC
>NZ_VZIZ01000005.1 GCF_009812035.1 Psychrobacter nivimaris | reverse complement strand
GAGAGACGCTATTTTAACAAAAACCTCTTATCAGGTGTCCTAAATTAGTTGACCACTACACTTCTTGCAAACTCATACCTCTGGGAGTAATGCTCATATTTTTTCTCTTTAATAATTATTCTAGTACGTATATTCCAACTATTTAATATAGCAAGCATTCAGCTACAAAACTATAGTCAAATAATCTAACTACAGACTTGTAGCCAAAACCCACCCCTTATTCAGCAACTAAATAAACACTATCTAACACGCGCACCGCCTACCTCTGCTACAGTAAGCCATGCAAACACCTTAATAAAAGGCTACCCGTCATGACCTTACTTGATACTCTAAACTTAACCTACCCTATCGTTCAAGCACCAATGGCAGGAGCAACCACACCTGAACTGGCAGCGACCGTCAGTAACTTTGGTGGACTGGGCTCATTAGGATCTGGCATGACTGCGCCAAATGTTTTGACCAGCCAAATTGATACCATTAAATCGCTCACCGACCGTCCGTTTATGGTCAATCTCATGGTATTGTCTGAGCAAGAATCCACGACCTTTGATACTGCAACACCTGCTTGGCTGAGTGAGTACTATCAAGATAATAATATCGAATTTACACTACCTCAACGCCCAGCGCAGAGCTTCGCAGAGCAACTACAAGTGCTCTATGACAATCCCGTTCCCGTTGCCAGTTTTACCTTTGGCATTATCAGTGCTGAGCAAGTTCAGCGTCTGCAAAGTTTCGGCACACGCGTCATCGGTACCGCCAATCATCCACTAGAAGCGAAAGCATGGGCAGATATTGGCGCAGATGCGGTATGTGTACAAGGGGTCGAAGCGGGTGGACATCGCGGTGGTTGGTTACCACAAAGCGAAACCGATCCTCTAGGATTATTGACACTGATTGGCCAAACGCGTGCTTGCACGGATATTCCGCTGGTTGCCGCAGGTGGCATTATGACGGGACAGGATATCAAGGCAGTACAAGCGGCAGGTGCTGAGCTTGCACAAATGGGGACGGCGTTTTTGACCACCGACCAATGCGGTATCAATGATACTTATAAACAAGCCTTACTCGATGCCAGTCACAGCAGGCGCAGCTCAGAGACACGCTTAACTCGATTATTCTCAGGTAAGCTCGCTCGTGGTTTATTAAACGATTATCTACGTGATTTTGCTCAATTTGAGAGTGCAGATGAGCTACCGCCCTACCCACAATTAAATGCCATGTCCAAATCTATGCGAGCTCATGCCTCTAAAAATATGGATGCAGAACATCAATCTTTATGGGCAGGACAAGGGGTAACTTTGGTCAAACAAGAAAGCACGTTTGAACTGCTTGAGCGACTGGTAAAAGCGTTATAGGCTTAAATATTTTTGTCAGTCCGCACTACTCTAACAAAAAATCTACCGCCGCAGCTGCATGAATAGCTGTGGTATCAAATACAGGTATGGGGCTGTCGGCTTGTTTGATAAGTAAACCAATCTCTGTGCAGCCCAAGATCACACCCTCTGCCCCTTGCGCTGCCAAATCTTTAATCACTTGACGATAATACTCTCGTGAGCTGTCTTTAAACTCACCGACACACAGCTCTTTTTTGATAATGCGATGTACTTCTGCTCTCGCCTCATCTTCCGGTATCAATACTTGTAAACCCGCATCAATAAGACGCTGCTTATAGAAATCTTGAGTCATCGTAAACTGAGTGCCAAGTAAGGCTATTTTGGTAAGATTTTGTTTTTTGATAGCATCAGTAGTCGCATCAGCGATATGAGTCAATGGCAAGTCTGTGGCGGAGCGCACGTCATCAACCAGTTTGTGCATCGTGTTAGAGGCAATCATAATTCCTTGTACGCCAGCTGCTTGTAGACGTTGAGCACTGTTAGCCATTATCACACCTAGCTCGTCCCATCTGCCTTGCTCCTGTAACGTATTGATCAATGCAAAATCCACACTATGAATCAACAAATCTGCTGAATGTAGACCGCCAAGCTGATGCTTGACACCTTCGTTAATCAGACGATAATAGCTCTCGGTACTCTCCCAACTCATACCGCCGATGATGCCTAATGTTCGTTGCTTTTGAGCTGCCATTTCATGCTCCTATGTGTTTGCTGTGATTGACTTTATCGTAGCAAAATTAACCCAGTTTAGTGCGTTATTTCTTTATACTGTCCTGCTATAAAAAACGTCCTACAGTAAAAGTGGCTATCGTGAAGCAATACTGAATCTAAGCATTTATAATAACCATTTTATTCATCGGTCAGCACGCGATATGATAGTACTCAATGGCAAATCCTAACGGCCACTACCACTATTTATTATATAAAACCGACACTCACTTCATAAGTGAAGTGTCATTAGCACCATTCAGGACACCGAATACTATGGCCAATTTTCCCACCATCAGAATACGTACGCGCCGCAAATACTACCGTCTCATCTTTACCGGTCTGATGGCGATGATGATGTCACTCATTATCTCGACGGCCTTATTGGTGGTAAAACAAGGCTTTATCGACGGATTTTTTATGGAGTTGATGCATTCATGGGGACTGGCCTTTATGTTTGCATGGCCAAGTGCATACATCTGCGCCTATCTAGTACAAGAGCACGTGCTGAGTAGGATAGAGTTTTATTAAACAGTATCGATAGCTATCATAATTCTGAGTCATCGTCGTTATAAGATAGTTTAGATATAGGGCAAGCAAGTCAAGGTTCTATAGAGAATAGACTGAACTGGCCTAATGCCGTATTCCATATATATGCGATTGACAATCTAACGCTAGAGAATATGACCGATGTAAGCCAAGCTTTCTATAACAAAATCCCGTTAGCGCAAATGTATCCAACTCCTAGACGACCAGTCTATTTTTAAGTATAGTGTCTTTGTTAGTCGATAACCTCTAAGCATCATTATCATGGTATCGTTTCTACTAGAAGAAAAAATACATTGATGAATGATCTCAATGACATGATGTTTATAGTCGGTTATTCATACTCTTAATACACTTACACATAAATTAAATCATAAATATATAAAGGAAATCACCATGCGTAGTGCTATTCATAACAGCTTTGGCAAACCTTCTGACGTATTGAGCGTTGGCGACAGCCCCATGCCGCAGCCAGCTGCCAACGAAGTCCGCATCAAAACCATCCTCTCCCCTATACACAACCATGACTTGCTAACGGTAAGTGGTCAATATGGCTATAAGCCTGAGATGCCAGCCATCGGTGGTAGTGAAGCGCTAGGTATTATCGATGCCGTGGGTGATGACGTCACAGATCTAAGCGTCGGCCAACGTGTGGCGTGCGCTAGTGTGCATGAGACGTGGGCAGAGTATTTTGTCGCACCTGCCAGCATGGTATTTAACATGCCTGATACTATCGAAGACGAATTGGCTGCTCAGCTCATCGCTATGCCGTTGTCTGCCTTAATGCTATTAGAATTTTTGGAAGTAGATAGCGGTCAATGGATTATTCATAATGCGGCGAACGGCGCTGTGGGTAAAACCCTTGCGATGCTAGCAGCAGCACGCGGTGTAAATACGATCAATCTCGTACGTAGTAAAGATGCGATAGAAGAGCTGACCTCGCTCGGTATCAAAAACAATGTCGTCACAGCTGACGATAATTGGAAAGACCAAGTTCGCGCCATCATTGGTGATGATAAGATCACAGCAGCCGTTGACTCAGTCGGTGGTGAGTCGAGCAACGAGCTACTATCATTACTGGGTAGCAAAGGCACGCTGGTCTCATTTGGTATCATGTCAGGCAAGCCAATGGCACTAGACGCTGGTAGCTTGATCTTTAAGCAGGCCGTTGTAAAAGGGTTCTGGGGCAGTAAAACCAGCCAAGAGATGGATCTAGAAAACAAACAACGTCTAATCGATGAGCTACTAGAACGCGCTTCAAACGGCGATCTAAAACTCCCTATTGAAGATATCTATAGTCTGGACGACATCACAACCGCCGTCTCTGGAAAAGTACAATCAAGCAAAAAAGGTAAAGTTATCCTGAAGCCTTAAGCGATACTCTAACCTTGCAATGACTGTCATTAAAGGTATCAAAAAATATGAAAAGTCCATTTGTATTACTCATTAGATAATACCTTGGGCTTTTTTATTTTAACCGTACTGTTGTTATGGTAATTCTAATGCAAACATAAGCAACTACCTATCAACCCAAATAATAATATTTAATAAGGATATAACCATGTCAAACGATACAACCTTTAAAGCCCTAGTCGTCGAAGAAACCAGCGATGGCGAATTCAAAAAGAGCATTCAAGAGCGCAAAGTCAGTGACTTGCCGGAAAATGACTTGCTTATCGAAGTGCATTATTCATCATTAAATTTTAAAGATGCGATGTCTGCCACGGGTAATAAACGAATCACCAAACAGTACCCGCACACCCCAGGTATCGACGCAGCTGGCGTGGTCGTCAGTGATAAATCAGGCACGTTTAGCGCAGGACAAGAAGTATTGGTATTCGGCTATGATCTTGGTATGGATACGGACGGTGGTCTCGGTCAAATGATCTCTATACCAGCAGATTGGGCGCTGCCTTGCCCAGAAACGTTGACGCTAAAAGAAGCGATGACCTATGGTACTGGCGGCTTAACCGCAGCGCTAAGTGTCCAAAAGTTAGAAAAAATGGGTGCAAAACCCAGTGATGGTCCAGTTGCTGTGACTGGCGCAACGGGCGGCGTAGGTACGATCAGTATCGCTATCTTAAAGCAGCTCGGCTATGAAGTGATTGCATTCTCAGGTAAGCCAGAGCAAAGCGAGCACTTAAAAGAGCTTGGCGCGAGCGAAGTACGTCATCGCGATACCATCAATGAAATCGGTAACAAACCTGTCGGCCGTGAGCTATGGGCAAACGCCATTGATACTATCGGCGGCGACTACCTATCTAACTTGCTCAAACAGACTAAAGCGGGCGGCGCGGTGACGAGCTGTGGTCTAGCAGGTGGCGCTGAGTTTTCGATGACGGTCATGCCGTTTATCACTAGAGCAGTATCATTATTGGGTATCGACTCGGTTTATATCCCGCTAGCTGATAAAGAAGCTATTTGGCAACGTGTCGCCACCGATATGAAGCTACCTAATCTTGAAAGCTATGGTGAAGAGATTACGCTAGAGCAAACGCCAGAATACTTAGATCGCTTTATGTCGAGCAAAGTGGTTGGGCGTTATATAGTGAATGTGAAGGGTTAGGTTTTCTTCAGAACAAATATTATAAACAGTAGCGGTGCTCTTTATCTGAAAGAGCACCGCTTTTTTAATTGACTTTAACAAACTTAAGTTTACTATATTGGTTTTATGGAATATTAACAATAAGGAAGTTAAATTGTTTGAGATAGGAAAAATTTATAATAGGCGTGCTGATATACACGGTAGATATAAGGGCCAGCAATATGGAGGTATAGCTACTCCTGCCGCTCATCCATATGTATTTATTTTTACCGGCGATGCTGGCGGCGAATATGGCTATATTGATGATTTTGACCCTAACGGCACCTTTAAATATACGGGTGAAGGCCAAGAAGGTGACATGAAAATGACCAAAGGTAATTTGGCAATTCATGATCATCAAAAAAACAATAAAGAAATTCTACTTTTCGAATCAACATCACGAGGCTTTGTACGGTTTTTAGGGTATTGTAATTACGTTTTTCATCATATTGAAGAACGGCCAGATAGAAATGGCGAGCTTCGTGTCGCTATCATTTTTCATCTAGATATGGTTAATACTAAAAATATTGATACAACTCAAACCCTGCCATCTAAAGTAGTTAAAGCCCCTAAAGCCGTTTATATCATTAAGCCTAGTAAAGGTAAATCATTACAGCAATTACGAGAAATTGCCTTAAGTTCAACACCAACCCACGCAAGCACTCAAGAAAAAATTCAGTCTATTCAAAACCGTAGTACAGCAATTAAGCTGTATGCTAAAAAAAGAGCTAATGGTTTATGCGAGGGATGTAATGAGACAGCGCCATTTGAAACTAAATCTGGACCTTATCTGGAAGTTCATCATCTAACTAGATTGGCAGATGGTGGTGCGGACTTACCTCAAAACGTTATTGCGTTATGTCCTACCTGTCATCGAAAAGCTCACTACTCTTTAGGCCATTTAGAATTTAATAATAAGTTAATAAACAAAGTTGCTGCTATCGAAGCAAAACTTATCGAGTAAAACTTTTATGTTTAAAACAAAAAACACCCAACTAAGTTGAGTGTTTTAACTAAAGAGAAGTGCCGCTAAATCAAATTATTTTTTCTTCTTTTTCTCAGCACGTTTTTTCTCAATCAGGGTTTGAGCGGTAGTATTTTCTTCCCACCAATCGCCCATATCTTGCCAGTAGAGATAAGCCTGCTCTTTACCACCAATTTCGATACCATAACTATTGATACCCATACCGCGTGGTCTAGGATGACGCTTTTTAAGAATTTCATGCGCCACTTCAGGCAAGTTATCTTTTGCGATATCCCACTCTTTTTCAGCCTTATCTAATTTATCTTGATAACAGTAAGCCAGCACCTTACCGAAAGCGATATTTGCAAGCATATCCTCTGGATAGTTGTCGCAAATTCGAATTATTTTCTGATACTCTTCGGTAAACATGTACCATTCTATCAGCGCTTCACGCATACCTAGGTTGTCATTAGGGCAAACTTGTAGCAGCCTTTCTCCCTGCTCGCAGGCTTCATCAAAGCTCATATTGTCAGCATAGACATTTGCCAGCTGAAACAGCGCTCGCAAAAAGGGACGGTTCTCCATGATGCCCCATGGCAGCTTACTTTTTTGCCAATTAAAGTTTTTGGGGAAATACTCTAAGTATAGGCGCATACATTCGCGGCTACTCAATAGTGCTAAAAAGCTGTCATCATGCTGCTCACACAAAAATGCTAAGTTAAAGTAAGCATCAGGGTCATTCATATTCTCTAATACTAAAAACTGAGCAATATCACGAGCCACTTCATAACCTTCTTTCTCCAGCGTCATCTGTATCACTTGGAATGAGGTTGGCGGCTGCTCATCAAAGTCTTGCACAATTTCATGCTGAAATTTGGTCATGACTTCATTCATAATATCGTTGATATCACGACCTCTTTTTACCTCGGCATCTACAAAGGCTTTTATTTTAAGATTAAGCGCTCTACCAGCGCCAAGCGCATTTGATCTATTGTCAGCCGACTTATCGCTAACGTCATCTTCAAACATCCACTCGTTTTGTCCCACATGAACCAGTTTCATAGTCCATCACTCCTTTGCGTTGATATTACAATCATAGCATATGAATAATTATTCCCACTCAATCGTCGCCGGCGGCTTGCTCGACACATCATAGGTCACACGAGATACTTCAGCGATTTCGTTCATAATGCGGTTTGATACGGTCTCGATCAAATCATATGGCAGATGCGCAAAACGTGCAGTCATAAAGTCTACGGTCTCAACTGCACGTAGCGCGATTACCCATGCATAGCGGCGACCATCACCGACCACGCCGACAGATTTGATTGGTTGGAATACCGCAAAGGCTTGCGCGGTTTTGTCATACCAGCCTGAACGCTCAAGCTCTTCCATAAAGATGGCATCAGCTTGACGTAAAATATCTGCATATTCTTTGGTCACTTCGCCCAAAATACGCACGCCCAAACCTGGACCTGGGAACGGATGGCGATTGATCATTTTAGGCGGCAAACCAAGCGTGATACCAAGTTTACGCACTTCATCTTTAAATAGATCGCGTAACGGCTCAACCAATTCAAATGCCAAGTCATCTGGCAAACCGCCTACGTTATGATGGCTCTTAATGACGTGTGCTTTGCCTTGATGCGACTTAGCAGATTCAATGACGTCTGGGTAAATCGTACCCTGTGCTAAGAATTCAACAACTTTACCATCGCTCTGCTCGCTCACTTGACGCGCGCTTTCAGCGAATACGTCAATAAAGGTTTTACCGATGATTTTACGTTTGGCTTCTGGATCAGACTGGCCTGCCAATGCGTTTAAGAACAAGTCTTCTGCATTGACGCGGATGACTTTTACGCCCATATTTTCTGCAAAGATTTGCATCACTTGGTCGCCTTCATGCAGACGCAATAGGCCGTTATCGACGAACACACAAGTCAGCTGATCGCCGATTGCTTTGTGCAATAGCGCGGCAACGACTGAACTGTCCACACCGCCCGATAGACCTAGCAATACTTGCTTGTCACCGATTTGCTCTTTTAGCTGTGCGATACGCATATCAGCGATATTGTCTGGCGTCCACTCACCTGCACACTCACAGATTTGATGAACGAAACGACCAAGCAGCGCTTGACCTTGTAGAGTATGCGTGACTTCTGGATGGAACTGTAGACCGTAGTATTGCTTGTCATCATTGGCCATAATCGCGATTGGACAGCTTGGCGTGTTAGCAATGATATCAAAGCCTTCAGGTACTTCGATGACCTTGTCACCATGACTCATCCAAACGTTTAGCTTGGCAGCCGCGCCGTCAGTCTTGCTGTCTTCGATACCGTCAGTCAGCTGCGAGTGACCATTTACTTCGATGGTCGCTGCACCAAACTCATGGATATCACTGGCATGAACTTGCCCGCCGAAACGTTCTGCCATTGCTTGCATACCGTAGCAGATACCTAGTACTGGCACGCCTAGGTCAAATACCGCATCGTTGATACGTGGGCTGTTTTCTGCGTGGACGCTCTCGGGGCCACCTGACAAGATGACGCCTTTTGCGCCAAAATCGATGATGCGCTGAGTGTCAATGTCATAAGGGAACATCTCACAAAACACCCCAGAATCGCGCACACGGCGAGCGATTAACTGGCTATATTGCGAGCCAAAATCGAGGATTAAGATGCGATCTTCTTTGATTGCAGGAGTGGCAGCAGCAGTGGTCATAAATCGATATCCATCAATAGATAAATTGGTGCCCTATTTTAACAAGTTTACGCCCTCTATTGGCTATTAGATGATGAATTATTCGCGATTATTATTAGGGCGTACCTTCAATTCACTCGATAGTCGTCTAAATAGGCTAAAAATAAGAACAGAAGAGACAGTAAGCCCAATCATAAGCCCAGTGACAAACAGACTATCTGCCTCTCCATTTAGCAAGGACCCGTACTACTTACTGCACTTACTACGTAGCATCACCCAACGCTGCATGCATACGAGTCAACCCTTCTAATAGCAATGCTCTAGGACATGCAACATTAATCCGCATTTTAAGATGCCCTTCCTCACCATATTTGAACCCCGCACTCAACTCAACCTTGGCAGCTCTAAGCGCGTCATATAATGCCTGATCGTCTTGGCTATATGCGGAGCAATCTAGCCAGATTAGGTACGATGCTTCTGGGCGCATGATTTTAATATCAGGCAAATGCTTATTTAAAAACTGCACCGTCAATTCAATATTGGCCTCGATATAACTAAGCGCCTGCTCTAGCCACTCACCGCCATGCTCATAAGCACTACGCATGGCTGTATACGCAAATAGATTCAGCTCATACTCATCATTTAACTGCTGCTGCCGGCTGATTTTTTTGACCAATGCCTCATCTGTTGCAAATATCATAGAGCCTTTGATACCTGCGATGTTGAAGGTTTTGGTCATCGAAGTCAGGCTGACTACATTGTGCTCATAGCCTTTTGCTAGTGTCAGAAATGGCGTAAACGTATGACCAGTCAAGGTAAAATCTTGATGAATCTCGTCACTAACAATCGCCACGTTGTGCTTTTTACAAATCGCAAGTAGCGCTTCCAGCTCGTCCCTCGTCCATACACGCCCGCCAGGATTATGCGGATTGCACAGTAGATAAAGCTTAACCTCATGCTCGATGATTTTGGCTTCGATATCGGCCAAGTCTAGATGATACTTACCCTCGGCTTCTTTCAGTGCAGAAAGTACAAGCTTGCGACCATTTTGCTCAACCTTGCTCATAAAGGGTGTATAAATAGGATCGTTGACCATTACCGCCTCGCCTACCTTGGTAAAGACATTCATCATCAGCGCTAGGCTTGGCACGACACCAGGGGAAAACAAAATATTTTGCTTTTCTAACTGCAAGTCATAACGACTGCCATGCCAGTTAATAATCGAGTTGTATAAGGCATCAGTAGGCTTGGTATAACCCAAAATGCCATGCTGCATGACTTGCTCAACCGCGCTTAATATCGGTGCGGCAGCCTTAAAATCCATGTCCGCCACCCATAGCGCAATTGTCTCATCGCTATAGTGCCACTTGAGTGACCCGGTATCGCGTCTGTCGATTATTTCATCAAAGTTATATTGCATTGGTACTCTTCTTATTTGGAATAATAATGGTTTGGAACGTCGAAAACACAGCGCAATATGTGCACTATATTATCAATATACGCTACGCTATCTGCTCTAGTAGATTAAGGCGCATTCGATTTTTTACAAATAATTAAAGTGCTTTTAGACCTTAATTATCCATTTATCGGCTTAAATAACCTTCAAAGATATAAAGTAAACATTATTTCAATAATGATTAAAAATTAATGCTACATTAAGGTTTCGGACTCTATCTATCATAAAGTTATTTGTGCCAGAGTGCGCTGATGTTGCCATGATTATAATCTATCAACATCTACCCAAACTACCTAATAAGCCATCAAGGCTAACAAAAAGGAATGAAGAATGAAAATGGACTTTTTACCGAAATCAGTACTAAAGATTAGTGCCCTTACCTTTGCCATTGCCGCAACCGCTTCTTGCACTGCTATGGCAACAGGAACTGACCATCAGACTGCAAGCGCAACTAGCAGCACCGCCATCACTCTCGGCAATGCTGCCACGACTAGCGGCACCAATGATACCGTTGCCATTGGTAGTCAGGCCAATGCAGGATTAAACTCAGCTACTGCCGTTGGCGGTCAAGCTAACGCTGCTGGTCTAGGCTCAACCTCTATTGGTTGGCAATCAAAAGCCACTGCCGAACGTGCACAAGCTTTTGGTCATCTAGCCAATGCAAGTGGTGTACGCTCTACCGCTGTCGGTGAGGCAGCTATGGCGGGTGGCAATAATGATACAGTTGCTGTCGGGAATAAAGCCAATGCAGGTCTAAATTCAGCAACAGCCGTAGGCGGTGAAGCTAATGCCGCTGGTCTAGGCTCAACCTCTATCGGTTGGCAGTCAAAAGCTACCGCTGAACGCGCACAAGCGTTTGGTCATCTAGCCAATGCAAGCGGTATGCGCTCTACCGCTATTGGTGAAGCGGCTATGGCACAAGGCGCAACTTCGGTGGCGGTCGGTAATAAATCTATGGCAGGCGGCATGAACAGTATCGCTATCGGTAACGAGGCAAAAGCGTCTAAAGATAACCAAGTCGTGTTAGGTAACGCTGGACAAGTTCAGTCGAGTACCGCAGCACAATCAGGTACGGTCAGAATCGTCACAATCGATGACAATGGCACCTTAGGTACGATGATGGTTGATTACTACCAGAAAGCTAAATAATTATAGTTGAATGGTCAACACTGACGCTGTTGTAGTCAGTCATACTAGATAAAACAAAAACCTCGCAATTGCGAGGTTTTTTTGGCTGGTATGTTCGACTAAACAGGACTTTTACGGAAGTTTAAAAGATAATCACACATATCGAACTTTTATCTTTTGCTTATGAGAAATAACTCTTAAACCATACTAGTATTAACGCCCCTTAAACTCAGCCTCACGTCTCTCAACCATCGCCATTACACCCTCTTTCGCATCTTCTGAATGAAACAGCGGTGGTAAGTAGCTATGGATATTGGCCAATGCAGTCGCTGCCCCATTAAGGCTAGCATCTTGTGCTGAAGACAATGCCCCTCTCACACCCAAAGGCGCGGCTTTGCAGATCTCTTGTGCCAACGTCAATGCTCGATCGTATTCAGTCCCATTTGCTACCACTTCACTGACCAAATTCAGTCTATCAGCCGTTTGCGCATCGAATGCTTTACCAGTGAGTAGATACGGCATGGCTTTTTGCCAACCTGCTGCCGCGACAAAACGCACCGTCGCACCGCCAAATGGCATGATGCCGCGCTGGACTTCCATTTGTGCAAAGTTGCAGTTGTCACTGGCGATGACCACATCACTGTTGAGCATCAGCTCGATAGCCACAGTGAAGCATGTGCCTTTGACCGCCACGACCACAGGTTTGGTACGCAGTTTTCCACCGATGCCCCACGGGTCTATTTGATCATCATTAAACTCAAACACACCATCGTTTAGCTTGGCTTGTAGCTCTACCAAATCCAGCCCAGCGGTAAAATGATCTCCATGGGCAAATATTAATGCACAGCGTAAGTTGTCGTCTTGCTCGTAGCGAGTCATGGCGTCAGACAGTTGGGCAATCATATGACTGTCAAAGGCGTTGCGTTTGTTGGCACGGTTTAGCCCGACAAGGCAAACATGGCCTTGTGTGTTATAAGTGATGCGGTTCTCTGTGGCGTTACTATCCGTAGTCATGGTTCCATCCTTGTTAAAGTAATCATTGGCATATAATGAGTGGTTATATAGTCGAATCTCAATAATTTATCTATAGAAATTGAGCGATAAGTCACCTTTAATATAGACACCCTCGTTCTATAACACAAGCAATAGAGATGACTCGCATAGTGCAAAAATCGATAAAAGTTGACCTCATTTACGATAAGTGCAACTATGTTGCAGGTCTAAATATGGTTCAGAGTATTTTATGGAATTTTGGCACGGTTTTTTGCTCATTACTAGCGTACACCTATTAGCTGCGGCCTCACCTGGCCCTGATTTTGTCTTAGTCTCGCAGCAGACATTAGCAAAAGGTCGACGCACAGGTTTGATTTGTAGTCTCGGTATTACCCTAGGTCTTGCCGTCCATATTATCTATTCTGTATTAGGACTGGCGACTGTCATTGCTCATTCGCAGCCATTATTGACTACTATTAAATGGTTGGGTGGTGGCTATCTGATTTACTTAGGTTGGCAAGGTATCCAAGCTAAGCCTAAAAAACCAGCAGATTTAGAAACAGCTCATCTTTTAGAAAAAACACATGCTTTAAAAAAAGTAGGCCCGCAAGTAGGTTCAAGCGCTCACGTTTCGCAAGATTCGCTTACTAGCCAAACCACACCTACAACAAGAGAAGCCACTATCAAAAAATCGTCTAGTAATGGCGAATCTACCTTTGCCACGTTGCGTCGCGGATTTCTTTGTAATGTCTTTAACCCAAAAGCGCCTATCTATTTTGTAGCTATTTTTACTCTTGTATTGTCGCCTGATATCCCGCTTTGGCAATTGGCTATTTATGGTGTATGGATGATGGTGTTACAGATGGCGTGGTTTAGTACGGTCGTCATGCTACTCTCTATCCCTGCGGTACATCGACGCTTCCAAAGGTTTGAGCATTGGATCGACCGTGTATTGGGTACTGCGATGATCGTATTAGGGCTTAACTTGATATTACGTCACCGATAAGCGACCGATAAAGCGCGGATAAACAATTAGCAACCTGCGAAATCTGCTACACTGGTTACTTATATCCATATATCGTAGCCTGACATTATGACAAGTAAGCCCATGACCCGTAACCCTGCAAATAGTAAACACAGAAATAGATCTCCTGCGACCGCGAAAAAACTCGGTCAGCTGCACCCACGCAACCCGCACCAAGGTCGTTATGACTTTGCAATACTGACTCGCGCCTTACCAGAGCTTGCTGACCACACCATTACCAACCCTAAAGGTGAGTCGACGATTAACTTCTCGGATCATCAGGCTGTTCGCGTGCTAAATAAAGCACTGTTGGCGAACTATTACGGGGTTAAATTTTGGGACATTCCTGAAGGTTATCTATGTCCGCCTATTCCTGGACGTGCCGACTATATTCACTATATCGCGGATTTACTGGCGCAAACCACTCACGTAAACGCCGATAACACACCGCCAACGGGTAAAGAAATTCACGCCCTTGATATCGGTACTGGTGCCAGTGCTATCTACCCTATCGTTGGTAGTCAAAGCTATGGCTGGCGCTTTACAGCAAGTGACATTGACCCTATCTCAGTCAACACCGCAGCGCTGATTTGTGAAGCTAATCCAAAACTAAAGAGTGCGGTCAAAGTAAAGCTGCAGCCTGAGCCTAAGTTTATCTTTAAAAACATCATTGGTCGTCAAGATTATTTTGATGTCGTGGTTTGTAACCCTCCGTTTCATGCTTCATTAGAAGAAGCGATGGAAGCCAATAGTCGCAAGCAACACAACTTGCAGCGTCATCGTGGTAAAAATGAAAGCGAGCAAATCAGCCGTAGCTCAACCAAATCAGGCAACGCTGCGCAAAACCTAAACTTCGGTGGTCAGCATAAAGAGCTATGGAGTGAAGGTGGCGAGATTGCCTTCCTGACCAAGATGGCAAAAGAAAGTCAGAGCTTTGCAGAACACGTTGGCTGGTTTACTACTTTAGTGTCGAAATCTGAAAACGTTAAGCCATTGCAATTATTATTAAAGCAGCTAAACGTCGCTCAAATGCGTATCATCGAGATGAGCCAAGGTCAAAAAAGCACTCGCGTACTAGCTTGGCGTTTTGATACTGACGAAGAGTAATCACTAAGCAAAATTGTCAATTCGAGTTTCACGTGAAACAAAGAAGCACCGCTTTGATATTCAAAGCGGTGCTTTTGTATAAATACTCAGTAAAAATCTAAATAAATTAGCTAAAAAACATCACTTTTAGACCAATTGCAATAAGCACGATACCGCCCAATGCTTCAGCTTTATCCTCTAGCCATGTGCCTGAGCGACGTCCCAAATAGACCCCGATCCAGCCAAATATAGCAGTTACTACAGCGATAATTAAGCAAGCTAACCACGCATTCAGTGCCAATAAATTCAGCGTAAACCCTGCCGCCATTGCATCAATACTGGTTGCAACCGCTAACGTAAACATAGTGCGGTGATTGATATGTCCATGCTTACTCGTGGCTGTTACTGTATCACTATCAGTGTTAATAGCATCATCATTGACGTCCAGATCATCACTGTCAGTATCTGACTCATCAGCAGTAAACACTTCATAAAGCATTTTCCCACCTAGAGCAATCAATATAGTACCGCCAATCCAAGGTGCAGCAGCGGCCAGCCAACCCAACATTGCCGCACCTAATAAGTATCCAATAAGAGGCATTATCCCCTGAGCGATACCAAAGTAAAGCGCAGCATAAATAGCCAAGCGCAGTACATATTGATGACTATATTTTTGAGCCTTAGCACCCAACCCTATCGACACTGCAAACGCATCCATCGCTAAAGCAATAGCGAGTAAAATTACTTCAATCATTTGATTTCCACAGATTGTAATTATTAGGTAATAGCAACACTAACAAATGAGTTTCACGTGAAACAAAAATACCGCCTTGAATATTAAAGCGGTATTTTTATAAATTGTCAGTAACCAATTTTAAATTTAGATATCTAAGTTCGATACTGTTAGCGCATTCTCTTCAATAAAGATACGACGCGGTTCAACGTGATCACCCATTAAACAGGTAAACATATGGTCAGCAGCGATAGCATCTTCGATCGTAACGCGTAGCATACGACGGTTTTCAGGATCCATCGTTGTATCCCACAGCTGGTCGGCGTTCATCTCACCTAGCCCTTTGTAACGCTGGATAGCTAGACCACGACGCGCATCCAGCATCATTTGTTGCCATAGGTAATCAAAGTCACGTACTGGGATATCTTTCGTTGTGCCCGCACTTGCTTCACGGCGAATAAAGGCATCGCTCTCAAGCAATGTATTCCACTCACTCGATAGACGTAGCAGTTTGCCATACTCACCAGAGTTGATAAAGCTAGCATCTAATAGATAATGGTGTGCCAGTTGATGCACGTATACCGTGACGCGTGGTAGCCACTGTGCCTTGGTAGATAAAGCCTCACTATCTGACGCTTCGCCTTCTGCGGTACCTACTACTGGCGTCATACCCAATAAATCTGCTGCGGCTGCGTCCATATTTTTTGGCTGCGGTGCATGAATATTAACCAATTCAATCTCAGGGCTTAGATCGCTACCGAAGTGATCAAGCTTAGTCTGCATCGCTGTTTTCCAATCCTGCATGGCAGACTCATCATAAGTCATATCAGTGCTAAGTTTTGGCGTATGCGTCAATGCGTCCAAAATTACCGCTGGGAAGCGAATCTGCAAACGCGCTTTGATCAACTGCGTTTGGTTATAGTCATTAAGCAGTGTCTCAAGCGCTTGACCAGTAATCGCAGGCGCATCGGCACTGATATGTAGCTTGGTATTATCAATCGTTGAAGACAATAGATACGCTTTAAGCGCTTCATCATCTTTTAGGTATAACTCTTGACGACCTTTTTTCACTTTGTATAGCGGTGGCTGAGCAATATATACATAACCACGCTCGATCAATTCAGGTGTTTGACGGAAGAAAAACGTCAATAACAAGGTACGAATATGTGAGCCATCAACGTCGGCATCGGTCATGATAATGATTTTGTGGTAGCGTACTTTATCAGGATTATACTCATCAGGACCAATACCACAACCTAATGCAGTAATCAGGTTACCCACCTCAGCAGATGATAGCATCTTATCAAAACGAGCACGCTCGACGTTCAGAATCTTACCTTTTAATGGCAAAATTGCTTGCGTTTTTCGGCTACGACCTTGTTTAGCTGAGCCACCTGCAGAGTCACCCTCCACAATATATAGTTCAGATAATACTGGATCTTTTTCTTGGCAATCGGCTAACTTACCAGGCAGACCTGCAATATCCAAAGTGGTCTTACGACGCGTCATTTCACGTGCTTTACGAGCCGCATCACGTGCACGCGCTGCATCGATAATCTTATTCGCAATGGCTTTACCAGCACCTGGATTCTCTAACAGATAGTCATTGAACTTATCATGCATCGCTGATTCAACAGCAGATTTCACTTCGCTTGATACTAGCTTATCTTTGGTCTGACTTGAGAATTTTGGATCTGGTACTTTCACAGAGACAATTGCAGTCAACCCTTCACGAGCATCATCACCCGTTGCAGCAACCTTTTCTTTTTTGAATAAGTTTTCACGATCCATATAACTGTTCAAACAACGCGTCAATGCTGAACGGAAACCAGATAAGTGAGTACCACCATCTTTTTGCGGGATGTTGTTAGTGAAACACAGTACTTTTTCGTTATACGTATCTGTCCACTGTAGCGCGACTTCTACGCTGATACCGTCGTCTTGCTGACTGGTAAAATGGAATACTTCATTGATACTGTCTTTACCAGCATTGATATAGCTAACAAACTCTAGCAAGCCACCTTTATGCTCAAACTCGTGACGCTTATCAATACGCTCATCAGTCAAAACAATACGCACACCAGAGTTCAAAAATGATAGCTCACGTAAGCGTTTTGCTAAGATATCGTACTCAAAAATTGTACCGGTGAACACATCACTGCTAGGATAAAAGCAGATTTGGGTACCTGTCTGATCGGTTGCTTCCATCTGTTGGATATCGCTATCAGGTACGCCATCAGTATAAGTCTGATGGTAGTGATAGCCTTCGCGCCAGATATTCATCTCAAGTTTTTGAGACAGAGCGTTAACTACTGATACCCCCACACCGTGCAAGCCACCTGACACTTTATAGCTATTGTCATCGAACTTACCACCTGCATGCAAGACCGTCATAATAACCTGCGCCGCTGATACACCCTCTTCTGGATGAATATCAACAGGCACACCGCGACCGTTATCCATCACACTGACAGATTCATCTTCGTGAATAACGATATCAATCTGATCACAGTGACCAGCAAGCGCCTCATCGATAGAGTTATCCACTACCTCAAAGACCATATGATGCAAGCCTGTGCCATCATCGGTATCGCCGATATACATACCAGGACGCACACGTACGGCCTCTAACCCACGCAATACGCGAATATCTTTAGAACTATAATCAGAAGGCAATAATTCTGAAACTACAGTAGGCACGGTGGCTTCAGTAGCACTGTCGTCTATCAATTGCTCGTGGTCAATAGGTAATGAATCACTCATGTACATTCCTTAATCTAGCCATAATCAGCCATTTACGATTAGCGCACTTATAAAAAGTCCGCTACATAGTGGCATCTTAGAATTAACGTCTATTATTCATAATCTAAAGTGCATATGAGCAGCTAAACCACTAACCACCGTTAGCCTCAAAAAAGGCTGCACAGAGATAAAATTAGTAAATTATTTATTAGTAATAGTCTTTGTTTTTCTAGACATTGTCAAAACTATTGAAATAAATAAAATACATAATTATCAAATACTTATAGATAATTGAAAAATAGAAATCTTTTCTATGATGCTATCAAATAAATTGCTGAGCACAGGACAAAAATAAAGGGTTATTTTAACATTTTTTTGCTTCTAAGTCACTGTTTACTGAGAGTTTTACGGTCTGTGAAAGGTCGTCTTAACATAGTAACTGTCAGGACAGATAGTAGTGGCTAGTGTATTGAATAATGAGAAGTTAAAGTAGATGGGTAATCATCAAAAGTATAAGCAGAAAAATGAAGTATTAGTTAGTAAATGAGATTTTTCCTTGTTTCACGTGAAACGTATTCGGTTGTAGCCAAAGTTCATGAACTAAAGGTAAAATATCGTCTGCCAGACTGGTCATAAATACTTGGCAAGGGAGTTTAGCTAGGGTCGATAGCAGTATTTCTATAGCTCTATCATCTAATTCTGCAGTGATATCATCTAGAAGCACAACAGGTGTCGCTCTCGATGATAAATCATCATTGAGTGAGTCACTGCGCTCTCTATCGTTTAGCAACAGTGGTAGTTGCGATAAGCGCAGTGAAGTAATGAGCAGTTTCTTTTCACCGCGAGACAATACGTTTGCTGCTTGCTCTTTTAAAGTCGGTAATTTGGTTTGGATACTATTTACTGAAGCTGCTGTTCTCGCATCTGTCGTTTGATCACTTATAGACTCATCAGAACGCCAATGCACATGAATATCAGCACGATGATTGCCTATACGAGTATATCCCAATTGCAAATCCTGCTCTAACCGCTCATTAAGCTGCACATCTAGCGCGACACTGGTGTCATAACCAGCGTTATAGCTTAGGCTCAGTTGCTCAGCGTAAGAAGGCAATAGCTGTACGATGCTCTTGGCAAAATAAGGCTGCCATTCAGTAAATACTTGCTCGCGATAATGATGAATCAAGGCAGCGTGGTTGCTCAACCCTTTATCCCATGATTTCAGCTCAGAAAGCTGTACTTGGGTTAAATGACGAGTCCTCTTTAGCAAACTATTGCGCTGTTTCAGTAGGCGTTGATAAGCCATCCATTGTGGATGAAACCCTTGTTTCATGTGAAACACCAACCAATCTAACAGCTGTCGACGGCTCGCACTTCCCTGCTCCAACATATCCATCGTCGATGGATCTATCAGCAACGTAGGTAGCTGCTCTGTTAAGATACTCTGGTTGTAAACAGTGGTTTGATTGAGACGTAGTATAGTCGTAGCATCTGCTTGCTTTTGAATAGCTAAAGTACGGCTATCATTGAGCTTAGCATGAACAGTCGTGTTATTTTGATGATGTTGGATATAACGTTTTGGCTGGTGATGACGAAAGCTCTTACCTCTTGATAACAAGAATATAGATTCGAGCAACGAGGTTTTACCACTGCCATTTGCACCAATAATTATGTTGCAGGCAGCAGGCTCTAAACTAATTTTAGTAAGGTTTCTAAGATGGGATATTTGTAGACGTTCAATCATGGTATCGATAGCCGCCCATTAAAGCCTGCTAATCTAGCAGGCAAAAGTTTATTAAAAATTAATATTCAGTACTAAAAACAAAGTTCTTTAAAACGTACTATTTCTATTCAATTTTGTTTGTCTCTAAAGAAAAAAAACACTATATACGCATTGGCATGATGACATATTGATGGAACTCATCATTTAGTTGATTGACCAATACAGAGGCATTCGATTGGCTCATATGCATTTGTAAATCGCCTTGGATAACGCCCAATACATCTTGCAGATACGCAGCATTAAACGACAGCTCCATCGGCTCACCTTGATACTTAGCTTGTATCATCTCGACTGCTTCATCCTGCTCAGCATTATTAGCACGTACTTCGACCATACCATCGCTAGCAAAATTAAAGACCACACCACGAGATTTTTCATTACTCAAGATGGCAACACGACGTAGTACGTCTGTCATTTTTTCTTGACTGAATAAAGCCAATTTATCAGTATTGCTCGGCATCACACGGCGATAATCAGGGAACTTACCATCAATTAAACGTGCGGTAAACGTCACCATTAGATCTTGGCTAACTTGCCCTGCACTATCTACATCACCAAACGGCAAACTTACTTGTAAAAACTCTCGGCCAAAACTTAGGGTAACTGCGTTGTCCTGATCACCCAACATTTTACCAAGCTCAGAAGCTAGACGCTCAAGTTCGATCACTGCCTTACGTGGCAAGATAGCCTGCATATTGAGATCTGCGCTTACATTGATAACACTACGGGCTAATGCCAATCTATGGCCATCTGTTGCTACCGTTGTCAGTTGCTGCTGTGAAACGTCAAACAACATACCTGTTAAGTAATAGCGTACATCTTGAATCGCCATCGCAAACTGCGTTTTGTGAATCAAATCTGTCAGACGATTACGGCTGATAGTCAGAGGTGTGATATTCTCAGGGTTACCCAAGCTCGGATAGTCTTCGCTTGGCAATGTTCCTAATGTAAAACGACTCTTACCACTAGTTAATAAGCAACGCTCATTTGCTTGAGTTGCTAGATTAACTTGAGCCTGTGCAGGTAGCGATTTACAAATATCTTTTAGCTTGGTTGCAGGAAGTGTCGTTGTACCTGCTTCTACACAAGCACCAGCAGGCAATTTCAATGTCGATGTCAGCTCTACCTCTAAATCTGACGCTGTTAAGATAAGCTCAGATTCTGATAGCTGTAGCTTGATATTACCCAATATAACCATATTGTGGCGTTTATCAGCGGCTTTGGCGATCAAGTTGATAGCTTTTAGTAACGATTCTCGATTGATCGATAATTGCATGCTTAATTACTCTTATTTGAATGATTTTTTTATAAATATTTATCGTAATAACTTAATAATACCTTGTCTGCTGACGATAATCTACAAAGCATCTGTGGACTTATATTTTCGATATTATAAACCATCTGTATCTACTAGAATACAACGATATCTAGCGCTTTTATCCTGCCTGTAACATCAGAGCTAGGGTTTTATAATCCTTATCAAATGCAGGATCTGCTGCTCTCAACTCATTTACTTTATCACAAGCATGCATCACCGTCGTATGGTCGCGTCCACCGAACGACTGACCAATTTCAGGGAAGCTATCGCCTGTTAATTCACGCGACAAAGCCATCGCTATTTGACGTGGTCTTGCAATACTACGCGTACGTTTGCGCCCCATAATATCTTTGACCGTGACATCATAGTACTCAGCCACTACCTTACGGATGTTATCCATATTCACTGCCTGCACACGCATCGCAACGATGTCTTTTAGTGCGTATTGCACCATCTCAAGGGTAATCTGTGCCCCTGTTAAGTTAGCATTGGCAAACACCTGATTTAGGGCACCTTCTAAACGTCTGACATTAGACACCACATTTTGCGCAATGAATAGCGCACATTCCTTTGGTAATACCATACCGTAGGAGGCTGCTTTTTTCTGCAGAATTTGTACTCGAGTATCAATCTCAGGAGGATCAACAGCGACTGTTAACCCCCAAGAAAACCGTGATCTAAATCGTTCATCAAATTCTGTCATTTGGGAGGGATGTCGATCAGAGGCTAAAATAAGTTGTTTATCACCACTAGTAAAATCTGCAAATAATGTTAGAAACTCATTACTACTTTTAGTCTTTCCTGCCAATACATGAATATCATCTACAATTAACAAATCTACTTTTTTTATTTTCTTTTTAAAATCTTCTATTTTATTATTTCTTAAGGAATAAACTAATTGATTTATAAATTTTTCAGAAGTGAAATAATAAAAACTTTGATTATTTTTTAAATAGCGATGAGCTACAGAATGCATTAAATGCGTTTTTCCCAATCCAGAAGGACCGTATATAAATAAAGGATTATGACGATTTTTCGATTGGCGCTTACCAAGTTCATAACAAGCCTTGTAAGCCAAGTTATTGGACTTACCTGTAACAAAGGTTTCAAAAGTAAATTCGGGGTTCAGGTAGCTTAATGATTTTGTATCAGCAGACTCAACTGGCTCATTATGACGCATGTTCGCGTCGATATCTGCTTTTGCGTTGTTATGATGAATAGATTCAAATTTATGTTCGAATGGGGTAGGGGAGACCTCGTCTTCTATAAACAAAGAACCTGATTGACTATTATCTTCTGCATTGCGGCCAGCATTATCAACACGTACGACGACCTCTTCAATACTACCTTGACTGTGTTTGGTCACCAACTGCTGAATATCTTGAAGATGATTCTTCTTGATATACGTCACAAAATAATCATTGGGAGCAAGAATAATCAAAGTTTGCGCTTCTTGATGGGCTGACAGAGGTCTCAGCCACATAGTAAACACGTTGTCTTTGACGTTGTAACGCAAATCGTTTAGACATTTATCCCAAATATTTGCTGTGTCTATCATGAAAAGTACTGACCTTGTGATCTGAAATAATAGTTATTTTTTAGCAATATAACTTGCTACCTAAGCCTCGATATTACACGTAACAATTAACCAAAGAGTTCGTACTAGCACCCTATACGAAGGTGTATATCAAGTAGCGCCTAATTTAACACAGATACCCTGTGGATAAAACCTCGTTTTTTGTGGATAAGACTGTGGATAATTTTGTGTATAACTTTTATAAACTAGTTATCCATATTTAACCCACAGCTTATCCACAGGCTTACCCATAGTCTAGTAATTTGATAATAAAAAGGAAAATGGACTTAACCACAGATAATCATGGTCCCAACAATAACAATACTATATTTATATTAATTAATTATTATTATAGTATTTCAGTCTAGCTGTGGATAACCTTGTAAATCATAGAATATATAACTATAAAATTTGATTACTAGAAATAAGTTTTTAAGGAAATATCTCTACTAAGTTCGTATGAGGTATTTCCTATTTAGGGACAAAGCAAATTAGTTTATTGACCAAAACTATACTGAATGGTATAATCCTCCGTTATTACGAATTTAGTCCATTATTTTGATAGGTGAGTTATGAAACGTACATTCCAACCAAGCGTGATCAAGCGTAAACGTACTCACGGTTTCCGTGCTCGTATGGCAACTAAAAAAGGCCGTCAGGTCTTAGCTCGTCGCCGCGCTAAAGGACGTCATCGCCTTACTGTATAATCAGTAGATTGCGATAAGCATGGCTAATAGTGCTTGTTGTGTTCTTATTGTTTATAGATTGCGATAGTCAATCATCACAACTGACACTTAGCCATATATTAAAAGCGCCTACATCGGCGCTTTTTTTGTCTCTATAATTTGTTATTATTTCTCCTATCGTTATTCTACTAGGTTGTACTATGTCCAATACTCTATCAGATACACCTGCAGCTAGTTTCACTAAACAGCAACGCCTGCTTACTCCTGCAGCCTTTCGTGAGGTATTTGACGCACCTGAGCGCAAGATTCATCAGAGTCATTTAATGGCTTTTGTACGTGCTAACGAGCATGCACAGCCGCGAGTCGGTATGGCTGTTACTAAGCGTAAAGTACCTACTGCTGTCGCTCGTAATCTGATCAAAAGATATGTGCGTGAAGAGTTCCGTACGAAAGCTTTTAAAATGGAAAATAAAGATATTGTTTTTATTGTCAAAAAATCTACTAAAGATATAGATAATAAAGAAATAAAAAATCAAATAATTAATATATTTAAGAAAATAGAAAAAAAATAAAATGAATATTTTATTAAAAATAAAAAATATAAATAAAATTTTCTATAAAGTATTTTTTAATTTGATTGTTTTTTATCAAAAAATAGTTAGTCCTATAATACCTGCTCGTTGTCGCTATTATCCAACATGCTCAAATTATGGCAAACAAGCTTTAACATGGCATGGCACCCGTAAGGGTGGTTGGTTGTTGTTAAAACGTCTTAGCAGGTGTCACCCTTTAGGTGGGCACGGTATAGACTTTGTACCCTTACCCTTAGCTTGCTATAGCTATCAATACATATCTTTTACTGATGTATCAAATAATAACCTCCAGAGTTTGGGTGTCTATCGAGACTATACTAGCTATGTTTCACAGCTTAATTATTTGATGAAATCAACATGAAGTCCCCCTCTTTAGTCTCAGATCGATACTCTGTTAAGTTACCCACAAGTTATCCACACTCTTGGTATCATTTAAGACAGATTTTTAGTAAAATGATGCACATTTTATGTAAATGACTACTGATGCAGTTGCAATGTGACAGGACAGCTGTGTAGGACAGTCATGACACATGCCCTAATTTTTCATTCCCTAATTTTTTAATCTAGGAAAGGTTTATGCAAAAGATATTTCGGGTGATGATCATCATTGCGATGCTAATTACCGCTTATCTGCTGATTTTGGCATGGCGAGATGATTATGCCGATGCTCCAGCTGTAGATGCGGTGCCAGAAACTACGAGTTCGGTAGGTGCTGACATTCCTTCTACTACTGGTGCAGCAGGTGATATCCCGGTACAGACATTACCTGTGGATAATAGTGCTGTGACAGCGACTCCTGCGAAAAACGCTGGTCTAATCACGGTAACAACTGATCGCTATGATATAAAAATCAATCCAGAAGGTGGTGATATTGTTTATGCTGCGCTCAAGCAGTATGACGCAACGCTCGATAGCGATAAGCCTTTCGTATTGTTAGAAAACAACAGTAACCGTGTGTATGTGGCTCAATCTGGACTTATTGGTCAGAACGGTATTGATACAGCAGAAGGTAGAGCGACTTATAACCATACTGCTAACAATTATGTGATGGAAGATGGACAGCAAACGTTGTCAGTGCCGCTTACTTACAAAAAAGACGGTGTGACGATTACCAAAACGTTCACATTCACTGAAAATAAATATCCAATCGATATTAGCTATCAGATCCAAAACGCGTCTACCAATGCTTGGCAAGGTCAGATGTTTGCGCAATTAAAGCGTGATGATAGTAAAGATCCTGGTATGTCTGATAAAGGCGCGCTGAGCATGGCGACTTATCTAGGCGGCGCTTGGGGTACACCAGATGATCCTTATAATAAGCTGAAATTTGGCGACTTTAGTGATGGTGAGTTGACGACGACTAGCGATAAAGGCTGGGTTGGTATCGTACAGCATTACTTTGTATCTGCTTGGACACCTGAAAATTTCACTGGCAAATTCTTTACACGTGAAACAGGTAGTGATTACTTTATTGGCTTCAATAGTCAACCAGTGAACGTAGCACCAAACAAACAAGTTACTTTAAATGCAACACTGTATGCAGGTCCAAAAGTTCAGTCTGAGCTAAAAGACGTTGCGGTAGGCCTTAACAAAACAGTTGATTATGGTCTGCTGTGGCCAATATCAAAGGTCTTATTTGCTATCTTGGAAGGTGTGCATAAGGTTGTTGGTAACTGGGGGTGGTCAATTATTTTACTGACTATCTTAGTAAAAATTGCCTTGATGTGGTTCTCTAATAAGAGCTACTACTCGATGGCTAAAATGCGTGCCATTGCACCAAGACTTAAAGTGCTTAAAGAAGAGCATGGCGATGATCGGATGAAAATGTCGCAAGAAATGATGGCGATATACAAAGAAGAAAAAGTCAATCCGATGGCAGGTTGTCTACCAATCTTGATGCAGATGCCTATTTTCTTAGCTTTATATTGGGTGTTGGTAGAGAGTGTTGAGCTGCGTCATGCACCATGGATTTTGTGGATTCAAGATCTATCAGCGATGGACCCATGGTTTATCTTACCATTGCTAATGGGTGCGTCGATGTTTGTACAGCAGCAGTTGAACCCGCAGCCAGCAGATCCGATGCAAGCAAAAGTCATGAAGTTCTTGCCGATTATCTTTACTGCGTTCATGTTGTTCTTCCCAGCAGGTTTGGTTTTATATTGGACAGTCAACAACTTGTTTAGTATGACTCAGCAATATATCGTTAATAAGAAAGTCGATGAAGAGCAGAAGCGTCGTACGGTAAAAGTAGTCGATTAATTAGTTCTTTTTTAGAAATACAAAAAACCATCGCGCAAGCGGTGGTTTTTTTATAGGTGGTGTATAAGTGGTAAATGTTATCCACAGCTTATCAACATTATCCATAGTTTATAAATATTAAAACGAAAATATGTCTGATGCGGCTACCTTTCAAAGTTTGCTTTGTCAGTATGAGTCCAGACGTCTATAATGGAGCTTTTAAACATTGAGAGTAATTGTGGATTCCTTAGAGACAGCATTAGCCGTACCTAATTCTTCTGAAAAGTCTAATACATCTGGATTGGCTACAATTGCTGCGATTGCAACGCCGCTCGGGCGAGGGGGTGTGGGTGTCATACGTCTATCAGGCAGCCGTGCTTACGATATGGCATGTGCTTTAACAGGTAAGTCTGCTTTTACGCCGCGGATGGCCAGCTTTTGTCGTTTTTATCAAGCTGATGGCACTGTCATCGATGAGGGATTCGTCTTGTTTTTCAAAGGTCCGCATTCATTCACAGGTGAGGACGTTATTGAGCTACAAGGGCATGGTGGTGTTATTTTGCAAAACCAGTTGCTTGCACGAGTTTTTGAGCTAGGTGCCAAGCAAGCGAGTGCAGGAGAGTTCTCTTACCGTGCCTTTGATAACGATAAATTGGACTTGGTACAGGCCGAAGCGATCGCTGATGCGATTGATGCGACTAGTGCTGCCGCGGCCAGTAGTGCGATTCGTTCTCTAAGCGGTGAGTTTTCACAAAAAATTAACCAGCTACTAGAACAATTGATTCATCTTCGTTTACATGTTGAAGCAGCGATTGATTTCCCCGACGAAGAAGACGTTGATTTTTTGTCTGATGGCGTCATACAAAGTAAGCTTGAGCAGACGCAAGATAAGATACAGCAAGTTTTAGCAACGGCAAAGCAAGGTCAGCTTTTGCGCGACGGTATCCATGTCGTGCTAGCAGGTAGGCCAAACGCAGGTAAATCTAGCTTACTTAACCGCCTTGCAGGGCAAGAGCGTGCTATCGTGACTGATGTCGCTGGTACTACACGTGATACGCTGCAAGAGACCGTTGTACTCAATGGTTTGACGCTACATCTGACCGACACAGCAGGCCTACGCGAGACAGAAGATACTGTGGAACGTATCGGAATTGAGCGTGCCCGTACTGCTATCACGCAGGCTGATATGCTACTAATGGTCTATGATGTGACTCGCGATGTTGAAGAAGAGAGCACACCGTTACAGCTTGCTGAACAGTTATTTGGTGAATTGCCAGAAGCTAAACGCTTACTAATTATTGCTAATAAGAGCGACTTATTGAGCGATAATAACAGAGAAAAAAGTGCTGCTATGACCCAAGCTGAAATCAAGAACAGAGGTTATCAGCAGGTTAATGTTTCATGTGAAACAGGCATTGGTATCGATAACTTGGTTGAAGCATTATGTGAGAAAGTAGGCTTTCATCCACCAGAGAATAGCTTAATCGCTCGTACCAGACATCTCGATGCACTTAGACGAACTGCTAATTTCTTAGCAGAAGCCCATGAGCAATTAACGGTATTCGAAGCGGGTGAGTTGGTTGCTGATAGCTTACGTCAAGCACAGCAGAGTTTGGGTGAGATTACAGGTGAGTTCAGCGCCGATGACTTATTAGGTAAAATATTTGGTAGCTTTTGTATTGGTAAATAACTGAAACACGGTGTTCTTTATTATTTAATAAATTAGCTATCTTAGAAATACTGCTTTTATTCTCAATTGTAAAATAAGGAAATGCTATGCACTGTCCGTACTGTAATGCGTCAGAGACCAAGGTTATTGACTCACGTCTTGCTGCGGAAGGGGCACAAGTGCGTCGACGCCGTTCGTGTAACAGCTGCCAAGAACGTTTTACGACTTTTGAGATGGTAGAAGTTGTCATGCCAAGGATTATCAAATCGAGCAACAAGATTGAACCTTATGATAATGAAAAGCTGCGCCGTTCTATTTTACTACCTTTACAAAAGCGTCCTATTACTATCGATGAACAAGAGGCGATGATTAGTCGTATTGAAAAGCGTGTTAGGCAGATGGGTGAGCGAGAAATCAGTAGTAAAGTCTTGGGTGAAATCATCATGAGTGAACTCAAAACTTTGGATGATGTCGCCTATGTACGCTTTGCTAGTGTATATCGCGACTTTCAAGATATCGATGCATTTCATCAAGAAATTGCCAATATTCGTCCAAATGAAAAGTAGGCGAAGTAAGCTTTTAAATAAGCCCTAGTTGATAAGTAATTCCTAATTGTTAATCAGCTTTCGAACCTTATTTTCTTATATAGAACACTCAATCATTTATTAAGACCAGCCTTATGTCTATTCAAAGCCATGCTCAAGATGCACAAGACCGCTACTTTATGATGCTTGCTATCGAACAAGCGAAGCGCGGTTTGTATACTACTAGACCCAATCCTGCAGTGGGCTGCGTTATTGTTCAGGCAGAGCAGATTATTGGTCAAGGTTTTCACCCTAAAGCTGGTGAGCCACATGCAGAAGTATTTGCGCTGAAAGAGGCTGGTACACAGGCAGCAGGGGCAACTGCTTACGTTACATTAGAGCCATGTAGTCATACGGGACGTACACCACCATGTGCGCTGGCGCTGGTTGCTGCTAAGGTAAATCGCGTTGTGATTGCAGGTCTAGATCCTAATCCGCAGGTCGCAGGTCGCGGTGTGAAACTATTAGAGCAAGCTGGTATTGAGGTAACAGTCGGTGTCCTGACAGAGCAGGCAGAGGCACTAAACCGTGGGTTTCTAAAAGCTATGCGCACTCAGATGCCCTATGTACGATTGAAAATAGCGACCAGTTTAGACGGCCGTACAGCGATGGCATCTGGTGAATCAAAGTGGATTACCTCGACAGCTGCTCGTGAAGACGTACAAAAACTACGAGCACAAAGTGGCGCGATTATCACCGGTAGTGAAACTGTAATAACTGATAACCCACAACTCAATGTGCGCTCAGAACAATTGGACGTGCCACCTGAGAAAATACCTAATCCTAAAATAGTCATACTTGATAGGCGTCAGCGTTTAAAGCACAGCCTACAGTCTGATTATCAGCTATGCCGGCATCCAGATACTATCTATTGGCATGAAGACGATTTGTCGGCGTTGTTGGCGAAACTGGTTAGTGAGCACCAGTGCTATGATGTGTTGGTGGAAGCAGGTGCTAGTGTTACAGGTAGCTTTTTGAGTCAACAGTTGGTAGATGAGTTAATCGTATATCAAGCACCTTGTTTACTTGGTGAGCAAGCTCGTCCAATGGTTGATTTCAATCCTATGTCCCTTGCTCAGCAGTTACGGTTTGATATAGAAAGTCATCAACAGCTTGGCTCAGACCTCAAATTAACCTTATTACCTTTATAGATATTCTTCGTATAAGTAGGTTTTCCACAAATTATAAAAAAAAGCTTAGAATATGGATAAATCAATTGTTGATTTACGTGTTTCACATGGAACTGTGTATAACTTTGTTTCACATGAAACACAAAAGATGTTTATATCTCGATTATTTTAATAAATATTTATATAAATCAATACCTTAACGGTATATTCATAAATAAATAGGTTTCATGTGAAATTTTTATTTGTTGTGGATAACTATGTTTTTATAGCGACTTCTAGCTATATCTCTATTGATTTATCTCTACTTATCCACAATCTATCCTATTAAAGGTCAAGTCTAACGATGTTTCACTGTCAGTTATTTGAATAAGTTGTGATAAAGAATTGATAGCTGATTTGATAAACTAAAATATTCGCCTATGAAGGCCATACAGTAATGAGATGAGGGTAATATGTTTACTGGAATTATAGAAAGCGTTGGAAAAGTTAAATCGATGCAGGCGACAGGCGGTGACATACGTTTGACAGTAGAGTCTGATGACTTGGATTTCAGTGACGTGAAGCTAGGCGATTCTATTGCATCAAATGGTATTTGTTTAACCGTGGTAGAGCTCGGAAGTAACTACTACTCTGTTGATGTCTCACGTGAAACGATTGCTAGAACAGCATTAGAAGGGTTAAAAGCAGGACATACCGTCAATCTAGAAAAGGCCATGCTACCGACGACTCGTTTTGGTGGTCATATTGTCGCTGGTCATGTAGATGGCGTAGGGGTCGTTAGTAAATTACAACAAGATGCTCGTTCTATCTATATTGAGATTGAGATACCGCAAGAGCTAGCGCATTATACAGCGACCAAAGGCTCTATTACAGTAGATGGTATTAGTCTGACGACCAATTTAGTGCGTGACAATATTGTTTCTCTAAATATCATTCCGCATACTGCTCAAGTGACTAACATTGCTAAGCATTGGTTAGTAGGTAATAAAGTCAATATTGAAGTAGATATCGTGGCTCGTTATCTAGAGCGACTACTAAATAAACCTCAATCTGAGGGTATGAACGCGCCAAACCCGCAAAGCCAAATCACAGAAACATTTTTGGCCGATAATGGGTTTATGAAATAACAATTAAGCTTACTGAAATATTATCCTCGTACCAAGTTTTTGACCCTATCGATATTACTTTGATTAAGTGATATCGATAGGGTATTTTTTATCTGCACTATAGATTTATTGTATAAAACTCTGCAAAACGGATTCTAAGTCTTTCTTACTAATGGGTTTGGATAAAAACTCGTCCATACCTACTTGTATACAAGCCTCGCGATCTTCTTCTGTATTATTCGCAGTTAGCGCCACAATTGGTATTTTATCACCTTGCGAGCGAATCACTTGTGTGGCTTGTAAGCCATCCATAATGGGCATTCGGCAGTCCATCAAAATCAAAGAAATTTCTTCACGTTGGCTTTTGAGTTTCTCGAGTGCTTGCTGTCCATCTTCTGCAACAATACTACGATAACCAAGCTTACTTAACATCTTGCAGGCTATCTTTTGGTTAGTAGGACTGTCTTCTACGACCAAAATCAGTGGAGACAAGATTTCTTTCTTAGGTGTATCTTCTACAAAAGATAGACTGCTGTCATATTGATGTTTGACCAGTATGTTTAATGTTTTCCTTGCAAACAAGGTTAAGCGTAGCAGTTCAGAAAGTAATAAACTTGCGTCCAAGGGTTTGGTCAAAAATCCATCATATTGGCCTAGTAAAATAGAGGGTATATGCCTTTCAAGTTTCATGCTAAGTAATATCTTTGGTAGTGAAGGCGTAGCGACTAGGTCGTTTAACACTTCTTGTTGCTCGCTATACTTGTTGCTCGCATGAGCTGATAAGGTGATGGATTCGCTGTATTCATAATCTAATAACAAGACAGGAATGATGGTTTGCTCATCTTGTTTTAATTTATTTTTTAGCTGCTGTACAGTGGCTCTATCTAAAGTGCTGTAGATAGTCACGGATATCGTTAAGTACTCGCACAAACGTTGTAAATGTTCAGCAACTAGAGGCTGATTGATGACAGCGATAAGGTGAATATGGGGCAGCTGCGAACAACGATGATATACCGATTGATAAGTGGCATGAGGATAAGGAAGGTAGAGGCTAAATATCGTTTCTTTATCCACCGTATTACTTAGTTCGATAAAACCGCCGAGTAACTGAGCAAAGCTATTGGCATCACTCAAGCCAATATTACTGTCTTCAACTAAGTTATGATTGCTTTGATTCAAGATATTGACTAATTGATTTTTTCTCTCAGGAGTAATAGTTGCTCCAGTGTCTTTTACGCTAAACCGAATCCAATAAGATGTCTGCGCAGGCATTGTCGTGTCATTGTTAGGAGTTAAAGGCTGATTACTTATTCGCGTTACTTTATCTTCAGGTACACGATCAACAGTGAGCGCGACATAGCCTGATGTTGTAAAACTAATAGCGTTTTTCAATAGGTTTAATAGGATATGGTGCAGTCGAATGTAATCAGTTTCGATGTAACGAGGACAGTCCGGCGCAAAGAAATAGATCAATTCTAACCCTTGTTGTCTTATTTCTTTTGTGACTAAATTGCTAACCTCTTTGCTTACCTTATAAATATCAACCGTTTCTATACTCAAACGTGTTTTTCTGACTTCAACTTCCTCTGTTGCTAGAGTCTTATTGAGTACAGTCAACATGCTTTGACTGGTTGTAATCAATGTATTTAGAGTCTTTTTACCCTGAGCCGTCAATGTTGAAGGGTCGATGGGTTCCAACGAATCAATTATCTTCTCTAGTGGTATCCTTAACTTACGACCTATAAATGCTTGGGCTTCGTTTGATTCATCAATTTGTAATTGCAGTTGTTGGTTGTGCAGCTGTAGTTGTTCAGACTGATGGAAAATCTCATCAACATTATTGAAAATAACAGTGAAACCGTGAACTTGCCCATGTTCACCGAACCATGGTGTTACGTGTAGTTGGTAGGCTTGTTTATTTTCCAAGCCATAAACTATCAGTGTGCGAGTAACGCGTAAATTTGAAATAGTTTTTAAGAGTATTTGAGTGGCCTCATCTTTCCCTTCAACGAAATCAGTCAGTTCATAGCTTTGCTCTCTCTGTGTAGGAGGAGTAAATACTTGCTCAAAACGCTGATTATAGAAACTAATTTGACCATGTCGTATACTCATCAACATCGGTAAGGGCGCCTGATCAACCAGACGTTCTAACCGATGAGTCAATGTTTTTATACGCCGATAGTCATTATGTAGTTGGTAGCTGACGCGACTTAGCGCATGACCTAACAGCATGAACTCGGTAGTAGATTTCTTTTGTAAAAACGGCGGCGGTGTATAAGATTCTTTTGCGCGGCTACTCAAATTATCCGTATAAACCAGTAATTGTTCCCAGTTAGTTCGACGATTAAGCATATAGAGCAATGCCATGAAGAACAGTACGATGGCGACCATCAAGGGGAGCCAATAACGGTAAGATATCCAGTCGACAACAAAAGGTTCATGGCGTAATACGATATAAATCTGATGTCCGCTTTTTAGAGTAATGATTCCTGTTAGTTCATTGCTATTAACTGTATAGGAGCTATGGTCGCTGCTGCTAGAAGCTGATGTACCGATGGTAGGGAAAGCAACGGTAGAAAAAGCAGATTCATTGGGACGGGTATTATGATGAATATAGGTCTGCCCAGAAGGTGTCATTAAAATCAGCTGATAACTAAGGTGCTCAAAAGTAGGTTGCTCTAAGATTCTTTTTATTTCACTATCTACAGGCGCTGCATGCTCAATAATACTGTGCTGTAGGGCATAAAAAGTATCTATGCTGTGTTGCTCACTATGTTTTTTCATCCCATCAAACAGTGTGACATAGTACAGCAGTAACATAACCGTGAGAGACAAGGCATAAAAAATCAATAAGCGCTGTAAGGACTGAAACTGTTGCATGAAAGCGTGGCCCTATCTCGACACGAAAGAATATAGTGAAATAAAAACGAAGTTTCTACATATAGTAGGTGAATTATACGACAGTTGAATTGTCTAAAATTTTTAGTGTTACCTTCTATTTATAGCAGAATAACGGCTTACTGTTTACAGAGAGTGGTTATTAACACCAAATTGTTTTGTAAAAAATATAAATAGAACGTTCGATGTCCTTGATATTATAAAGGCAAATAATGTCATTGGTTATCATGAACTGAGGTCATTACAATCATGGCACTGCGCCGTAAACTCACCTATAATGAACAAATAAACCTTATATAATGCATGATTATGACTACAACTGCTCCTACCTTTGATACATCCAACTCGCTTACTGACCATGATAACCCAACTACTAACCGATTAAGGGTAGTATTTGCGGGTACGCCTGAATTTGCTGCTATTAGCCTTGAGTCGTTAATTAAGCAGCAAGAAGCGCTGAATATAGAGATAGTTGCTGTTTACACCCAGCCTGATCGTAAAGCAGGTCGTGGTCAGAAGCTGTCAGCCTCTGCGGTAAAAGAAGTTGCGTTGGCACATGATATCGCTGTAGAGCAACCAGTCACTTTTAAGAAGTCTAGTGCAGAAGGGCTAGCTGCTAGGCAAACTCTGCGCGCCTATCAGCCAGATGTGATGATTGTCGCCGCTTACGGGTTGATCCTACCTATCGGTGTATTAGAGACGCCTACTCATGGTTGCTTGAATATTCACGCTTCACTGTTGCCACGCTGGCGCGGTGCTGCACCTATCCATCGTGCACTCTTGGCCGGAGACGATGAGACCGGCATTACCATTATGCAGATGGACAAAGGTCTTGATACAGGTGACATGCTTTATAAAGTTAGCGAAAGTATTGCCTCTGATGATACCGCTGCTAGCCTACATGATAAGATGGCTGCACTTGGTGCGACAGCCATTAGTACGGTGTTAAAAGATTTAGCTGCTTATCAAGCTCAAGCTATTGCTCAAAATGATAGTCAAGCCAACTACGCTGAAAAGCTGGTCAAAACCGAAGGCGAAGTTGATTGGTCGCAGCCTGCTGCCGCTATTGAACGCCAAATTCGTGGGCTGACACCATGGCCGGGTGCTTATACTTTCCTAGCAGGGCAGCGCGTCAAAGTGTTGGCTAGCTTACCTGTAAATACATCGCAGCAAACGAATAAACCTGCTGGAACGGTTATCAGTGTCGGACGAAAAGCGATCTTAGTCGCTTGTGGTAAGGATAATGATACCGAGTCGTCGGCCACTACTTTAGCCATTACTCATTTACAGTTTGCGGGTGGTAAGCCGATGACTGCTGAACAAGTTTGCCATGGCAACCAATTAAATGACGGCGATCAATTTACGTCAGAAACAAAATAACGTTACTTATATTTAACCTACTTGCACAAGACGCTATCGATCATACGTCAAGGAAATGAAATTTAATGAGACAAAACAGTACTGCGCCTAGAAACAATAAGCTCAAACCATCAAGCAATCTTATTATGAATGGCAGCGTACGCGTGCGTGTGATTCGTACCTTACTGGCTATTCAAAATGGTCAGTCGCTCTCAAGCGTCCTTGACCCGTTACTGAATAGTCTGCACGATGGCGATAAAGGCTTTGCTCATGCATTACTGCTCACGACATTGCGTCAATGGCATGCGCTGGCACGTTTGCTCGATAGCTTAGCAGACAACCCTATCGACGAAGTTGAAGTGCGTACCACCATTCAAGTCGGCTTAGTACAGTTGCTATATTTAGAAGTGGCTGACCATGCGGCAATTCATGAAACCGTTGAAGCAGCCAAAGAAATTGAGTTTGCTCATTCGACTGGTTTGGTGAATGCTATTTTGCGTAAAGTCGCCAAGAATCCAAGCAAATTCCGTAAGAAATGCGATAAAAAGCATAGTCTACCGAATTGGCTTGCTTACCAGCTTAAGCAAGATTGGAGCGAGCAGTATGATGAGCTGACACAAGGCTTACGCCAACCAGCACCGATGTTTTTACGAGTGAATTCGGCGGTTACTTCGGTAGAGGACTATCAGCATGCATTGGATGGCGCAGAAATTGATGCAGATATCGTTGAGCTAACGACTGGTTTTAAGGTAGCAAACTCATCAAAGTCTGCCGCTGCTACGCTATCGACCAAAGGTCTTAGACTACATCAAAGCACTGCCGTTAACGCTTTGCCTGATTTTGCTTTAGGAACAGCTAGCGTTCAAGATATGCATGCTCAGTTAGCTGCACCGATTATCAATAAAGCATTAATGGCTAAGCTCAGTGCTGAAGAATCTGATACGGAAAATACGAATAATGAGATACATATTCTAGATGCTTGTGCGGCACCTGGTGGCAAGCTTGCTCATTGGTTAGAGCTTATAAGCGCTAACGATGAATCATCGTTGTTTCACGTGAAACAAGACGATGCTGAAACGTCACCTGCGATTACTGATATCAAGGTAACGGCTATCGATAATGAAGCACCACGTATCGAACGTATTCGTGAGAATTTACAGCGCTTGAATCTAAGCCAGCATGACTTGCAGCAAGCAGAGAAAAGCGTCGCATTGAATATTGTCTGTGCAGATGCAACCAGATGGCAGCATGGCAAAAATAAAAAAGCGGCGACAAATGAACCCGTATTTGATGCGATATTATTGGATTCTCCTTGTACCGCGACAGGCGTGATTCGTCGTCATCCTGATATTAGTATCCTGCGTACAGAAGAAGACATCGAGCAAACGGCGCTGCTACAAGCAGACATCTTGCATAATCTATGGCCACAACTCAAAGCTGGTGGTTATCTGCTGTACGTGACATGTTCTATCTTAAAGCAAGAGAACGTCGAGCAAATGCAGGACTTTATCACTCATCACAATGATGCAGTAGTGATTGAGTTTACTGACGATTGCAGTTGGGGTATCGAACAAGCAATCGGTCGTCAGTGCTTACCAATTGATAGCGCGAGTGGCGATGGTTTTTATTATGCATTGCTACAAAAAACTGCTGAATAAACCGTTTTTAAATATTGAATAACATTATTGTAGACAGGACAATCTAATGAAATATATCAGTACCCGTGGTCAGACAGCGCCGATGGATTTTAGTGATGTGCTTTTGATGGGTCTTGCCCCAGATGGTGGTTTGATGTTGCCTGAGCATTATCCAAATATCGATAGTGCAACCCTTGATGAATGGCGTACGCTCAGCTATCCAAAGCTTGCGATGGCGATTATGCAGCGTTTTGCCACTGATATTCCTGTGGCTGATTTGCAAGATATCATTGAGCGCACTTATACTGCTGATGTATTTGGCTCTGACGAGATTGTTCCTGTCCGCAAGCTCGAAGACAATTTATATATTCTAGGATTATCAAACGGTCCGACATTGGCATTTAAAGATGTTGCCATGCAGTTTTTGGGCAATGCCTTTGAATATGTGCTTAAGAAAAAAGACGCACGTATTACGATCATTGGTGCGACCAGTGGTGACACCGGTAGTGCAGCAGAGTATGCATTGCGAGGTAAAGAGAACATCGAAGTCTTTATGCTGTCACCATACGGCAAAATGAGTGAGTTCCAACGTGCGCAGATGTATAGTTTGACCGACAACAATATTCATAACATTGCGATCGATGGTATGTTTGATGATTGCCAAGACATAGTCAAAGCGCTACAGCAAGATGCTGAGTTTAAAGCCGCTTATAATTTAGGCACGGTAAACTCTATCAACTGGGGTCGTATCCTAGCGCAGATTGTTTACTATTTTAAAGCTTACTTTGCGGTTACGACGAGCAACGATGAAAAAGTCAGCTTTAGCGTACCATCAGGTAATTTCGGTAATATTTGTGCCGGTCACATCGCTCGCGAAATGGGACTGCCAATTGACCGTCTGATTGTCGCAACCAATGAAAACGACGTTTTAAATGACTTCTTTAATCAAGGTGCTTATCAGCCGCGTCCGACTGAAAAAACCTATGTAACCTCTAGTCCGTCAATGGATATCTCAAAAGCATCTAACTTTGAGCGTTTTGTTTATTTGCTATTAGAAAAAGATAGCGCACGCGTTCATGAATTGTTTGACGGCGTAAAATCAGGTCGAGGGTTTGACTTGTCTGAATTAATGGAAGCAGTTAATAACCGCTACGGTTTTGCTGCTGGTAAATCTACTCATAGCGACCGCTTGCAGACTATCAAAGCGCTTTATGAGCAGCATGGTGAATTGGTTGATCCACATACTGCTGATGGTATCAAGGTCGCTAAAGAGCTACAGTTAGATGGTGAACTTATTGTTTGTGCAGAGACAGCATTACCCGTTAAGTTTGCGGATACTATTGTGGAAGCAGTAGGTCAAATAGATATCGCTCGTCCAGCGCATACTGAAGGGTTAGAAGATTTATCACAGCACGTAGTGGTACTGGATAATAAGGCTGAGCTGGTTGCTGAACAAATCCGCCAACATGTCACGCCGAATTCTGCTTAAGTAATAACGGTCTTTAGGCTTATCATCAGCAAGGAAAAATATCCGCGTAAAAGTTACACCATTGTAATAAAGTGTTTATGATTGTGTTATGGTAGATATAATTGTAATATTAGAAACGGCGTCAGCAAGTCATCATCGTGCTAGGCGCTTTTTTAGGAATTATTCTAGCCAATTACACTGAACAGTTACCCTATAATTGCCATGAGAATTTTACTTGTAAATTGCTGATATAATTAAACTTTTATTAATTTTAGAGGTTTTTGCAGTGATAAGTTAAGTACAGTTCTTTATGTCGAACACAGTGGTACATATTGTGGATATAACGATGAAGATGAGCTTAAAAAAGACAGCAAAAGCACTGGCAAAAGGATTATTAGTTACGACATTTAGTAGTGCCATGTTGATGAGCACGGCTCAAGCTAACAATCCGCCGCCAACTATCAAAGCTGATGCGCCCAATCGTTATATCGTCAAAAAAGGCGATACCTTATGGGATATTTCAGGTCGCTATCTAGACAGTCCTTGGCGCTGGAAAGAAATTTGGGCCACCAATAAGCAAATCAAAAATCCAAACCTTATCTACCCCAATGACGTTCTTATCCTTTGTGTGATCCAAGGAAAAACGCTGATTGGCGTTGATACTGGTGAAGGCTGTGCTGGCGTTGAAAAGCAGCTTACTGGAAGTGTAAGTACAAGTACGGTCGCGATTACCTCGACGGCCAATAGCATTCCTCCTATTCCGTGGTCAGCTATTCAGCATTGGCTTGATAAAATGCTTATCGTAAATCCCCAAGACTTTAATACCACGCCTTATATTTTAGCTTCTAAAAACCGTAACTTAATTACTGCGCGTGGTGATAAAGTCTATGCTAAAGGCGTACCGCTTATCGTAGGCCAGCGTTACGGTGTTTACCGTGAGGGTGAGCTATATGTAGACCCCAAAACGCAAGAAGTGATCGGTTTAGAAGTTACGCAGGTGGCGACTGGTCTCGTTACTTCTACAGAAAGTAATGGTGTGACTAGCTTGCAGCTTATCGATAGCTATGGCAAAGAAGTGCGTGAAGGGGATCGGGTGTTTGTAGAGTTAGACAACGCTATTCCTCCTGTTTTTTATCCAACGCCTGCAAATGTCAGTCGCGGCGGTATGATCGTACGTGTAATGGACTCTATCAGCTCGGCTGCGAAGGGTAGTGTGGTCGCTATCAATTTGGGTAGCTTACAAGGTGCTAAACCAGGTGATGTGCTGACGGTTTATCAAAAAGGACCTTTGGTACGTGATACTAAAGACAATGACACGCCTGTACGTCTACCAAATGAGCCTAGCGGTATGGTGATGGTTTTTAATACCTTTGATCACATCAGCTATGCTTATGTACTTGACTCTGAGTTACCACTTAGTATTGGTGATCAGTTATTACCACCTCCTTATTTATAAATAGCTATAAGGCTTTATTAAGCAATATATTAAACCAAATACTAATCTAAGCTTGCCTATACGAGACAGATGACAATGACGGCAGTCACCTCTTCTTTATCCGAAGATCAGCGCGCTATCTTAGCGCTGTGGTACGAGGTGAATGCGTCGTTATCTGCTTATCACAAACTGATCACTTCTTTCGGTTATCCGCAGCTTGCTTGGCAAGCCAAAGTAGAGGCATGGAAGCAGCTCGGTATTCACCACACCCATCTCAAACGTCATGAACAGCCAGAGCAAACACTCGCCAATATCGATAAGATTCAGCAAGCATTGATAGATGGGCGCTATGGTCTGCTATTCGCTGATGACGCCGACTATCCTGCCCAACTCTTACAAATCTACGACCCGCCGCCCTTATTATTTTATCGTGGGAATAGCGCGCGCCTACATCAAGCACAAATCGCTATAGTAGGTAGCCGCAAACCCACCGCGCATGCGCAAAAAATCACGTTTGATATGGCGCAGTACTTAGCGCAAGCAGGTTATATCATTACTAGCGGTCTGGCTATGGGTGTGGATAAACGCGCACATTTAGGCGCACTAGTACAGGCAGACCCTGACCATCAGGGACGGACGGTTGGTGTAATGGGCACAGGGATCGATGTGAACTATCCTAATCATCGGGATCAATTATTTACTCAAATTGTTGAGCAAGGTGGCTGCATTATTAGTGAGCTGTTACCACACACTCAGCCGCATAAACATACTTTTCCGCGTCGTAATCGTTTGGTAGCTGGACTGAGTCTCGCGACCATCGTAACGGAAGCGACAATTAAAAGCGGCTCGCTTATCACAGCACGTCTCACGTCTGAACAAGGTAAACAGGTCTTTGCTATTCCCAGTCATATTGACAATAGCAATGCAGAGGGCTGTCATCATTTGATACGTGAAGGCGCGACCTTGGTTTATCATCCTCAGCAAGTACTAGAGGACGTCAATGGTCAGCTTGATTACGATAAAGGCGCTTATAGAACAGCAAACGCTACTAATTCTAATAGCAATCGCTCTAATATTACTCAGACTTCTGATGCGATAGAGACAAACTCAATCAAATCTACTAGCCAGCAACTATCCTCTGAGATAAAGCCTGCGCGCAGCACAGTCGTTGTGCCTGAGCATTTAACTGCAATTTATGAGCAGCTTGACTGGCATGGACAAGATTTAGATGCGCTTATTAGTGCAACCAAGCTTGCACCGCCGCAGTTGATTGGGCAGCTAATGGAGCTTGAGTTAATGGGTCTTATCAGCGAACAAGGTGGACGATATTTACGCGTTTAAAGTATTGTAAATATTCCCTATTAGACACTGGCATAGGTAGTGCTTAGTTATAGACTCTCCTAGACAATATCTCTCTTGTGGTATTATTAGAATTTACTTCTACGAACCATTTAAGTCATGAGCCAACCTACACCTCTTATTACTAATTCTGCCATCCAAGCTGCTAAGTGGCTAAAAGCAGGGCAACTGCTCGCATACCCCACAGAAAGCGTTTGGGGTATTGGTTGCGATCCTTATGACCAAGTGGCTGTTCAGCGTATTTTGGATATCAAACAACGTCCACAAGCCAAAGGTATGATAGTCGTCACTGATAGTGTGTCTCGCTTAGCACCTTTGCTAGCCTCTTTAGATGATGTTCAGCGCCAGCAGATTATTGATAGCTGGCAGACAGACGGTAGCGGAGATAAACAGCACAATCGCCAAGCACATACTTGGTTATTACCGATTCCTCAGCCGCTTGCGAGCACTGTGCCCACTTGGATTACCGGTCAGCATGAGACTATTGCTGTTCGAGTTATCTCGCATCCTACAGTTCGTCAGCTTTGCCAACAGATGGTCAGTGAAGAGAACCTATTTGGTCTATTGGTTTCTACAAGCTGTAACCCATCAGGGCAAACGCCTGCTAGCACCTTTGAAGCCGCCTATGCTTATTTCGAAGAGCAAATTGGTTATTTGCAGGGTGATACATTGGGTTATACCTTACCTAGCCAGATTCGTGACGCAACGACAGGCTTGGTTATTCGTTAGTGGACAAGAAAGATGTAGACGTTTTTTTTGCTACCTGTTTGCCTTACTCAACATGTTTTCTATTGTATGAGCTACATTTTTACAATAATGCTGGCACAAATACTGTTTATCACATACTGACGGTAGCCCTGAATAGGATTTAGGCAGTCATATGAAAAATAAATTAAATCAGCCAAGTCATAGTTTGAACGAAAGTTTGGCTGAATATCCAAAAATGAAGGTTACTAAGTTATTTTTATTCGTAGGTGCGCTGTATGAGCTCATTATCTTTCCATGGATAGCGACACTTCTTAGCTCAGATAACAGCATAGGTCTATTGTTCATACTGTTTTTTCCAGTTTATCTTATTGCAGGTGGCTTGTTTGCGATGCCAACTACATTAATGATGGGAAAGTGGCATTCGTATAAAGAAATATACATACAAGATGGGTGGTGGATAAGAACTTTTTTTATGGGAGTTCTTATTAATGCTTTATTTTTTGTTTGGTTTATATTTTCTAAATTTGGTTTAGTGATATGGTTCTCTATCAGTTTAACTGGAGGAGTAAGTGCCGTATTAGCAGGTATGTCAGCTTTACCAGTATTGAAAGAAAATATTGAAGACGTAGGCTGAGCCATTAAATAAAGAGCTGATCAAACTATTTCTGAAATATTATGATGCGTTTGGATGGTCAAGAAAGTTCGAAACGGGTGGTAACCCTCCCAAACCTAAGACACCTAACAAATAGAATTAAGCTGCTTGATTGAGTTTCTGTATGGGCGTAAAACCGCCATTGCCCATGTTTGGGCGCTCATGATTATAATGATATAACCAGTTTTCTGCTTGTGTGCGTACTTGCTCTAAGTTATCAAACAGCTCCTGATTTAACCAATCATATCTCATGGTTCTGTTAAAGCGTTCCACATAGGCATTTTGCTGTGGATTGCCAGGTTCAATATAGCTTAAGTTAATGCTTTGCTGCTCAGCCCAGTCTTTGAGCGCATTGCTGATGTACTCAGGACCGTTATCGCATCTTATTTGTACAGGTTTGCCTCGATATTCAATGAGCTGGTCTAATGTGCGTATGACCCTTTGTGCTGGTAGTGAGAAGTCAATCTCAACGGTGAGCGCTTCACGGTTGTAATCATCAATCACATTAAACAGTCTAAAGCTGCGACCGTCATTTAAGCCGTCGTGCATAAAGTCCATGCTCCAGCT
>NZ_VZIZ01000049.1 GCF_009812035.1 Psychrobacter nivimaris | reverse complement strand
GCAATCATGGCGAATAAGTTACCGCCATATAAGTTATTACCTAAACACTTTTGAATCTCAGCTTGGTTGTCCATCTCAAAGCTAAACGCTTCGACACAAACACCGATAGCTGTACCGTCATGCTTAATATCACCAATACTCATGCCACTGGCTTTAGCGGTACTAACCGCCGCCGCCGGAGTCTTTGCAAACGATACCGTCTTAGACGCTTCATAACCTAGCCCCATCAAGCCAAACGTGACTTTAACGATAGCATCTGTGCCAACGTCAATCTTTAGGCTATTAACATGGACGCCTTTGAACAAGTAATGCGCTTTAATGTCTTCAAAGTCTTTGGTAAACGCAAACATCTTGCGAACATCGCCGATAACCAACTTGCTTGGCGAGCCTGACGACTTAACCGTCCAGTCGTTCCAAAAGGCTGCAGCCATAAGGTCATCATAAGGGCCATACATCAATTCAGCTTCAATATCGCCTGATATTTCGCCACTGGTGACTTGACCTGAACTCTTAACCCTTGTACCGTTCAGCATTTCGCTGTCAGTGAGCGTTGTGGCGTTATTAAGGCCATTGGTGATGTTAGGTAATGTTTTCCACCCTGTCGTTGGCGTTGTGCCGACAGCAGTTTGTGGGGCATAAGAGGTTTTTACTTTAGCGCCTGAGGACATGTCTTTCTCCAAAAAAAAGCCCTCACAATGGAGGGCATAGGGTTTTCGTTAAGTGTTAGTTGTATCTAAAGGGTATTCGTACATTAAGCTGATAGCCGTTCTCACGCTCTGGCACATTGATAATTGATGCCGTTAGAAACTCAAGTTTGCCAGTACGGTAATATTGAAAGTGTGAACCTATCTGATCGGCTAGTCTTTTCGCTGAGTCTGTGGCTCTGTTGTTTGGGTAGAATATTTGCACGACAACAGCGCCCAACTCACGGGTGCAAGGTTCGCTTGCCATACCGACCATTAGGTTTACGCCATGTTGCACCGTTAAGCGATACCAAGTACCCTCTGGTGGCTTAAAATTGACGTTATCGGTAGCGTTTCTGTCAGGTCTAAAGTTAGCCCATGCTTTGAAATGGCTAATTATAAGGTCATGTATTACAGCACTATTCATCGTCTGCCTCATCAAAGTATCTATCGTAAATCTTGTCAGCTATGGCAACCATTGCAATCAACAACCATTTCATGTGAGCACCTCGTTAAGTGTAGGCTGCGACCATACCCTCGTATGAAAGCGCGTATATATTTTTAGCCTGTTTAGACCAACCATCTTCCAACGCTTGAGCGTATGGCAAGTTGTTCTGGATATAAACCACTGGTAACTCGTTAGGCGTTAGGCTGTCAATCGCGCTAAACGCTAAGCTCATGCCGTCTTTGTTATCTGTGTATCGATAATCAGGCGAACCGAATGAGACTGTATGGTTTGCCCTGTAGCGGCCAGAAAGTACGGGTGACAACAACTGCAAGTTATTCAGCACCGTTATAGCCATACCGCGCTGCAACTTATGAGCATCTGTCATGATGTCGTCAGCAAACAGAAATGGCGCTCTATCCCAACCTGACATATTACACCTGCCTTAATTGAATCTCGTATGTCGCATTAGCAGGGTCTTTATTGACCATCACCACGCTATAGCCGTTTATCTTATCGTCTGCTATTGGCTCGTTTGTGATCTCATTAGCCAAGCAAATCAATTTAACGTCTGTCACATCGATAATGTCGCTATCAAGCTCGTATTTTGAGTAATCAGTGAATACACCACGCCCTGTGTAGGTCAATGTGCTTGCTAATGGTTCGCCTGGTGGCAACATCCAGTCATCTTCGCCGCGATACGAGTAATTTTTCAGCAAATAAGCGCTTTTGTCAAAAAACTTTGCGCTATCGAAATAGTAATAAATATCAAAGAAAACCTCTACGCCATACCTTGTACCTGTAAAAGCTGTCACAGCGTCACTAAGGTCATCATCAAACGCTTCGGCTAGGTCGGTCTGAATATCATCACGTAAGCCCATCAGAACCTCCCTAGCGGCACGACAATCGGTGTGCATATCTTGAATGGCTTAATTAATACCAGTGCCATGCTTTCACCTGCGCTCATTGCCTGACCATCTACGCCTGACGCATAGGTCTTGCTTGATGATACGCTACCGGCTTTCACGCTCTTTGATGTGATTAAGCCATCTTTACGGCCTTGATACATATTGCCTGCAATCACTTCTTTTGCAATATAAGCACCTGCCGCTAGTATCTCATTAGGCACATCGTCGGCATAGGTTGGCAATCGCTGCTCATTTAGCCAAGCATTAGCCATGAGTACAGCTTGTTGCTCGTTACCAGCAGCACCCCAATCTGCGCCTAGTACATCGGTAACGGTATCGTTGGTAACGTAGTTCATTGTTTGGCCTTATTTTTTATTTCTTAGCAATTGGTTGTGTTCAGCCACCATTGAATCGATAGAATCCTTGACGGACTGCAACCTATCATGAGGTATGCAGATGGTCTCATCATCGTCGGCATCAGTGATATAAATGCCACTTCCACGGACAACAACGTCCAAACTAGACTCGTGCTCACCCATATAAAGTGTTTTCGAAATCATACCAACCTCTTATTTTAAACGTATCGGCATTAAGCACTGCCTTAGCAATGCTTAATAACTATAGGTCTAAATATTAAGGCGTAGGTGCTACGATAGGCTTAGTCTTACCCAAGCTCTCAACGCCATTCTCTGCGCCTGTGTCCTCGGTCATGGTTGGTGCTGTTGCTGTACCACCATCTTTAGCGTATGCGCGGTCTTCGGCATACAGATGATGGTAATCAGGCTCGATTGTTGCAATTGGTGTTGCCATGTTAACTCTCCGTTATTTAGTGATTAGGAAGCCGATAGCGACTTCGTCTCGGTCTGCGATACGTGACCAATGGTCAGCTTTTTGCAAATCATCCCAGTTAGCGAATAACGCTTCATTAGGTGTACCGCCTGTCAGGTCTGCTGCACCTGCGGTAAACGAGTAACCCTGCGGATGGATAATCACGTTTTTACGCAAGTGGATAGTGTTGAAACCACCACCGTTACCGCGTGACTCGCTACCATCAGTCGCTAAGTTGTCTGGGCCATCGCCATAAGCGTAACCAAATGCACCTGCACCAATAATCATTGTGCGGTACTTCGCGCCAAACTTGGTCATACGGTTACTGCGGATAATCGCTAGACCGTTGTAAGTCTCGATAGGTGTTACGCCATCGCTTGCAAACTCTTGAACGATGAGCTTGTTACGCTTGATGTCATAATACTTATCGTTGTGCATGATAATCACACCGCGACGTTCGATATCTTGCGGCATACCTTGCGTGGCCTGTAAGAACGTATCGGTGGTGAATAGTGCTGCATCACCTGTCTTGGTTGATACGTCAGTGGTTAAGCTGCCACCGTGGTTCGCGTTATCGTCAGCTTGAATACCTACCAGGCTTGCTTGAGCGCGATGCTCTAAGTTGGCTAGTGTCCAGTCAGACTCAAACTGTGCAAACTGTAGCAACGGATCACCATCGGTCAATTGGCGTTCTAACTTCGCCACACCGAATGATTCGTTAATCATAGCCTTACGACCCATCTGCTCACCGTAAGAACCGCTACGAGGCTCTGCTAGGTCATTAAACACTGTGTTTGAGTAATTAGGCTCAACATTGGTGTCTAATGGCTCAAGATAACCAAAAGCAAAGCTCATTGACTTGGCTGCTAGTGCGTCAGTCAAATCAGGGTCAGTAACGAATGCCTGACTGTTGAACATCGGGCTTACGTCCATCTGACGAATCTGCGCTCGGTATGAGCGTACAACGTCTTTGTCGAATAATGCTGCTAATCCTGCCATTTTCTAAATCTCCTAAGAAGGGAATAAACGAGCGAACGCTGCTGGGTCGCTGTCTTTAAGTTGTTTGCGCTCATGCGCGTTCATTTGCTCAGGTTTGACCTGATTTGTACCAGCTCCGCCGTTTGCACCGTTAGCCCCGCTACCTGATGCGCCATTCGCTGCAATAAGAGGCTTAAACGCCTCATTACTGCGAAATTCTTGTTTTAAATCATCTAACGTCATGCCTGTTTTGTTGCCGTTCATGTCTAGCACTCGTATCTTTTGCTGACCATCTTCGGCTTGTTCTAATGACAATCGGTTCTGAATATGTGGTAGCAGTGCAATAGCCGAACCTTTAATCGATAGCTCATTGGCTAGATTGTTCGCTGCTTGCCCTACTGTTAAATCGTAAATCTGTTTTTGCAGTGTTGAGACTTTGCCTGTGCTGTCCTCGTTGAGCTTTTGGATCTGCTCAAGATATGACTTCTCTAAACTCTCAACATCGCCTCTTGCTCTAGCACTTTCGTTCGCTGCTTCTTTTTGCGCTGCTTCTAGTGCGTTAGCTCGTTCCTCAGCAGCCTTGCGTAGCTCTCGTTCACGCTTAGTCTCACCTAGTAGCTCGTCAGCTTTAGCTTTCAATCCGCTACTGTCTGGAATATCTGCATCCAGTCGATAGTTGCCATCGTCTTGTTTGACGTAGAATGGCTGTAATGCGCCATCAAGTGCGCTGTGCTTTTCAGCATCTAGTGTTAATGCTAGTGTCATTAGGCTCTGCCTCTCATTGTTTGACTCTCTGAGTCGTTACGTTTGCAATCACAGATTGCGGATTTTAGGTACAAAAAAACCCACTATTTCTAGTGAGGTTGTTATGGTGTTTGATTGATTATATTTCTTGCTTGATATTACGCTGTTGTTAATCCAGAATAATCATCATTGCACCAACTTATAGCATCTTCTTTTGTGTCAAATGTATTACAGTCAATTGATTGCACACCCTGTTGCATTTTTCTTGCGAACCAAGGTTTGTCAGCGCCTAATGTGTGATTAACTACATAGCAAAAGTTATGCTCGTAATCATACTCCGACCTAAAAACGCCATTACTATTTACATCCCAATTCAACATCATAACCCCGCCTTTTTAAATGCCATTGGTTCACGCGCGCGCATTTCATCGAGCGTCAACGGCTTAAAGTTTTTATCTAGCTGTAATGCTGCGAACTTGTCAGCACTTAGACCACCTGAGCGTAATAACTGCCCTCTAGTTTCGCCTAGTACGTCATCTTGAAACTCTTTAGGCTGCTTGTTTAGCCATGAATAGTAAGACTCGTTAGCGACTGGACCGTCTTTGCTAGCTCGCTTATTGATATTGCCACGACCTGCGTATTCATCTTTTAGGACAATCAAAACAGTTGACCGACAGTTATGATGCAATGGCGGCCTTGGTCCTTTACCCAGCTCGAATATCTGTAAATCTAGGGACCTACAAGCACTGGAAGTTTTGCCATCAATCGTCGAAAGCCACTGCTCACCCTTGATAATATCTGCATTATCCTTGGCAAACTCAGCCTTACCTTGCATTGCTGCATGTTGCACAGTTGTTCGTACAATCGTTTTAGCCTGACGTGCTGTGACTTCCATCAAGCCATCTTTGTAACCGTTCTTGCGTGTGCCTCGTATCATCTGCACGATTTGCTGATTAGTCTTGCCCTCATAACGTGCGAGCTTGATATGATTGATATACTTATTCGATTCGTTGTTAGCAAGCTCATTGAATAGGTCAGTGACCGTCTTGCCCTCGCTGCCAGTGACAGATAAAGGCGTGTTTTTGACCGTCCTTACTATCTTGGCTTTCTTTGCATCGTCAATCTTGGTTGATAGCTTAACGTCCTCAAATGCGTTATTAAGGCTCTTAGTCTCAAACTGGTATGTATCTATAGCAATAGCAGTTAATGACGCACCTACGGCAACTGTGTAGCTACTAAGTGAGGTTGCAACGCCTGTCTTGACCGATGTTAGCACCTTGTTAAATTCTGCCAGTGTTAAGTCGGTCATTTCCTCATCAAGCATGAGTGACTTCACAAGGTCGTCAATCTCTTTGATGTGCGCTGATAGATTATTAATCTCAGACTGTTTTAAGCTCTCAAGATAGACAATGCGTCTGATTGTTTGATTGAGATATTGCTCGTTCATTTTGACCGCCTAACTAGTCGCCCACCAAGTCATACGTCTTTGCGAAAATATCAGGCTTGCATGGGTAAAATTCGCCATTAACGCCTTTAATGATGTAGTCGCCAAGACTGGCATGAATGCCGCCTTCTGGCGTAGCGATAAGCAAACGACCATCACGAGGGTCAATAGATATTCCGCTTTCAGGGTATGGCTTACTGCCATTGATACAAGCCATAGGCTCAAAAGAACCTAATGTATTTTCCTCAACCCATTGATAGACTGCCATTGGTTCATTTGGATTGACCTCATGCAACATAGCTTCAATTACTACTGGTTTTTTACGATACTTAGCCATAATCAATCCTTATTATTTGTTATCAAAAGCCGTTGCTACCGCACTAGGCAATTCGCTATCAATCAAATCATCAATCTCATCATCTTTAAGCTCAGGGTCAATCAGGTTGTATTTACGCATATAGTTGTAAGCCACAGATTTAGGCGCAAGCCCTGATGATGTCCAACTGCCAATAGCTGTCATGATGTTATTGTCTGCTGTTGCACTAACAAAGTCTTGCTTGGCTTTGAATAGATACTCACCGTCTTTAGCTGTGTAAGTGATACCTAGATACTCATAGCACAGTAGGATAGCGTCATGGATAGCCTCATTTAAGCAGCTCACGGCCATAGAGGCGGTTGAGTTCTGCACACCTGCCTCATGGTTCGACTGAGTGGCAGTGATTGCGCTGCTAGTGTTTGGCTCTGCTAACTTCGCCCCTAACGCTTGCATGATGGCGTACTTCTTATCCATCGCCTCACCTGCCAGACCGTTAGGCTCAGCCTGTGCAAATCCAAACTTGCCGTTTTCCTCGAGCATAATCATTGAGCCTGCACCGATACGGATATTCTGCTTTTCTAACGCCTCCATTCGCTGTGCTGATACGCCTGACATCCACGGCTGAACCTGACCACAGATAAATGCTGATTGCTCATAGTCTGCACTGTTTCTATAGTGTGCAAGGTTCATCTTAGCTAATGACTCAAGCGGTATGTTCTGCTCACACCAATCGTTACTATCTGAGCCACCAATAACAAACGGTATGCGGTCAAACTTAACATTGCCGCTTTTGGTTGGATAGACGCGCGGCTGATGGATAACAAAGCCGTCATTGTCGCCCTGCTGTCCAGTAGCAGCCTTGCGTCTTACTTCAACAAAATAGCCTGTCTCATCTAAGCCAAGATAACGCCATTGCTCGACCTGCTCACTGCTGAATATATCATCTGGGTCAGTCTCATAGACCGTTTCATGCAGCACAACCATGTTAGTGACTGTTTGACCACCGATAACCGTTGTACGCCAGTTAATGATGCTCTCAGGTGCGTAGAAGTTAATCGTTGGACGTAAGGCATTGCGCTCAACGTCAGCCTGGCTCACTTCATCATTGGTTGCAGGATAATCGACAAATAGACCAAATCGACCACGTTCTAATTGAGCTTCAAAGCACTTCTGAGCTACCTGATAGAGTGACAGCCCTGCACCATTGGCATCACGCTTCATGTAATCGAGCTGCTTGTCCACGTTTAATACTGGATCATCTTTGAAAGCCTGACCTGTATATTTGTCTAACGTGTCTTTTGTAACCTCAACGAATACAGCTCGGTCTTTGTAGTTGTCATAACGTGCCAATGCTTCTGGTGTGCGAATATCTTTGTTAGGCATGGGCAAGTAACGCTCACCGCCACGCTTGATAACGTCCTCACCATTGCACACGTCTGTCATGCGCTGCCATCTAGGGCTAAGCTCATCGTACTGTGGGTGTGTTGAATTGATTGGCATGTTAGAAGCTCATAGTTAGTTTACTGCTAGTGACTGGTTTGGTTATCGGGTATTTTTGACTAATCATGTAGCCAAACGCATCGTTTAAATGGTCAACCCCAGCAGCTTTGTCAGGCATACCTTGCTTATCATATATCTGCTGCTCTAAACCCTCTGTAAGCTCAGGGCATGTATTGGTATTCACCTTGAAGCGGCGCTCACCTTTGCTATTCAGTATCATTGCATTAACCGCATTTACCCTATCTTTGATGCGAGGGTTTGAGCCGTCAACATAAACACTAAAGCCAGCTTGACGCAAAATACTGTGATCTGATTCTGTACTGCTTTTTGATGACGTGTTTTGACCACTGGCATCAGGGTAAATCATAATCTTATGGTCAGGGTACTTCTCTTTAATCACATCGACCATCGCAGGTGTGTCTCTAATGCCTGTTAGCTCAGCTAATGCTCTAGGCTCACCGTTACGGATAACGTTTACCGCTGCCGCCATTTTAAGCACGTTGAAATCCATACCTATGTGCAATGGCTCATTAGGTAGTATCAGTTCGTCAGTGTGGTTTAGCTTGCGGTCAAACTCAGGATAAACCGCACCGCTCGCTAAGTTGACAAACTGGCCGTTAAGGTATGCGTTAATCAAGTTTGGGTCATACGACTCTAAAAGGGAATCGATGTAATCAGGTGGTAGATTTAACTCATTATCAAAAGTAGACGCCTGAATCAGTCCGTAAAACTCTGACCGCTTTTGTGTCTTGTTAATGTTTTTAACAAACTGCTCATAGGTGAATTTAAAACCCTCTGGCGTAGTCGTAACATCAATGCCGTTTGTATTCCTGACAATTTCAATCTGACTCGCTTGCGTTACAGCATCATCATCAAAATCAGCATCGTTACCTTTTGCCCTGTGTCTAGCAATAATCTTGTTCCATGCCTGACGCGCCTTATCAGTGCTTAGCAGGTCAAGCTCATCAACTAATGACTTGCCTGTCTTAAAACCAACAATAGCGGACGGCTTTTCCATTGATCGGCAAATGGTAGTGCCTCGATACTGACGACCTCTGTAGTAATGGACTTCTTTGTTGGACTCCATCACCTCAACACGTAAGCCGTAATCAAACGCACATTCCTCAATCGTAGGAAAAAAGATATCCCTAATTTGTGGGTAGGTAGGCGCAAAGTAGCTAGATGGTACTTTTGGCGAGTTCCATACGTGAGTGCATAACGATGAGCAGCCAACCCAAGTCTTACCCGAACCGAATCCAGCTACAAAAGCTCTGAATTTGTGCGGCATCTGTAAGAATTTAGCCTGTGACACGTTAAGACGTGGACTAATCTCTAGTGCGCTCATAATCCCTTGCATCCTCAACCTGAATAACCACTTTGACTGGTGCAACTTCGCTATCATCGATAGGCTCAGGCTTATCACGCCATAACTCAGGCTGTCTGTTCTTTAGCCAAAAGATAGCTGCTGTTGTATCAGGTGCGTAATGCTTGGTAGTACCAACCACCAAAGCTTCACCGTTGTTATTAAATATCTTATCCTCTTTATGCTCATAACCCATTGCCCGCTTATAAAGCCTTTCTGCGACATTAGCATCAGCTAGAGATTTTCCTCTTTTTATGGACTCCGAAAACCTCTCATGCTCAAGTTTCCAAAGATTAATAGTTGACTCTGCCACCTCAAAGAAATTAGCAAGTTCTTTATCCGTTGAGCCTAACAAACACAGCTTATAAGCCTGATCGTCATACTCGTCTTTGTACTTCGTAGGCCGTCCACCTTCGTTGATAAGCACTTCATCTGTCATGCTTACCTCCAAAGTAAGTCTTGCTAATATAAAAAAATGCCCATCAAATCAATGTGGGCAAAATGGGTTATTTATTCTTTTGTTGCTCAGCCCATGCGTTATACATAATCTCTCGATAGTCGCACCAAATTTCTTCTTCTGTTTTTGGTGGGTTATCGCTATCACCTTCTTTGCGCTCATCAATCTGACGCACATCATCATTATCACTCATCACTTACCTCGTTATTTATTGCCTACCGCATCCATAGCATCAACCGTGTCTTGTGCGCCTTTACGACCACACTGAGCACGTTTAACCATGAAGTCATACCAATAGTCTTTGGCTGTCTGCTTCTTTGCAAACTTCCATCGGTTGTATATCTCAGCGTTTGATAAGTCACACATAGCATCCCTGCTAAATTATAGGCATAAAAAAAGCCCCACAAATTAATGTAGGGCTTGAATAGGTTTGCGATATCAACGAGTCGAACGTTCTTGAGACCCAAGCAAAGCGAGAGAGTCGTCTCCGGTATATCGCATAAATCACTGGTTAGTTTATACAGCAACCCGTGCTTAATCTGTTCAATGGACGCTTAACATGCCGATATAGCACGCCTTACGAACATTAGGTATCAAACCAAATAGGAACTATTACAGACGTTAATTCAATAACCTCAAACCCTAAAGTGGAATTACTGATATAGAATAACCGTAGATTTGCGCTTCTTTGATAGGCGTTACGGCTGTATTGTTAACCCGCTTTACACTATTCTGTTCAGCGTATATCAATACTATACTACACTGTTTAACAATGCAAGCCCTATCTACGCTATATCTCTTGCTAATACACCACTTACGAACCCTATGCCTAGATTGAGTAGTGGCTTTACATGATAGACACCTGCTTGTTTCTCGCTGTCTGGATATTCAAAGTCTGACCAGTAATCCCTTGCAATCTTGCGCTCACTCCAATTATAGATAAAGAAGTAAGTCACGATATTATGCAAGTGAACAGAATGGCGTAGGAGCTTGTTCATTGCCTTATCGATGGCTAGTGCATCATCATCACTAATGAAAGCCACTGTGCGACGACTAGACGGCTTTAAGCTATCCTTGCACAGCTTAGGCGCTGACTTGATAAGCATAAGTGACGGTGACTTGCAATTAAGGCTTGTCTGGTCATCGTTTACCCATGCACCATAGGCAAAAAGTAATTCTGTTATTGATAAGTCGCTCATCTACTTAATCTCCACCAGTCCGTTATCAACCCAAATTTGCATCGTCTCAAAATGCGCTCTTAAAATATCTTGGTATGTGCTATCACTCTTTACCCTGCCATCTATGGTGTCGTGACAGCTACTACACGCAAAGCAGCTCATATAATCGGGCGGCTTCAAGCCGACACCGCAAAACTGGTTGTTTCTGATATGAGCGAGTACCACCGTCTCAGGATTGTAGTTGCATCCTGTTAGCCGTAACGTACAGCTCTGGCCTCTTGCTGATTTGCGTAGCTTACTCATGATAGATACCGTCCATTGGCTGTGTTAAGCGTAATCCGCGATTAACTGTAAAGTGATGATAGATAGCGTCTAAGTATCGCTGCATCTGCCCTTTGTTCATTTCCCTAGTTACTGCTACGTCTATCGGCTTCATCATGTACTTAACCTGCATTTCATAAGACAGCTTGGCGTAAAACTCATCTTGCATAACCTGTGCATACTCTGGATCATCTTCACAAAGTATGGGTACACCAAAAAACAACTTACAAAGCCCTCTGTATTCCTCGTATGAGTGCTGTGGCTTTTGCTGATGTACCTCTGTTAGATAATGATGTAATAGGCTGTTCTGTGGTGTGCTACGTTTCACCTTTTCGCCATCTTCTTCCGTAGCTGTGTAGGGTAATGAGCGCGTCGCTAGATAAGACATATGTTTTAACCTCTCATCATCGTTACGCACTATTCGGCTGACCTTGGTTGATTTAGTCATCGGCTGCCTCACTTTCTAGCCTTGCGATTTCAGCTTTAATAGCCACTACAACATCACTCCATCTGCACCAGCGCAAAGCTATCATCGCCGTGTGGATAGCATCATCTCTGTAACGCGCAACCTCTCTGATTAAATAAGCCCAATCACCATCACTGTAAAATTCGCCCTTTTGTTTAGCGCGTACTGCATACCAAGCTGCCTTCTTTAAGTCCTCAATATCATCAAACTTGCTGCCACAACGGTATAAATACTTAAAACAATTACCACCGTTAAACATCATAAAGTCAGTCACATCGCAACACGGTACACCACTTTCATCGTTGTAATGCTTTGGCTGATTTATCATTTCGGGTAAATTACTTTCTGTACCGCAATGCTTGCACTCTGACGCTTTCTCGTAGTGATTATACCCGCACTTCTCACAATCCCATAAACTAGCCATCACCTACCCCTTAAATCTATATTTATCAAGAAAGCTCTCTACGCTATCAACGCAAGTCTCAGCATTATCATCTGCTGCCATCGACTCAATCACTGCCAAGCCTCCGCAATTAATCCAAATAGCCACAACCTCACAAACTAAATTCTCGCCCTTGTGTACCCACTCTTGACCGACTGCAATGGTTCGTCTTAGCTTAACCTTGCTCATAACAACTCCTCGAAATATTGCAAAAACTTAGTCTTACGCATTGGCACTGGTGTCTGACTATCTGCTGCTTGGTACGTCACTAGCTCGTCACTCACCCATAGCACTAAGACCGACTGCCTTGTTTCTTTGTTGACCCAAATCTTGTCTTTTTTAACCATCATCAAATCTCTCGTATGTGCGCCTTAAATCCTTTTAGCTACCTTTGCATCAATCAGGTATTTAAAGCGCGTGTACCCTTGTTATTTTTGCAATGCTTGCGGTTTTAAGGCCATAAGCTCAAGTAGTTAAGTATCTCGTCCATCGTTTCCTGATAACCCTCTGTCACGACTGCTCGATAACCCTCATCTGTTAACATTTGCAATCGTTCGACTTGATGCGGTGACACTGTGCCGTCGTCTGGCTTCTTAATCTCGATTCTAAGCCCATGAAAGCCGCCTCTAGCTATGTCGATGACCAAATCAGGATAACCACGCTTCACGCCGTTGTGCTTCAATCCTGCTGCTACTCGCTTGCTACGTTTACCGCCATTTGCTACGTGTACGATGTAATCCGCTAGCTCTCTGCCCTTGTACGGTATTTTTTTAGCTTCTCGAATTACCTTGTTTTGTATTTGCGCCTCTGATAGTTCAGTCATATCAATCCTTAATAATCTGGTTAAAACTCTTGCGGCTCATCGTTTCTTTGCTGCCGTCCGTGTAGGTGATGCGTACCGTGTCGCTCTTAATCCACTCCGTACCCTGCACCGTCTTTTTGTTGATTATGTTTTTCATGTTTAGGCCCTTACAACTGCGTACGAATTAACCAAATCCACTTTTAAATCCTCTGTTCTCATTCGCCAAACTCCCTGTCTATTGCGCTGTTTTGCCAATCTGTGGCGTCAAAATTGATTGCATCTAAATAACTGCCTGTTTTCTTTTCGCCTGTCATAACGCCGCAAATATACTCGCTGAAATCAAAGTGGTTGTTGGGCCACCATTGACCGCCATCGTTTTTAAGTTTCGCTTTCTCAATGCTGTGATAAAACCCAATGCCGTTTTCATCAACAGCCATACTCTTAGCCCATTCGGGTGCGTGTTCTGCTTCCTTCTGCGTCAATTTCTTCATACCGCCATCCTCCGTAATTCTGCTAATTTGGCTGTAATCTGCTTATCCGTTTCACTGCCTGCTTGTACTGGCGTGTGGCTATAAGCGACTTGGTGCGACTCAGGCACTTTAAAATCTGCGCCTTCGCTGTGTTCTTTGCAGACATCAACGTAATGCTTTTGCCATGATTTGTAGCTAATCGATTCAGGCTGTGTTTTGAGTTCCCACGTACCAACTCGTTTTGCTGTCTCAAGCGTGACTTCGTGCTTGTAGTTGCCTTGTGCTGCAGACATATATGCTTTTCTCATGTCTGGGTAATTGCTTGATACATCGCCTTTGACCAGTTCGATAAAATCCTGTGCTGCAGTTGGTGGCCATTTCAGGTTTAGCGATAACTCTGCTGCAGTCTTAAACCCTGCTAGAGTGATACCTGAGTTTCTGATCGCAAGTGTCCAAAGTTCTGCTGTTCTCAAATCTAGCGTTTGGCGCTCTTTTAGCTTGCTGCCATACATTCGTAACCAATCTTCAAACAAGTCAATGACAAGGTTAATTGACCGTTCTTGGTTCGCTTGGCTGTGGGTTTCCGTACTTAGCTGCTGCCTCTGCTCTGAGTTGGTCAAAGTGGTTAGGTTGGCTGTTAGCTGATTGATTGATTGCATTGTTATTCCCCTGATAATTTGTTTTGACTGGTTGGTGGTATCGAGATACTGCTTCATCACATCGTTGGTCACTGCTGATCGCGTTCTTGATTAGCACTTGACCGTTTTGCTGATGCCATGTGCTTTGAATCACACTGAGCATCGCTGTCTTAATCTCATCGACTGTGAAGTTCTTTAACCTTGCTTTTGCCTTGTCCAACCAAACACTGGGTTTAACATCTGCTGATTTGCTCTTACCGTGATTGTTATTCCAAAATTCAATTAACAACATTGCTGATTCATCAATCTGTTTTTTAGCTAACTCAGATTCTGTTTTCTTACAAACTCCATAATCATTTAAGACTTGATAACCACGTATATATATAAAAGGTATCGGGTAATGGTCTCGGGTATCGTGTGTGTGAGAATTTCTCACAAGTTGATATGAGTTTTTCTCACAAGTTTGTGAAAAATTCTCACAAGTTGCTGTTTTTAACTTATGAGAATTTCTCACAAGTTCGGATAGTGCTAACACCTCGCATTTATCCATTTTGATAGTGATCGTATTTGTTTTTCTATCCTGCCCTAGTACGAAAATAAGACCCTTTTTCTTTAGTCCTCGGATAGAATCAATTACACCTCTGTTACTCATTCCTAGTTCATCAACAAACTGAGATATGGCGATTCTGTCGGTCAACTTGCCCCAGTCGATAGTTTTGTCATATATCGTGTCCAGAACCATGTACTCGCTATTTGATAAACGTTTTTTATGTTTTAGCCCTTTCCACCATTTCGGCTTGGCTGTAAACCTTTCCATCGGATAAACCCCTTTCTTTAGCGTGTTCATTACGCAGCCCTCCAATTCATGAGTGCATCGTAAACGCGCTCATCTATGAGACCACGCCATTTGTTAGCGACTTCTTTTACATAGGCTTCTTTTGCGAATACATACGCTTGGTGGGCTTCTTGTGCGGTTTCAAACCTGCCAAGAAAAATGCTTTCTGTACCATTACTTAGGTGTGCGGAGTATTTGTCGATATTCTTGCAAGCTCCTTTTATTCCAGAAACCCCATATGATTTTCCGCACTTCAGTAATAGCGAATTAATCTCTCTTGGCACAAAGGCGCAAGTGCTTTCCGAGTACATCTTGTTTCCGCTTACCAATACATCCTTGTCAAGGTCGTAACCAATACCGCTAAAATTATTGCTGTAATACCATTGACAAAAATTTTGATAATTCCACCAATTTTTATCGACCTCACAATCATGGTAAGATGGTCGAAACTTCAAACTCTTTTCGCTGTAACATCTATTAAGCATTGCCTGCCAAGTAGAGTAAGACCCCAGTCTCTTTCCATTTTTTTGTGTTTTGAAAGGCCCTTCACCTATAAAACCTATGCCGTAAACACTTGGATGGTAAGGGTTTTTTATTCGACCGTTGCGTAAGTTAGACTGGTTAGTGGTACGCTCGTACCTGTAAAGATCTAAAAACCTCACAGTTATATCTTTAGCGGTGTTGTATTTGACCACCTCGACCTCATAACCTTCGTTGGTATTAAATACATCGCCTACTTTTATTTTGCTTTTCATGCTGCTATACTCCGATTTAGTAGTTTGTTTGTTGGTAACGCTCTCAGTTCGCGCTGACGAGCGTTTTTTATTACTTGATTAGTTTGTATTTGATAATCACACCACTTTTGCGTACTGGATCAACTTGATAACCAGCCGCCCTAATATCTCTAACTATCTTTTGCAGATACGGCTTTGACATACCAAAGTTTGCAACTTCGTAAAAACCGCTTCTTTTTAACTCGTCCAAAAATTCTTGGGTTTTCTCGTTTTGAAACTCGCTGTTTCTTCTTTTTGCTTTGCTACCTTTTCGCCATGCCGCTAACTGCTTAGCGATTTCTTTAGCGTCTTGCTTTTCTTGGTTGGCTAGGTTTTTAAGTGCCTGTCTATGCTCGCGCTGAGCTTTGGCTATTGCCACCTTGCGCTCTTTAGGGCTCATTTCTCGCAGATCCAATCTGCTAGTATCTGCAACACTGCGAATGAGGCCGCCATTCGGTTTATTCTCAGCGCGTTTCTGTGGGAACTGGTCAAGCCATGCTTCTACTTCATTGACTGGCATACCCTCATGAGTACGGTTGTAACGGCTTAACGGTGGAAAATACTGTTCTGCTAATGACATGACTTACTCCTACGCAAAATGAATTAATGTATAAACCGCGATTGCTGCCAATGTGATGACTAAGACGACACTTTTGATGTTGTGCCAAAATTGAGCGTTAATATCGCGCTTACGTTGGCGTTCTGCTTCGTTAGCCTCTGCTGCTGCTAACTGCCTAGCGTCTAAGCGTTCTTGCTCTGCTTGCGCTTCTAGTGCTTCGTTGGCTATTGCTTCATTGAATCTCATCTTTGCGTGTCTCCGTTCACATTCGTGTTTGTAAGATAATCGCCACATCATTTGCGCATGACTGATAGCGTGTTCAAATTGCTCATCGTCTGATTGCAAGGTGTATTCGTCAGTCATCGCTTAATCTCCTTAACTGGCACTTGGTAGCTGCTACCGTCTGCGAAAGTTACTGTTTCTGTTTTAGTCATATCGAAGCCCCAGTTTTAGTTGCGCTTGACTTAAAAGGCTTTGAAACACATTACTATTCGCCTTTTTGGTTTTCTTGCGTTCTGCCAAGCCTTTGCCGTGAATTGATCCAAGTGCTTTATCAAAGTTTTCTTTAGCGCAGATTTTGTTGATTTCGTCTTGCAGCGATACCGTTTGGTTTTCTAGCTGCTTCCATCTTTTTATGACCGCGTTTCTCAACTTGACGCTGTAACCAGTGACCAAAGTAAGAGTTAGTTCTTCATCTAAAACATACTCAGTTTGTTGGCGGTTCATACCATCTAAATAGATGCGCTCAAATCTGAGCGTATCTACTTCAAGCTCATTCAACATAAGGGCGCAATCACGTTTAACGTTCTTGTGTTCTTTGCCTGTTAGTTCTGCAATTTCACGACTGCTCATCTTTAAGTCGCTGTTGAATAAATCACTAAGTATTAATTCCATCTTTTAACCCTCCTCTGTTGTTGCGTTTAATAGCTCAATCATTTTTTCGCCTACGCTATGAGCTGGTTCTTTGGTTTGTCCAAGTTTTAACTGATTGATTGCTGACTGAGATACGTTGCACTCTTTGCCAATGGCAGTCTGAGTCCAACCTGCTTTTTTAAGCTCAGCAATAATTTCTTGCCATTTGGTTTGCATCGTTGTTTCCTCCTTTTCACTCATTATATAAGAATACTTGTAAAAAACAACCCTTTTATAACTTTACTTGTTGACATATTACCAGTTTACTTGTAATTTGTTTGTTATATTTACTACAGGACTTATAAACATATGGGTATTTTCATGAAAACATTAGGCGAGCGTGTTAAAGAAGAACGCAAAAAACGCCGTTGGTCACAAGCTGATTTAGGCGTAAAGGTTGGTGTATCTCAGGCAGCTATATCTGAGATTGAACGCGACGTGCCAAAATCTAGCGGACTGGTCATACCTATAGCTAAGGCTTTTAAGGTTGATGTTAGCTATTTAACTGACGGCAAAGAAAACATATCAAGACAAGTGGCTGATAATAGCGACATCGTGATTATTGGTGGTCAAAACGGAGAAGTTGCTGATCCAAAAGAATACGTCATGATTCCTCGCTATGATGTGCGCGGTTCATGCGGTGAAGGTATTGATGTTAATGAAGTTACTATAGTTGATGGTATGCCTATGCCAGTAGCTTGGCTAAGAGCGCAGAACCTACCAGAGGCTCATTTGCTAGCGGTAATAGAGGCAAGCGGTGACAGTATGCAACCGACCATTGAGGACGGTCAGACATTGATTGTGAACACTGTGGACATCGAACCAAAGAGCACCAAGATTTATTTAATCTGTATCGACGGCAAGCTATTCATCAAGCGCCTAATATATACGCCCAACGGATGGATTATGCGCTCAGACAATCCTAACAAGAGTAACTATCCTGACTTCGTTATCGAGAATGAAAAGTTTAGTAGTATCGACATTCAAGGTCGCGTAGTTTGGAAATCAGGTATGCTCTAAGCAACCACCCCACCCCAATACGCAAATCAGCCACTCGTCACGAGTGGTTTTTTTGTGCCTACTTATAATTCACCTATAAAAAATACAAGTTTACACAAACTTACATTTATTTTGCTTATATTTATAAGTATTCTTTTGACTTCTTTTAAAAGTTTACTTATAATTAATCATCGCAACGAACAACGCAGACGATGCAGCGATTAGCTATTTAAAAATTTGACGAGTTAATTAATTACATGCGATTGGCAACAGTCGTATGTGCTGAATTAACCAATGGTCTATGACCACAACCGAGGATAGAGATATGAGTGAAGTAGCAGAAGGTTTTATCGAAGTGCGTGAAGAATACCTGTTTTTGGCAAGCGCAGCACTAAGCGCGGTTATTCAAGAGGCAGAAGTTAAAGGTATGAATTTAGAAGCTGAAAAGATAGCTCTTGCAAGTATAGAGGCTTTGCTGGGTGTTTAGCTAGTAAGTCATAGCCGTTTTAATCGACGGCTATTGCGTACTAACTAAGAGGATAAGGGTATGAGTTTAGAGACAGTAATTGACAGTTTGTGCATGGGTGACTTGACCGTCAAGGTTCGGCACTTTCAGATGCAAACAACATCAGTGAATTTCAAAACAAATCGTGGCGTAACGAAACGCACCGACCATTACGAATGGATTTATGAGCAAGAAGATAGAGGCGAAAGAAAAGAGGAAAAAGTGCGAATACCGAAAAGGCTTTACAACGCACTGATTGCTTTTGAGTCAGACAAATAACAAACACAAAAAAGCCCTGCGATTGGCGGACACCAGACAGGGCTTTACTCACAAGGAGTGAAGGGATTATGACAGGTTTAATCAGATTAGACAATGACGCTGACCATGAAATCAGCGACTCAGGCACAAGCGGTACGGTTTATATCGCAATGCCGAACGACGTATCAGTTGAGATTTACTTTGAGACTGACGACAGACAAAACATCAACCTGCTAAGCGTGGGCGATTGCTTCCAAGAGATAAACGGTATCAGTGAAGACTACGCTTACACGCTGCAATTTGAGCATGAACAGCCATTTAAGGCGGTTATCAACCAGTTTCTATATGACCACCCTATTGATGATAGCGAGCCTTGTGAGTACGACACAGCCGCTTCACTAGGTTTTTCAAACTCAGACTTTTTATTCGGATAAGGGGATAGCTATGAAACTTTGGGAAGTAGGTTACTACGACAACGGTGTTTACATGGAAGAACACCACTATGCCGTTACACGTATTCAAGCGCAAGGCTGTGTTATTCATCGCTTAAAGCGTCAAGTGAAGTTTGAAGTTGTGCGAGTTGTTGATGAAAGCGAGGTGGCGTGATGATATTTGAATTTGCGAAATATACCGAAGTTACGGAGCTGGCTTTCAAGGTTAATCCTGAATATCAAGCAAACAGCTATGAGCGCATTTTTTTATGCTGCGATACTAAAGTGTTTTGGATTGCTCGGATACTAAAAGGTTATGGCGAGGACTACGAGGAATTAGAAGGTAGCTACATCGTAGAACGCGATAAAAAAGATAAGTGGGCTAAGACCGAAAAATTGAATAGACCAAAGGCAGAAAAGCTACTAATTAACGATGAGTTAGAAAATTGGGATTACGAAGTGTACGACTGCTTAGAAGACGCTATTGAGTCGCTAGATGATGGTTTTGGCATCAACAACTTGAGCGAGGTCGCCCGATGAAACAAATCATCTTCCTATCATTTTGGGCAATGTTTGGTGCGTTCGTTACGCATCAGGCACTTGCCGACACGGTTATCATCGACGACAAAGAGTTCCAAGTGGTCGAGATTGACGGTGAAAAGTTAGTGAGCAACGAATGGCAGCCGACGACTGAGCAAGGCTATACAGACGAGTATAGAGCGTCTGAGCAGTATCAGACGGTTAAGGCTGCGAATGAGACATTGAGAAGAATTAAGGATGGTGAGTTATGAGTAAGGTTACCAAAAATTCGCGTATTGCCGACCTAGAGTCAAAGTTAATAGTTATGCAGACGCAGATTAATATCTTGATTGCGTCAGCTCATGACAGCAAGAAAAGATTGATTGCGCTAGAGCCTGACAATCCATTTCACGGCAAATTCTTCGAGCCTGAACCAAAACTAAAGCAGCTCGACCAGTCAGTGTTTGATGGCGATCCTGAGCAAATAAGATGGGCTGTTGTGACAAGTGAAGGTGCGGCTTTAAAGTTTGAGCGTGAGCCGGTTGTAATGGGCGGGTTATGGGTTTGGACGCACCGCAACAGCTGTGTTCAGCACTCACTGATTGGTACATACAACACAACCGACTGGCAAAACTCGCTAATCGAGCGCGACAAGGTAGAGCTGACGGGTAGTGATTTGTGTCGATATATAAAAAGCAGGAAGCATTGGGTTTTAGCTGTGGTTAGCGATGAAAACGATGCGACTGCCGAGTTTCTCCAAAGAGCTATTGTTGTGACGGGTATCACGAGCGACGGTAGATTTAAATGTGGCGATATTACTTGGCGTTATGCTGTGCCGATTGACCATAAAGGCGAACCCCTAACAGCAACCGATGTAGGTTTATAAGGAATAAGACGATGAGACCACGAATAGAGTTAGGGCTGCCAAACGATGAGTATCATGCTATGCCTGAATTTAGCAGCACTCAGATAAAAGACGTACTACGCACACCAGCCCACTTCTACGCTAAGCACTTGGCAGACGACAGGGGCCACAAAGACCCAACACCTAATATGTTGCTTGGCACCGTGGTCCATAGTTTACTACTAGAGCCTGACAGCTTTGATAGTGAGTACGCAATATCGAAAAAGTTTGATAGACGGACCAAGCAAGGTAAGGTTGATGCTGCGGAATTTGACAAGGCGAATGCTCACAAACTGGTTATTGATGCCGAGCTATACCGTGAGGCCAAGGCGATAACAGCCCAACTAGAAAAGCACTCAGTATCAACACTGCTACGACTGCCTGACATGATAGCTGAGGCCAGTATATTTTACGCTGACTCTGAAACTGGTTTGAAGTGTCGCATTAGGCCTGACTTTCATTTACCGCCATGTGACGCCTTCCCTAACGGTTTGATTGTCGATCTAAAGACAACCGATAACGCAAGCTACACGCGATTTAATCGCACCATTGTTAATTTTGGCTATCACATTAGTGCGGCGATGTACTGTGATGGGTTTATGCAGCTTTACGAGACAGAACAGGCCCCCGCTTATATATGGCTAGTTGGTGAGCGTGACGCGCCTTATGCAGTAATAGCCTATTCACCAAACTTTGAAACGATGCAAAAAGGCGATGATAAAAAGCGTGAGGCACTACAGCTTATCGCTGATTGTATGGCTGCCGATGAGTGGCCCGCCTATTCCACCGATGTTTTAGATATCAATCTGCCCGCATGGGCCTAAAAAGGAATAACAACATGAATAATCAAGTAGCTAGCCCATTTAGCGGCAACCAAATCACCAAGCCTCAACAAGCTAACGCGATGATTGAGAGCGAAAGCCAACGGTCCATAGCTGAGGTCCAAGCAGCTATGGCAATAGCAAAACGCTTTCCACGTAACGAAGTTGAGGCCATGGATAAAATTATCAACTCATGCCAACGGGCCACACTAGCCAAAACTGCCATGTATCAATACCCTCGTGGCGGGCAACAAGTATCAGGCCCTAGCATTAGACTCGCTGAGGCAATGGCCCAACAATGGGGCAATATTCAATACGGTATCAGAGAGTTATCACAGGGTAACGGTGAAAGCACGGTCGAGGCCTTTGCATGGGATATTGAAACCAACACAAAACAAGTCAAGGTTTTTCAGGTCCCGCATGTCAGACACACTCGCAATGGCGTTACCAAACTTACGGACCCGCGTGATATTTACGAGACTGTAGCTAATAACGGGGCCAGACGTTTAAGGGCCTGTATATTAGGTGTGATACCAGGTGATGTTATTGATGCCGCGGTAAATCAATGTCAGCTAACAATACAAGCTCAAGCCGATACATCGCCAGACGGAATTAAGCAGTTGTTAGAGAGTTTTGCATCGATAGGTGTTACCAAGGCGATGATTGAAAAACGCATTAAATGCCGAGCTGAAAAAATGCAACCTGCGCAAGTTGTGGACCTGCTAAATATTGGTAACGGCATTAATAGTGGTTACTCATCGGTTGCTGACTTCTTTGATATGCCAACTGAAACGGTAACTAATGCGGGCCTTAACGATGCCATTGCTAAGGCTGCCACCAAAATACCTGATACGGTCCAATAGGTGACATCATGAGCGAAGTCAAAGCAACACTTGAGACATTTAAAATTATTAGAGATAGCGATTTTGCTATAAGTGTCAATTCCATGATGGATAAAACTGGATTTGACAAGCGACGAGTACAGCGTCAAGCAAAACTGCTAACTGAGTTAGGTTTAGTAAGTCGCATTGGTGAAAATCCAGAGCGGGGCTATGTTTATAAAGTTACACCGAGCAGTGCGGGCTAATACACTGACGCGCATAGCTAGATGGTGGCGTACAACTACTAGCAGC
>NZ_VZIZ01000048.1 GCF_009812035.1 Psychrobacter nivimaris | reverse complement strand
TCCTTCTTTTGGGTTAGTATAACCTCTTAAGCGTGGTCCGATTTAATTATGCCACTACAATATATTCTTTATACTCACGTATCAGACATTCTTCACTTTTACAGGTATTCCGTTGAAAATTCAGCCATAATTTTTGATCTATAATCACATTGTTTTTATAGCTTTTACTGTCTTCTTCGTTAGCTGCATCATTGAGATTAGTTCTATATTTTTTTGCCATTGTGTCATCAAGTTTAGAAAGCTCAGGACTGTCACAGACGGTTTTTTCTACCCAAGTAGCAGCCTTGTTGCAATCAAAACTTGCTGCATTTGCATAAGTGGAGAGTAGGCAAGTGCCTAAAATACCGATTGTAGTGATGCATAACTTTTTCATATTACCCTCATTTTTTAGAGCTTGATTGTATTTTAAGAAAGCTACCACTGTGATATATGTGTCATCATCACTTTCTACAAAAAACGAATCAGTCCATCCATCCTAGCCCAACTAGCCAGCCTCACTTACCTACCAACTGCCAATATTCTCCATCGAAATCCAAGGCTCAATAGGCTCTAGGTCTTCGCCATTTTGTAGCAGCTCAATTGAGATGTTGTTAGGGTCTTTAACAAAAGCCATATGGCCATCTCTAGGTGGTCTTAATATCTCGACCCCTGCCTGTATAAAGGTGTCGCACTGCGTGTATATGTTGTCGACTCTAAAGGCAAAGTGCCCAAAATTATCGCCATTGGTATACTCTTTTTCATCCCAGTTGTGTGTCACCTCAATTTCTGGTGCACCCTCATGCGTTGCTAAAAAATATAAGCTGAATCTGCCTGATTCAGAGTCTCTCTTTCTTAGCAGCTGTAAGCCCATAAGGTCACAATAGAAAAATAACGTTTCTTCTAGTTTGTTGGTTCTAATCATTGCATGTAAGTACTTCATAAAAATGCCTTAATATTTATTATTCATAAAAATGGAGTAATGGTAGGCTGCTTGTTATGCATCATTAATATACAAAATATCAAATGGCATATGTGTGATATCAATACCGTTAATTACATAAAGCGAATTTGTGTCAGTAACTTTTTATCAAGCAGTGCAAGCGGCATACCCTGCAATACTTGCTAGATTAAATTTGACGTCGCAAAATCTAACCTTCCATCTCACCAACCAACCATTTTTCAAAATCACCCACCTGAGCCGCCAATTCAGGTTGCGCTTTTGCTAACTCATCGAGCTTATTTTTAATCTCAGGCTTATTATATTTAATGCCAGTCAATGTTTTCTTAAGCAAATCGATGAGCTCAACATTTAGCGCATCAGAGAAGATGACAACTTCGGTAATCATCGCTTGCTTCACATCCATATGTACATCCATCATGCCCCAATCAAAGCGCGTCTCGATATGATGGGTGAACTCAGGCGTTTTACCAAAGCGCCAATCCCAGTCTGCCATCTGCTGATAGTAAGCGTTTAGCGTGGGCTGCTTAGCAAGACTGGCTTCATCTAATTGCTCGACCTGTGCAGTCTCGCCATGATACTCACAAAATGCCTCGATAATCGCATCAGAGAGAGTTTCATGATTGATAGTCTCATTAAAATCCACCAAGTTTGCGACGCGTGCGCGTACAGATTTGATGCCTTTGGCTTTGAGTTTTAAGGGATGCGGGTTTAGATAGTCGCCCAGCTTTTGCATATTGGCATTGACCAGCAATGTGCCATGATGAAAGCTGCGATCGGCTGCATGTCTAAATGCGCTGCCCGATATTTTGCGGTCGCCTACCTGCATGTCGTTGCGACCAGACAGCGTAGCGTCTATGCCGAGTTTCTTAAGCGCATTGATGATGATAGTAAAGTTTGCTTCTTGATCGTAAGCATCACTGGGCGATAAAAAAGTAAAATTGGTATTACCCAAATCGTGAAACACGGCGCCGCCGCCGCTCTGACGCCGTGCTAAAAACACATCGTCTGCTTCCATTTTGTCGGTTTTGCACTCTACCCATGGGTTTTGCGAGCGTCCAATAACCACGGTCTCAGAGTTACGCCATAAAAATAGGGTATGCGAGTCGGGATTGAGCGTATTAAATATCCAATCCTCGGTGGCAAGATTAAACCAAGGATTGGTCACAGCAGACTTTAGGATGCGCAGTTTCATGTATTTGACTCTTTAATAAACTGGGTTGGTGAGTAGGTTTTATAAATAGGTAGCATCATTCTTACCGATGTAGGTTTGTAATTCAATGGCTGTCGAATAGAGGGAGCGATCTTATCAGTGGCTTTGACAGTGGTGAAGACGTTGAGTATATAGAAAAACGGTGAAAAAATTTTATAGAGGATGGTGCTAAGGTTGATGCTTCAGTTTTTAGCGGGCGGAAATAAAAGCTGAGCAAAACGCTCAGCTTTATTGCACTATGAATTGCCGGAGTACTTTGTTCTATTTAGCACAAATCTCCCACTGCGATTTTGTACTAAGATAACACTGCATAACCGCTTTACCAGACTGCGCATAGGCATCACTGACGATACGCTGATTGGTTGGCAGACGATATCTGATGATCGCGGGCTCGTCATTGACAGTGGTCGTCCATCCAGTCACTTCATTACGGTCATTATAATTTGCACTGGTAGAGGTTGCCATTTTGCCAAATCCTGGCAGGTTATAGGAGACCTGTCTAAAACTGTAACTCATCGCTGCACCCTCAGCACCCTCATACTGACAGTTTAGCTTTTTTTGCAGTTTATCTTGTTTATAAACATAGCAAGTAGTCTCATCTGAGAACTGACCAACCCCGCAAAAACCTGCCGTTGCAACTGACATCATACCGATAAATAACGCTATCCTTTTCATAATTATTCCTCAATAATTTATAAATCCTACTAATGATGTTTGCCATCTGTTTTTTGTATTGCCAAATACTAACCAATACTTTTTAGATAGTAGAAAATTAGTGAACAAATATCAACTAATATATTTTGAGAAAATCTTGAATTGATTTATCAGAGCTACTTTTAACAACAGTATTATTAAGAGTAGCTGTTATAAGGTAGTGCTATAAGCAGGATTTACTATGACCGTGGATCTGTTTTTATAGGTATTGAACGGATGACTTACTTAAGGGTGACTTTGGAGTTCTTTAGTATGTGAATAGAAAGGTGCTGGGATAGGCTAAAGTATAAGAAATATAGGATAGGCGCTGCTTACTGTATGGTGCTCAATAAAAGGGATTTGTCCAAATTTACAGATTATCAAAAAGGTGAAAATCTTAAAACTGTGCTAAAAAAATCAATAAGTGGATAAAAACTCACTATAAATTTTATAAAAAATTACCCATCAAACAATTAAAAAGTTATCATCATGAGTTTTTAATCACATGATAATTTTTACAACGCATCAGACGCTTATGACCGACACGAGTTGGTAAACGCAGTCTAAGCGCTTAATAGGATTACCCAATGACCAACCGTGACCTCATCATCTTTGTGACGCTCTCTTTTATGTGGTCACTCTCTTTCGTTTTTTATCGTATTGGCGTGCCTGAGTTTGGCTCATTGGCATTCGCCAGCTTGCGTGTGATATTCGCCGGATTGGTCATGTTGGTCTTTGTATTGCTCAATAAGAAAAACAGAGTAGGCATCAAGGAGCATTGGAAAATGCTAGCGCTCGTTGGCTTGTTTTCAGCAGCGCTGCCTTTTGTGTTGTTCTCGTTTTCCGCGCAATCAGTGAACGCAGGCGTGCTAGCCGTGCTAAATGCTTCTGTACCGATGATGAGTGGTTTTATCGCTAGAGTCTTCTTTAAAGATAGGCTATCGAAAAAACAAGCACTCGGTTTGGTCATTGGGGTGATTGGGGTAATCATACTGATGAGCGAAAGCTTGTTTGGTGGCGGCGAGCCAGGCAAAGGATTGATCGAAGGACTCCTACCGATGGGCTACGCGCTACTAGCCTGTGTAGGTTATGCGCTTGGGGCCAACATCACCAAGAACTATCTGTACGAAGTATCGCCAGTCGCTATCACTGCAGGCTCGCTCATTATCGGTAGTATTATTATGCTGCCTGTGGCTTTTAATGAGTTCCCTTATGGTAAAGATATCAGCATAAAGGCGTGGGTATCCGTGATCTGTATCGGTGTATTTTCGACCGCCATTGCCCTTATCTTTATGAATCAGCTGATTAAAAATATTGGCCCGACGCGCGCCACCAGTATTACTTTAGTCATCCCAATTTTTGCTATTATTTTAGGGTATCTATTGCTTGGCGAGGCGCTAAATATACAAGCTATCATTGGTTCGATTGTGATATTGATCGGCACATATCTGTCATTAGAGCTATCAATTAAGAAAATGCTAAAGCCAAAAGACAAGACTCAGACGAACAATATTTAAGGCTTAGTAAACAGTCTTCGTAGTAAACAGATACGAATATTTGTATAGGTGAATATTGTTGTATCTGTTTGTAAATATTGCTTGGAATAATGAAATCTGTCCCCTATAAAGGTAGGCGCTAAACGTAGATTTACTAATGATATTATAAGTTTTTCTAAACAGCATTCGATAATAATCAGTATGAATGATGGTTGCTATAACTAAAGATCATAAATAGCGACAATAACCAATAGGACAGATTATGGCACACGATATTTTATTTGAGCCTGTAAAAATGGGCACACAAACGCTAAAAAACCGCATTATGATGGCCCCACTGACACGTCTGCGTGCCGTTGAGCCAGGCGATGTCCCTATCACATGGGCAGCAGAGTACTACTCGCAGCGTGCAGGGGCGGGCCTTGTCATCACTGAGGCAACGCAAGTATCGTTTCAAGCAAAAGGCTATGCAGGCGCACCAGGGCTACATACTCAAGATCAAGTCACTGCATGGAAAGCCATCGTTGACAATGTCCATGCCAAAGGTGGCAAGATCGTCGTCCAGCTATGGCACACAGGACTTGTCTCACATGAAAGCGTACAACCTGAACGCCGTGCGCCAATTTCAGCCTCAGATGTCGATGTAGGTATCCGTACCTCATTGCGTGATAGTGACAACCAAGCCATTCGCGCGGATGCCACGCCGCCGCGCCCAGCCAGTCTTGATGAGATTCAGCAAGTGGTTACTGACTTTGCGCATGCAACCAAGTGCGCGCAGGAAGCGGGGTTTGATGGTATTGAGATTCATGGCGCGCATGGTTATTTGCTGCATCAGTTTTGGGCCGAGCATACCAATCAGCGTGACGATGAATACGGTGGCAGCCGCGAAAACCGCGCGCGTCTGACCTTAGATGTTATCGATGCATGTGTGGATGCTTGGGATGCAGATCATATTGGTATTCGTATCTCGCCACTGGGCACATTCAACAATGTTGAGGGAGGCTACGAAGAAGACGATAACATTTGGCTGATTGAACAAATCAATAAGCGTGGTCTAATGTATTTGCATCTGTCAGAGCCAGATTGGGCAGGTGGTACGCCGTATAGCGATGAGTTCCGTCAGCGTGTCCGTGATGCGTTCGATCAGACCATCATCGCGGCGGGTGGCTATGATGCGGACAAAGCTGAGAAGAACATCAAAGCAGGCTATATCGATGCGGTAGCATTCGGTCGTGATTATATTGCCAACCCTGATCTCGCTGAACGTATTCAAGAGGGCGCACCGCTCAACGAGCAGCATCCAGAGAGCTTCTATGGTGGCAGCACGGTTGGCTACACTGATTATCCGTTTATGAATGAAGTGTAAGCAATTATCCATCCGTCAGTATCACTGAATAGGCAGACAAACGCGTTATAAAAAAGCCCTTTGACTATCGATAGTTAGAGGGCTTTTTTTTACGCATTTATTTTGATTAATATCCAAAATTGCCTGTTTGATAATCACGGAACGTTTGTCGTAGCTCATCTTGGGTATTCATCACAAAGGGGCCGTGACCTGCGATAGGTTCACCGATTGGCTCGCCGCTTAGCAGTAGCAATTTGATAGGTGTGTCTTCATCGGTAGTTGCAGGGTAGGTCAATTCGATAGTATCAGTAGCAGGTAATGATGAATATTCAGATTGAGTGCCTACATGATTTCGAATAGGCGCTGAAAATTCAATTAGGCTGCCTGCGCTGACGGCTGTACCGTTGACCAATATTTGACCTTCTTGTACCAGGAGTAGGGTATTGTGCGTTTTCGGTACTTGTAGCGTGGTTGTACCTGCTGTATGTAGCTCAATATCCCACATATTGACTGGCGTAAAGGTCGTTGCTGCTCCCGCTATCCCATGCCAGTCACCGGCAATAATGGCAGCTTGGCCAATGACAGTTTGCTCGTCGCTATTGTCTATCAGATCAACGATAGGCATATCAGCACGTTTGATAGATTGGTATTTTGGGTCGGTTAGTTTATGGGCGCTTGGCAAGTTGACCCATAACTGCACCATACTAAATATACCACCACGTTGCCCAAAGGCTTCAGAGTGGAACTCTTCGTGCAGAATACCGCGACCAGCAGTCATCCACTGTACATCACCTTCTAAAATATCACCGCGCCCACCTGTCGAATCTACATGACTAATCTCACCTGCATAAGCAATGGTGACAGTTTCAAAACCTTTATGTGGGTGTTGACCAACGCCATGTGGCTGCATTTTATAAGCGGGATTGGGTGAAAACGTTGTTGGCTTGGCATAATCTAATAATAAGAAAGGATCAGTATGGCTATAATTAAGGTCTGGATTGTCATCTAAATGACTGATCAGAGTTTTTACAAAAAAGCCGTCACCTACCCAGTGCGACTCTTTTTCACCGTGAATGTGTTTAATTGAACGCATGGGTCACCTCATTAGTCTAATTAGAATTACTATCAATAGAAAAGCTATTATTAAGTAATACTACTATGAATATAAGAGTGGATTGTATGAGTTTTTATTACTATTTCATTCCTAGTGCTGTCAGCAGCGATTAAGCAAATGTTAAACACTTATAAGTGTCCATGATTAGACGGTCTCACCACTCACAAAACCACTTGCCCATGCCCACTGAAAATTATAACCACCAAGCCAGCCGGTCACATCAAGCACTTCACCGATAAAGTATAAGCCGTCTTGTAAATTGCTTTGCATCGTTTTTGAAGAAACCTCATCAGTTTTGACGCCGCCGCGTGTGACCTCAGCGGTACGGTAGCCTTCCGTGCCAGAAGGTTTGAGCTGCCAGCCATTAAGGGTAATACCAAGCTCTGTGAGACGTTCGTCTTTAATATTAGCAAGCTCCGTATCTTTGATGTCTTCCCACAGATGCGTCTGTAACGCTGCCAATAGCTTCTTGGGTAATGCATTGTCTGTATTTTCTGCCAATACGGTACGAATAAGCTGGCGTGGGTGTGATTTTTTACGAGTCAGTAAAAGTTCAGTGACGTCTATTTCAGGCAACAGATTGATACTGATGGTTTCGCCAGTCTGCCAATAGTTGGATAGCTGTAGCATGGCAGGGCCAGAGAGACCGCGATGGGTAAATAGGACAGGTAATTTAAAAGAGATACGCTCGTTACTGGCAATAACTGGCAGACTGATACCAGCCAAGGCACGGATAAGTTCGCCTGTTTTATCAGTGAAAGTAAACGGGACTAAACTGGCATCAGTAGGCACGAGCGTATGCCCGAACTGCTGTGCCAACTCATAGCCGATACCACTTGCTCCCATGGTCGGGATAGATAAACCCCCAGTAGCGACCACCAAAGATTCACAGCTATAGCGTGTCTGCGCAGATTGAGTACCGCTCGCGATGTCTTTTTTACCAAGCTTTTTGCTCGTCGTTAGATAAAAGCGTTCGCCTTTATCATGAACAGCAGTTTTAACATGATCAATCTGAGCATTAAGCTTTACTTGTACACCTACGGCCGCGCACTCATCTAGTAGCATAGATAAGATGTCTTGTGCTGAGTCATCACAGAACAGCTGACCGTGTTCGCGCTCATGGTAGGCAATCTTATGCGACTCTACCATGCCGATAAACTCCCAACTTGGGTAACGACTTAGCGCTGATTTGCAGAAGTGGGGATTGGCACCGATAAAATGCTCAGGCTCCACAAAGTAATTGGTGAAATTACAGCGACCACCACCCGACATCAAAATCTTTTTGCCAGCTTTATTGGCATGATCCAACACCAATACGCGGCGACCGCGGCGACCAGCAGTCAGTGCGCAATACAATCCTGAAGCACCAGCACCGATGATAATGACGTCATAGTGAGTATGGTTTTGTGCATTGCGTTGATTAGTCATTGCGGTCTCGTAAAACGATGGGGTGAAAAAAGTATAACCAGGCCAAGCATTGTTTTTATTAAAAACGCGGCTGACATTTTGTTAAATGAAGCAGTATGTTTAGTGTAGCTATTGTCCATATTTCACTAAAGGTTACAAGGATTAAATGCCCTAAGCCATACGCTGTTACCGTGTGATCACAACCAGCTGTCATTTTAGTACTATCGTTATGATAGCTGCCCCTATAAATAGCATTATACGTACCAGTATAAGTACTAATATAATTATCTAAACATACAGATGTACAGTGAAATTGTTATGTTTGGCTTTTGATGTCTTGCAACCGTCACGCTTATTTGTCAAACTAACGATGAGTGTCACACATTATGGAAGATGACTCTTATCGCTTACATGGGGCGCGTCATAGACGTTTATCCGTGTAGGTCATAATAATTAAAAGGGACCCAACACTATGACTCAGAAATCATTTCCTATCTCAGCCGAGTTTATGGCTGCTGCTAATACCACACCTGATAAGTACGTTACAGACTACCAGCAATCTATCGAATCACCCGAAGCCATTGATGCTTTCTGGGCGAAGCGTGCTGAGCTAATCGATTGGATAAAAAAGCCGACCAAAGTCAGTAACGTCAATTATGACTTAGATGATTTTCGCATCAAATGGTTTGAAGATGGTGAGCTGAACATCTCAGTCAACTGTCTCGATCGTCACCTTGAAGAAAACCCATACAAGCCTGCTATCATCTGGGAAGGTGATCACCCTTCATTGCACAAAATCATTTCTTTTAAAGAGTTGCATGAAGCTGTCTGCCGCTTAGGTAACTCTTTGCGCAAGCTTGGCGTTGTAAAAGGTGACCGCGTAACGCTATATATGCCGATGATACCGGAAGCCATGGTAGCGATGCTGGCATGTGCGCGTATTGGCGCGGTGCATTCAGTGGTGTTTGGTGGTTTTTCTGCCGAGAGTTTGGGTAATCGCTTGATAGACAGCCGCTCAAAAGTTGTTATTACCGCTGATGAGGGTTTACGCGGCGGTAAGCACACACCGCTTAAAGCCAACGTCGATCACGCACTCGATATGGATGGTACTGAGAGTGTCGAAAAAGTCATCGTCGTTCATCGTACGGGTAACTCTATACCGATGAGTGGCCGCCGTGATGTGTGGTATCACAATTTGGTCGATGGTCAATCAGAGATCTGCGAGCCTGAAGTCATGAACGCCGAAGACCCGCTATTTTTATTATATACCTCTGGTTCGACAGGTAAGCCAAAAGGTGTAGTGCATACTACAGGCGGCTATATCACCTATGCTATCTCAACGTTCCGTGATGTTTTTGATATCAAAGAAGATGACGTCTACTGGTGTACGGCAGATGTAGGCTGGATTACTGGCCACACGTACTCAACCTATGCACCATTGGCCAATGGCACGACAACGGTAATGTTTGAAGGTGTACCAGAGCATCCAACATGGGCACGTATCGGTCATATCATTGATAAGCATGACGTGACCATCCTATACACTGCACCGACAGCTATTCGCGCGATGATGAAAGAGGGCGATGCTTTTGTTCGAGAGTCGGATCGTTCTAGTTTGCGTCTGCTAGGGTCGGTCGGTGAGCCGATCAACCCAGAAGCGTGGGACTGGTATTACAATGTCGTCGGTGATGGTAAATGTCCTATCGTCGATACATGGTGGCAGACCGAGACTGGTGGCATCTTGATGGCACCAATACCAGGTACGGTCGATCTCAAGCCAGGCGCGGCCATGACACCACTATATGGCGTCAAACCAGAAATCGTTGATAGCGATGGTGCGATTTTAGAAGGCCCAGCAGAAGGCAATTTGGTGATCAGTAGCGGCTGGCCAGGGCAAATGCGTACTATCTATAATGACCATCCACGTTTTTTAAAGACTTACTTTAGCGATTATCCGGGTCATTATTTCACGGGTGATGGCGCTCAACGTGATGAAGATGGGCATTACTGGATTACTGGTCGCGTCGATGATGTACTCAACGTGGCAGGGCATCGCTTGGGCACAGCAGAGATTGAGAGCGCCGTGGTTGCGCATCCTGCAACTGCTGAAGCTGCGATTGTCGGTATGCCGCATGAGATACGCGGTACGGGTATCTGTGCATTTATCATTCTAAAGTCAGGTGAAGAAAAAACTGACGATCTAAAAGCAGAATTAAAACGCCATGTGCGTGCCGAGATTGGACCAATTGCTACGTTAGATGCTATTTATATGGTCGATGCACTACCAAAAACGCGCTCAGGAAAAATCATGCGCCGTATCTTGCGTAATCTTGCAGCAGGGCAATATGTGGGACTGGGCGACCTATCTACGCTTGCCGATAGCTCGGTGATTAATGACTTGGTTGAAGAAGTCAAAGCGGGTCGTGGAGAGTAAGTCAGTCTGATAACGACCCTGTATTGTTAAGGGTAGTTATTCAGTACTAGCCATTAATATTTGCATATTAAAGTTGAATAAGAGCCATGTTATCGAGAATAGCATGGCTTTTTTACGTAGACGATATTGATATTGGCTCATTTTGAAGGTTCAATAATGCTAACAAAACAATATTATTACTATATTAATTGGTGAGACACTCGGTACTTACTAGGTTAGATACTTAATATAGTAGCGACTCATAAATACTTTATAAGGTCTACTGTCATCATGACTGATCATGCTTCGTGCTCAACTGTTCTATCTGACCCAAAAATCGCCATAATCGGTGGCGGCCTAACGGGATTGCTTACCGCAACACTATTAGAGCGCGCGTCAAACCAATCAAGCTCGTCATCTAACATCCCGCAAATCATTATCTTTGAAAAATCACGAAGTGTGGGCCGTTTAGCGACCCGCTATCGCCGCGATAGTGAGACTGGTAAGAACTGGCAATGGTCGTTCGGTGCACAGTTTTTTACTGCAAAAACTCCTGACTTTCAACAATTTATCGCGCCTTGGTTAGATACAGGGTTACTACAGCCATGGTGTGCCGGAGTGGTTGAATTAACGCCATCAAGTGATAATGGGCAACCGCCTAATGTCCAAAGCAAAGAGCAATGGGACACGGTGCATGCCCGCTGTATCAGCACACCGAAAATGACCAGTTGGGGCCGTGAATTGGCCGCCGCGCTCAAGCACACGACCATAGTATTTAAGACGCGTGTCGCACCGCTTACTCAGTATTTGCAGTCTCAAAATCAGCAGCGGTCTCAGAACCAGACCCAAGCTCATAATCAAAATAGCAAGCAAACTGAGCTATTTGACGAAACTGGAGCCAGTCTTGGTTGGTTTGATTGGGTTATTTGCACAGCGCCAAATGGTCAAGCGATAGAGCTGATGGCGGATAGCGGCTTTGCTCAGCAAGACAAAATTACTAAACCGCAAATGCAAGCCTGCTATACGCTGATGCTTGGTTGGGATGATGTACAAAAGTTACCTGAAACATTAAATGGCCAACTAGTACCGCAATGGGATGTCGCTTATTTAAATAGCGCTGTTCTCGATAGGATATTTATTGAGCATCAAAAACCTGCTCGTGATGAGCTACTACCAAGTGTCACCATTCATGCACGTAATGACTGGTCAGAAGCCCACGTCGATGACGATATTGAGTTAGTAAAAGAACAGTTATTACAAGCGGCAAAACAAGCATTAAACTGGAATGAAGGTAGTGCACCTAGCCAAACAGACTGTCATCGTTGGCGCTATGCAGCTACTATCGTAAATAAAGATACTGAAGAGCTCGGCATCTTAATCGATGTAACTAAGCAGTGGATCGTCAGTGGAGACTGGTGTGCAAAAGGTAATATTGAGAGCTGCTATCGGGTGGCGCAGCAAACCGTTAAGGCAATCATGCAAACGCAGTAAGCGTGATATCCATGCTCATTATTTTACATTGTTTAGAACTGAGGCTTATTTTAAAGCTAGTGTTTAAGCGATATTTGGGAAGTATAAAAACTCGATATTTAGCAAAATGTAAGCAAAAAAAGGCCCACAGAGGAGGTACTGTGGGCTGAGGAAAACGGGTCATGTATTAGCTACACAGGCCGTGGTCAAGAGTTGTTGTAATTATTGGTGCTCTCTACTGTTATTTATAAGGGTAATAATTATCAGTACAATAGGTGGAGATATTTACTTAACTATTTATATTTACTAATTTAAGTGTACAAGTGTTCTGGTACAGTCGCTATGATAGCGCAATTGAGTGCTGTCTGGCGGTTTTGGTTACAGTATATTACGTTGTAAAAATTCAAAAGACGCAAAGACTGGTATGAAGTACTGATATTTAGAGTAAGTAGCGGAGCTTTATGATGAAAACATTAATAAAGGCTTCCAGTAATTTCAATAGCTTATGTCGATAGGAGGTCATCTAGTCGATCTTGATACCTTTGATAACTCAATCGCTGCAGAGATGGCATGACGCCTTGTCCGAAAAATGCTAAGCTATCTGCCATTATTATGTTCATATTAAACTGGGTTTGCCATGACTGACAGCACGCATTTGCATACGCAGGAAGAACCGCCAAGTTCGCAAAATACCAAGAGTATTTTTAACTTGCCTAACAACCTTACGATTGCGCGTATCTTGATGATTCCGCTATTCGTCGCGATTGCCTATTGGCCGCCAGCCATGGGTATTGGTATGCCTGCGATTTCAGACAATGTTATTGCGCGCGTTGGTATGAGCGAGTTTAGCGATAGTTTGTTGCGCCATTTATTATTGACTGGCGTCTTTATTATTGCCGCGATTACCGATTGGCTCGATGGCTATTTTGCTCGTAAACTAAATGTCATGTCAGCCTTTGGTCGCTTTTTGGACCCTGTCGCTGACAAATTAATGGTAGCTGTCGCACTCATTGTCCTTGTACAGTGGCATCCCAATATCATCATGGCGATAGCGGCTATCGTCATTATTTCGCGCGAGATCGCTGTATCAGCGTTACGTGAATGGATGGCGGAACTAGGTAAAAGCACTAGCGTCGCGGTATCTTATGTTGGCAAACTAAAAACCACGTTTCAAATGGTAGCGATTACCGTACTACTGCTTAACTGGCAGTCGCTTGAAACCATCGGTTATGTATTGATGGTCGCCGCTGTGATACTTACCTTATGGTCGATGATGATTTATTTGAAAGCTGCCTGGCCTTATTTAAAGCAAAGCGGATAACTCCATAAGACAAAAGTAATTAGCCCGAAATTTAGACAATAAAAACGCCGGTCGCATTAGCCACTGGCGTTTTTGTTTTTGCTACTTATAAATCAGACGACTTATAGTGTTACTGAGTTGTTTTCACCTAAGTTGGTCGCTTTCTTACCGTCCATTACTGCAGCAGTGGTCATTTTAAACATATTGACTACTGAGCTACCGCTTAGCCAGTACTCTGCACCGTGTGGGACGACTTTGATCAATTGGACATTTGGATCTTCTTTACCTTGCTCATAAAACGCATTGTAAATTGGCGACCATAGCTCGTCTAACTTCTCTTGGTCTTCGACCAATTCTGCTTTACCGTTGATTGAGACATAATCTTTTGAATCTTGACTGACATAGGCCAAGTTTACTTGTGGGTCTTTTTCGATATCTTTGATGGTTTCGGTAGTCTTATCGCCAATGAACCAAATTTCTTTTGCGCCAATGCTTGTCTCGCTAGTGGTCATTGGGCAGGCATGTAAATGGCCTTCGTGAGTACGAGTGGTCATCATAGCAAATTTCACTTCTTTTACCAGTTCTTGTACTTTATCGATATGATCTTGTCTACTCATAATAAATTTCCTTTTTTATAGTGTTTTAATTGGGCTTATATAGCGTTGTTTTAATTAGCCGAATTGAACAGTTGATTATTTATAGTAATTTTTCTTTAGGCTAGATATGTCTAACTATTAAATAAATCTAAAAGTTAAACGTCATCGTCGCCTTAACAACTGAGACTAGAATACCGAGTTGTGACCCTACATTTATATAGGTTCCCAGTAATGCGATGTGAGTGTTTGTAAGGAATATGAAGGTTAGGTAAAAATTGTGACAGCGTAGATTTGAGTGTTCTATTTTTCGATGAATAATTCAAAAACGACTTAAAAAGATACTTTTTTGAATTATCGATTAGTAAATAATAAGTAGTGATAGAACGCAACTTATCGGCAATTTATCTTGGTTTAGACCTGCTTATTACAGGTCTTCTTGTTATAATACCCAGACCATTTACTTAGCATGGCAGAGATGCCTTGATCTTACGGATTATGCCTTTATGATGACCATCGCCGGACAACCGTTTCTTACCGATTTTCAGACGCAGCAACTCATCAGTCAGTTTCAGCAAAAAACCGAGCTAAATGTCAGTCAAATAAGTACACAGCAAGTGTATGTGCTATCACGAGAGCTATCTGGTGATGAACATAAAAAAGCGCTAGATTTACTGGCGGTTGACCAGTCAGCAACGCTAGATGCGCCGCAAGACAACCAACTACAAGTCATCGTTGGGCCACGTTTTGGTACGATATCGCCATGGGCAAGTAAAGCAACCGATATCTTTAATAACTGTGAAATCGAGATCAATCGTGTTGAGCGTGTCGTCGTCTATACGTTAACCCTCGATGAAAAAATAGACGGTGACGCAGGCGAAAAACTACCAGTAGACGCCGAGCAGTTATTGTTTGACCGTATGACTCAGAGCTTGGTTTATGACTTGAGCGATGTCAGCAAATTGTTTGATGATCAAGTGCCAGCCTCATTGAACCATGTTGATGTGATCGGACAAGGTCAGTCAGCACTAGAATCAGCCAATACAGAGTTTGGCTTTGCGTTATCAAGTGAAGATATTGATTATTTAATGAACGCCTATGTCAATGAGTTGAAACGCAACCCAACTGACGTTGAGCTGATGATGTTTGCACAGGCAAACTCAGAGCATTGCCGTCATAAGATCTTTAATGCTCAGTGGACAGTCGATGGTGAAGTGCAGCCAAAATCACTGTTCCAAATGATTAAAAACACTTACCAGTCTAATCCACAAGGCATATTGTCAGCGTATAAAGACAATGCTGCGGTGATGGCAGGGTCTGATGGCATGCGTTTTTATCCTATCCCGACTGAAGCGATGGATGCCAATTCAATCCATCCTTACGACTTTCATCAAGAAAACATCGATATCTTAATGAAGGTTGAGACGCACAATCACCCGACAGCGATTGCCCCTTATTCTGGTGCGGCAACAGGTGCGGGCGGTGAGATTCGTGACGAAGGCGCGACTGGTCGCGGTGGTAAGCCAAAAGCGGGTCTAACAGGATTCCACGTGTCACATCTGCATATCCCAGAGCTTAGCGAAAAGTGGGAGCAGTCAGGTCAATTGAGTACGCAGGATTATGGTACGCCAGATCGTATGGCAACCAGCCTTGAGATCATGACTGAAGCGCCATTAGGATCAGCCAACTTCTCAAACGAATTTGGTCGTCCAAATCTATGCGGTTACTTCCGTAGTTTTCAGCTAGATACCTCTGCGGCAAAAGACGGTAGCGAGATGCGCGGCTATCATAAGCCAATCATGCTGGCAGGTGGTTACGGCAATATCAAACGCAACCTGATTGAAAAAAATGCAATCAAAAAAGGTGATTTGCTAATCGTCCTTGGTGGCCCTGCAATGCAAATCGGTCTGGGCGGCGGTGCCGCATCGTCAGTCGATAGTGGTGACCTTGATGAAGGCTTAGACTTTGCTTCAGTTCAGCGCGATAACGCTGAGATGGAGCGTCGTTGCCAAGAAGTCCTTGATCGCTGCTGGGCACTAGCGGGTGATGATGTCGATGTAAGCAATAACAGTAAAGACGGCAACCCAATTGTCTCACTACATGATGTAGGGGCAGGTGGTCTGTCTAATGCGATGCCAGAGCTGGTCAATGATCATGAAATGGGCGCGCATCTGAACTTGCGTAAGATTCCATCATTAGAAGCTGGCATGTCGCCAATGGCCATTTGGTCAAACGAAGCGCAAGAGCGTTATGTGCTGGCGATTCGCCCAGAGAGCAAAGATCAGTTCGATGCCATCTGTGCCCGTGAGCGCTGCCCATATGCTATCTTGGGCGAGGCGACGGATATCCGTCAGCTAATCGTTGATGATGAGCTGTTGGACGAGCAACCAGTCGATATGCCGATGCAAGTACTGCTCGGCGGTACACCGAAAATGCAACGCAGCTTTGAGCGTACCGAGAGCACGTTGCCAGCATTAGAGCTTGATGACGTTAATTTAGCCGAGTCAATTACCGATGTATTGCGTCATCCAACTGTCGCTAGCAAATCATTTTTGATTAGTATCGGTGACCGTTCTATCACGGGTATGGTCGTGCGTGATCAGTATGTAGGTCGCTATCAAGTGCCTGTATCCGATTGCGCGGTGACGGCGTCAGGCTTGGTGGCACTAGATGGTCAGCCGATGACTGGTGAAGCCATGAGTGTTGGTGAGCGTACGCCTGTTGCGCTTATTAGTCCAAAAGCCTCTGCGCGTCTAGCAGTCGGTGAAGCGATTACTAACATCGCTGGTGCGCGTATCGCTCAATTGTCTGATATTACGATGTCAGCGAACTGGATGGCAGCCTGTGGTAATGATGCGGAAGATGCTGCATTGTTCGATGCCGTACATGCCGTTGGCGAAGAGCTGTGCCCAGCACTCGGTATCGCTATCCCAGTCGGTAAAGACTCGCTATCGATGCGTGCTAACTGGTCTGATAACGCCAATGACAATGGTGAAAACCAAGACAAATCAGTCGTCTCACCAATGAGTTTGGTCGTGACCGCATTTGCCCCTGTCGTTGATGTCGCAAAAACGCTAACCCCTGAGCTAATCAATGGCGACAGCGCGTTCTACCGCATTGATTTGTCTAAAGGCAAGCTACGTCTAGGCGGTTCGATCCTTGCGCAAACGCTTAGCCAGTTAGGCAACGACTGCCCAGATCTAGCACAGCCAAGTGATTTGATCGACTTCTTTAACTTTATCCAAGCGGGTAACGCGCAAGGCGTAATCAGCGCTTATCACGATATCGGTGATGGTGGTCTGCTTGCGACTATCGCAGAGATGCAGTTCACCAGCCGTCAGGGTATCAAGCTGTCATTAAATGATGATAACTTACTCGGTCAGCTGTTCAGTGAAGAGTTGGGTGCAGTCATCCAAGTATTGCCAGAAAATGTCGCGGCTCTCATGCAATTGGCAGAAGAGTTTAACGTTGCTGACATGCTGAGCCTCGTCGGTCAAAGCTCTGAAGAAGACAGCTTACTAATCCAAACGCCAACGCTCATGGGTGACGACACTCTACGCTTTAGCCGTACTGAATTGCAGCAAGCATGGACGCAGGTCAGCTATCAAATCGCGCGTCGCCGTGATAACCCAGCCTGCGTACAGCAAGAGTATGACTTGATTGCTGATACGAACCATAAAGGCTTAATCGCTGCGCCTAACTTTGATCTCAATCAAAAAGTTGAAGAACCATACTTGGCTAGTCGTGAAGATAAACCAAGAGTCGCAATCCTCCGCGAGCAAGGCGTCAACGGTCAGACAGAAATGGCAGCAGGCTTTACCCAAGCTGGCTTTGAAGCGGTCGATGTACATATGAGTGATCTACTCAGTGGCCGTATCAATCTACGTGACTTCGACGGTCTGGTCGCTTGTGGTGGCTTTAGTTATGGTGACGTACTGGGCGCAGGCTCAGGCTGGGCGAACTCTATCTTGTTCCATGACGAGCTTCGCATGCAGTTTGTCCGCTTCTTTGCCCGTCCTGATACCTTCTCACTAGGTGTCTGTAACGGTTGTCAGATGATGGCTCAGTTAAAAGACCTCATCCCAGGTGCAGAAAACTTCCCACGTTTCGTCGCGAACAAATCAGCTCGTTTTGAAGCGCGTACTGTCAACGTAAAAGTCGAGCGTACCAAGTCGATCCTGTTCAAAGGTATGCAAGACAGTATCTTGCCAATCGCGGTGGCGCATGGTGAAGGCTATGCCACGCTAGACAATACAGAAATCGACGGTATGGCAAACCATGGTCAGCTCGCCATGCGTTATGTCGATAGCCAAGGTCATCCAACCGAGACCTATCCGCTCAATCCAAACGGCTCGCTCGGCGGTGTCACGGGTCTATGTAGCACTGATGGTCGCGTCACTATCATGATGCCGCATCCTGAGCGTAATCTAAAAGCGTATAACCACAGTTGGAAACCAGAAGAGTGGGACGAGGACGGCGCGTGGATGCGTATGTTCCGTAACGCTCGTGCTTGGTTGCGCTAAGATATAAGCTAAGTTCGTTTAGAGTATTATTTTAGACATAAAAAAGGTGGGCTTCGGCTCACCTTTTTTGTGTTTAAAATTTGAGTGTTTGGAGATAAGGGCTAGCGTTTATACCGTGTTTTCACAAGTATAAGTGATGACACCCATGCTAAAATTGCGGTAAATAAACACCGAAATTAAGCAAAATAAGGAAGAGTAAAATGTCAGGAATTACAGATATCAATGAGCTCTTGAGTTCGATGCAGCCAGCACTGGTTGATGAGTTATTTGTGTTTTGTACCGTGGCAGGACAGCTAGCTGAATACGTAAACCTAGCGCCAATTGCGACGTTTGTGGAGACAGAGGGGCTGACTCTGGTTTTGACAAAAGAAAACGCTGATGAGGCAGGTTTGCATTACGAAGGCGTGTTTCGCCAACTCACTCTAACGGTGCATTCCAGTTTAGAAGCGGTAGGTCTAACTGCAGCCGTATCAACCAAACTGACCTCAAAAGGTATCAGTGCCAATATGATCGCTGCCTATTATCATGATCATATATTTGTGTCGAACGATAAGGCAGAGCAGGCGCTATCAGCGTTAAAAGAGCTGAGTAATATATGACGTTTTTTGACGTCTCAAGTTGCTTCGTTATGATTAACTAAGTTAGTTTGGAATACTGTTTTACAGATAAAAATGGCAGGAACAAAGCTCACGTTTTTCGTATTAAGGTTTTAGGTCTTTTAAACGTAGAGTAAATGAGCGATAGCGTAACCTACCATTCATGTGACAAACTAATCCATTGATATCACTTGCATAAGCTGAAGCCTTAGATATAGAAAATACTTTTAGTGCAAATAAGAATGAGAACTCAATGAAAAAAATTGGCAATGGCGTTATTTTTTTTGAAGTTGATGACAGCTATAGCTTTGATGGATTACTGCCATTAAGAATCAATATTAAAGGACATTATTTAGGAACATTAGAATCACCAACGTATCTGACAAGCTTTATGGGAGAGATGGAAAGTATTGTACAAGATAACTGCTACCTTAACGAAAATGCGAGAATTGATAATATAGAGTCTATATTATTCAATGAATATGGTGAGCTGGTTGATATGTATAGAATTACTATTGAGGAGACTTTTGATGACTTCTCGAAAAGAGTCGTTAGAAATAATGAATCAATATTTTTTTATTTTAAATTATTTAGTAATGCTTTTTTTGAGTATTCAGAAGTAAAAGAGAATGAAGATATACTTGAGTGTATCTCTAAGAAAGATTATGTTGACGCTTTAGCGTTATTAAAAGAATACACAGCTTCTCTTAATATTTAGATTGAGTAAAGCTCATCACTCAATAATCATTGTAGTAGACTGATATACACTACAACTTCTAAAAAGGTTACGCAGAGGTGTAATTTGAATAATATAAATAAGCTCAATACTTTGTTAAATGTAATAAATCAGCTTTTTGCTGTTGGTGATTATGGTGTAAATCATATTGAGTTTTTATTCATAGGGGTTAGAAATTTATTAGAAGAGGACGAGGTAGTAAGAAAAATATTTTTTGATGAGTTAATGAAAAGCATTAACGAATCGTTGAGTTCAGATCATGACTTGGTAGCTGACATAGACTCTGACTTATTATGTTATTTAGCCCATACAACCCGTTGGCCGGAATTCTATGAATTTGTCAAACGAAGACAAGAGATAGTTAGCAGCCGAAAGAAAATTAGATATTCAAAAGACTTATCCGAGGCTATACAAGAAGCTTTGCAACTCCATTGGGAAGACGTTGAATTTTATAATAAAATCAAATAGCGAGTTAACAATGTGTTGGATATCATTCCTCGATACCAGTCTACAAGAGCCTTTCCCAAACTCTGTGTAACTGCTTATAATCCACTAACAGGAGAATAAGCAAT
>NZ_VZIZ01000047.1 GCF_009812035.1 Psychrobacter nivimaris | reverse complement strand
TGAGATTCAAAAGTGTTTAGGTAATAACTTATATGGCGGTAACTTATTCGCCATGATTGCCAATATCAGCGGTTCGATGACTATTGCATTTGGTAGCAAGGCTTACGATATTTTAGAGCTACAGCGCACAGGTGGCACGCTATCAATCGAGGTGCCTATCATGTTCAATGCAACCGATGGTTATACGATTACCATTCCAAAAGCACAGATTAGCGGTGACATTCCAAGCCCAACAGGCAATGAGCTTGTGACAGCCGAAGTCACTTACACGGTAGTCGATGAATCGCCTATCATTACTCGCAATGCAGCATAGGATAATAAGAAATGGCTATTACTTTAAAAGATTTAAAACCAAAGAAGCTGGGCGAAGTGGTGCGTGAGCTTGAGTATAAAGGCTTGCTCACACTTACCATGCGTGTCAGTGATGATAAGCAATTCCAGTCAGCAATGACTAAAATCCAGCAGCCTGATAAAACACTGACCAAAAATGCGCTATCTAAAGCCAATAATGACGGTGACGGTATCTCAGTCGGTGAAGCAATGCTCTATCTAATCGGTGAGTATCTAATCACTGAATGGGACGTTGAGATTGAGCCTAACAAGATTGCACCTATCAATGGTGATAACTTTATCGCCTTGTGTGCGTCAGTCGGTGACGATGACGAGAATATCGACTTTGTGGGCTTTATCTCAGATAACTTTACGAGCATGATTAACGAGTTTAAAGAGCTGGGCGCTGAGACTAAAAAAAAGCCATTGAAGTCTACCAGTGGCAGCAAAAAGACAGCGAGCTAACCCCTAAGCGGATAGAAATATACAAGCGACTTGGCGTAGAGATACCCAAGCCGCCCGTTTATGACGATATTACGCAGCAAATCATACAGACGTTTATCTTAGTTAAGAGAGCGCGTAGGTATGTTGAGGTGCAGCCGCTACCATTGTCAGTAAGAGACATCACAGACGTGGTAGAGGCGCACCCTATCGATATGCCCAGAGGTATGCTTGACTATATTATCTTTGCGCTTGATGATTTGGAGCGTAGTGAGCAGGGTAAGGGTAAAAATGCTGACTAATATATAAGAAATTGCCGTTCTGCAAATATGCAGATCAAGAAGCGGATTTATTGGCTTAAAATTAGCTGAAAGGCTTATGTGTAGAGGCGTTGAGGTTGTGATCAGAGTGATGTGCGAATATGCACATCGGTAGCCAACGCAAAACTGCGCTTTGCTTTTAAATCAATGGGTTAGCCCTTGACCGTCAAATTGACGTTACGGGATAAATAAAGGGAAGTTTTTGCAAGGTGATGAATTTAAATATGCTATAATAACCTTATAAAATAAGGATTTGTTATGGCTAAATACACCACTAAGCAGATAATAAAGCAGTTTAAAGATAGGCATGGAGATACCTTTGATTATTCTTTGGTTGATTATCAAGGTACAGCAATAAAAGTAACTATCATCTGTCGTAAGCATGGCGCTTTTGACCAGTTGGCAGGGGCGCATAAAAGAGGTCAGGGTTGCGCTAAGTGTATGTATGATGGCAAGCGCAAGTCGGCTGATGAGGCGATAAGCAGCTTTAAAGATAAGCATGGTGATAGGTATGACTATTCGCTTGTGAGGTATAAGAACGTCGATACCAAAGTAAAGATAATCTGTGCTGAGCATGGTGTGTTTTTACAAACGCCATACTTACATGCTAACGGTAACGGCTGCCCTAAGTGTATTGGCAGGCATAAGACGCACGACGAAGTTATTGAGCTGTTTAGGTTGGCTCATGGTGATCGCTATGATTACTCACAGGTAATATTCGATAAGGTTGGTGATAAGGTTGATATTATTTGCCGTAAGCATGGTGTTTTCTCGCAAACGGTTGCCGGTCATGTATCAGGAAAGGGTTGTATTAGGTGTGCAGGAATACACCAATACTCAACAGACGAGCTGTTAATTAAGTTTAAGGAGGCTCACAGCAACCTTTACGATTACAGTCTTGTGAAGTACATTAATCAAAAAACTAAAGTTAAGATAATCTGTAAGCGTCATGGTGTTTTTGAGCAGTTGCCGTATAGTCATTTTGGTGGTTGCGGCTGTCCTACTTGCGCATCAAGCTACCAGCCAAGTACAAAAGAAGTTGTTGGGCAATTCAATGCTATTCATCTTGATAGGTATGATTACTCAAAGGTTGAATACGTAAATGCAGATAGTGGCGTTGATATAGTATGTGAATCGCATGGTGTTTTTACGCAAACACCTAGGCACCACAAACGTGGTAACGGCTGCCCTAACTGCGCCGTAACTATCGGTCACACCAAAAACAGTTATCTAAATTATTGCAGTCAGTTTGATAGTAAAACCAACTTATATCTCATACGCTGCTATTGTGATGATACGAGTGAGGCTTTTTACAAGGTTGGCATAGCAAGACAGGGCGCTGACAATAGGTTTGATTCGCGTCGAAAGCTGCCTTATAACTACGAGGTACTAAAAGAAGTTAATGGTGATGCTGGTTTGATGTGGGATTTGGAGGACGCTGTTCATAGGCTGCTACAGTCATACAAGCACAAGCCTTTAAAAGACTTTCACGGCAAAACAGAGTGTTTTACGCAGATCACAAAAGAAGCTATCGATTTGATTGATAGCTACCGTACTGTGGGCTATAGTGATGAAAAACAAACACAAGAAGCTGTATTATGAAAAAAACATTAAAATGGGTCGGTATCTTTTTTGCTGTGATATTTATCATCGGTATTATTGCGGCTATTTTTGAGACTGACGAGCAAGCAGCCGCTAGAGAGCTTGATACCAAAAACAAAGAGGTAGCTGCTGAGCAAGTTAAAGCTGAGAAGCTGCAAGCCAAAGCCGATAAACAGGCTGCAAAAGATAAAGCTGAGGTAGTTGACGACGGCAGAATGTCGAAAATAGAGTTATACGTTGAATGCCAAGTAAAGGTTCAAAATAGCTTAAAAAATCCTAGATCTTTTGACCCAGAGAGAAGATCGTTGAAATATCTTGTTAAAGAGAATGGAAACCAGTTGATAGGTTTCGACTTCTACGCTGAAAACTCTTTTGGAGGCGAAGAGATACATCAAGCAGTTTGCGAATTCGATAAAAATGACAAAATAGTATCAGCAGGTTACAAGTAAACCTACCTGAGTATAAACAATAAAGACCACCTTAACGGGTGGTTTTTTTATATCCAAAATAAGGGATCGCTATCATGGCTGAAGCACAAGAAAGCAGGTTAAGCATCGTTATTGATAGTGCGGACGCTGAAAAACGCATTAAAGAGCTACGCAAGCAATTACGCGAGCTTGGGCAGCAGTCAGATGAAACGGGCGACAATACCGATGATTTGGGACGTAGGCAGCGCAGGGCTAGTGACGATGCGAATAGTTTAGGCAGCGCCAATGATAAGGCTAAAAAATCACTAGATAGCATGGCAAAGGCGGCGGCACTTGCAGGAGCGGCGTTAGCAGGTGCAATCGGGCTATCTATCAATAAAGCCCAGTCTTGGGAAACGGCTATGTCCGAAATCAACAAGACAGTTGATTTTGCAGCTGAGGACGGCTTGGCTAATATGCGTAAAGGGCTGCAAGAGCTAACCACGCAGATACCGCAAACGTTTGAGGAATTGGCAGCTGTAACCGCTACTGGCGGACAACTTGGTATTGCCGAAGAAAATTTGCTTGGTTTTACTGAGACTATGGCAAAGATGGGTGTAGCATTCGATATACCCGCACAGCAAGCCGCTGACAGTATGGCAAAGATTGCTAACGTATTCCAAATCCCTATTGAGAATATTGATCGCTTAGGCGATGCAATTAACACGCTATCGAATAACACACCAGCTACGGCAGCACAGCTCATTGACTCATTACAGCGCGTCGGCGGTGTGGCAAAAGTTTTTGGCTTGTCAGAGGATGCAACGTTAGGATTAACCGGTGCATTGATTGCAATGGGTAAGCCTGCCGAGGTTGCATCAACGGCGGTCAACTCGCTGTTAACTACATTTTCAACACTAGATAACGCTACAAAGTCGCAAATTAAAGGGTTTGAAAAACTAGGCTTAGATATTGACGAGTTTAGCAAGCTGGTCGCAACCGATGGTAAGCAAGCGATTATTACTTACTTAGAGGCTATCAATAAGCTAGACCAGTCAGAGCGCATCGGTACAAACGCTATGATTATCGGTAAAGAGTTTGGTGACGACTTGACCATGCTTGCTGGTAGTGTTGGCGTATTAGAAAACAACTGGGCAATGCTTGGTGAAACGGTCAATACAACCAAAGATTACTTTGGATCAATGGATGTTGAGTTTGAGAAAATCAGCGCAACGTCTGCTAATAAGATGGTGTTGTTTAAAAATAACATCGACGGCGTGGTTGCTAGTGTGGGCGATGCATTTATCCCTGCGCTAAATGAATTGCTGCTAAACATGACGCCAATGGTCGCAACTATCGGCACATGGGTCGCTGCTAATCCTGAGCTTATCCAGCAAATAGCATTAATTGGGGGTGCGTTGCTCGGTTCAATCGTGGGGTTAAAGTTAGCTGTCGATGGGTTTATGGCTGTTAAAGGCACCATCGAGGGGTTGCAGGCTGCCTTTACGGTAGTGATTCCAGCGATTAAATCTGCGTTTGCGGTTCTAACTGGCAGCATAGGATTGCCTTTATTAGCAATAGGCGCATTGATTGCCGCTGGGGTATTGTTGTATCAAAATTGGGATACCGTCAAAGAAAAAGCTAGTGAGCTAAACGAATGGATTAAAAGCAAGTTTGGATCACTGCCTGAGCCATTACAGCAAGCAGGGCGTGATATTGCCGAAGTATTTATGTTTATTTGGAATACTGGCAAAGAGTATCTAACTTTAATGAGCGAGCTATATTCAGGCACGTTTGAATCGTTTAAGACGATAGCGACAGGCGCGTTTCAAGTCGTGTGGTCTATCATTAAGGTTAGTTTTAGCGGCATAGTAAATACAATTAGCACGGCGTTGCAGATTGTAGCGACATTATTTAGTAGTGGTTTTGCACTCATTAAAAATACTGTGTCAACGGTTCTTGATGTTATTAAGGCTGTCATATCAGGCGACTTTAAAGCGATACCTAGCATCATCGGCAACGGCTTAAAAACCGCTGCTAGTATCGTTACTAATATGATGGGTAATATCTTAAACATCATCAAAGAGTACGGCAAGAAGCTATACAGCATCGGCAAAGATTTTATACAAGGTTTTATCAACGGTATTAAATCGGTTGGCTCAGGTGTAGCAAGCGCAGCGTCCACGATGGTTGGTAACGCCATTGCAGCAGTTAAAAAGCGTCAAGATAGTGCATCACCATCAAAGGTTACTACCAAATTAGGTAAAGACTTTTCAAAGGGCATGGAAAACGGCATCAAAAAAGGCGCAAAGGCGGTTAAGTCAGAAGCTCAGAAGATGGCTGAGCAAGCAATCAAAGCAGTTGATGATGCGATTGCTAGCTACCAAAAGCGCATTGCCTTGTTTGGTGATAACAGCGAGCTATCCTCGTTGCTATACGACATCAACGCTGGAAAACACAAGGGCGCTAGTGATGCTCGCATTGGTCAATTAGTTAAAGAAGCTACGGCGCTGCACAACCTAGAAACTCAGCTAAAAGCGACTAGCGCAGTGCAAGAGCGTTTTGACAAATGGCAAGACGAGCGCGATAAGATGCGTAGCAATGCGACCGATCTAATTAAAGGCCGTTTTGCTCAATTTGGCAAAGACAAAGCATCGTCAAGCAACAACCTGCAAGGGATGTTATCAGGCTTAGAAGCTGATTCGCCAATGGGTAAGATTCAAGCTGATTATGAGGCGCGTAATGCACTGATTGAGAAGTACGAGCAAACCCATACCGATATGATAAACGTGGCTAATGAGGCAAGACTAGCAAGCGACCAAGCCTATATGGATGCTAAGCGTGATTTGTTTATTAATCAAGGCGAGGCGTTGTTCGGTGACTTGGCAGGTATGGCAAAATCGTTTGCAGGTGAGCAAAGCGGCATTTATCGCGCATTGTTCGCAGTAGAAAAAGGTTTTGCTATTGCACAGTCAGCTATTGCTATTCAGCAGTCAGTAGCTAAAGCTATGGCGCTAGGTTTTCCGCAGAACATACCTGTGATTGGCGCAGCGGTGGCGCAAGGTGCAACACTACTAGGCACAATCAAAGGTATTCAGCCTCAAGGCTTCAAGACTGGCGGTTACACTGGCAACATAGGTGTGAATCAAGTCGCAGGCCCAGTACACGGTCAGGAGTACGTGTTCGATGCCGCATCAACTAAACGTATCGGTGTCGATAATCTAAACGCCATGCGTAGCGGTAAAGCGCCGCAGGGTGGTGACAACATCAACGTCAATGTGACGGTTAATAGTGACGGCTCAAGCAATGTAGAGTCTAACAA
>NZ_VZIZ01000046.1 GCF_009812035.1 Psychrobacter nivimaris | reverse complement strand
GCAGTGCGGGCTAATACACTGACGCGCATAGCTAGATGGTGGCGTACAACTACTAGCAGCTTAGATTGACACTCCTTACGTGCATAGCATGTGCTTTGAAAAAGCAGTCGAGGCAAAGCCGATTGACCTACGAGACAGGTCATCTATTTACTAATGAGGATAATAAGAATGACCAAAAAACTAAACTGGACAAAAAACGATGTCGCTAATACCAAATCGCACACTTATAGAATTGAGATTATCAGTAGCAGCCACTTTGTGATCTATAACGCAAAAGGCGACCACCCTTCTTTCAAGTCAAGCGAGTTTGACAGCGTAGAAGCCGCTAAGCAGTGGGCGCAAAACTATCATAATAAATATGGAGTAAGTCATGAATAATTTACCGTTACAGCCGTTGGTTTGGTTTGGACTTGAAAGCACTAACAGGCTTATATGTGAGGTGGTAACACCTATTTGTGAGTATTCAGTTTGGAAGGACGTAGATAGTGTGGCGTATAGCGTCCTTTATTATAACCGACACACCGAAGCGCCAACCAAAGAAGCCACCGGCTTTGCAACTATCGACGAGGCTAAAGCATGGGCTTGGAAGCACTACAACGAGAAGATGCAGCCGTATGTTAAGCCTGACAGCATAACGGATATTCGCAACTGGTTTAAAGCTGCGAAGCCTGAGCCGACGTTTAATGACTACATGACACAGCTTGGTTGTCATTTTGAAGAAGTTTGCGAAATGATGGCGGCGATTGGTGGTGGTAATGAGGATATCTGTATAGACCTGAGCGAGAAAGCAGATTTTATCAAAGGGCTTACCGTTCCTGACGAATACGTTGAAACTCAAAAAACCTTTATTGATAACACTGAACTACTAGACGCCCTATGCGACCAAATCGTGACCGCTACTGGCGTGGCTTATATGATGGGCTTTGACATTGAGGGCGCACTCAAAGAGGTTATACGCTCAAACAACAGCAAGATGGTTAAAGGTAAGTTTGAGTTTGATGCTAACGGTAAAATCATGAAGCCTGATAGCTATAGTGAGCCTGATTTAACGCCATTTGTAAAACAAGGAGAGTGATATGACTAACTTCAACACAGAGCAAATGCTCATCATGCGGTACGGTTTTAATCCACTCATACCGCTTGAGAGGGTGGCAAGCGACTACCTACCACCACTGACAAAGCCTGAGCTACATCGCAAGGCTAAGCATGGTCAGCTAGGTTTTTCGGTAGTCAATAACGGTTCTGAGAGTAAACCTGCTTACTACGTGCCACTGGCATCATTAGCGGCATGGATTGACCATGAGATAGACGAGGCTAATAGCGACCATCTTGCCATGCAAGCATAGCCACCTGCATTGCCCTGTCAAACTCTAATACAGTTTTGCGGGGCGTAACATTAACATAACGCTGTAAACTAGACCATGAGTCATGACCAGTCACTTGCTGCATTTCAGGCACCGTCAAACGCTGCTCAGCAAGCCGTGTCGCTGCTTCATGACGTAAATCATGATAACGTAAATCATCAATACCCTTGAGCTTACACGCCCTCGTAAACATGGCTGATATATTTCTAGGTGATAGCGGTAGCAGTAGCTCGTTATCCCAATGTTTGTTGCCACGACGCATAGTAGCACGTACTTTGTCAACTTTTAGCGCATCAATAATCGGTAGCGCATTGTCTCTAACTTTAGTATTAATATGATTGCCCATGCTACCGCGTGGGTTTTTTGCGTTTCTAACGAGCCACCAACCATCAACAAAGTCATCAATGCGTAAACGTGTCAATTCTTCTTGTCGTCTTGCTGTGTAGATTGCCAACCAAATAATAAGGTGCATCGGATAAGTGGTTTTGCCAATCATCCATTTTGCATAAAAGTAAGTTGTCAGCTCTTGCAACTCGTCACTGGTTGGTGTCCTAGTGCGCTTAATACTAGACGACACTTTACGGCTGTGTCTTAATCCTAGCACAGCATCTTCAAACTCATTTAGATTAACGTCAAGCCCCCATGCAAGTTTGGCTTGCTTGAGCACTGAGCGTATGCCCATGATGTCACCATTGAGCGTGGCTGGTGTGATTGCTCTTAATCCATCATACTTACCATTTAGCCTTGCATCAGCAAATGCGGTGTAATCCTCACGCCTTAGTGTGTTAATCTGCTTTGCACCTATTGGTAATTTGCTAATAAGGATTAGTGACATATTGTGAGTGCGTCCGAACTGATCGCCAAGCTCGTCAAGATACTTTATAATAACGTCACGCAATCGCATCGACTTAGCTTCACGCTTTAGCATTATTTCAGGATTGGCTTCAATCTCAGCTTCACGCTTTTTTACCCATGCCTCAGCTAATGCTTTTTTGCTAAATGTCTTTGATTGACTAAACGACGGATAGCCGTCACGCTCGATGCGTATCAACCCCCTATACCGAGCTGTGCCATCGGCATTTTTGCGCTTTACTATGCTGCCCATTTTGTACCATGCCTTGTTTTTAGTTTTGTGGTACGAATATGGTACAACACAATAACAAGTAAACGCACGTAAAAACACGCACGAACACGCAGCAACACGCAAGACAGCAATACTCTACACTATACACAGTAAGGCTTTAACGCTAAATGATTGATTTAATGAAGAATAAGCGACTATCAGTAGCTCCTATGATCGACTGGACAACAACAGACTATCGCTACTTTGCACGACTGTTCAACCCGCATACGTATCTATATACCGAGATGATCAGTACTGGTGCATTGATACATGGTAACCGAGCACGGCATCTACGTTTTGATACGCTCGAGCATCCGCTTGTATTACAGCTTGGCGGTGCAGACATCGATGAGATGACGCAGTGTGCTGAGTTTGCTCAGCAGTATGGCTATGATGAAGTCAATATCAACGTCGGTTGTCCCTCAGATCGCGTACAGCACAATAAGATAGGTGCTTGTCTGATGGCCGAGCCTAAGACGGTTGCTGATTTGGTCAAGCATATGCAAGCCGCAGTCGATATTCCTGTGACGGTCAAACATCGTATTGGCATCGATGACTTTGATAGTTATGAGTTTATGGTGGACTTTGTACAGACAGTTGCAGCGGCAGGTTGTACTCGATTTATCGTACATGCGCGTACAGCATGGTTGCAGGGGCTCAGCCCTAAGCAAAACCGCGAGATACCACCGCTACGTTACGATGATGTGTACCGTCTGAAGCAGGATTTTCCTGAGCTGGATATTGAAATCAATGGTGGTATCGATACAATTGAGGACATTAGAACGCATCTACAGCATATCGATGGCGTGATGATTGGTCGGGCGTTTTATCATAACCCGTATCTATTAGCAGAGGCCAATAGCTTATGGAACGAGGCAGCGTCCGAGACAATACCTAAGCGCTCAGAGATTTTAGCGCAGCTTTATCCATATCTCGAAGAACAACTCGCAAAAGGCGAAGCGTTGCCAACAATGACACGGCATTATTTAGGACTCTTCCAAGGTCTGATGGGCGCGCGTAAATGGCGTCAAGCATTGAGCGGTAAACCTCAGCTGACGATTGATGATATTAAGCGAGCTGCCGATGAAGTACTACTATTAAATCCTGATGCATAATCCTAACGCGTAGCCAAATTTTTATATCTAACTATTTCGATATAATTTATATAGTAGCAATCATTGAGGCTAGTATTTCATCTACGCCGCTTGCGCAATATACTGCCACATCGCTGCACCATTATTGACAATGTGCAGTACGATTGGCAGTAGTAGCGAGCCCGACTTAATCCGTGCATAGCAAAATATCAATGCCAACACTACGATAGTACTAATCTCGTATATACCATACTGCACATGGATCACAGCGAATATCAAACTTGTCACAATGCTGGCGACAATCGCCCCATGATTCGCTGAATATGATGATGCCGTAAACTGTTCTTCGATGGCTGACCACAATATACCACGAAAGATAACCTCTTCATAAATTGGTGCGACGATCACCATGGCAAACACCAACAGCCAAACCGAAATGACAGACTGATAGAGTGGATCAACAAACACCAACGGCGTCATATCGAGTACATACGTTAGTGCCTGACTGGCAATCATAAATATCAGTAGCAGCCCAAGCATTCCTATACCCACCGACAGTGAGAACGGCTTTAGTGCTAAATATTGACGCAGGCTGCCACCTTTTAAACGAATGATAAGCACGCTAATTGCCACTAGCAATATACAGCCGATAAGTATAGACAGGCTCACGACCGTTCCATCATTACTACCAAAATAGAATATACGCCCTACCGATGTCCTTTCATCGGCAGGTAATACCAGCTTGCCAGCGATATAGACACCTACCAACTGACTGATAAAAAAAGCAAGCACCATTCCTACTGTTAGCACGAATGTACCCACGCGCGAAAATAGCGGCAGAGACTTAGGTGAGGCAATCGTACTAGATGGAGCAGTTAGATTCTTTGGCATAAAAATGTCACTTAAAAATACTCTGGCAGCTCATATCCATTACAAGCATGACTGATAATATGTTGCATTTATTTTGACAATTGCTGCTTAATCAATCCTAACACCTGCGTTGAGACAGATTCTGGATGCTCAAGTGGGAACATATGCCCTCCTTCGTGAGTCTCATAAGGAATGCCCAAGCGCGATTTTATCTGCTGCGGAAAGCGACGTTTCAAAAATATACTGTCTTGACCAATGATTAAAGTCACAGGCACTTTAGGACCACGATTCGGTGCCAGCCAATACCAAGATGGATTGGTACGGAACACAGCGACTTCGCTGGCTTTAGGGATGGCCAATGTCACTTTGCCATCCGCGCGCTCATGCAAGCCATGATCGATATATCCTTGAAAGCTGCGCTCATCGAAATTCTTAAAAAACCCTTTATGTCGCATTTTATCATATGCTTCATCTCGGCTATCCCACACATCACGGCGATGTTTGGATACGCCAGCTGGTGACAGTTTGTCCATCAGACGGTTATTCATGAGCGGTAATCTGTCTGCTGTCTTTGCCAAATGCCATAACAAACTGACTTTGCCATAAATCCAAGGCGGATCCATAAGCACCGCTTGTGCAAACAGTTCAGGCTGACGATACGTGGCCTGCAACGTACACATAGCCCCAAGCGAATGCCCTACTCCTACTGCCTGTGCAACGCCATGCTTTTCGCAGGCTCTGTTTACGCTATCAATAATTTGCTGCGTCAAACTGCGCCAATGATCGTCCACTGGATAATCAGGCGTATCACCCAACATCGCAATATATTCAACCGTAAAGAACTCTGATAGGCCTTCAAAGAACGGCTCATATACCGCACTTGGCATTCCATTAGCATGGGCAAAATGCAGCACAGGTTTATTGGTTATTTTAGAGACAGGCAGTTTAGCAAAGGACTGCAAATTTATTTCATCACTCATGACAGACTCTCGTGGGATCGTTTATGTTATATATTATTTTAATGATTGAACCTGGTACCATTATTAAAACCAATAGCATTAAAAATAACTTCTTCAAAACCAACCATGTTTATATGGCAAGTTTGACGACTGTGTTTGATGGTTATAGTTGTATAGCTAATTCAATCAGGCTATCACTTGGGCCAAGGTTTTTTATTTGGTATTGCATACAATTAAGGCTGAGCACAATTATATGCTCAGCCTTAACAATCATACACATTATATCTAAAACATAAAATGCTTAACGCATCTGCCCAGTGTTGCTTTCTTGTGGCAATACGTCGAGACTAACGCTAGAGCCAATACCTGCACCTAACTTCACTGCAAAACGGTCCATAAACATTTGGAACGGATCAGTTGGGCTATAGCTGATGATTGTATCAAGGTCGAGTTGCTTACTTAGACTTGTGATACTACCTGTTTTGTCTGCCAAACCTAGCTCAATAGACTGCTCACCTGTCCAGAATAGCCCTGAGAACAGTTTGTTTTGTTCAGGATTCTTCAGGCGGTCACCGCGCCCTTCTTTGACAGCGTTGATGAAATGCTTGTGCGTATTTGCTAGTACTTTTTCGACATGGTTTTCTTCATAATCAGTCAACGGACGAGATAAGCTTAAGATATCTTTATACTCACCAGCCGTAATCGTACGATCTTCTACGCCAACTTTGTCCATCAAACCTTTAACGTTATAGCTTGGCATAATGACACCGATAGAGCCGACCAAACTTGACGGATTGACATAAACCTCATCTGCGGCAGACGCAATATAATAAGCACCTGACGCACCGATATCACCAATCACCGCATAAAGCTTTTTGTCTGGGTATTCTTGGCGTAAGTCCATCATGGTCTGCCAAATCTCATCAGACTGTACCGGTGAACCGCCAGGTGAGTTGATATCCAATGCCACTGCTTTTGAGTTACTGTTTGCAAAAGCGTCTCTCAAGGCTTCATTAACATCATACGCATTAGCCACATCGTCATTACTGATGACACCTTGCAGCTCAACCACTGCCAAATGTGGATCGCTAGTATCGACTGCGTCCATACCTGTTGGTGCACTGCTACAACCACGACCAAGGGTCAAAAATATCAATAGGATATAACCAAAGGTCAGTAGTTTAAAAAAGATACTCCAGCGACGAGCGCGGCGCTGCTCAACCACACTCGCTAATAACGTGTTTTCCAGCACCTTCCATTCTTGTCCACTTGGCGGGCTTGGTTGCTGCGGTTGCGTTGGCTGATTTGCCGAGTTATCAGGACGTTTGTTAGGGTCTGGTGGCCAGTTGGGCATATAACTTCCTAAGTTAGAAACAATCTAAAACAATAAAATGAGGTTGTCGAGAAATACAGCTAAAGCGGTGATGTATACCTGATACTGTCTCACCATATCTGCGACCTATGTTAATAGTCAGTGACCTGTATTAATAGGCTGCTAAGTATGGTGGTATTTCGATAATGGTTCAATAGTATAACTGTGAAATATCACTATATTGTAACGCTGATAACATAAGCCTTATTTTTGAGGGTTAGTAGTTTCGGCATTGGAAAAGCTATCAATGTTATTTAGCGATTTAGTTGTTTAGCGATAATGCCGCGTCTAACGGCTTATTATCATAGGTTATAACTTCATCGACTCCCTGATGACTTATGACATCAGCTGTAATTTGCGAGGCACTATGACCAAGCCACCTTATATTTTCGAATAGCATGTCATCATTATTCGACTCAACTGAACATAGTAATGACCACAGTTGCCAAACGCGTTGATGAGTATCAGCATTTAAAATCAGACGTGACTGGGACTCTGACTGTTTGCCAGTTAACTGGTTAGATGCTACTTGTACTTGAGGGCTAACAGGTGAATTGACAGGTAACGAATTGAGTGGATCTGCTGCATTATAATTTAGAACTTGTATAGACAAGTTAGTATCAAGAGCAATCGTACAATCCCAAACGCTGGTATCACCTATTTTGGTCCAACCAGTGATGGCTTGTACTGACAACTCATCGTTGGCCGACTGCCATGTTTTACCTTGCTCACAACGTTGAGCACTGATAGTAGGCGTATCTTCAGATTGCCTAATTATTTTATAGGCTTGCTGAAATGCAGACCAACGATCAGAGCGCCCTGCTTGCCAATATTGGCTAATGGCTAAGCGGCCATTTAATTGAGCAACGGTCATCGGTAGTAATTCAGAAATTTTGGTATTAGCAATATTCTTATTGTCAGGAATTAACGTATCAGTCAGGCTAACACTGCTACTCTGTATGACAATGCTCTCTAACTTATCGACAGATAAACTGCCCAATTGCTGCTTTAAATTTTCAGATAATTTGTCTGCTGTCAGGCTGCTTGGCATCGTTCGTGTAGAGGCTGGTCTATGATCAGCTAAGAACAACCAATTGGTACTGTCTTCATTGACAGTAGGATATTGCAGCAATGCCGCCGTTATATACGAATCACCCGTTGGTAGAATATATAGGGTCGGTACAGTTACCAGCGACTGCTGATTGGCATACACCGTAATCATCAGCAACGTTAATGGTGGTAACATCAACCAACGACTGAGTAAACCTCGTGGCAACAGCCAAGGCAATGCACTTAGCAAAGCCATCGATAGTATCGCGATATTAACGGGTGTATAGAGCCACGCATCCGACAACGCTGGCAATGACGTGAGCCAACTCATCAAATCGTGTAGATGACCGACAATCGTACTAACAACCATCCAAAGAATATCAGCGATACTCGGCACCAAAAGATAACACAGCCCGGCTAATAAATTGAGCGGTACAATCACCCAACCAAATAGCCCAATAGCAAATAAATTGATGAAAAGGCCCCATAACGATGCCTTACCGAATAAAAGCAAAGTAACAGGGAGTAAGGTCAAAAACAGCCAAAACTGTAGTTTAAACACACGCTTAATCATTTGCCAAACACGGTTAGATAGCGCGTTATTGATATGAGTACGCGGCTTATCATCGTATATAGTCGTTGCAGCAGTAGTCTGATGCTGATACGACTTATCGTCATACTTGAGTAATAACGCCACTGCAATAAAAGATAGCCAGTATCCCGCCTGCCATAATACGTAAGGGTCACGCCAAGCCATCAATATAGCAAATGCCAATAGCACGCGCATCGTACTGATAGGAAGCAATATCAATCTGACGAATCCAATCGCTAATAACATCCAGGCCGTACGAGCAGCAGGTACGTCAAAACCAGTAAATAGCGCATAAATAAAAGCAGCACCAATCATTACCCACCAGCGCACTTGCCAACGCGGAATACGACGATAAATCGCTGAATAATTACGATCAAACAGCAGTACAACTATGCCTGCCAATACAATAGCCAAAAACAGTACGTGCGTGCCTGAAATAGCGAGCAGATGTGAGATACCCGCCAGTTGATATAAGTCCTTAGTATCACGATTAATCAAGCTACGATCACCCGTGAGAAGACTTAATGTCACGGCTTTTGCTTGTTGTTCTGCTGTCGTTTGTGCTGACCAGTCTTGATAGAAATGCTGTCGTAATCGCCAACGCCCCTGATCGATACGAGTACGAAAGCGCTGAAGATATGAATCAGAGTCTAGCGACTGCTTCGAATATTTTTTATCGCTGATTTCATTGCTAATTTCGCGACTATTTACCAATGTAGGGCTAACGGCCAAAATATTTGCAACGCCATCAATATGCCGACCTCGTAACCAGCGATAACTGTCAAAACCAGTAGGGTTATTGACTGCTTGCTCAGAGGTAGCCAACGGCGCCAGTGCTAGGCTCATGAATATCTCATCACCGGGCTGCAAATCGTTTAAGGCTACAAACTGGCTATCATTTGCAGACTTTTTTGGATAGGCGTTAAGTAAGATTCGGTGTTCATTGACTTTGATATGAACTTCATTGGAATTAATATCGTAATTAGTGCTTAGGCTATTTTTATTTGCATCTAAGTAGTCGGATGTTTTAGTTGCTAACTCTTGGGGCGTCAGCTCAGCGACCAATGGAGTGATGTTCGTTATCACTGCTACTTGGCGATACCCGCTGTCTGTAGTAGCATCATAAACACTGTCGCTCAACCCTTCGATACGCACGAGCGCTTGTACTCGTATCGGAGCAGTTATTTCAGTGGTTTCTGCTCGTTGATGAGTAACCAAAGCTTGCAGTGCACTGCCTATCACTAATGCAGCTGCTAGCAAAGCTAAGACTAAATATCTAATGATACGGAAAGGAAGTTTAGTATACAGAGATGCGTTGTTAAAGGTATTGTTATCAGCGCTGTGGCTGTCTATCGAAGGTACATTGAATTGAGCAGACGCCAACAGAAACGTGGCAAATACAATCAGCGCCAAAGACAGATTGGACGGATTAATCATATCTAGCAAAGACAAGTCAGTTGGCATTATCACATTATCTGCGACTGCCAATACGCCCATCATAACTATAATTATGAGGCTACCAATCAACCAGTACACCAGCACTCCTTGCTTGATGACTTAAATATTATTCGGCCAAATATGGTTACTTACTATAGCAAATGACACGTGATGCAATAGCATTTATATTTATATTACCCTATACTGAGGCAACGTATTAGGTGGTAACTATCTGACACCACCATTCTGTGTGTTCTAACCTTTATCCTACTCACCATATATTACTTTATACCAGCTTCTCAATACTATTGAGTAGACTGTAGTTAATGATTAAAGGCGATCCTGTGCCCCAAAAACGTCTAAAAGACCTACTTCCTACACCAGAGAAAATCTTAGAAAGTCGCACTTTAAAGCTGTTTGCACCGCACTTGGCTGATCCAAGGTTATGGCATTTCAATCGACACAGCCTAAATAAGGCCGTCTATATCGGTGTACTAAGTGCATTTTTTCCGCTGCCAGGACAGATGTTACTGGCACTTATTGGCTCGCTTATTTTTCGTGCCAATGTTCCTATGGCGCTTGGTTTGACATGGATTACCAACCCAGTCACTAGCTTGCCCATCTTTTATGCTGGATACTATATCGGTGCCAAGATTATTGATGCACCTGTGATTAGCTTGCGTTTCATCGGTAGAATGATTGCTGATTTTAGCTTATGGGCGTTATCAAACGGTGCCAATCCATTTATTACGTATCGCGGCACCGTATCGCTTGCTGCATTTTGTATAGGACTAACAATTTTGGCGGTAGTGACTAGCATCGTTTGCGGATTAGCATTCAAGGCTATCTGGCGCTATAAAACAGTCTCAAGCTGGCAGAAACGTCAGCAAAAACCTTCTGACGAATCTGATAAGCGATAAGTAATCTAACTTTATTACACGGCTATAATGCTTACGCCCTAGCTAAGTAAGCTAGCAGAGTTTATTCTTCTTTACTGTTCTCTATAGCATTTAAGACTTTGTCAGTGAAATCCCTATCCATGGGTACGATCTCAATGACTTCATCATTTTTACAGAGCGTATAACGCTTACCTGTCGCGCTATCTTGAACTTTTAGGTCGTAATCAACCCCAGCCAAAGTGATGGCGTCAAACACAGGTGTCAGTAGCTCAGTTTGTGCCTGTCTATCGAGCGTTTCGAACAAAGTTGGATCGATGTAAGGCTTTAACGGCTCATCACCCTCTTCTGCACTGCCAAAAGCCGCAATTGGATTATCATCTTCACGCATTTTACGCATCCTTATAAAATAGATAAGGCGGCTGGCTCACAACCGCTTAATCGCTAGTTTCTATGATATGTTTTCTTAGTAATATAACAATAACTCTTTAATATGACAGCCACTATATCCATGACAGATGCCAATAAATGGCGTTTCGGTCAGTTTTTCGACCTAATACAAAAAATTATTAATACTGTTCCCAATGTCCATTGCGAAGCAACAACTGACGGTCAGCAAGCGCCGCCAAATTGCGATCATGCGTCACCATAAGTAGCGCCGTTTGCATAGTGCTTTGTAGCTCTGATAACAGGCCAAAGACGCTCTGGGCATTATCATAGTCCAAGTTACCTGTTGGCTCATCTGCCAAAATAAGCGATGGCTTGGTCACTAGCGCGCGTGCAATCGCTACACGTTGACGCTCGCCACCTGATAGCTCACCTGGTCTATGCATCAAACGATGCTCAAGACCGACATTTTCTAGAATCTCAACCGCTTGCTTACGAGCATCATTCGTTGATACTTCTGGACGCATCAGCAATGGCATGGCTACGTTTTCGATTGCTGTAAATTCTGCCAATAGGTGGTGAAACTGATAAATAAAGCCCAAATGCTTATTTCGCATTGCACCGCGCTCAGTTTCATTCATGCTATTTAATAGCTGACCATGCAACCAAACCTCACCACTGGTTGGCGTATCTAGACCGCCAAGCAAATGTAGCAACGTACTTTTACCTGAACCACTGGTTCCAACGATAGCGATGCGCTCACCCGCATGAACAGTCAGATCAAGACCAGTCAATACTTGTGTACTGACCGCGCCTTCATCATATATCTTATTGATATTGGTCGCCTCTAAAATGGCAGACATAGCGCTTCCTTTATTTTATTTATTTCGGTATTTATTTCAACATTTAGACGTTTGCGATTACTCATAGCGTAGCGTTTGAGCAGGCTGAATCTTAGCCGCTCGGCGCGCTGGATAAATCGTTGCCAAAAAGCTCAATACAAACGATGCACCTGTGATTAATACCACATCTAACAAACGCAGCTGCGATGGCAAGTAATTGACAAAATACGCATCAAATAGGTTTAGACCAAAGGCTTGGTTAATAAAGCCTAAAATATCGCTAACTGTAAGTGCAAATATCACACCCAATATCGTACCAGCGATAGTACCGATGACACCGATGACCACACCTTGAACCATAAAGACTTGCGTAATCAAGCGAGGAGACGCACCAAAAGTTTTTAAGATTGCGATATCTGCTTTTTTATCGGTCACTAGCATGACCAGACTTGAAACAATGTTAAAAGCGGCAACTAAGATAATCAAAAATAGCAATAGGCCGACCATGGCTTTTTCCATTTGAATTGCCCCAAACAGATTGCCATGAGTTTGTGTCCAGTCATTTGGATATAGCTTTTCAGGTGCGATAGCAGCCGCTTTTTCCGCAGCTATCGGCGCAGTAAAGATATCGTCGAGCTTCATGCGTACGCCCTGCGCACCTTCTGGCAAACGCAGTAATTTTGCCGCATCTCCCATCGGGATAAACGCCATGAGACTGTCTACTTCTGGGCTGATCGTAAAGATGCCTGTCAGAGTAAATCGCTTAAACCGCGGTATCACGCCTGCTGGTGATGGCGACGCTTCTGGTAATACCAGCGTCACTTTATCCCCTATTTGCAGACCCAAGGACTGCACCATCTCCTCGCCCAACACGATACTGAAGTCACCACTTTTCAGAGTGTCAATACTACCTTCAATCATGTGCTCGTTGATGATGGAGACGTTTTTTTCGTATTCAGGCTCGACGCCTGTCACCATGATACCTGCGACCTGACCATTTGATGTCAGCATCCCTTGCAGTTGAATGAATGGTGCCACAGCTGCCACTTCTGGGTCTTCTTTGATCTGATCAGCGAGCTGTTCCCAGTCGCCAATAATTTCTGATGAGACCACAGTAGCCTGCGGTACCATTCCCAAAATACGGGTTTTCAGTTCACGGTCAAAACCGTTCATCACTGATAGCACCGTAATCAATACGGCAACCCCAAGCGTCAGACCAATCATCGAGATGAGTGATATAAAGGAGATAAAGCCATTACTACGTTCTGCTCGGGTATATCGTAAGCCGATAAATAACGCTAAAGGACGAAACATATTCAAACTCTTTATCTTATCTACGTGCGACTTTATATAGGTTGCATAACGAGCAGTAGTAAATGCATCATACAGTTGCTACTACTCACATATAAATCAAACACAAAAACAGGGTGTCAGACGAGCCAATAACAGCTGTCAAAAGGGAGCTAGTTTGACACAAACTAGCTGATATGTGCCAGTCATTAGCAACAACTGAGAGTATTTTTTACCAAAAAACTGGGTTTTGTTATTATTTTTTATAGGGGGCTTGCTATTAGCTGTACCAATACCTATATATTATATGCTAAAGACAATTGTCATTAACCCCTCATTGAGGTTTCTGATCTTTTACTGGCTAGGCTGCTGACCATCATAAACCAATCATTTAAAATGTTGGATGGTACACAAGCAAATATAGTATTAGATACAAACCTCACGCTGACTTAATTTTGAGTATTTTCATGACCATAAATTATCAATACAAAAACATTCAATCTCCCACCAAGATCACGTTGACCGATGAGCAGTCTGCAGGTCACGCCGATCACTGGCGTATTCTGACCGATGATATGAGTCATGATGTGCCTGAGTGGCTACAAAAAATGATTGAAGTCGCAGCGATGCCTAAAGGCCTGAACAACAACGTTAGTGCAAAAGACAGCTGCCTGCTTCTATCAGAAGATCAGCCTTGCCATATTAATCAAGTGCTCGCGATGAAAGATGGTAAGCCAGAATGCTTTATCAATGCTTATCCTTGTGTCGATAGTCCTTACGGATTGAACTGCAAAATTGAGCGTGTCATCGCCAATGACAACTCGCATGATGCCGTGTTGCGCTTACGTACTGCTGATGGCAGTATCATTTATGCGTTTGATCAACTCTATACGACCAACCGTCACCTATATCAACGCGACACCTCTTACTATGTCAACTTTAGTGCGTGGGCGCACGAAATTAAGCTAAGCGAGCAAAACGAAGTCATCATGGTCGAAGACCAAGAGTCTATCCGTTATCACCGTGCCTTTAACGACATCGTGGCGGCAAATGACGGAAAAATTCCTAACGACCTACAAGAGCAAATCAGCGAATGGAAGCCTGAAACCAAAGAGCAAATGGCACCCGTCGAGATTAACTTAGGACATATGTGCGCTTACTTGTTTGGCGATACGCTAGGACAAGAAGATGAAGCTTGGTGTCAGGGTCAAGTACTTGGCAAGCAAGAAACCGTATTTAATGGTAAATCTATCATATTGTTTGATGTGGTAACGCTACGTGAGCAAGATGCGGATCCTTTTGTAGTGCGTATCGGTGCGCTCAATACTGCTGAGACTAATAGCATTAAAGTACATGACTACGTCCAAGCAAACGTATGGCTGCAAGCAGCAATATACAAAGAAAACCAATCAAATGTGACGCAGCAATCAAAAGCTAGCTAGCCTGTTTGAGAAATCTTCTCTAGCTTTCATGCTTACTTATGTACTTACGCAATAAAAAAGCCCCTAATATGAATTAGGGGCTTTTCTGTGTCTTATGAATTCTTTCAATGCAAAACGTAACGTAAAAATCGTATAGGTATATGATTAAGCCATCGTCGTCATTGATTTGATGCGAGTATATAGCTCTTTTTGCTCTGCGCTTGGACGTGCAGTCTGTACGGCCATTAGCTGTGACATATCGCCTTCGACACGGATTTTGCCACTCATAAACGCACCCATGATTTGGTTGGTATCAAAATCAGTGATGATAGACTGTAGGATATCGCGATCTAATAGCAGCGTCGTCGTTGCATTATCATTTAAGCCACGATGCAGCAAACCATTTGCAAAATTGGCTTCGATAGTTTTATCAGCTTCAGCCACTTTTAGGTTGACGACCATATTGGCAAGTACTGGTGGTAAATTTAACTCACCTGCTTCGTTGCCCATTTTTTCTACTTGCTCAAACCATTCATCTGTCAAAAAAACTGCCATATTATATTATCCTTAATTGATATTCTGTCAGACCAATATCCCTTGAGGCACTATTGGCCTAACTATTAGAATTATTAAAATGATTGCTATCAATAGACCTATGCGATACATAGCCATTAATGACGTTCAGCCTCATTATAAAGGGCGACTTGATAAGAAGTAAAACCTATTTATCGGCTCAGCAATGTTATTGTTACAAAACTTCTTTGCAAGCCTACGCTTATGTCTAGCGAGCGCTTCCCCTATTCAATCAAAATGAGCATCTAGAATAGTGACAAAATTGTGTATAAAATAGAGGAGTAGCACAGCAATAATAAGTTGCTCGCTAACATTTATACCAAAGAGTTTGTATTTTGGCGCATAGTTCTGATGATATTTAATTAGGATTGCGTTACAATACCCTTAAACAGAGTCGGGAGTTTTAACCAAACATTACATAATCGTGTTTTTTGTCAGCCGCCGCTAGCATACATCTATGGTCAATGCGTTTTAATAGCCCTATAGATATGGGTATCTATCTTCATTAGTACAGATTTTTTCGTAATAATTAAGATACATATTTAGCCTTATGAGATGTTTGATGCTCAAAACGGCGCGTCTTCTTATTTACCTTGATGATCTATTAACAATCCTACTATCGATTGACCTTGAGTAAGGTGCATGAAGTGCCTATTTCTATTTATTAGTATTAACTGATAGACAGTAAGGGCCTAAATCGATAGTTAATGACGTCATTGCGCTAAATAAGCCAAAAAACAACATGTGTTGGCACCAGTATAAATATGAATTTGAGAGTATTTATAGTGCAGACAGCATAGATTGTTGGTTAATTCTGTTGATAATTCGGGCTGTAAAGGAATCATCCAATGAGTTTACAAAACACAGCAGTCGCCCCAGTTGACCGTGAGTATGAAATTACTATCGTAAGATTTTTTACGATCATGGCTGTCGTTTGGGGCATCGTCGGCATGAGTCTTGGTGTCTTCATTGCTTCACAGTTAGCATGGCCAGCACTCAACTTTGACATTCCATGGCTGACCTTTAGTCGTTTAAGACCGCTACATACCAATGCGGTCATTTTTGCGTTCGGTGGCTCTGCCCTGTTCGCAACGTCGTATTACATCGTTCAGCGTACCTGTAAAACGCGCTTATTTGCGCCATACTTGGCTTGGTTTACCTTTTGGGGTTGGCAAGCGGTTATCGTATCCGCCGTTATTACCCTTCCTCTAGGTTTGACCTCGACTAAAGAATACGCTGAGCTTGAGTGGCCTATTGATATCTTAATTGCCTTGGTATGGATTTCTTATGCCATCGTCTTTTTTGGTACGCTCATCAAACGTAAGACCTCACATATTTATGTGGCTAACTGGTTCTTTGCCGCCTTCATCATTACGATTGCACTACTACACATCGTAAACAGCATGGCGATTCCTGTTAGTGCGTTCAAATCTTATTCGCTATTTGGCGGTGCAACTGATGCGATGGTGCAGTGGTGGTACGGGCATAACGCGGTAGGTTTTTACTTAACGGCAGCCTTCCTTGGAATGATGTATTATTTCGTTCCTGTACAGATTGGCCGTCCTATCTATTCTTATCGTTTGTCTATCGTTCACTTTTGGGCATTGATTGCTTCATATATGTGGGCCGGTGGTCACCATTTGCATTATTCAGCGCTTCCTGATTGGACGCAGTCTCTTGCTATGGTTTTCTCAATCATCCTATTCGCACCATCTTGGGGTGGTATGATCAACGGTGTACTAACGCTATCAGGTAGTTGGGATAAGCTGCGTACCGATCCGATCATTCGCTTTATGATTGTTGCATTGTCATTCTACGCAATGTCGACGTTCGAAGGCCCAATGATGTCTATCAAAACAGTGAATGCGCTATCGCATAACACGGACTGGACAGTTGGTCACGTACACTCAGGCGCACTTGGCTGGGTTGGTATGATTACCATTGGTTCGCTATACGTACTGTTACCACGTATTTATAACAAACCGAAGATGTACTCTATCAGCTTAATCACCACGCATTTCTGGCTTGCGACTGCAGGAACGATTTTCTATATCGTGTCTATGTGGATCTCAGGTATTGGCCAAGGCATGATGTGGCTGGCTACTAACCCAGACGGTACTTTGGTATATAGCTTCGTTGATACTGTTGAATTCTCGCATTTCCCATATATTGGCCGTGCATTTGGTGGCTTCTTATATGTATCGGGTATGTTTGTAATGGCTTATAACTGCTATAAAACACTCAAAATGCCAGAAGGTAAGCCTGTAGATGTCGCTGATCCAACGGATCATGAACCTAGTGTCGAAAAACCTTCGACAGCTAACGTATAAGGAGCGATCATGGCTGGTACACCGCATGAAATTATTGAAAAAAATACAGGCTTGTTAGTCATTGGTATCGTGATTGCTATTAGTTTTGCAACGCTAGTTGAAATCGTGCCATTGATCTATGACAACAAGGGTCCTGAAGAAGGTGGGGTGAACGCTCCCCTTCCTGCTATGGAGCCTTGGACAGCGCTTGAATTTGAAGGTCGTGATATTTATATCCGTGAAGGATGTCACGTTTGTCATACTCAAATGGTTCGCCCATTACGTGCAGAAGTTGAACGTTATGGACCATATTCACGTGCCGCCGAGTCGACGTGGGATCATCCATTCTTATGGGGATCGAAACGTACTGGACCAGATTTAGCACGTGTTGGTGGCCGTTATTCTGAAGATTGGCAAAAGCAACATTTGATCAATCCACGTTCGCTAGTGCCTGAATCAGTTATGCCAGGTTTCCCTTGGTTGGCGACTAACGAAGTAGATGGCGAAAACATTCAAGCTAAAATGCGTCTATTCCGCGATCGCTTCGGTGTTCCTTATACTGAAGAAGACATTGAAGGCGCTCCAGATGCAGTGCTTGGCGCTACTGAGCTTGACGCTTTGGTCGCCTATCTACAGCAGTTAGGTACCGCAATGGAAGGACAGCGCTAATGGGTATTGGTGAATTACAAACAATTGCGACCGTTTCTGCCTTTATTGCCTTCGTAGGCGTTGCATGGTGGGCGTATTCGCCAAAAAACAAAAAACGCTTCGAAGAAGATGCACAACTTGCGCTTGATGACGAGGATATAAAATCTCTGTCTGAAGAGCAGCGCAATAAGGATAAATGATGACATTTTTTTGGAGTTCTTGGATCACGCTAATCAGTTTCGGTTGCTGGCTTTTTATTCTTGGCGTTCTGTTGTTTGTACTAAAATACAAACCAGACGTTGAGGAAGACGGTACTACTGGTCATGAATACGATGGTATCCGAGAATACGACAAGCCGCTTCCTAAATGGTGGTTGGTGATATTTTTTGGCTCGATCGTTTGGGGTGTGGCGTACTGGGTATTCTTTCCAGCTATGTTCCCGAAACACTGGGAAGGTATCGCCACCGTAGAAGTTGACGGTGAGACTGTACCGTGGACCTCTAAAAACGAGTTGTTCAGTGAGCTTGAAAGTAACAACAAAGTATTTACCGACAACTTTGAAAAAAGCATTCTGGTAAAAGCAGATGCTGCAGGTGCGACTGCAACATTGGGTACGCTAAATGAGCTACAAGCGACCATGCGTCGTAGCGAAAACCCACCAGCAGATCTACAGACTAAAATTGACGAAAAAGTTGCAGAACTTGCTCCTTACGTCGAAAAACTGTCTGAAAATCCAAATGCTTTAAAAGTTGGTAGCCGTTTGTTCTTACAGAACTGTTCTGTATGTCATGGCTCTAACGCGAAAGGTGCAACAGGCTACCCTAACCTAACCGATAATGATTGGTTATATGGTGGCGAAGCTAGCAACATCCTGACCACGCTACACAATGGTCGTATCGGCGGTATGCCTGCTTGGCGCGATCAGATCGGTGAAGACGGTGTACGTGCAGCTTCTGAGTATGTATTGTCACTATCTTCAAATAACGGTAGTAAGAGTAACGGTGAACTTGATCAAACTTTGGTTAATCAAGGCGAAGCTATCTTTAAGCAACAGTGTGCACTATGTCACTCTGAAAGCGGTAAAGGTATGATTTCAGCTGGTGCACCGAACTTGACTGATAATATCTGGTTGTATGGCGGTGAGCGTGAGACTGTACGTAATACACTACGTTATGGCCGTGCTGGCGTTATGCCTCAGTGGGAAACTAAGCTAGGTAATGAGCGTATCATGCTACTTGCTGCTTATATCTACTCACTATCAGATAAAACAGGAAAATCACCTGAAGCAGCACCAGTTACTGCTGCAGCTACTCAGCCTGTAGCAACTGAAGAAGCAACTGCTAACTAAGACGTTGTTACTGTACTGAATATGGACGAGATTTAATGAAGGGAGAACTGTTATTGCAGTTCTCCCTTTTGCGTATAGCGGTATTGATTTTTATTTAGAAATGTCAATGATAAGCGGCTATAAACACTAGAAAACGTTCTCATATATTCGTTGCTTTTTACGATTATCACCCCATTATTAGTAGGGAGAATGTTAGAATAGCTATTTTTTTAAATAGTCTATTGGTCATGGCTTTATATCGCTCTGACTCAATCACATAACAAGATAGTCAACTTCACATAAATTAGATGCAGGTTTGTTTAGTCTACTATTTGTAGTACCTTCACTCCCCTTTGCTTGTATCAAGGTTATGTTGAACCGACTATATTTACAATCGATCATTTGGTAAGCAGATTAGAAGATTTTCTATTGCATTTTCTATCCGCTATTTACTGACATTGATAACATCATACACTCATATACCTCGACGCTAGAGGTGTTTGTTCATCATGCCAGCAGACTGATTCTTTTTTTAAAGAGGCACGTTTATGTCAGCACAACAACCCAATAAAATTCCTGTACAACAAGTCGATCTTGATGCAACCAAGCATCGTGTTCACCCAAGGTTTGTCACAGGTTTTTATCAAAATATTCGTGTCATCACGATGTATGCTCTTTTGGCGGCTTTTTTACTTTTGCCATGGCTGCGCTATAATGATAGACAAGCGATATGGTTTGATGTGCCATCTCAGCATTACTATATTTTTGGCATGACGTTTTTGACGCAAGATTTTTATTTTATTGCTGCATTTGCCATTATTGCCGCGTTTACGCTGTTTATGGTGACGGTATATGCAGGGCGGGTTTGGTGTGGTTATGCTTGTCCTCAAACGATATGGACGCATCTATACCAATATGTTGAAAAATGGGTAATTGGCGATCGTAATAAACGCATCAAGTTTGATAAAGCACCGTTAAGTGCGAGCAAAGTGTTCAAACGCACGGTTGTGTATTTAATTTGGTTTTTGCTTTCTGTGATTACAGCAGCGACTTTCGTCAGTTATGTGGCGGGGACAGATTCTCTATATCACAGCTGGCAGTCAATAGGAGTAATTCCTTTCCCTGACTGGCCAACATGGGTATGGGTCTCAATGTTTATCTTCACCTTTGCTACTTATGCCAATGCAGGCTACATGCGTGAGCAAATGTGTGTACAGATTTGCCCCTATGGCCGCTTTCAAAGTGTGATGTTTGATAAAGACACATTGATCGTATCTTATGATTATGAACGCGGTGAGCCGCGCGGTGCCCGTAAAAAAGGTACAAACCCAGAGCACTTAGGCGACTGTGTTGAATGTACCATGTGCGTGCAGGTCTGCCCTACTGGTATCGATATTCGTGATGGTTTACAAGTTGCCTGTATCCAATGTGCGGCTTGTATTGATGCTTGTAATGAGGTGATGGATAAGGTCGGCTATCCGCGTGGACTGATTCGTTATACGACCGAACGTCAGCTGGCAGAAAAAGAACCAAGCCGCGTGCTGCGCCCACGATTATTTGCTTATTTGACATTATTAGCCGTACTATGTGGCGGTGTTATATATGCGTTAACCGATCGCGTGCCATTGGAAATTGATATCCGCCGTGACCGTAATCAGTTATCGTCTATCAACAATCAAGGCATGATCGAAAACAGCTATATCGTTAAGCTAACCAATAAGACGCAGGATGCTCATACCTATACGATAACGCTTGCACCGCAAAAAGGGCTAAGCTTAGAGCTACGCTTTAATGATGTACCATTAGAAGCGGGCGAAAGCTTTGATATGCCAGTCAGTATTTATGGTGATCCTGATGTGATAGAGTTTGGCCAAACGCCTGTCACGCTAAATGTGAGCAGCGAAAATGGCAAGTATAAGGTAAGCAAACAAAATATCTTTACGACCCAAGGTCAGTAAACAATTAATATGTTCATTGTCTAATTTCATGTATGTCATTCGGTAGTCTGTAACTAGTACACTAAGTAAATAACTAATTGTTCTAGCAAAAGACTATCGGATAAACGTTTTATCATTAAACTGGCAGCACTTAGCCGCCGAATTAACTGTTGATACCATTTGTAGATGTCTAATGAACAGTTATCTATTGAATGCGTATCTGATGCATAGGTATTTTATGTCTACTCCAGCACCGAACTTTAAACATCAAGATAAGCAGCCATGGTATAAAAATTACATGGTCGTTATCTTTGTGATTGGCATGCCTGCTGCGGTCGTGATCGCTTGTATTTGGTTTGTTTATTACTCTTACCAGATCCGTGATAGCGTGGTACGTGACGACTGGTATATGGATGGCAAAACGCTCTATCATGATGTATCCCGTGATAAGCTCACGTATGACTTAGATTTGCATGGACAAATGCAGTTTGCAGAAAATGGCGATATTGTGTTTTATCTCAACTACCCTGAGCAAAGCGTCCAGTCAGGCAAGCTGCTAAACGGCACACCACTTACCTATCCTGATACGTTGGAGCTTTCTATTTCTCATGCTACGGATATCAAAAAAGACCGCGATGTTGTCCTTAAGCATATTGAGGGCAATAAATACAGTGCACAAGTCGATATTGATCCTGTAAAAGCCAAGTACTACCTACAGGTTAGCAACGACGGTAAAGATGATTGGCGTATGCAAGATGTCGCAAAACTGCCTCGTGCCAAGGTCAGCTTTGACCCACTACCCGTTTTTGCTAAGAGTTAATGCTGTTAGTAGCATCTAGACATAAAAAAACCAGCCACTCATCAGAGATCGGCTGGTTTTTTTTGAGCTATTTAATATCCTACTAATGAATAGGTACTATTTAATATAGCCTTAACCCATAAACTACTAAATCACTGGGTTAATCGTTGGAATTTTCTGTGTTTTACGCTCATTTTGCGCGGCTTTATCCGTCTCTGTTGAATAAGGCTTGTCACTAGCGAACTTAGGATTGAACGTTTGCGTCCTTGGCGATACAGGTAAACCAATCTCAGCCAAACTATCCGTCTGCCCAGCTTGAATATTGTCGCCTTCAAATAAACGCTCATCATTATCACGATCAAGAGTGAGTGTTTCAAAGTCAAATAGCTCACGATCAGCTAACTGTGATGGCGCGACGTTTTGCATTGCCTTAAAGATTGAAGCCAAACGCTGCGGGTGAGCATCATCCCATTCACGCAGCATATCGTTGATGATGGCACGTTGTAGATTGGTCTGGCTGCCACACAGGTTACAAGGAATGATTGGAAATTCTTTTAATTTGGCATATTCAATAATGTCTTTTTCTTCGACATAGGCCAATGGGCGAATCAGCATGTTTTGCTTGTCATCACTCAGCAGTTTGGGCGGCATAGATTTGAGCGCGCCGCCATGGAATAAGTTCAAAAAGAAGGTCGCCAACATATCATCACGATGATGGCCAAGGGCAATCTTAGTCGCGCCAATTTGTTTGGCAAAGCCATATAGTGAACCGCGGCGCAGACGAGAGCACGCTGAGCAATAGGTCTTACCTTCTGGCACCACGCTTTTGACGATGCTATAGGTGTCTTTTTCTAAAATATAGTGGGCAATGCCCTGCTCGTTTAGATACGCAGGTAAAATATCTTCTGGATAGCCTGGCTGCTTCTGATCGAGATTCACCGCGACGATATCAAAATGAATTGGTGCAATGCGTTTTAGCAGCAATAAAATATCAAGTAAGGTATAGCTGTCTTTACCACCCGAAACACAGACCATCACCACATCGCCATCTTCGATCATATTAAAATCGCGGATTGCCCAAGAAACTTGGCGACGCAGCTTCTTTTGTAGTTTACGAAAGTACGCTGATTCGGCAGGTGCTTGCGCATCGGCAAACTGCTCATCAATCATGTCCTCATCACTGCCATCTTCAGAGACATCATCGTACTCTCTGCTATCAGTATCGGTGTCTAAAGCCTGACTATCAAAGCTCATTGCATCAGATACATCATCAGCTTGAGAAGGAATATTTGGCGTAAATAAGGTTGCTGCGGTCATAAGTTACTCAATATCTTTATAAGGGTGATTTTACTATAAAGCGATTTGCGATAAAGCTTTTAAAGCATTATCACCGATGTCATGTGACTGATACTTTAAAAGCTGCGATTATAACAAATATTGCTAACAGATTGAAAAGATGACAGTAATACCGACTTTATTTTATTGCAGTGCTATGTGAACTAGCTTTGGCAGCTTAGTGACGGGTGATTGGTCGCTTCGTGGTTCTGTAGTAGACGTATTTTTGCTAAAATAGCCGTTTTCGTAAACCAATAATAGATACCACTATGACTAACGTTACTTTGCAAAACACCCCCAATCAAGTATCAGACGCTGATTTAGCTGCTCTTACCAAAAGCCAAAATGCGGTTGTCCTTTTATCTGGCGGTCTCGATTCGGTGACTTGCTTATATTGGGCAAAAGCGCGCTATGCATCAGTGACAGCAGTCAGCTTTAACTATGGTCAACGTCATAATAGCGAACTTGTCGCCGCAAAGACCATCGCTGAGACAGCAGGCGTCAATCATAGAATCATCGATATTGATATCGCACAACTGGGTGGCTCTTCATTGACAGACCACAGTATGATCGTGCCGGATGGTGATTCGGACAAATTCCCTAGCAAAAAACGCGACGAAATCGATAACGACGCTATCCCAAATACCTATGTGCCTGCGCGCAATACTATTTTCTTATCATACGCGTTAGCAGTCGCCGAAGTCGCTGATGCCAATCATATTGTCATCGGTGTCAGCTCAGTTGACTATTCTGGCTATCCTGATTGTCGCCCAGAGTATATAGCTGCCTTTGAACATATGGCCAACCTTGCGACAAAAGCAGGCGTTACTGGTCATCGCTTATCGATTCAAACGCCATTGCAGCAATTGTCAAAAGCACAAACTATCGAGCTTGGTCTATCATTAGGTGTCGATTACGGACAGACGATTTCTTGTTATCGTGCAGATGCCAACGGTCTTGCTTGCGGCGTTTGTGATAGCTGCGCATTACGTCGTCAGGGCTTCGCCCAAGCTGGCGTCACCGACCCTACTCATTATCAGTCTTAATTAATTTTAGTAGGTCCTATATAAGTTGGATACGGTACAAGGCGCGCTTAGTCTACTACTTGTATTACGTCTACTCGCCTATCTTGTACCCAAAACATATTAAGACAACTATGTATTAACGCTAAATGCTGCGCGGAATGACCATACCTATCAACATTCGTGCAACATTCGCTTGCATTAACACAGCACGTCGTTCTTGTATTCTAATCGACATACTTGCTATCGTATGAACGATTATATTTATCGAAAGATGTACACGACGATATCGGTCACTCATATATTGATGAGTTGACTTTGCATTGAGCAAAAGATAAAAAATTGACGCTACCCGTAAGAGGAAATTTATGAAGTTGTTGCCAGTACTACCCCTAGCCTTAGCGGCCCTGTTTGCCATGCCACAAGCCAACGCTGCTGACATTAAGCAAGACAATATTAATTCATGTGTCAATGGCGCAGTCAAATACAAAGTCGCTGACAAAAGCAACGCAACCAAACTATGTAACTGTACTATTGGTGTGCGCAGCAACATGACTATCGGTCAAATGTGGGAGATCGAAAGCTACGCACAAGACAAGAAAGACCCTTCTAATCTGCCATATGTGAAAGCGATGCAAAAAGATTTGCAGCAGTGCACCGTTGGCTTGGATTTGAAGAAGCCACAAAAACCTGCTTAACTTCTAATCGTTTGATATACAAAAGACTGGCCATTGCCAGTCTTTTATATATGTATAAGTGATTGTTTTTAATATAAATTTTTAACGATTGGTATAAATTGGTAGCCAGTTTGGTAGCCATTTTTATAGCTACCTATGCTTGATTGTAGCCATAGGGCGGTATAATTGTTTAGGTCTTTATTAGTGGTGACCGCTGCCTAAGTGATTTTTATGCGTCCGCGTAATTAAAAGTTTAGCTATCGCTCTTTGCTTTAACCTCTTTTAACTTTGTTAACATGCTTATTTAACCAATTATAGGCGCTAAGGTATGCGCTGTAAGTGTTTGGCTATGCTGATCGCTTTAACTTCTTTTTGAAACGGTTTTTTTCTTGTGCGTGTCATAGTGGTGGCTCTTATGCTGCTTGCCTGTTTAATCTCGATTTATAGCCCCCCTTTAAGATGTCCGAAAACTAACACACCCTGTCAGGTTTGCGAGCGTCTTTGACATTCACTATCACACTGACTGGCTGTGGTTCGTTATTATACTCGCTGTCTGCTTTATCTAGCCCTAGCAGCTTTGCCTTGCTCATTGTGGCTGCAACCATAGCAGATGCTTGCCCATTAGCCTTAGCGGTCAATCTGGCATCGTCTAATTCTGTCATCAAGTCATCAATGCTCAGTTTCATTCTTTACCCCATAATATTTTTATAGGTGATCGCTGCTTGCTCAGATGATAACTCATTCATCAGGTCGCTAATTGATTGAACGTCATCAGCATGAACATCTTTAATCACTGGCTTATCTAATCCTGTCAGTTTTGCCATTGTCGCAGTAGCTTGTATCATTGCCGTTGGCTTGCGTTCCTCAATCGCTATCTGCCTTGCCTGTTCTAACTGGTCGAGTAAGTCATCAAGTGTTAATCTGCTCATCGTTTCAATACTCATTCTCTAACTCTCTACTGATTGCCAGTGCTGCATCAGGTGATAATCCTGCAATATTGAAAACGACTGGCTGATTGTTATGCGGTGTCACGTCCCTCATGTTATCCATGCCTAGTAACTTGGCTTGGCTCATGGTGGCTGTGACTATGGCGTTCGGATTGCGGTCATCAATCGCTATCTGTTTGGCTGTCTGCAAATCTGCTATCAGGTCGTTTAAATCAGGAATTTTCATTTGTTAGCCTCAACTGGTGCAACCTAGTTTATCAAGTGTTGATTGCCATATTTTAGAAGTCAGTCTGTCATGCTCATTCACTAGCCTGTCATACGTGCTGTGGTGCATACCTTTTGGCTTTGTACCGATACCATGAGCAATGCCACTTTGCCACCCTAGACGCTGCCTGATTGCGTCTGCACGATTGAATAGGCGGTCTATTGGTTGCTGTAGCTGGCTGCCATAATTAGCACCAATGCAATGACGGCAAACATACAAGCCAGCGCAATATAAGGTCGATGTTCTTTGATAACACTTAGGACAAAGCCACCAGTAACGATGACCGCCATAGTTGCATGATGTTTTTGTTAGCTGAATAGAGTATTGATAGGGTTTGCTGCGATGGGTGTAGCTTACTTCGATACTTTGGGCATTACCTTGCTTTAGTTGCTCACGATAACGGGCAATAGGTAACTTTAAGTAGTCATTTAGACTGTGAGTGGTAGCAAGTGCTGGCATGTTATCTAAATCATTAGGTAGTTTTGTTATATTATAACATTATTGCGCTTTTAATCCTTAATATGCTAGCAGTCATCAAACTGATCTCACGATAAACATCAGGCACAAAAAAGGCAGACGTTCATGCCTGCAATGTAACTTATACCCTATGAAAAGCTGCTTAAGTTGCTTAAGTTGGCTGTAACGTATTCGGTGTAAGGGATTGGCTTAAGATAGGCGTTTGCTTAAATCTGCTTAAGTTGCTTAAGCTCATCTTGAGTAAGGCTGTTTTGAGTTCAGTTTAAGCAGTTTAAGCAAGCTTAAGATTTGGCTGTCTTAACAAAAAGCCCCTAACCATAAAGGATAGAGGCTAATTAAGCAGTTTAAACCCCACTCTCAACTTCGAAAGTGATTGAAAAAAGAAGAGCACCTCACTAATCTATTGTT
>NZ_VZIZ01000045.1 GCF_009812035.1 Psychrobacter nivimaris | reverse complement strand
TTGAAAGTCTTTGATGTCATCGAAGCTTTTCATGCTGCTGGCCATTTGCTCAGCCAGTTTCTTGATGTCAGATTGGTTAGTCATTGCTTATTCTCCGGTTAGTGGATTATAAGCAGTTACACAGTTTTTAGGAAAGGCTCTTATCTACTGCTTCAGTATCATCTTTAATAAGCTGATCATACATCTGTTCGATAGAATTGTTTATCATTTTCTGAGCGGTAAAGCCACTAAAGGCTATAAGTTTTTCTAACTTAGTCTGATTTTTCTTATATATTTTTATAATGCCATCGCCTTCTTCGTTTTTAGAGCTATAATTTTTTCGACCATCCCAAGCTTTTCTCATTTTGTATAACATATAGCTACGCTCAGAGTAACCTTTATTCTTTTCAGTTCCTATGTTAGGGCTTTCAATGTTTGATAGTGTGTCTAAATGGGCTAGTACCAGCTCATATTTCTCTTCAAAAGTCTCTGGGAAAAATACATCCTTGAGGATTATAGGCTGATCCTTGTCATTATCTATATAGCTATATACCCATTCAATTTGATTATGGTTAGCAACATCAAGCCATTTTAATTCTTTATCAGGTGTACGGCCTTTCAAATACGTGGATTTTATCGAGAGTAAATTCGAAACTTTCCAATCATCTATTATCTGTACTCTATTGAAATAACCAAATTCGTTATTTACATGGCTATTAAAATAAATAATGTTATATGGCAAAAAACTTGTAATTGCTGTTATTAGCTCATCCTTACCTTTAAAAGCTGAGTTTTTAAAAACATTATAGATAAGATTGGTGATAAAAAGTGAGCATCGTAGATCATTTTTAAACCAGTCAAGATAACTTTTTGGTAAAACCTTCGTTGCTCTAACATCCAATAACTCATTAAATTTATCAATGGGTGAACTCCAGGTTTTAAGCTCTTTGATCAATAAGTTTTTATAATCATCATTGTCATAATTTATATTTTCCCAACTTTTATTAAGTAAAATATTATACGTATATAGTAGGGATTTTGCATCCGTAACACTCATTTTATCTAATTCTTTGAAGTAATCTTCAATACGCTTAGTCCCAGATCTTATACTTTTTATGTACAAGTCTGACATAGTTCTCAAGTATTGAGAATTATGATACTCCATTGATCCTTGATCAAATGGATAGTGCTGGTTGTCAGGAAGCCTAGTTAATTGTCCATCCACCATGTCATTTCCTCATAAAAGATTATAGAAAAACACAATACAAAAACTAGTTTTTATAAGGTTTTACATTGTTTTTTTTATAGTTTATTTCTAGCAATAAATACATGCAGGCCTTGTTATTAGGCGATATAATTTACCTATAGTTAATATATACCAGCTTACAGTAAGAGTCTATATTTTTATTACGTATTAAACGATGGGCTGATTAGCTAAAGCGATGGATGTCGCGAGTCTATACTAAACTGGCGTAGACGAAGCCAAGCAACTATTGAGTTAGGATTTGCTAGAGATAATGATGAGCAGCTTTAATCGGAAGTGGTAGTTTAATAGCGAAAATATGCTTATCAAACCTAGTTCTAAGTCAGAGTAGATAGCTTTAAAAATTTGTGATATCCACCTGTTTCTAAAATATTATAGCGAAAAATTGTTCAGACTAATTGGTAGTGCCGTTCAGCTAACTCCACTTTAACCATTTGTCTTTAAAGTCCTATAATCCACTGCTACCTATCACCATAATTTCTAGAGCTCGCCTACACAAAGCTGCACTACGGCAGCTCGTCCTTAGTGGGTTATTTATATTATTATCTAAACACAGCAGCTACTTGTTCTACTGCTGAGGGCATAACTCTCAGCGACCATCATTATAAAAATACGGACTGATCCCACCCTATGAAACTAACTTCATAGGAATACCATAATGTCTTACTCACACCTAAACCAACCGCTAGCTGCTGCAAACGTCCATAGTCTTGTTACAGATATACTAGCGAACACTATCTGTTTTAATGAGGTCTTAAATAAACTGAACGGATTTTATTATCCGTTCATGACTCACTTCGATAGTGAGCTATTTTATTCACGGCCAGTCTTATCATTTTTTAGTAGCACTCAAGCGATCGTTGGTGATACTTATCCAGAAAACGTGATTTGGGATCATGATAAAACTCAGCGTTTTATCGACATGCTGCCATGCTATAAAAATGATATTGAAAATGAACGTAATGCGTTCATTTACCAAGAATCTCAAAATAAAAATAAACTAGGGTGCTATATTAATAATCTAATCAGGCATTATTCAAGACTGCTCTTTATACGTATCGACCTAAAATACGCAAAAGAAACCAGCCACCATGTGACCATTGAAGACTTCAATTATCACATGAGCAAGTTTCGAGAGCTTATCGGTAAAGCAAAAAACTGCAAGCCAAAGAGTTGCTTTGAGCATTTGCAAGGCAATGCTTGGGCTATTGAGCAAGGTGGGGAAGAAGGTGGGCTGCACTGTCATTTACTGCTTATGTATGATGGTTCAGAGCGACAGAATGATTGGTATATTGCTAAAGAGGTGGGTGAGAAATGGAAGGAGGTAACCGCTGGTCTAGGCGAATATTATAGCTACCATGATAAAGAACGTAAGCAGCAGTATAAGCAACATGACAAACTAGGTATCGGCATGATACATCAAAATAATCCTATTGAAGTTGAAAATGCTCTAGCTTCAGCTCTATACCTAACGAAGCCAAGCAAGAATGAGCAGCAACTTAAACTTTGGTTACCAAACATGCGTACCTTTGGTCATGGTATTTATCGTACAAAAAAACGTAGAGGCTTGCCTGAATAACAAAATATTTTTAGATATATAGTATTCCTATGAGATCAGTCAGGAAGCATCGCTCTCCTGACTGTTTAACCCCAAACTATCCTAATTAAAGGTCTGCTTAATCGCAGGCCTTTTTTATGCGCAATCGAAAAAGGAGCTATTCATGAGACCCATCTGCCCACACTGTCATTCAGCGAACGTCAGAAGCACTGCCGATACTGACAGTCCCTTTAATCTCTTCGAGCAACTGTGTTCACAATCTGCCCTATCAGGTCTTGGTGTAAGCATCTGTAGGTACTACAAAATCAATTCAGCAATCGGTGTAGTGGTAGGTACTGCACTGGCTTCTGCGATTAGCTTGGCTAAAGACAAGCTACAACAGCCACCCTTACTCGTTTTAGCAGCAAAGCCCAGTTATACCTGCAATACCTGCTCAAGAACTTTCAGCATTTAACCTATCTACATAACCCATAATTCTAATCAAATCTAAAAGGACAATGATCATGGCACATTTAATAGACACAATGGCATACGTTGGCGAAACCCCTTGGCATGGCTTAGGTAATGAGCTGGCTCCCAAGCAGCCTATCGAGATCTGGGCAAAGCAAGCGGGTATGGATTGGCGTATAGAATCCTCAGACGTTAGCTACATGGCAAACAATGACAAAGGTCACAATCTGATCCTGCCCTTTGCTGAGCAAAAGGTGTTGTACCGCTCTGATAACTTCGAGCCGTTATCGGTGGTCAGTCAACGCTATCAGGAAGTACAGCCGCGTGAGATTCTAGAGTTCTATCGTGATCTTACGGAACAGTCTGACTTTGAGCTTGAAACGGCAGGCATCTTAAAGGGCGGTCGTAAGCTATGGGCATTGGCTCGTACAGGCCAGTCAGCAACGCTCAAGGGTAAAGATGTCAGTAATGGCTACTTACTGCTTGCAACCGCTTGTGACGGCACGTTAGCGACTACTGCTCAGTTCACATCGATCCGTGTGGTCTGCAATAACACGCTAGCAATTAGCTTAGCGAATGGTTCAGGAGGCGTAGTAAAAGTACCGCACTCCACCTCCTTTGATGCCGATAAGGTTAAGCAGCAATTGGGCGTGTCGGTGAAACAATGGGATGAGCATAGCTATGAGATGAAGCAGTTATCAGAGCGCCGTGTGACCCAAGCAGAAGCAGCCAACTATCTTAGCCGTGTATTTAATGATCAGGACAATGACATCATTCTGTTTAACAGTGCTAAAAAAGAGAAAGACGCGGTGCCCAATGCCAAGGCGATGAATCAGGTGATGAACATGTTTAACGGTCAAGGTCGCGGAGCCGATCTTGATGCTGCCAAAGATACCGCTTACGGCTTGCTATGTAGTATCACTGAATACGTCGATCATGAACGCAGGGCGATGTCGAGAGACCATCGATTAGATGGCGCTTGGTTTGGCTCTGGCGCTAAGCTTAAACAAAAGGGTTTAGAAGAATCGCTACTGATGCTGGCTTAACCAGCCACATTTAAAACCTGAAAATACAATCAACCACGCCTTCGAGCGTGGTTTTTTATGCCGCTTATTTCATTTAATACCAATAATCAATTTATCGAAGGAGTTTGTCATGAACATGATCGCATTAAACAGCACTACTCAGCCGAGACAAACCAAACGTGCAACCGTTAGGCTTAAACCATCAGTAGTGAAAACCAAGCAAAATGATACTGCTGATAAACCTGCCCAATCTAATACTTCAAAGACTGCCAAGCGTTTAATTAATACTAAAGATTTAAGCCGTGAGGACTGGCTACAAGTACGCAAGCAAGGCATTGGCAGCTCTGACGCAGCAGCTGCTTGTGGTATTCATCCGTATCTCTCTATGCTGGAATTATGGATGATTAAGACAGGACGCATGAGCTCCGACATCGATGAGAGCATTGAGGGTTATTCACCCCTCTATTGGGGCAATACCTTAGAGCCGATGGTCGCTAAATACTATCAAGAACATACCGGCAATAAGGTACGCCGCGTGAATGCTATCTTACAGCATCCTGAGCAGCCATTCATGCTAGCAAATTTAGACTATGCCATTACTGGTAGTGGTGAGGTACAGATTTTAGAGTGCAAAACCGCTGGTGAACATGGTGCCAAGCTCTGGAAGCATGGCGTGCCGTTATACGTCACCTGCCAAGTGCAGCATCAGCTGGCGGTCACTGGTAAAACTGCGGCGCATATCTGCGTGCTGCTTTGTGGACACGAGGCTAAGATATACAAGGTTGAGCGGGATGAGCGCTTGATTGAGTCCATCATGGAGCATGAGCGTCTGTTCTGGCAATACGTGCAGACCGACACCCCACCAACGCCTGATCATTCAGAATCCGCAGCTCGAGCATTAAAGCAGCTTTATCCAACGCCCAAACCCTCAAGCAAGGTTGATCTACGAGATGACGATGGTGCCAATAAGTTATTTGAGCAACTGCTGAGTTATCGTGATTACATGCAAGAGTTAGAGCAGCGCCATGATCAGGTTAAGCACCAGCTGCAAACACTGATTGCCGATAATGAAGTCGCTGTGTTTGAAAAAGGCGCAATTTCTTGGAAGCGCTCGAAAGATAGTATCGGTCTGGATAGCAAAGCCGTTATCAAAGCGCATCCTGAGCTGTTAGCTAAATTTAGTAAAACCAAGCAAGGTAGTCGTCGCTTCGTCATCTTAAACGACTAAGCCGAAACCTACTACACTTAACCAAAACAAGCGCATAACTGCCCACCCTAATCGGTGGGCTTTTTTATGGCTAAACACATTTTATTAAACCCATAAGGAATATCACCATGATTAAAGGTCTAACCATAACCCCACCAGTTTTAGGTCGTATCAGTATTGGACGTGTCATTCAAAAAGATGGCAAGCGTTTGCCTGCTAAAGACGATCAATTCACTATCACCAGCCAAGTTCAAAATAAGGATGGCTGGATTAACCATCCACTCGATGAAAAGCTACGCGCAAATAATGACGGTAAGCTGAGACACATACCGGTACGCATGTTGTTTAACGATCCTGAGCTAAACCTGCGAGCTGAGTACACCTTGTTCGATAGACAAACCGGACGGCCACTATGCGTGGGTGACGGTGAGCAGTGTCAACGCCGTACAAACAATGGCGTGGAAACGTTGCTTTGCCCGTCACCTGATCGTTGCCCATTAGCGCAAGGCGGTGCTTGTAAGCCGTATGGCAGACTTTACGCAAATCTGAGTGAAGACGACGAGTTAGGCACGTTTATCTTTCGCACCACAGGCTTTAACAGTATTCGCACGCTTGCCGCACGGCTGAGCTACTTTGCTGCGGTATCAGGCAATAAGCTGTCCTGCTTACCACTGCAATTAACCCTAAGAGGCAAAAGCACCACGCAAAGCTATCGTACGCCGATTTACTTTGTGGATTTGACACTACGTGATGGGGTGACACTAAAGCAAGCAGTGCAAGATGCGCAGGCAATTGATGCGGAGCTTAGCGAACACGGCTTTGATCAAGCAGCGCTAGAAGAGGCTGCAAAACAGGGTTACGTCAATTCATCCTTTGAAATTGATAACGATGGCTTACTTGATGTGGCTGAAGAATTTTATCCCATGGAGACAGATGACGTAAGCAATAGCCAACAGGGGAGTTATCAGAACGGGTTAGCCACTCATAACGTGACTAGCATTGAGCAAGGGCTGCTGCAAAGCGTGACAGCTGTAAGCTAAAGAAATTGAGGAAGATATGCGGCGTAAATTAGTTAGGTTGAAACAAGCGATTTTAGGTCGCTTGTTTTATTTCTTATCGGTTTATTTTTAGTGGCTTAATACCTAGGTTAAGTCTTACAATGTGCTAGTTCTTCATAACGGCATATTAAAAACAGATTATTACTGTTTAACGTAAGGATAGCTAAAATGGATTTAGAAAAGACAATGGCATTAAGTAATTCAGTACAACTGTCTAAGAAAATATCTAAAAGAATTGCCAATCAGACTGAACGTTATTTACAGAGCTTTGGTGAAGATACGGTAACCACAAAACCTCTTAAAAATGTATGGGATGATATTTGCTATAAGTTCCAAACAGAAGAATTTTGCGGCAAGGTTTACGAGTCCATGGTTGTAGAATATGTTGGTTCACTGGTCGATGCTCTAGAAGACTATGAATTTAATGCCCTCTACCTTCAAATTGAAAGCCTGCGTACGATCCTAGCTGATTCAGCTAAGAGTACGCCATCAGATATAGATGAACACAGTCTTATCAGCATGCGTTTTTTCAAAGATCGAGTTATTTTATATCTCATTGAAGAGTATATTTATAAACGGGCTAAAGGCTACACAAACAAAAGGCTTAGGAAAGCTCTAAATAGTTAAGATAGTCGTGTATGTAACTTATTATTAAAAGTATTTTTAACACAGAAAAAGGAGCTGATGATTCAGCTCCTTTTTATTACTCTATGCATAAGGTCTATCGGACGATATAAGTCTCATAAAAAAATACAGGACTCCCTGACTGTATGAGAACAGATGTTCCCATACAATAATTCGGAGATAATCATGGAAAATTCAAACGCAGCACAGCCAGTAATTGAGCAATGTAATCACATACCACAGCTATTGAGTATTAAAGATGTTGGTAGCTATACTGGTCTTAGTCGTTCTACGATTTATGAGATGGTTAATGAAAATTCTGATCGTTATGATCCAACATTCCCTAAGAAGGTACAACTGACACAGGTAAGGGTGGTGTGGGTAGCAAGCGAGATTGCAGAATGGATTAATACGAAGATTGCAGAACGTTCAGTATAGATTTATCTGACCGTCCTAACTTTAAAAGTAGGGCGGTTTATTTTTTTTGTATTATGAGAGGTTTCTTAATCTAATACACTAAGTAATATACTTTAGGCAGAAGAAAAGGCCTCAGCCACTTTGTGTTTACAATCAAAGTTTTATCGCAATTAAAAGGCTATTTCATGCGCAAAATCTTGTTAGGGAAAAATTGTGTAGGGTGGTACTTGGCGTTCATAGAAATAGGCAAATAGTCTTTCGAATAAAAGACTATTTAAAGATTCTTTAAAGGCTATTTTTCACTATTAAACATATATAAAACAAGGGCTTAAGGGTCTCTCCAGAGAAATGATAAAAGTATTTATCTTGTTAATAATCATCTATCACTATCTTGATCAAAAGCAGCCGCTAGTAGGGCGCTGTAAGGGGTCGCCTCATTCTCATGCATATAGATTTAATAGGATGACGTTGAATGGCTATATCTAAGCTTAGCAGGCTATCCGACAGATTACAGCTTAAACGTTTGGAAGTAAGGCAAGATCAAGGACCGTGAGCTGTTAAATATGTTACACAGAAGTACATCCTTAGAAGGATATTTCAAGATCGTATGGTAGACTACTCCGATTAATTTAATTACAAAATAATAATTTCCATGTATAGGTTAGTCCTTAATAGAGAGTTTAATAATGAGCAAAAGTCTTAGCGGTGCTGATTATCCATTATCTAAAATATTTAGCTCAGACTTTGAGTATGTAATACCGTCTTATCAGCGTCCTTACGCTTGGATTATAGATCAGGCTTCAGAGCTATTTGAAGATCTTTACAGTTTTTATAAAGCTGAACCTGATGAAGAGTATTTTCTTGGCAGTATTGTTCTCATAAAAGAAGAAGGCATACCTCAAGCTGAAGTTATCGACGGTCAGCAACGCTTAACTACTTTAACAATATTGTTAGCTGTACTAGCAGCTAAGATGCAAGGTAAGCAAAGAGAGACGTTATATCAATATATACTTGAGCCTGGTAATGAATTTGAAGGTTTAGAAAGCAAAGCAAGACTAACAGTAAGAAAACGTGACCAAGAATTCTTCTTAAACTATGTACAAGGTCTGAATTTTAATGAACTTTTTGAGCTGGACGAAGTAGCATTAGATAATGAGTCTCGGCTAAATATAAAACGAAATAGCAAATTATTTTACGAGTATGCTAGGAAATATTTGAAAGATGATCCTAATTTGATTAAAGGGTTTGTGGCTTTTCTACTCCAGAAGTGTTATCTAGTAGCAGTATCAACACCGAATCAAAAATCAGCATTTAGAATATTTTCAGTAATGAATAGCCGTGGCTTAGATCTTCAACCAACGGACATAATTAAAGCAGATACTATTGGTCAATTAACGTCAGAAGAAATTCAGGAAAGCTATAACGAACGTTGGGAGGATATGGAGGTTGAACTAGGTAGAAGCAGGTTTAACGATCTATTTTCTTATGTGCGGATGATTTATGCAAAAGAAAAAGCGAAACGCTCACTACTTGAAGAGTTTAGAGAGCATGTACTCAATGAGAATTCTAGTCCTGAAGTGCTTATTTCAGATGTCTTGGAGCCATATGCGAATGCTTTAAGTATAGTAAAAAGCAGCTCATATGAAGCCGTTTCTCACTCAGAGGCGGTCAACCGTTATCTTAGATGGCTTAATAGGATAGACAATTCCGACTGGATACCTGTAGCGATAAGATTTATAGCAACTAAAAAAGATCAACCAGAGTACGTAGCGTGGTTTTTCGAACGCTTGGAGCGTTTAGCAGCATTCATGCATATATGTGCTTACAATATTAATGAGCGTATTGAGCGATATAACAAGGTACTCAATGCTCTAGAGTTAGAGCACACGATAGAATCACCAGTACAAGATGTTGAGCTTTCTGAAGGTGAGAAGAAGAAGATGCTCATAGCGTTAGATAGCAATATCTACGAGCTGACACCTAGGCGTAGAAACTATTTGATGCTACGGTTAGATGCTTTCGTATCAGATGGGGCTGCGACCTATGACCCTACGGTCTTGACGATAGAGCATGTCTTACCACAAACGGTCAATAGTGAAAGCGAGTGGGCTTCTTGGTGGCCTGTTTTAGAAGATAGAAAAGAGTGGATACACAAGATAGCCAACTTAGTCCCATTAAACCGTAGAAGAAACTCACAAGCTCAAAACTACGATTTCGATAAGAAAAAGAAAGCTTATTTTTTAGGTAAGAAAGGCGTTTCTTCTTATGCACTAACGACTCAAGTGATAAATTATCAACAGTGGACTCCACAGGACTTGGCTCATAGGCAGAGAGAACTGATCGAAATCTTATCTGAGAATTGGAGGCTTGTAGATCATCAATCGATGTAGCTCAAGATGATCGGTTATCAATCATTGACTCATCGAAAAAGATAAGATCGAAAAAGATAAGTATGCTACCTATAATTAATTTACTAACTACGATATAAATTTGCGAGTTTTTATGCCAACTTTAAATTGGATTGGGAAAGAGAAAGTTCAAACCCACCACCTTGACGTGCCTGTAGTGGCATAATTAAATCGGACCACGCTTAAGAGGTTATACTAACCCAAAAGAAGGA
>NZ_VZIZ01000044.1 GCF_009812035.1 Psychrobacter nivimaris | reverse complement strand
CTAAATTGTTTTATGATATTCATCCAAAACATAACTCTTTTGTAGTGCAGTGACTATACTAGGGGGCTTAGGCGTTGGCACGACTGGTGGCTTCTTAATAGTAGAATTCTCCGCCGGTGCCGCAGGCTTTTTGTTTTCTGGCGCAGGCTTACTTGCATTGTTTTCGTCTTTTGGAGATGCTTCAGATATTGTCTGCGTCTCACCACCAACCGTACGCTCTTCACTAACAGATAACGTGGCAGAGGTATCTACCGACTGACGAATACTCTCTTGAGCGGTGCTACTATTGTTGCTTTCTTGGTTGCCTCGATTACTGTTAGCACTGGCTGCTTGAGCAGCGGCGTCATCAGCTTCTTCTTGCAAACGAGCAGGCACTTCGCGCTTAGTAGGTTTCAAATCGACGGCACGTGTACGTTTCGTACTCAAATCTTTTACTGGATCAGGACGCTCATAATTATCAATGATACTGACATACCGATTAATCTCTTCTGGCAGTACACGTACATTCGTAGGTAACTTAAAGTCTATTAACTTTGCTGCTCCTACCGCTTCTTGCGGGCTACTCATAATCCCATAAGTCAGCATATAACGGACTTGCTTTTCATCATCAAGATAACGGAAATAAGCAAATTTATCGCGATCTTGACGGCCTTCTAAGTAACTAACAATCACATCGTTTTCAGCGACATTCATTACTTGAACAGTCCACTTGCCTTTATTAGCTAGCAGATAACGCTTGTCTTTGAACTCATCAGGATAATCGCGCAAATCTCGAATCGTTGCATCAAAGTTAATCGGTTGTACATCCGTATCTAGCTCATGTAGCGATTCGACTTTTAGTGGTTGTTCAAACTCTTCATTCAAAATCTCTGGCGCTGATATTGGTGCATTCTCAATTTTGGCACCCATGGCTGGCGTTTGACTAAACATCCATACTAACGCTGTGACCACCCCTAAGAGCAAGGTCACTATTAGCCAAATCAGTGCTTGACGACTGTATGATTGGCTAGCAGTACGCGTTTTTGTTTTTGATGTTGCCATGAGGCGGTCCTTGGTAAACACATGTTTTACAGCATGATATAAATGCTTATTTAAACAAAGGTACAGCCAACCAGTCGGCTATAAGTACGAGATTTTAGTATAAATATATAAACGATAATTCTTGAGACGTTACGCGCTATGTTTTGACAAAACTTCGTGCAATAACTGGCTGTCAAACTCATTAGTCATTACCGCATCGCCAATTGATTTTAACAAAATTAGGCGGATTTGTCCGTGTTTCACCTTTTTATCGTGTCCCATTAAATCTAAAGCAGCGTCTACATCGATAGCTGGCGGAGTAATAGGTAAGTTTGCCAATTCTAAAACACGCTTAATACGTATAACTTCATCATCAGTTAACCAGCCAATCTTTTGCGATAGCTCAGCTGCTTGTACCATGCCAGCGGCTACTGCTTCGCCATGTAACCAATTGCCATAGCCTTCATGTGTTTCAATCACATGACCAAAAGTATGTCCAAAGTTCAATAGCGCGCGCACACCTGACTCTCTTTCATCTTGTGCTACTACATCGGCTTTGTACTGACAGCAGCGCTTTACGGCTTCACCAAGTACTGCCAAATCAAGCGCCATCATTGCAGGCAAGTTTGCTTCAAGCCACGTTAAAAACGCCTCATCCATGATAAGGGCATATTTAATAATCTCGGCCACTCCAGCCGATAGCTCACGCGCAGGCAGTGTCTTAAGCGTACTCATATCAGCAAGCACCATTTGCGGCTGCCAAAAAGCACCAATCATGTTTTTACCTTGCGGATGATTGATACCCGTTTTACCACCAACACTAGAATCCACTTGTGACAATAGCGTCGTTGGAATTTGAATAAAATTGACACCACGCATAAAGCTAGCAGCAGCAAAACCAGTCATATCACCGATTACACCACCACCAAGAGCAATAAGTGTCACATCGCGATTGAAGTGTTCTGTCATCAGCGCATCGTAAATCTGATCAATACTTGCCTGATTTTTGTATTGTTCGCCATCTGGCAGTACGCACACCTTTACCGTAAACTGCTCTGCTAGCTCATCTTCTAACGCTTTTAAGTATAAAGGCGCCACAGTGTCATTAGTAACAATCAAAACCTGACGGCCACTGATATAAGACGTGATTTGCTTCGCCATACTACTATGTTCAGTCGTAGATTGTTCAGTAATGACAATAGGATAATCATGACTTTGCGTCTGAACTATTAGGCCATCATGAAACGGCATTACCATGTGATACTCCTAAAGCATTTCTAATGAGGTAAAAGTAATTGAGTCTGCATATCAATCGTAGTTGCCAGTCTATTACTAATCTTCTTGGTGCGCTGATGCGTCGGTAGTGCAGTCGACGAATGATTCTAGCTGTTGCATCAATTGATTGACCATATGGCGTGGATACGTGTGACCAGTAGGCATAATAATATGGGCGACTTGGCGATAGAGTGGATCGCGAGCACTGTACAAATCTTGCAATATTTTTCTAGGATTAGGCTGCTGCAATAATGGTCGAGACTTGTCTTTAGAGGTGCGTGCTAGCTGCACCTCAACAGGTGCATTAAGATAGACGACGATGCCACGCTGTTTTAGGAACTCTCGGTTTTCAGCACACATGACTGCACCGCCACCGGTCGCTAATACGATTTGAGAGTTTTGGGTCAATTCATCAATGGCACGCGTTTCACGCTCACGGAAACCTGCCTCACCTTCTTTGGCAAATATCCAAGCAATGTCAGCACCTGTCTGCGATTCAATATACCAATCACTGTCTACAAAAGTGCGACCTAACTGCTTGGCAAGCAGTTTTCCAATTGTCGTCTTCCCTGCTCCCATCGGACCCACTAAAAACACCGACGGTAATTCCTGCCCCATAATACTTACTCAGCTAAATTAGGTATGATACAACGTCATTGTTATTCTGGCTAGTAATGAGCCGTGATTATTGTGAGTAAAATTTAGAGCACACTATTCATCAGTACATACATAAATACTGCAGCTCGAAAACCACGAATTTCGCGCATAAAAAAAGCAAGCACTATGGCTTACTTTTTTTAGCAATTATCTAACCACTTTAGGACTAGTTCAGACGACTCGTACCATCATTAATAAGCTTTGGAGTTACGAAAATAAGTAGCTCTTCTTTGTCGTTGCTTCGTACATCTTTACGGAAGGCACGACCAATATAAGGCAAATCACCTAAGAAAGGAACCTTCGTTACTTCGTTACCGGTACGGTTTTTGAAAACACCACCTAACACGACTGTTTGACCATCTTCAATAATGACGTTGGTTGATATAGAGTCTTCAGAGATAGCAACCTGGTTATTGATGATAGTCGGTGTGCCGTTGGTAATGACCAATTGCAGACCAATTTTACCATCAGGCGTGATATTTGGTGTCGCTTCTAGACTTAATGCAGCCTCTTTAAAGCTGGTTGTCGTCGCACCACTGGCTGATGCTTCTTGATACGGAATCTGAGTACCAGAAGAGACCTTTGCTGTCTGCTTGTCTGCGGTTAAAATCTTAGGTGTAGAAATAACTTCACCACGGTTATCCGCCTGCAATGCTGACAACTCAAGATCTAGCATCACATCAGACATACTGAGCAGACCAAAGGCAATACTACCTGCTGGGTTGGAAACGCCTAAATCAACGTTTAAATTATCAGGACTGGTAATGTCATACGACGGATATGAGACCGTTTGACCGTTGACTGTGGTGGTCTCTATGTCAAAGTCTTTGAGATCTGCCAATGTCTGATTACTACCACCCACCAATAAGCTACGGTTGTTTGCCGCGCCATTTGATAGGATGCCCCAGCGAACGCCAATTTCTTTACTAAAGCTATCCGTGGCACTAACGATACGCGCTTCAATCATGACCTGACGAACGGGGATATCAATTTTGCTGATTAATTTGTGAATATTTTCGATACTCTCAGCCACGTCTTTAATGATCAAAGTATTGGTACGATCATCAACGGTCACCGTGCCACGATTAGACAACAACGTATTGTTATCATCGGCTCGGTTTGAGGTGCCACCGCCAGATGAACCACTACCTTGAGAGATAAGCGTCAATACATCTTGCGCTATAGCATAGCTCAAACGGATATACTCAGTCCGTAATGGTGCATAAGACTTCACGGCTTGCTGTGCTTCAAGCTCCTTTGCTTCTTGCTCAGCAAGCTCTGTAGCAGGCGCGACCAAAATAATATTGCCGTTTTCACGCTTGTCTAGATTTTTGCTCTTTAAGATAATATCGAGCGCCTGATCCCAAGGCACATTGATCAGACGCAGAGTGATGTTACCAGCGACTGAGTCGTTAGCTACGATGTTCATCTCGGTAAACTGTGCCAAAATGTCTAATACACTACGAACCTCAACATCTTGGAATTCCATAGATAGCGGTTCACCACTATAGACTCTTTCTTCCAACGTCGGCTCACGTAACAGCTCAGGCTTTTTAATACCAATATTTAACTGATTACCTGATTGGTAGGCTTGATACTCATAATCGTCATTCATGTTGATGGTAACGACGCCATTCTGACCTTGGTTTTTGGTATCAATACTACCAACAAGACCGCTGTTAATATTCAATCGGCGTAGTAAGTTTCTCGGAACCGTACTACCAGTCAAACGTACGACAAGTTTATTACCTTGACGCTGCACATCTACTGGAATAGCTTCGTTGGCAAGTACCATACTGACGTTACCGCCACCATCGTTACCTGCTGAAAAATTGACTGCGCTTAGCCCATCATAGCTATACTGCTTGCTTACTTGCGAAGCTGCCAATTGAGGATTTAAAAGCGGATTGACTCTGACCACCATCGTATCAGCTGGCACTTCGTTCTTCACGACAACCTTGCTCGTAGTACGTACAGGTGCCACTGGTACGGTAGAGCTCTCAACAATAGGCGTAACGACAGCGGTCGTTGTCATACTATTATTGTTATTGAGAACATCTTGAATCGGGTCGCTGGTAATGACAGGACGATTAGGATCAGTGATGGTCAGCAATAAATCATTGCCTTCAATCGCTGTCGTATAATTTCCTGACTCTTTCAAACCAACAATGAGGCGCGTGGTACTGTCACTACTTAGCGTAGTAACGTCATTAATCGCACCGATATTATATTCGTTAAAGCGGCTAGCAAGTCCATTCTGTACTTGTTCGAAATCTAGGACTAAGCGACTAGGATCATCAAGCTTATAGGCTGCAGGCAATACTGGCAAACCTGTAAACCCCAAACGCATTTGCGTCACTGCAGGTGCAGTCTGTACTACAGAGACATTATCGATGCGCTGTGCAGCATGAGCACTATTAGTCACAGCCACCATACTGACCGCCAGTGCTGAAATGGCAAAAGCAGAAGACATGCGGTTGCTCATCATCATTACCTTGTTATTGCGTACTGTCATTATTTATTCCTCAAAAAATCTGCCGACTTAGCTTATAGGGGATACCAGCGACTGGGGTTTTTCTACAAACCCTGCGCGGCTGTCTGGCACAATTTCAATCAAGTTAACCTGGGTCGGCGTGATTTCAACAATACGGCCGTCATTCAATCCAAGATAATCGCCTACTTTAACACTGGCAACCGAACCATCAGGACGTTGTATCAATGCATATCGCTGACCTTCGGGCGAAATCACCACACCTCGGAAGACCAATTGCGACAATTCATACTGCTCAAGCGGTTCTTTGATTCTGTTGATATCTGGTCGCACACCATCTATAGGAGTGGTCGGGCCTTGTACATTGACTAAACTCGGTGGTAAAAATGGACTACGCTGCGAGCTAGCGCTATATACAAAATCCTCTACCAGCTCGGCTTTAGGCGGCGGCTCAATAGGCTGTGCAGGCTGATTACGGATATCGGTCATTGCCTGCTCTGCCATACCTATACGGTCACTACACCCAGTCATAGATAAAACAGCGACACTTAAGACCAATAGCATGGGCATTCTTTGAATACTCATTAGTTGCCTCCTGCATTTGTATCAGTAGCGGCGGCGGCATCACCTTCAGGAGCCGCTTCTTTAGAGCGATAAGTCTTAGTTTGCAATACTAAATTGAGCTCTGGCAAAACGTCCAACGTAGGCTTCGGATTGCTGACTTCAAAATCATGCATCGTGATAATTCGAGGCAGTGCAGCCAGACCACTAATAAAGCTACCAAACTGATGGTATTCACCCAAAGCTGCGATACGTATTGGCTGCTCAATAAAGAATTCATTTTCAATTTCAGGCTCTACTGAAATATCCTGAAAACGGATATTGCTACCAACGCCTGTCATGTTTATGCCTTCTACCAATTCTGACACACGCGTATCTTTCGGCAACTGATCCAATAAAGTATTAAATTCAGTTTCCATTTGGACAACTTGCGCTTGATAAGCTTTTAAATGACGTGCGCGAGATTCTTTTTCGCGGTAGCTATCAAGCAAGGTCTGCTGCTGGCTTTCAGCCGCATTGATCTCGTCAATTTTGCTACTGATGGGTAATGCCCATGACAATGCTGCGATGAAGGTAATGATAAGACCAATCACTGTCACCTTGACAGGTAATGGCCAACTGCCATAGTTTTCTGAATCTAGCGACTCAAAACTACGGCGAAACTCATTTAAATCGAATTGCTTTTTTGGCTTTAAAGCAGATTTTTTGGTTTTAGAGAGGCTCTTTTTGCGGATAAGCTTCATAACGCACCTCCAAGACCAGCACCGGTATCAGCAGCAGTCGGAGTTTCCGACTGTACTCTAGTCGTTACTACAAACTGTACGTAACTGTCTTCAGGATAAACAGGTCGCGCCTGCTCACCAGTATTAACCGTATTATTGAGGACTGGAGCAGCCTCATAAGCGCTAATATTCTGCTGAATGTTACTTACTGCTGAGTTGCCCATCCATTTACTGTTATCAAGGTTACGAATCAGACTGGACACAATGTTTGGATTGTCCGCTAAGCCTGTCAAAGTTAGCGTATCACCTTCACGTTTGAGGTTATTTAGATAAAGTGCTGGTGGAATAGCTTTAGCGAGATCATCCCATAAACGTACAGGTACAGGACGTCGTCCCTGCAAGTCTTGAATGACTTGCATGCGTGAAATAATGTCTTCACGGCGCTGCTCTAAACTGTCAATTTCGGTCAATGCGGTGTCTAAGCGCGTGTTTTCTTGTTCGATCAATGCGTTGGCATCAAGCTGCTCATCAAGTTCATTATTAAAATAACTCCATGAAGCAAAAGCTGCTAATAGCGTCAGTAACGTCACCGCCACTATCAATGTCATAAACTCTTTATTACGACGTTCACGCTCTTCTTGTCGCCAAGGTAAAAGGTTAATACGAGCCATTAGTCAAAGCTCCTTAACGCAAGACCGCATGCAGCCATTAAGCTTGGCGCATCGACCGCCAATTGCTCATTGTCAATATTTGGTGCAATAGTCATATTGGTAAAAGGGTTGGCAACACTGACAGTCACACCCAGCTTTTGTTGTGCCATACCAGCGAGACCTGCAATAGAGCTGCTGCCTCCTGCAAGCACCACATGATCGATACTGCTATATTGACTTGATGAGAAATAAAACTGTAAAGAGCGAGTGATCTGTTGAATGGTATTTTCTATAAAAGGGGTCAGTACTTCAGGATAATAATCATCAGGTAAGGTACGTTCGCGTTTGCTTAGTGTCGCTTCTTCTGCTGATAGGCCATAGCGATTTTGTATTGCCTCGGTCAGCTGAGCACCGCCAAATAACTGTTCACGACTATAAATAAACTCGCCATTCTTAGCGATATATAATGTGGTTTGATTGTGGCCAATATCTACCAATGCTACTAGTTCTGGTACGTTTGGAAGGCTATCCACCATCAATCCAAACGCACGCTCGATTGCATGAGACTCGATATCCATGACTTTCGTTTGTAGGCCACCAAAGGCTAAAGCATCGACACGCTGGTCGACGTTCTCTGAACGAGAAGCAGCAAGCAACACCTGAACCATATCTTCACTAACCAAAGACGGTCCTAATACTTCAAAGTCTAGATTGACGTCTTCTAATGGATAAGGCACATACTGGTCGGCATCTAAACGTATTTGCGCCTCACGCTCTACATCGCTGAGTGTCATATCCATATCAATGATTTTAGTAATCACTGCAGAGCCAGAAACAGCGGTCGCAGCATTGCTACCCGCGACTTGGCAACGTCTTGCCAAGCTCGTTATAATATTACCGGCAGCTTCTGTATCTACTAGAATCTTATCGACCACGATACCTTCCGGTAGTCTTTCAATACCATAAGATTTTAGGTGGAACATGCCTTGCTGACGCTGTATGTCAACCAACTTTACTGAAGTGGCACAAATATCCACGCCAATCAAATGTCGACTTTTGGAAGTAAATAGCCTCACTAGCTCTATACCTTATATTAAGTGTACAATCTGGTAATTATTTGTAATAATTCAATACAATACTTTACTTAATTGATAGATTCAAGCATTTAAAAATATATTAAGGCCAACTTACACATTTATTATGACCTGCCTATTTTGTTCAATGTATAATAATATTGTCTGCTACAAATTCTAACTAATAAGTCTTATTATGGCCAAAACAAATGCTACCGCTCGTCTCATTCGCTTTTTGGTGGGACTCTTTATCGCTTGCCTAGCATTGGCAGTTGTTCTAGCACTTGCTGTACCTATTGGTTTTTATGGGATGGCCATGTATCTATCGCCAACCCTACCTAGTACGCAAGAAATTAAAACAGCCAAATTAGAAATGCCATTACAGATTTATAGTAGTGATGATAAATTAATCGGCCAATACGGCAATCGTTTATCATTACCAGTTAGTTTTGATGAGATTCCTGAAGATTTAACCCATGCCTTTTTGGCAGCCGAAGATGCTTCTTTCTTTCAGCATAGTGGAATTAGCATTAAAGGTCTTGGTCGCGCTGTCACCGAAGCAGTCACTGATGACGATGGTCAGACCGGTGGCTCTACCATTACGATGCAGGTCGCTAAAAACTATTTCTTAAGTCCAGAACGTACTTTAAACCGCAAACTAACAGAGTTATTTTTGGCGCGGAAGATAGAAGACGAACTGAGCAAAAATGATATTTTGACGTTATATGTCAATAAAATCTATCTAGGCGAAGGCGCCTATGGCATCCGCGCTGCGGCCAAAAAATATTATAGTAAGTCATTAGACAATCTAACTATTGCTGAAATGGCGATGTTAGCAGGTCTACCAAAAGCCCCCTCTAAGTATAACCCTGTTGCCAATCCTAGCCGTGCACTGACTCGCCGTAACTGGATCGTTGGACGCATGCATGAGCTTGGCTATATTACCAAAGCTCAGTATGATGAAGCGGTCAACTCCCCTATAGGTATCAACCTATATAAAGAAAAGCTCGATGTAAATATGCCTTATTTGGCAGAAATGACGCGAGCTTCTTTAGTCGAACGTTACGGTGATCAAGTCATGCACGGTGGTTGGCGCGTACGTCTCACAGTAGACAGTAAAGCGCAAACAGATGCAGAAGCAGCAGTAGTAACAGGATTGATTGCCTACGAGCATCGCCATGGTTGGCGCGGGGCTGAAGCAAATGATGAGCCTCTCGAGAACTTCCAACGCTACAGCAATATGTCTCCTGCCAAGGTGACTAAAGTCAATTCTCGTAGTTTTGACGCAGTCCTACAATCTGGTGAAGAAGTGACCGTTAATTGGTCTGGTATGAAATGGGCACGTAAATATATTTCTGCCGACCGTATTGGTTATTATCCTAGTAATGCCAGTCAAGTTGTTAAGAAAAACGATATCGTTCGTGTGATACCTACTTCAAATGGCAACTGGCAATTAGGTCAAATACCTAAAATTCAAGGCAGTTTGGTCTCGTTGAATCCAGAGACTGGTGCTGTCAATGCATTAGTCGGTGGCTTTGATTTTAACCACAGTAAGTTCAACCGCGCTCTACAAGGCTGGCGTCAACCTGGCTCAACCATTAAACCACTTGTTTATACCGCTGCTTTAGAAAAAGGTTATCGCCCAGATACCATCGTTTCTGACCGAGCTATTCAAGTAGGTGACTGGAAACCGAAAAACTCTGATGAACGTTTCTTAGGTGATATCACTTTACGTCGTGGTTTATATTTGTCGCGTAACCTTGTATCTATTCGCTTGTTGCAAGCTATCGGCATCTCAAGTACGCGCAACCTATTAGATGAATTCGGTCTTGATAAAGAAAAGCTGCCGACAACCTTGTCATTAGCACTTGGAGCAGGGCAAGCCACACCATTACAAATGGCCACGGCTTACTCAACTTTCGCGAATGGTGGTCATCGTGTCCAACCTTACTTTATTGAACAAATTTACAATTATAAAAATGAGCTGTTGTTTCAAGCTAATCCACGTCAAGCATGTGCACTATGCTTTAACGAAAAACTTGAGAAGGTTAATAGCAGCTTAGTTGAAGAGTATGAGAAGTCAATTGAAGCGCTTGATGATAGCAGTAATGAAATAACTGCCGATAATTCATCATCGAAAAGTAATGATGATAGCGAAACAACAGATAAAGAGCTTGATTTAACGGTATATAACGCAGGTCCACAGTCAGACCGCCTAAAAGCGCCTGCCGTACAATATGTAAGGGCCAAACAAGCACCGCGCATACTGCAACCTAGAGTCGCTTTTGAGATGGCCGATATACTACGCGATGTAGTCCAACGCGGTACAGCGGTAAGAGCAAAGGCATTAGGTCGCAATGATATCGGTGGCAAAACTGGTACCACCAATCAGGCCAAAGACGCATGGTTTGCAGGGTTCCATCCTACCAATGCGACAGTAGTATGGATGGGATTCGATCAACCATCTACTATGGGCCGCCGTGAATATGGTGGTGTGGCAGCGCTGCCAGTATGGATGGACTTTATGAAAGCTCAGCTGAAAGACACGCCAAGCCAATGGGTATCTATCAATAATCGCTCAAAATCCAGAAAGCAACAGCAAAGCATCATAGAGATGACTGATGATGGCGTCCTAGTTAACGATGACGCTAATAAATCAGCCAAGCCAGTCAAGACTCAAACCCAGCAGCGTAAGCCTTCGGTTCCAGAGCCTACTGAAGATACTAGCACTCCAACATCAACGAAACCAAGCAGCAATCGTAGTGATGACAGCGTACCGGAAAATCCATTAACAGTGACGCCCGTTGAAAGTATGCCTCCGATGCCAGAATAACAAACAACACTATTTTTAGTTAATAAGAAAAAGGCTTATTCAGTAATAACTGAATAAGCCTTTTTTATGCGCTGTAGACTATGACCTACCCTACTTAATCATACTTTTAAATGGTTCAATAAATAGCGATCAAGAATAAATTCTCTAGTGCACTTCCTATTAGAACTCGACCATACCTGCACGCAGTTGTTCAATCAGCTCTAAAAGCTGATTGCGCCATTCTCGTATTGTAGTCTCATCAGGCAGCCATTGGTTAGATAAAGTGACAACATTGACAATTAAGTCTGGCGACGCTGAATGACTGCTTGGCACTTCATCTACGATAGTATCTGGCGGTACTGCATACAAACAACGCTGATAAGCACGTTCTATATTGGCGATAAAGCCTTGCTGCTGCAATTGCTGCAAACGCTGAATCTCAGGAGATACTTGGGTTCGCTCGCTCAATGCTTGCTCAATATCGAGCAAAGTTGGCGCCGTCATATTTAGGCTATAGAAATGACCGAGCTCCTGAATGAATGCCAATAAAGCACCATGCAAGTGAAAAATAGCAGTCTCACAGTGTGCTTGGTATAACTGCTTATCATTGGTACTTCCTGCAGATTGGCAAGATAAACGACAGAAATATAACTTTTGATTGGTTCGATCTGCTTGATATTTGGCGACGCGAGTTTTACCTGCCATTTGCTAATTATCCTTCTATGAGTAGTGAATTAGAGCGTATTTCCAGTGTACTATTTTCTTAGATAATAGCACCATGCCTTTCTCAGTTTTTTATACACACAAAAAAGCCAGCAACTTAGGCTGGCTTTTTTATCAAATTAAGAATGAATCAAAATACTTAATACGATTAATTATCTTGATTTAATTCTTGAGCAAATGCTTCATCAAAGCTAGCGAAGTCTTTGCTATCAGTGCTTGCAGTCATATCGAAAGCGGCATTAAGATCTTTATCTTGTAGCTTCTGATCTGCTGCTTCTTTACGTGCCTTGTGGTAAGCGAGCCCCGTACCTGCAGGAATCAAGCGACCAACAACCACGTTTTCTTTCAGACCACGTAGCTCATCCACTTTACCAGTCACAGCAGCCGCAGTTAGTACACGGGTTGTCTCCTGGAATGACGCTGCTGAGATAAAGCTTTCAGTTGCAAGACTTGCTTTGGTGATACCTAACAATTGACGCTCAAACTGTACTGGGAATTTATCTTCCGCTTCTAGCTTCGCATTCAATGCTTTGATATCTGCATACTCGACCTGATCACCTTTGAAGTGACTTGAATCGCCGCCGTCAGTGATTTCAACTTTACGCAACATCTGACGAATGATAACTTCGATGTGCTTGTCGTTGATTTTTACGCCCTGCAAGCGATAAACGTCCTGTACTTCATTGACGATATAATCAGCAAGCGCAGTTTGTCCTTTCAGACGTAAGATATCATGTGGGTTCTGTGGACCATCAGCGATAACTTCACCACGTGCTACCGTCTCGTTTTCAAAGACGTTGATTTGACGCCATTTCGGGATTAGCTCTTCATGTACTTCACCATCTTCATTAGTAATAATAAAGCGGTTTTTACCCTTGGTCTCTTTACCAAAGCTAACCACACCAGTCATTTCTGCCATGATGGCGTGATCTTTTGGACGACGTGCTTCGAACAAGTCAGCAACACGTGGTAGACCACCAGTAATATCTTTTGTACCAGAAGACGCTTGTGGTACACGGCCTAGAATCGAACCGGCTGCTACTTTCTCACCATCGCTCACGCGGATGATCGTTTCAGCTGGTAAGAAGTAAACCACTTCTTTGCCTTCATCAGTGTTCAAGATAATCGCAGGACGTAAGTCTTTTGCTGAGCTTGAACGGTCACGCGTGGCTAGAATCTCAAACGAGCTCATACCAGTCGCATCATCAACTTTTACTGTTGCAGTCATACCATCAGTGATGTCACTGAAGCGTGCTGTACCAGCAAATTCTGTGATAATTGGATGCGTATGCGGATCCCATTTAGCGATAGTTTGACCGCCTTCAACCTGCTCTTCGTCTTTTACAAGGACGCTTGAACCATATGGTACTTTATAGCGCTCACGCTCACGGCCAAGCTCATCGGTCAATGCGATTTCAGCTGAACGCGATACGATGACTAAGTGACCATCGGTATGCTGTACTGTTTTCATATTTTCAAAGTGCGCTTGACCAGCATTACGTACAGAGATGCTGTTGTCTACAGAGGCTGAACTCGCTGCCCCGCCCACGTGGAACGTACGCATGGTTAACTGAGTACCCGGCTCACCGATAGATTGAGCGGCCATAACACCGACTGATTCGCCGATATTCACTTTATGACCACGTGCAAGGTCACGACCATAGCACTGTGAACAAACACCATGCTCAACATCACAAGTAATAACTGAGCGTACCCAGATATCATCGATCGCGTTGCTGTCAAGGACGTTAACCCAGTACTCATCGATCAATGTACCAGCTGGAACCAATACTTTATCAGCATCATCGTTATAAGTCACATCACGTGCAGTCACACGACCAAGTACTAGCTCGCCTAATTTCTCAATGATTTCACCACCTTGAATATGTGGCTTCATGAGTAGGCCTTCTTCAGTACCACAGTCATCACTCGTGATAACCAAATCTTGTGCCACATCAACCAGACGACGAGTTAGGTAACCCGAGTTGGCTGTTTTTAGTGCTGTATCCGCTAGACCTTTACGTGCACCGTGAGTTGAGATGAAGTACTGTAGTACGGTCAAACCTTCACGGAAGTTCGCTTTAATCGGTGTCTCAATGATTGAGCCATCTGGCTTAGCCATCAAACCACGCATACCAGCTAACTGGCGAATCTGTGCCGCACTACCACGAGCACCAGAATCCGACATGATAAAGATCGAGTTGAATGATTTCTGCTCGTCTTCTTCGCCTTGCGCATTAATGACTTTATCTGTTGCCAAATTGTCCATCATCGCTTTAGCGACTTTGTCATTGGTACGTGACCAGATATCAACGACTTTGTTATAGCGCTCACCAGCAGTTACAAAGCCTTGCTCGAATTGATCTTCGATTTCGCGAACTTCGCCTTCTGCCACTTCGATGATTTGCTTTTTAAGTGGTGGAATGACCATGTCATCAATACCAATAGACACGCCAGATAGTGTTGCTTGAGCAAAACCAAGATACATCAATTGGTCAGCAAACATAACACTTTCTTTGACACCAACTTTACGGTAGCAAGAGTTGATCAAACGAGAGATGTTTTTCTTCGTCATCTCTTGGTTACACTCATCAAACGTCATACCTTTAGGCATGATGTTCCAGATCAGTAGACGACCAGCAACCGTATCTTTGATACTGATTTCTTTGGTCTCGTTACCGTCTTCGTCAATTTGCGTCTCAGTAACACGCACTTTGATCTTAGCGTTTACATGTAGATCGTTTGAACCAATTGCACGCAATGCTTCATTAACGGTAGCAAAAATCATGCTCTCGCCTTTGGCATTGATAGACGAGCGACTGATGTAATATAGACCTAGTACAACATCCTGAGATGGTACGATGATCGGATCACCGTTCGCAGGTGACAAGATGTTGTTAGTAGACATCATCAAGGCACGTGATTCAAGCTGCGCTTCTAGCGTCAATGGCACGTGAACGGCCATTTGGTCACCATCGAAATCGGCGTTAAATGCAGTACAAACAAGCGGATGCAGCTGGATAGCTTTACCTTCGATCAATACCGGCTCAAATGCCTGTAAACCCAAACGGTGAAGTGTTGGCGCACGGTTGAGGAGTACTGGATGCTCACGGATAACCATGGCCAGCATATCCCACACTTGTGGCTCTTCACGCTCTACCATCTTTTTGGCAGCTTTAATCGTAGTCGCTAAACCATGAGACAATAGTTTGTTATAAGTAAATGGCTTGAATAATTCTAGTGCCATTTTCTTAGGTAGACCACACTGATGTAGGCGTAGTGTTGGACCTACAACGATAACCGAACGACCAGAGTAATCTACACGCTTACCAAGTAAGTTCTGACGGAAACGACCTTGCTTACCTTTGATCATATCTGCCAAAGATTTCAATGGACGTTTGTTACTACCAGTGATGGCACGACCGCGACGACCGTTATCAAGCAACGCATCTACTGACTCTTGCAACATACGCTTTTCGTTACGTACGATGATATCAGGGGCGCTTAGCTCAAGCAGACGCTTAAGACGGTTGTTACGGTTGATCACGCGGCGATATAGATCGTTTAGATCTGACGTTGCAAAACGGCCGCCTTCTAGCGGTACTAGAGGACGCAAATCTGGTGGTAGTACTGGCAAGATGTTCATTACCATCCACTCAGGCTTGTTATTAGAATCACGGAATGCTTCTAATAATTTGAGACGCTTAGACATTTTCTTAAGCTTAGTCTCAGAACCTGTTTGTGGAATCGCTTCACGTAGCTCATCAATTTCAAGGTCGATATCGATGTCTTTTAATAGGTCTTGAACGGCTTCAGCACCCATCTTGGCTGTGAATTCGTCACCAAACTCTTCAAGCGCTTTGTAATAGTCTTCATCATCAAGCAACTGGTACTTTTCTAAGCTGGTTAGACCAGGCTCAGTAACGATATAGCTTTCAAAATATAGAACGCGCTCGATATCACGTAGCGTCATGTCTAGCAATAGACCGATGCGGCTTGGTAATGATTTTAAGAACCAAATATGCGCCACAGGACTGGCTAGGTCGATATGACCCATGCGATCACGACGAACTTTAGCAGTGGTAACTTCAACACCACATTTTTCACAGATAACGCCTTGGAACTTACGGCGCTTATATTTACCACATAGACATTCAAAGTCTTTTACTGGGCCAAAGATTTTGGCACAAAAGAGACCATCACGCTCAGGCTTAAACGTGCGATAGTTGATGGTTTCAGGCTTTTTTACTTCGCCGTGCGACCATGACTTAATAACGTCAGGTGAGGCTAAAGTAATTTGAATGCTATCAAACTCTTGGTTACCGTTGCCGGTAGGGCTTTGCATGATATCGAGTAAATCTTTCAAGTTGCTTCTCCGTTATCTTTATAATCATCTGACAGCGTACCATTGACGCAGATAAGATGAATGAAGGCAATGAATAGGGTTGAGACAAATCACTAAAAGCAGCAGCAATAAAGCAGACTGCCTTTAGTGGACAACTAAGTTAAACAACGGGCTAGTTGCTTTGTTTTAACTCAATATTAATACCCAGTGATTTGATTTCTTTGGTCAGTACGTTGAACGACTCAGGCATGCCTGGATCCATATACTGCTCACCATCAACGATGTTTTTGTACATACGAGTACGGCCTTCAACGTCATCCGACTTCACCGTTAGCATTTCTTGCAACGTGTAAGTCGCGCCGTATGCTTCTAGTGCCCATACTTCCATCTCACCGAAGCGCTGACCACCAAACTGAGCTTTACCACCCAATGGCTGCTGCGTTACTAGAGAATAAGAACCGGTTGAACGCGCATGCATTTTGTCATCAACCAAATGGTTAAGCTTGAGCATGTACATGTAACCAACGGTTACTTTACGGTCAAATTTCTGACCTGTACGACCATCATATAACGTCTGCTGACCATCGCGATCCATACCAGCAAGCTCTAACAGGTCTTTAACTTGGCTTTCTCTTGCGCCGTCAAATACTGCTGTGCCCATCGGTACACCGCCACGTAAGTTGTCTGCTAGCGCCATGATGTCATCATCACTCAAGCTATCAAGATCAACTTGCTCACCGCCTACTTGGTTATAGATTTTGTCCAAGAAGTCACGTAGCTCTTTGATCGCTGCTTGAGATTTGAGCATACCGTCAATCTTCTCGCCCAATCCTTTCGCTGCCATACCTAAATGCGTCTCTAGAACCTGACCGATGTTCATACGAGATGGTACACCAAGTGGGTTCAATACGATGTCAACGGTATTACCATTTTCATCATAAGGCATGTCTTCAACTGGCATGATGCGCGATACAACACCTTTGTTACCATGACGACCAGCCATCTTATCACCAGGCTGAATACGACGCTTAACCGCTAGATATACTTTAACGATTTTTTGTACGCCATGCTGTAAGTCATCACCAGCAGTCAATTTGCGTTTTTTCTCAGCAAACTTCACATCGATGTCTTTTTGCTTATCAACCAAGTAATCAGCGATTTGCGTTAGACGCTCAGAGATTTCTTCTTCTACTGGCTGAATATCAAGCAATGTCTCAAGGCTCATATCTTTCATATCAGCCAATGCCATAACCGTACCAGCTTTTAGACCAGCACCGCCGCTGACTTTTTGGCCATCTAATAGATTACCAATACGACCACGAGCCGCTTCTTCGAAGATACGTAGCTCTTCTTTCAAATCTTTGCGATAGCTATCAAGCTGCGATTTTTCGATCGCTCTTGCGCGCGCGTCTTTTTCAACGCCATCACGAGTGAAGACCTGTACATCGATAACCGTACCTTTACTAGAAGTCGGTACACGTAGCGACGTGTCTTTCACATCAGCCGCTTTTTCACCAAAGATAGCCCGTAGTAGCTTCTCTTCTGGCGTCAGTTGCGTTTCACCTTTTGGCGTCACTTTACCAACTAGAATATCACCAGCGTCAACTTCAGCACCGATATAGACGATACCTGCTTCATCAAGACTTGATAGCGCTGCTTCACCAACGTTTGGAATATCAGCCGTGATCTCTTCTGTACCTAGCTTGGTATCGCGAGCCACACAAGTCAATTCTTGGATATGAATCGTAGTGAAACGATCTTCTTTAACTACTTTTTCAGATAACAAGATTGAATCTTCGAAGTTGTAACCATTCCACGGCATAAATGCGATGCGGATGTTCTGGCCTAGTGCTAGCTCACCAAGATCCGTTGATGGACCATCAGCCAAGATATCACCCAAAGCAATCTCGTCACCTTGGTTAACGATGATACGTTGGTTGATACAAGTGTTTTGGTTAGAGCGCGTGTATTTGATCAAGTTATAGATATCGATACCCGCTTCACCAGCAGTCATCTCGTCTTCGTTTACACGAACAACGATACGTGATGCATCAACATCTTCAATCACACCGCCACGCTTAGCGATAACACAAACACCAGAGTCACGAGCAACGTGACGCTCCATACCAGTACCTACTAACGGCTTATCAGCACGTAGTGTAGGAACAGCCTGACGCTGCATGTTCGAGCCCATCAAGGCACGGTTAGCATCATCATGCTCTAGGAATGGAATCAGACCTGCTGCAACCGATACTACCTGACTTGGCGATACATCCATATGCGTCACTTTTTCTGGCGGCATACGAACAAATTCACCATAGCTACGCACACTGACCATCTCGTCAGATAACGCGCCATCTTCAGTCATCGGAGAATCAGCCTGTGCAATAACAGTACCGACTTCTTCGATTGCTGATAGATACTCAATCACGTCAGTAACTTTACCATCAACCACACGGCGATAAGGCGTTTCTAAGAAGCCAAAGCTGTTGGTTTTAGCAAATGTTGCTAGTGAGTTGATCAGACCAATGTTTGGACCTTCAGGAGTCTCAATTGGGCATACACGGCCATAATGGGTATCATGTACGTCACGTACTTCAAAGCCTGCACGTTCACGAGTTAGACCACCAGGTCCTAACGCTGATACACGGCGCTTATGAGTAACTTCAGACAACGGGTTGTTCTGATCCATAAACTGTGACAACTGGCTTGAACCAAAGAATTCTTTAACCGCAGCCGCTACTGGCTTAGAGTTAATCAAATCTTGTGGTGACAGGTTGTCTGATTCTGCTGAGCTTAAACGCTCTTTTACAGCACGCTCAACACGTACTAGACCAACACGGAATTGGTTTTCTGCCATCTCGCCTACTGAACGAATACGGCGGTTACCAAGATGGTCAATATCATCGACATCGCCGCGACCATTACGAATCTCGATAAGCTCTTTTAGAACGTTAACGATATCATCATTGGTCAATACACTGCGTTCACGCTGGATATCAGGATCATCAGTGTTGTCAAATTCTAAACCAAGACGACGGTTGAACTTCATACGACCGACGTTTGATAAGTCATAACGATCTGCGTTGAAGAACATGCTCTCAAACAGTTTCTCAGCAGTTTCAACCGTTGGTGGCTCACCTGGACGCATTACTTTGTAGATTTCGATCAACGCTTCTTCACGGCTTGAGGTGCTATCAGCACGTAGCGTATCGGCAATATAACTACCTTGGTCGATATCGTTAGTGAACAGAATGCTGAACTCTTTGATGGCACCACTGGCTTCAAATGAGTTCAATTTCACCAATAACTCGTGGTCGATTGGCGTGTTTGCTTTAGCGATGATTTCATCATTAACAACGATGTCTTCAGCTAAAATACGCTCATATAGGTATTCATCAGGCACAGCAATTTTCGTCATACCTGCTTCTTCAAGCTGACGGATACGGCGTGCGTTAATACGTTTGCCCTGCTCTACAATAACGTCACCTTCAGGTGATACGATATCAAACTGCGCCATTTCGCCACGTAGACGATCAGCAACTAGATCAATTTCAAACGTCTCTTCAGCTTTATAAACAGCGACTTTATCAAAGAATAAATCTAGGATTTCAGAAGTCGTTAGACCAAGTGCACGTAGAATGATTGATGCAAGTAGTTTACGGCGACGGTCAATACGAGCAAATACTAAATCTTTTGCATCAAATTCAAAGTCTAACCATGAACCACGATAAGGGATGATACGTGCGTTATAAAGCACTTTACCACTTGAATGCGACTTACCTTTATCATGGTCAAAGAACACACCAGGTGAACGATGTAGCTGAGATACGATAACACGCTCAGTACCATTGATAATAAAAGTACCGTTAGCAGTCATCAAAGGCATCTCGCCCATATAGACGCTTTGCTCACGGATATCTTTGATAGCAGCTTTGCTATCTTTGTCTTTGCTGTCTTTGTCTTTGATGATCAAACGGATTTTGACACGCATAGGCGCAGCAAACGTTGAACCACGTAAGATACACTCACGCTCATCAAATTCAGGCGTGCCTAAATAGTACTCAACAAATTGTAGCTCTGCGTTACCAGAGTGACTCTCAATTGGGAAAATAGAGGAATACGCAGCTTGCAAACCAGTATTCTCACGAGCTTTCGGCTTTTTGTGCTCTTGCAAAAATTGCTCATAAGAATCTACTTGAATAGACAGTAAATAGGGAACGTCCATTACAGTGGGCAATTCAGCAAAACTTTTGCGAATACGCTTTTTTTCAGTATAAGAATATGCCATCGAGAGTCCTTACAGTAAACGTGGAAACAAATTAAAAGCGTGGCCAGTATGCATAAATACGATGCAAACGTGGCGACGTAAACGATAATATAAAACGGGTCTTCGTGTTCAGTTCATGTCTTTTCTGTCAATTACTACTTTACTCTTCAGTGCTTACCTAGCACACTTCACTTAATCTCGTCGTTGCTTGCTAGATTCATGGTAAGTGAATCAGTCTATATGACTGTTGCAACCAAAAAATTCAATATTATATAATCTATAACGCATTGCCTATCAGGCTTACTTTACAAATACATTGCTGGGAAATAATGTCTATTAAGATTGCATCCATACCACTTGCCATCTAGACTACTTATTACCGAACCATGTTCCCTACACATACAAGCTGTCTATGAGACTGAATATCGACAGTCATGCCACACCAAGTAGGCAACTTATGATCAACAGCTTTTTTAAGAATACCGCTTTTTTCAGGATTAATAATCGGGGTAACTATAACTTTTAGAATCAGTATAAACTATAGTGTTGATAGGAAAGCATGCAGACACAAAAAAATGCCAAACATCTACAGACGTTTAGCTCATATTAACTGATTTCAAAAACTGGCATGTGTGCTTGCATGTATATCGTCTGTCCTTTTGATGGGTATCCACCGTGATGTTGCATACGTATGTTGGCAGACACAAAAGGTCAAGCTACGAATTATAGTAAAAAAAAGCTGGCAATGCAAGGCATTACCAGCTTTTTTTCGTACAGTGTTAAACTTATTTTAGTTCAACAGTTGCACCAGCTTCTTCAAGTTTCTTTTTCAACTCTTCAGCTTCAGCTTTAGATGCGCCTTCTTTGATTGGAGCTGGAGCGCTTTCAACCAAATCTTTCGCTTCTTTTAGGCCAAGACCAGTAGCTTCACGTACGGCTTTAATTACGCCAACTTTCTTCTCGCCAAAGCTGGCAAGAACTACGTCAAACTCGTCTTTTTCTTCAGCAGCAGCAGCAGCAGGACCAGCAGCAGCAGGTGCAGCAGCAACAGCAGCTGTTACGCCGAATTTTTCTTCCATGTCGCTGATTAACTCAACGATATCCATTACTGACATTTCAGCGATTGCATTTAACACGTCATCTTTAGATAGTGCCATGAGAACTCTCCGTTATCTGATAAAAATTAATTGATTCTAATATCGCCTTGATTGCTTGCCTAATGTGACAATAAAGTGCAACCAAAATTAGCGATGTTAAAGTTACGTTAAAACAAGCAATTAAGCAGCTTCTTTTGCGTCTTTGATTGCCGCTACAGTGCGAACGAACTTGCCAGGAACAGCGTTCATAGTCTGGACAAGCTTGGTCACTGGTGCATTCATAGTAGCCATCAAGATAGAGATTGCTTCGTCGCGAGTTGGTAGCTTCGATACGCGCTCTAGCTCTTCTGGACCATAAACTTCACCACCGACTGATACTAATTTGGTCTCTAAAGCTTTGTTATCTTTGCTGAAGTCGAAAACGACTCGAGCAGCAGATCCCAAATCTTCCATAGAGAAAGCCAAAAGTAGTGGACCAGTCATACGGTCTGACATGCTCTCAAACTTAGTGCCTTCAAAAGCGCGTTTTGCTAGTGTATTTTTTACCACTTTCAAAACCACACCTTTATCACGAGCTTGTTCGCGCAGCTTAGTAAGCTGTGCAACACCAATACCGTGATATTCGGCAGCTACTGCTGAGTAAGCATTAGCAGCAACTTCAGACACTTCAGCCACAACTTGTTGTTTTTGTTCTAGCGTTAATGCCATAAGTTGACTCCTTTAATCTTATCAATCGACTTATAATAAAAGTGCCAAAAACAAGGTTTTTATGCGCTCAAACTGTAAGCTAAGACTGACTTGATACGACACATTACCAGCGGATTCAATTAATAAAAAAAGCATCTACTGGTAACGACTGATTACGGCACCGTTATCAGAATGACGTTGAGTAATAGTTTGAAGATTATAAATAATCTTATCGCCCTATCCGCTCGTGTCTTAAACTGTGTGGGCCACCGTCTGCGTAGGACAACTAAGATTTTCATCTGTCGTCGATTAACAAAAGTGACTTATTGTCATAAACAACTATCCGAAGATCGCTAACTATGACTCTAAACTACTCTCTACCTACGGTCTTAGACAGCGTAGCAAATACTACGCTGACCTAATTCTTTAAAAACTGTTTGTGTTTATCATTCAAAATATTTGAAGATAAAAACTTTAATTATTTAGCAGTACGATAAGGAACAGCGTCGATCGTTAGACCTGGACCCATCGTGCTAGACAAGGTAATTTTCTTAATGAAAGTACCTTTAGAAGTAGCAGGCTTAGCACGCTTTAGATCAGAAAGAATCGCTTGCGCGTTTTGCTCGATTTGATCAGCAGTGAAACCAACTTGGCCGATAGTTGCATGGATGATACCAGCTTTATCAACACGGTACTGAGCCTGACCAGCTTTCGCATTAGTCACAGCTTCAGCAACGTTTGGCGTTACTGTACCAACTTTAGGGTTAGGCATTAGACCACGTGGGCCTAGGATAGTACCTAATTGACCAACAACACGCATTGCATCTGGAGCTGCGATAACAACATCAAAGTCCATGTTACCAGCTTTGATTTGCTCTGCTAGGTCTTCAAAACCAACGATGTCTGCACCAGCTTCTTTAGCGGCTTCAGCAGCAGCGCCTTGAGCAAATACAGCAACGCGTTTGGTTTTACCAGTACCAGCAGGTAGGTTAGTTGCACCACGAACTACTTGATCAGATTTACGTGGGTCAACGCCCAAGTTTACCGCGATATCGATAGACTCTTTGAATTTTAGCGCTGGCAAATCGTTTAGGATTTGAACCGCTTCTTCAATAGTGTACTGTTTTTCGTTATCAATACGGCTTTGAATTTCTTTTTGACGTTTGGTTAGCTTAGACATTATACACCCTCCACGGTAATACCCATTGAACGTGCAGTACCAGCGATGGTACGAACAGCAGCGTCAAGATCAGCTGCAGTTAAATCTGCATTCTTAGTCTTAACGATATCTTCTAGTTGTGCACGGTCAACTTTACCAACTTTAGCAGTGTTCGGTGTACCTGAACCTTTAGCAATACCAGCAGCCTTACGTAGTAAGTATGCAGCTGGTGGTGACTTCATGATGAAGGTAAAAGATTTGTCGCTGTATACTGTGATCTCAGTTGGGATCGGTAGACCTGGCTCTTGGCCTGAGGTCGCAGCGTTAAATTCTTTACAGAACGCCATGATGTTCACGCCTTTTTGACCCAAAGCTGGACCAATAGGTGGTGAAGGATTTGCTTTGCCTGCAGGCACTTGCAGTTTGATGTAACCATCAATCTTCTTAGCCATGATACTCTCCTAAATGGGTGATAGCGCCAAATCAACGTGGTATACACCTAGTTGACTAACAGCTCCCCGGTTGATGAATTTTTTGCTAATTTAGTCTAGTTTTTCAACTTTACTAAATTCAAGCTCAACCTGCGTAGGTCGATTAAATACGTTTACCGTTAGATGTAGCTTAGACTTCTCGTAATCCACTTTTTCTACCAACCCTTTAAAGTCAGTAAATGGACCATCGATAACCAACAACTCTTCGCCTGGCTCAAATAGAGTCTTAGGACGTGGGTCAGTCTCAGTCTGGTTCAAACGGTTTAAAATGCGATCAGCTTCTACTTGCGTAATCGGTGCAGGCATCTCAGGCGTACCACCGATGAAGCCCATAATACGAGGACAGTCTTTTACGATGTGCCAAGTATTATCGTTCATTTCCATTTGGATCAATACATATCCAGGAAAGAACTTACGCTCGCTCTTACGTTTTTTGCCGTCTTTCATTTCGACGACTTCTTCAGTAGGAACCAATACATCACCGAATGACTCAGCAAAGTCACTACGATTAATACGATCAGTTAATGAACGTTGTACTTGTTTTTCATATCCTGAAAACGCTTGGACAATATACCAACGCATATCACGCTCCTGATCATTATAAATAAGTTGTTATGAGTAAATGTCTCGCTAATAGTCACTAATACGCGCTATTAACCGATGAAAATACCAACGAACCAATTAAAAAAGTTATCCAATAACCAAATAAAGAAACCAGCAATCGCAATCACGACAATCACTTGCCATGTATATTGAAAGGTTTCGTCTTTACCTGGCCATGTCACTCGGCGAAGCTCAACGGCAGCATCTTTTAATAATATTTTAAAAGCACGGCCTTGATGCGTTAACGCCAAACAAACTAATGCAAATACAACAAGTGCGACAATAATACCAATACGTACCCAGACGTCGTTGGCAGGTTGCCAATAGCCCGGTAAGTATTGATTTACTAGAGTCGCACCGATTAATACAGCTGCGGCAAGTAGCCACAAAATCAAATCTTTTATTGAGCCAGTCTTAGCCACTTCAACAGCAGTAGTACCGCTAGCTGAAACATGCTTGTTTTTAGACAGCATTCCACCAGCAACCGCCTTGGCATCAGATAACTTAGTCTCGAGGTTATCTTGATCATTGCTCATAAAGAACTCGCTTCGGAGATGGTGGGGTACAACAAAGATGTGATAAGAAGATGGCAGGCGATGTAGGACTCGAACCTACAACCCTCGGTTTTGGAGACCGATGCTCTACCAATTGAGCCAATCGCCTATGGGTGTAAAGGACAGCATTATACAATATTTAGCATAGAATGCAAGCCCTTGACGGTAAAATTATTAATTTTACCTGATTTTGCACTGCCGCAATCTAAAATAACTGCTAGCATTAAGTGCAGCGATAATATAACAAGCTATGCTACAGATTACAATATGCTATCTAACAAATAATTGTCTCTATCACACATGTAGCTAATTCATTAATACACGCTAGGCATAATTCTATTTTCGATCATGCTTCAACTTTCTCCAATAAAAAAAGGCCACCCTAGATAGGATGGCCTTTTTTATGACTAATTCATAAGCTCATTACTGAGACTTAAGGATTAGTTCAATACGTTAGCAACAACACCAGCGCCTACAGTACGGCCGCCTTCACGAATTGCGAAGCGAAGACCTTTGTCCATAGCGATTGGGTGGATAAGCTCTACGCCCATCTCAACG
>NZ_VZIZ01000043.1 GCF_009812035.1 Psychrobacter nivimaris | reverse complement strand
TCTAAATTGTTTTATGATATTCATCCAAAACATAACTCTTTTGTAGTGCAGTGACTATAGCTCGTAAAAATAATGGTCTATTGATGCACTATATGTAGATAAGTTTGCAGAAGTGATTCTGTGCATGGTGGCACGCTACTATAGCACTTACGAATTATTTGTTATACTGACGCGCATATTAGCCGAATTGGCATGAATACATGAGACAAGGTAAATAAGTATGCAAGCTTGGGTAATTGGCAATTGGAAACAGAATCCTGCGACTAACAGTGCTGTCAATGCACTATTGGACGACTTATTGACTAAAGTTAATACTGAAGAACAAGCCAACTCGCAGGCATCAAAAAACCGCTGTAAATTAATGGTAGCACCCAGTTGTGTTCATTTAAGTACAGTGAGTACGCGTCTAGCAGATAGCTCAATACTCTGTGCAGCACAGGACGTTAGTACTTATAGTGCAAGTACAGGAGCCTATACGGGTGACTGCTCAGCGCAGCAGGTAGCAGATGCAGGTGCCACTTGGACGCTACTTGGCCACTCTGAGCGTCGCCAATATCACAAAGAGTCTCATGATTGCCTGATAAGCAAATTGTCTCATGCGTTTTCTCAGAAATTAGGCGTGGTGTTTTGTATCGGCGAAACGCAAGAGCAGTATGACAATGGTCAAACACTCGACGTTATCAATGAGCAACTTTCGGTTATTAAGGATTTACTGACTCAACAGCCAGAGTTAGCATCATCGTTATCTGAAAGGCTGCTCATCGCTTACGAACCTGTATGGGCGATTGGTACAGGTAAAGTGCCTACTGTGGCAGAAGTGAGTGAGACTCATCAGCATATCAAGCAAACGGTTGCAAGCTTTGCTGATACAACAGATACGATTACCGTGTTGTATGGCGGTAGTGTTAATGCTGATAATGCCAATAGCTTTGCTTCCGACGCTATGATTGATGGTGCATTAGTGGGCGGCGCCTCATTAAAAGCAGAGAGTTTCCTAGCGATTGCCGATGCCTTTAACCAAGCCAATGCTTAAATGAATAAATAACGCTCAGATATCAAGATCATAGCTTATAGAGAGTATGGTTTTATCGGTTAGTAAAAGTAGGTTTAACACTGCCCTTGCAATCGTGTACAATGCGCCTTATTTATATAGTCGATTTGGCATTTGATCATGCCGATTGTCATTCTATTAACCTTACGTTTTATTTTCCGTTATCAGTCGTCATTACGCGGCAAAAGAGGCCACCATGTTTACGTTTATATTAGCCCTGCATATTATTGTGGCCATTGCCATGATCGGCTTGATTCTGATACAGCATGGTAAAGGGGCAGACGCTGGAGCTTCTTTTGGTGCCGGTTCATCAGGTACAGTATTTGGCGCAGCCGGTACTGCTAACTTTTTGACGCGTGCTACGGCAGTGCTAACGGTCATATTTTTTATTACGAGTATGACACTTGCTGTTCATGCTCGTAAGCAAGCAGAAGATCAGTTTCGTCTAGATGCGCCAGTTTCAGCACCGCAAACGCCGCGTCCATTGACTCAAAATCCTGAGTAACCCTCTTTTAAGTAGGCAGCGCTTGCTATTTTGGTAGGTTAGATTTACAATGCTTTCCTGTTTTCGCAACTCCTGCTCTATAGATGCCTACCTTAAGCATCATTGATTATAGATTGGATGATAGAGACAGAGCAGTACAATGCGATTGTGGTGGAATGGTAGACACGCCATCTTGAGGGGGTGGTGGCGAAAGCTGTGGGGGTTCAAGTCCCCCCAATCGCACCAAGTTTTACAGACGCAGCATAGCGTCAGGTTGGATTTTTAGCAGATAATACTTAATTTATAATTAATTTAAAAAAAGTATTGACACTTCTACGAAACTTCCCTATAATATGCGTTCTAGATTGATGCGGGGTGGAGCAGTCTGGTAGCTCGTCGGGCTCATAACCCGAAGGTCGTTGGTTCAAATCCAGCCCCCGCTACCACTTTTTATACTGATGTTTTGTACACTAAATTTGTCAGTACCGATTAGCCCACCATTATGTTTGTGGGTTTTTTTGTATCTGAAGGTCAGTGTTATCGCGGTATCTATCCTACTTATGCTAAGCTCTAAGTCTATAGAGTACGATATTACTCGTCACTGGTCATCATCGGCCGCTACCGGCACGGTGCTTCTTAAGCAACACTATCTTTTATTCCTCATACTTTTATCGATAGTAGTGCTTTATAAATAATAAAAGCATTGTTTGGCCGAGCTTGATGTTTTTTACGCTCGTCCCTATATAAATGCACAATATGTATCATATATTTGTGATTTAAAATTATATACTGACCGTGACTCTTATCATTATAAGATTGCTATATGCAGATAAGAGTCAATCATTAATACGGTTTACTAAGTACGATAGATAAGTGAATAGGAAAATACAAAGAGATTATGAAGCTTTCGACTAAAGTTGCAGAACTGACTAATATTATTGCCCCTGCTGTGGCCGCTTGTGATGTGTCACTATGGGGTATTGAGTTTGCGCCACAAGGTCGTCGCTCTTTACTACGTATCTATATTGAGGCATTGCCAGAAGAGCAAGCCCAAGATAAACAAGTAACGATTGAAGATTGCGCGGCAGTAAACCATCAAGTAAGCGGTATCTTAGAAGTTCATGATCCTATCGCTGGTGAATACATACTAGAAGTATCTTCACCTGGTTTTGATCGTGCGTTTTTCTCAGATGAGCAAATGCATGCGTATGTTGGTCAAACTGTGAGCTTGCGTCTGATTCAAGCCATCGGTACAGGCGATCAGAAACGTCGTAAAGCCACAGGCACTTTAGATAGTATTGATGAAAACTCTTTAAAACTGACGTCAAGTGATGGCGAGCAGTTTGAGATTGCACTAAGTAATATTGATAAAGCCAATTTGATTTATGAAGATGCCTAGATTTTTACTAGGGTAACTGTTTATAGATAGACAGTTTTATCTTCCAATAGCTTATGTGGCTTATAGCAACTATATAATAGCAGCACCCAAATTATAAAATTTAAGTCAATTAAAAATGATAGGACAGGTATAGCATGAGTCGTGAAATCTTAACGGTAGTAGAAACTGTCAGTAATGAAAAGGGCTTAAATCCTGAAGATATCTTTGAAGCAATTGAAGACGCTTTAGTGGTATCGACTAAGAAAAAAGTATATACCGAGCAGCCAGAAGTGGCTGTACGGGTAGCGATCGACCGTGCAACTGGCGATTACGATACTTATCGTTACTGGACAGTGGTTGCAGATGAAGACCATGAAATGCCAGCTTGTCAGCTTGCTATCACCGATCTTGATCAAGAAGAATGGTCAATTGGTGATGTTAAAGAAGAGCAAATTGAATCAATCGAATTTGGTCGTATTGCTGCTACTCAAGCCAAACAAGTCATCATCCAAAAGATTCGTGAAGCTGAGCGTGCACTAGTTGCAGACGCTTTCGAGCCACGTGTTGGTGAGATGATGTATGGCGAAGTCAAAAAACAGACTCGTGATGGCTATATCATCGATTTGGGTGACAATGCCGAAGGTTATTTGTCACGTGATCAAATGTTGCCACGCGAACAACTCCGTGCAAAATCGCGTATAAACGCTATCTTGTACCATGTAAACCGTGAAAACCGCGGTGCGCAGTTACTGTTATCTCGCACGCATCCTGAAATGCTATCAGCATTGATGCAAAAAGAAGTGCCTGAGATTGCAGAACAAATTATCGAAATTCGTAACGTCGCTCGTCTGCCAGGTACTCGTGCTAAAATAGCCGTGAAAACCAACGATCATCGTATTGATCCAGTTGGCGCTTGTATTGGTATGCGTGGTACACGTATCCAAGCAGTACAGCAAGAGCTAGACGGTGAGCGTATTGATGTGGTGGTATGGTCAGATGATCCTGCCCAGTTCATCATCAGCTCTCTAGAGCCTGCTGACGTAAGCAGTATCATTTTAGATGAAGATACGCAAACGGCAGATATTATCTTTAGCACCAATGATCAATTGGCGCGTGCTATTGGCTCACAAGGTCAAAACGTACGTCTAGCGTCTGAATTGACGGGCTATAAGCTTAATATGATGCTCGAAGAAGAGTATCAACAACGTCAACAAAACGAATCAAAAGCGTTTATTGAATTATTCTATGAGCGCCTAGAGGTAGATAAAGATTTAGCACAGGCATTGGTTGATATTGGTTTTACCAGTATCGAAGAAGTAGCCTATGTACCAGTTGAGACTTTCTATGATATCGAAGGTCTAGACGATGAAGCGATTGATATGATTCAAGAGCGTGCTAAAGAAGTTGTCATCGCTGATGAACTGGTCAAACAACAGAACATGAAAGAGCCAAGTCAAGAGCTTCAAGAGCTTGAAGGTATGACAGTCAGTTGGGCTTATAAAATGGCGCAAAAAGACATCATTACTGTTGATGACTTGGCAGAACAAGCCGTCTTCGATCTAGAAGATATCGAAGGATTAGACTCTGAAACTGCAGGAAAACTCATCATGAAAGCTCGGGAATCTTGGTTCGATGAATAAGCGGTAACTGCATATCGCTGTCTTTTGGTGATATGCTATTGAGAATAAAGCGCTGATATCTATTTATAAGTATCAGCCTTAACCCAATCATTTGTAGCCAACAACTGAATTGAACATATAGCAAATAATAGACAGTAGGTGATAATAAATGGCAGATAAGACCGTCAAAGAACTGGCAGAAATGGTAGGCAAAACTACAGATGCTGTAAAGCAGCAATTAGTAGATGCTGGCCTGCCTGCTCGCGCAGAGGATGACCTAGTCACCGAGCTTGAGCAAGAAAAGCTGGTGACGTATTTAAAGCAAAGTCATGGTCAACAAGAAAAGCGTCGTATTAGTCTTAAATCTAAGACGACCAGTACTGCACGTGTGACCGGCTCTTCTGGTAAATCTAAGAGCGTCAACGTAGAAGTGCGTAAAAAGAAAGTATTCGAAAAGCCTGATCCAGAAAAAATGGCTGAAGAGTTAGCCGCTCGTGAGCAGGCTCTAATTGAGTCTCAAGAACGTGCAGCAAAAGAAGCTGAAGAACGTGCCGCTACTAAGAAAAAAGCGGAAGAGCGTCAAGCAGCAACGCTAGCAGCAATGCGCGCAAGCTTAGGCTCTAGCAAAAAATCAGACGACAAGAATGATGATATTTCTACATCAGTTGTCGTCAAAAAAGGCGGCAAAGCGACGGCTGAAGTTAAGCCTAAAGAGCAGCCGAAGAAAAAGGTTGCTGCTACTAAGCCTAAAGTTGAAACCGTTGCTGAACGTAAAGCTCGCGAGACTCGTGAGAAAGAAGAAGCGCGTCTGCGTGAAATCGAACTAGAAACCCGCCGCACACAAGCTGAAGAAGCGCAAAAGCGTACACTTGAGCAAATGCGCAAAATGGCTGGTAAATATACAGATCGTGAGCCTGTTACTGAAGTACGTAAAGATGAGCCATTGGCTGAAGGTTTGGTCGGTGATGCACTAGAAGAGTCTTTCGAGAAAGAGCGTCGCGAAATCAAACGTGGTTCGAACAGTACTGGTACTCGTGGTCGTCGTCGCAAGAACCAAGATGAACGCGAAATCAAAAACCGCAAAAACGGTTTGCGTTCAACTCAAGCGTCACAGCATAAGTTTGAAAAACCTGTCGAAAAAATCGTCTATGATGTCGAGATTAGTGAGCAAATTTCAGTTGCCGATCTTGCTCAGCGTATGGCAGTTAAAGCTCGCGAAGTAACCAAATTACTTATGAAAATGGGTGAAATGGCTCGTGAGTCAGATACGATTGATCAAGCAACCGCAAGCTTGCTTGTTGAAGAAATGGGCCACAACCCAGTACCAGTTAGTGATACTAAAGTCGAAGATGACTTACAGTACGCAGTTGATGAACGTAGTAGTAATATCCAGACTCGTCCACCAGTAGTGACTATTATGGGTCACGTCGATCATGGTAAGACCTCACTACTAGATAAAATTCGTGAAACGAAAGTTGCGAATGGTGAAGCGGGCGGCATTACACAGCATATCGGTGCTTACCATGTAAAAACTGATCGCGGTGTTATTACTTTCCTTGATACTCCAGGTCACGCAGCGTTTAGCGCAATGCGTTCACGTGGTGCTCAAGCGACTGATATCGTTGTATTGGTTGTTGCAGCTGACGATGGCATGATGCCACAAACAGCAGAAGCCATTGATCATGCACGTGCAGCTGGTACGCCAATCATTGTTGCTATCAACAAAATGGATAAGCCAGGTGCTGACCCTGACCGTGTTCTTAATGAATTAACGACGAAAGAAGTTGTTTCAGAAGAATGGGGCGGCGATACACCAATGGCTCGTATCTCAGCCAAAACAGGCGAAGGTATCGAAGACTTACTAGAATTCATTAGCTTGCAAGCTGAGCTAATGGAACTAGAAGCGCCACTAGACGGTGCTGCTCAGGGTGTGGTTATTGAATCAAGACTTGAAAAGGGTCGTGGTCCTGTCGTTAGTGTCCTAGTGAAAAAAGGGACATTGAAACAAGGTGACTTGGTTCTAGCTGGTGAGCACTATGGTAAAGTTCGTGCATTGACTGATGAGCATGGCCAACGTATCAAGTCAGCTGGTCCTTCTATTCCTGTAGAGATTTTAGGTCTGCCTGAAACACCTGCAGCTGGTAGTGAGTTCCTAGTTGTAACGGATGAGAAAAAAGCTCGTGAAGTTGCGGACTTTAGAACCAACCGTGAGCGTGAGCGTCAACTTGAGCGTCAAAATGCGATGCGTTTAGAAAGCATGTTTGATCAGATGGGCCAAGGCGATGTGTCATTCTTGAATATCGTACTGAAAACAGACGTACGTGGTTCACTTGAAGCACTACTAGCTGCCCTAAATGAATTGTCTACTGATGAAGTAAAAGTCAGAGTGATCAGTTCAGGTGTTGGTCCTATCTCTGAGTCTGACGTAACCCTTGCAGAATCGAGTGAAGCGGTACTTTTAGGCTTTAACGTTCGTGCAGATGCTACTGCACGCCGTAAAGCAGATACTGCTAACATGGATATTCGCTACTATAGCGTAATCTATGGTTTGATCGATGATGTTAAAGCAGCAATGAGCGGTATGCTTGCTCCTGAACATCGCGAGAAAATCCTTGGTGTTGCAGACGTTCGTGAAGTATTCCGTTCTAGTAAGTTCGGTGCTGCTGCTGGTTGTATGGTGGTCGAAGGTACAATCTATCGCAACAAACCTATCCGCGTATTGCGTGATGACCAAGTTATCTTTACTGGTCAATTGCAATCATTACGTCGTTACAAAGAAGACGTTAATGAAGTACGTACTGGTATGGAATGTGGTTTGGCCGTTCGTGGCTATGATGTTGAAGCTGGCGATAAGATCGAAGTCTTTGAAATCCAAGAGTTCGCACGTACTATCTAAAGCTGCTGTTCGATAGCAGAGTATGTATCAATGCAATATGCGCAATCCGCTGAGCTGTTTAGATACTTTGCTAATATTCAGCTGTACTTAGGCCTAACAGGTACATCCTGCTAGGCCTTTTTTAGCACATATCAGTGCCACATCTATTAATCAGCAGACTTATACAGTAATAAAATAAGCCCATTAAAGTAAGGTAACAACATGAACCAACGTTTACAAAGATTGTCGGATCAGATTCAGCGTGAGCTTGCTGTTCTTATTCGCGATGAAGTCAATGACCCTCGTCTAACGGGTTTTGTCACGATCTCTAGTGTCAAGGTTAGCCCAGATTTAGGCTATGCGGACGTCTATGTCACTATCATGGAGCCTGAGCTCAATGATGCTATGAACAAGACCAATCATGAAGAAAGCATCAAAGTATTGAATAAAGCGGCAGGATTTTTACGTACGGAACTAAGCCATAGCTTGAAGACACGTACTACGCCGCGCCTACGTTTTCACTATGATGAAGTAACGGCTCGTGGTAACTACATGATGGACTTGATTAGTAAGGCCGTGACTAAAACTGAGCAAAACGAGAATGACGAGTAAATTATTATTATGTCTATAGCGTCTAAGCAGGTTGATAAACAAGCCAATAAAGCACCTGATAAAGTAAAAGTTTCAGGTGTCATATTGGTGGATAAACCCAAAGGTATGACCTCGCAGCAAGTCGTGTCAAAAGTAAAGTATTTATTTAAATCACCTTTCCACGATAGTAAAAAGGCAGGGCATACAGGGACGCTTGATCCGATGGCAACTGGCCTGTTGCCTATTTGTTTGGGTGAAGCCACCAAGTTTAGCCATTATCAACTGGATGCTGATAAATCTTACCAAGCGACTATCTTGCTAGGTAGTCAAACCGATACTGGTGATGCTGATGGCCAAATCGTAACACAGGCTTCTATCCCAGAATTTGATGAAGCCTCATTAGCGACTATTGCCCAGCAGTTTTTGGGTGCTCAGCAGCAAATACCACCGATGTATTCAGCGCTAAAAAAAGATGGCAAAAAACTGTATGAATATGCTCGCGCTGGCATTGAGGTTGATAGGCCGCCCAGAGATATTACGATTAAAGCAATCAATCTACAGATGATAGATGATACCCAGATTAATCTCACGGTTACTTGTACTAAAGGTACTTACGTACGCGTATTAGCGGAAGATATTGCGAAGCAGCTAGGTACGCTAGGACATTTGACAGCATTGCGCCGTACACGAGTAGGAAACTTCAGCATTGATGATGCTATCGCTTTATCATTATTAGAAGAGCATGGTTTAGAGGAGCGTCAGTCTTGGCTACTGCCCATCGATGCTTGTATTGATATCGATGCTGAGCTAACCCTGACAGAGGAACAATGCGCCCGCGTACATATGGGGCAACGCTTAAACGTATTTGATGAGCTAACAGGTAAGCTCAAGGATTATGTTGCTAGAATGGTTTCTGACCAGCTGTCTAAGAATAGCTCTGTCGATATTAATGATGATGCTAGTACTCACAGTAAAGCTAATATTGGTCTTGATGCGCCTCAGCTCCTAGAGCATGAAATACCTATTGATATACGTTTACTCAATGAGCAGGGAGAATTTCTCGGTTTGGGGTCTGTGAGCTTAAACGGACGTCTACAACCTAAGAAATTGATTCAGCGCTAATAGTAAAGTTTTCATCAATGCTACTTAAATAGAGAAACTACCACCTAATATTGGCTTGATTTACTAATAGTTTACACTAATCACATACCGTCACATTTTATTGCAGGTTTCGCCTATGGTGAAACCTGTTTTTTTTGTACTCTAGATTCATCAGATAGGGAATGCTGAGTTAAAAAATAAAACGGACAAATATTATAAAAATAAAAAATTGCCATAAGGTTAATAACTAAAACGATAAACAATTAAAAGTAAAAACCAATGCAGAAAGGACGCATTTGAACAAAAATAAAATAGTTCAAAGGAGAATGTACTGCCAAACAATAATAAAACTAACTTATAAAAATATACTGGCTCACAAAAACTAATAGATAAGAAGAAGGAAAGTTATGAAAACGATCGCTTTTTTACTACATAACCACTTTGAACAAGCAGAGTATGAAGACGTCAATAATCAGCTAAAAGACAAAGGCTATAAAACACTTCTCATAACAACAAATGATAAAAAAGAAGTGCAAGCCATGCAGCAAGACGTAGATAAGAGTGATACTTTTACTGCTGATATCTTCGTAGAAGATGCTAACGTTTCTGACTATGATGCATTAGTGTTACCAGGTGGTACTGTCAATGCTGATACTATTCGTGGTAACGAAAAGGCTCATCAAATTATCAATGCTATAAATGAAGCAGGAAAGCCACTAGCTGTTATTTGTCATGCTCCTTGGGCTCTCATCAATACAGGTATTGCTAAAGGCAAAACCCTTACCGCTTATCCTACTTTGCAACTAGATTTAGAAAATGCTGGAGCAAACTACGTAGATAAGACAGTACAAGTAGATGGCAATCTTATAACCTCGCGTAACCCAGACGATATTCCTAATTTTGTTGATGCCATAGATAAAGCATTATCTTAGAATTTTGATTTCTAAATAAACCAGTTCAATTAGTTAAGTACTATTAAATCTCAATTCTGTACGACTAACATTTATAACCATAACTAAGGAAGATACTATGTCAAACTCTAATCCAAATGATACTAAGCTTGAGCAACAACGTTCTGATTCAGCAGAAGCGGCGCTCAAAAGCCAAACTGAAGACAATCATAATGAAAATAGTGAAGCAGCAGCAGAACGTATCGCAGCTAATTTAGAAAACGCGAAAGAAGATAAGTAGGTTTTTAATATGCCACCTGTAATAGGTGGCATTGATATGTTTATAGTTTGCACGTCTTATGATCGATGAGTGCAACGACAGTTAGTCCACAAAATAATAATTCAGGAGCTAATATGAGTAATTCACCGAACAATATGGACGAGCAGGAAAAAGAGATTGAAAAGCTTGCAGAAGAAATCAATCCAAGTGAACATACCGCCCCAGATAGTCTAGCGGAAGTGACTACTGCCGCGCCTCTTGAAGATGATGAACTAGGCGGCAATGCGAAAGAATCTGACGTTAATAAGTAACTAGTATTTAATAGATAGTTATCTATCAAATACTAGTTACTAGAAATTAAATATCGCTTTACAAGTATTATGAAAAACTGCTGCTAGTTCAGCAGTTTTTTGTTATAATTACCCCCACATTTAAATTAGGTTTTGAATGATGTACTGTAGTTAGCCCATTACTTTGATTAAGTAGTGCTATAGCTAGATGCAATGTACGATTCAAAACATACTAAATGGTTGTTAACTGAGCTTGTCGTACACTAGGTCAACTCTAGTAATGCAGGGTTGTCCTGAATGGCGTACAGGTTATTTTATTTATTATTCTATTGCTTTAATACTGACTGCAAATTGCAGCCTGTATTTAAAGTTTTTAGCATTGCCGGAGATATTTATGCTAACTAATACCGATCGTGAACAAATCATCGCTCAATACCAACGTGGCGAAAACGACACTGGTTCTCCAGAAGTTCAAGTAGCTTTGTTGAGTGCTCGTATCAATGATTTGCAGAACCACTTTAAAGCACACAAAGCTGACCATCATAGCCGTCGCGGTCTTATCCGTATGGTTAACACGCGTCGTAAACTGCTTGATTACTTAAAAGGTAAAGACCTTGGTCGTTACACTACTCTAATCAGCCAGTTAGGTCTACGTCGTTAATCTAACGACAATAGTACGAGTGGAGGCTGAATTTTTTGCTAAATCGCTTGGAAATTGTTTGTTGTTATCGATAAAATAGATTTTTCTAAAAACGGTGTGGAATAGTTTCACGCCGTTTTTTTATGCTTATTCATTTTAGATACCGTGCTCAAATAGTAAGAGCTGTAACTCCTTTTATGGAATAGCTAAGAGGAATATTGGTATAAACTGTACTAGCCAAGCCCCAAATACGGTATTTTCTGACGATAATTGCGCTACTGTGCAATTAATTGGTCAATGGCTATAAATCACTGTAAAATAATGCTTTGTGAGTTTGATAGCGCATCTGCTACAGATATGGCGATTATTGATAAAATACTTATTATTTGGCTTGGTAATCGGCGCGGATAGCTGATATTTGAAAGCCTAGAAAATAGCCTGTAGGGTTTTTAGCATCGAAGTCTTTTGACTTAATGTCTTTTTGATAGTATTTATAGTAAAGCCAAAATTGCACGACCGAATATACATAATAGTACGATGTCTAACTCAGACAAATATATGAGATAACCAAGTAACGTTATTGGCATTGGTTGCGATGATTTCTAATAGAAAGCATGTCAACTGATAGCCATATACACAGAATTTTAATGACAGATATCAGCTTTTTTGACGCTGATATCAGTTTTGTCAGTCAACATTAGGAAGATTATATGACAATGTTCAACACCATTAAGCGTGAATTTCAATATGGCAACCAGCAGGTTGTTATCGAGACAGGCCGTATTGCCCGTCAAGCAAACTCTATTTTAGTACACATGGGCGGCGTAACCGTATTAGTTGCAGCAGTCGTAAAATCAGAAACTAAAGAAGGTCAAAACTTTTTTCCGCTAACGGTTAATTATCAAGAAAAAATGTATGCAGCGGGTAAAATCCCAGGCGCTTACGGCAAACGTGAAGGCCGTGCGAGCGAATTTGAAACCTTAACTTCACGCTTGATTGACCGTCCGATTCGTCCGCTATTCCCAGAAGGCTACGTAAACGAAATCCAAATCACCGCAACAGTTGTATCATCAGATAAAACTCAGTCTGCAGATATCGCTGCACTAATCGGTGCTTCAGCAGCATTGGCTATCTCTGATGCGCCATTTAATGGTCCTGTTGCTGCCGCTCGTGTTGGTTTCATTAACGGTGAATACGTTCTAAACCCAACGTCTGAGCAGCTTGAAACCAGTGACTTAGATTTGGTTGTCGCTGGTACTAAGTCTGCAGTATTGATGGTTGAATCTGAAGCGGCAGAGCTGTCAGAAGACCAGATGTTAGGTGCAGTATTGTACGGCCATCAGCAACAACAAATCGTTATTGATAACATTGCTTCAATGGCTGAAGAAATCGGTACTGCTAAGCAGCAATACTCTGCTCCTGAGCGTGACCAAGCACTTACCAGCAGCATGAAAGAGCAGTTCGGCGAGCAAGTTGCTGACGCTTATACCATTACTGATAAGCAAGCACGTTACACGAAGCTTGATGAAATTAAGCAATCAATTATTGATGCACTTGCTGGTGATGCTGAGTCAGAAACTTATGCTGATACCGTATCTGAGCTTAAAGAAATCTATAACGACCTTAAATATCGTACCGTTCGTGACAACATCTTGTCAGGTAAGCCGCGTATCGATGGTCGTGACCCTGAGACAGTTCGTGCGCTTGACGTACAAGTTGGTGTATTGCCATATACGCATGGTTCAGCATTGTTCACACGTGGCGAGACGCAGGCATTGGTTACTACCACACTTGGTAACAGCCGTGACGTCAACATGATTGACTCACTAGGTGGCACGATTCGTGACCATTTCATGCTGCATTATAACTTCCCGCATTTCTCAGTTGGTGAAACGGGCCGTGAAGGTATTCCAAAACGTCGTGAAATCGGCCATGGTCGTCTAGCACGCCGCGGTGTACAAGCGATGCTGCCAGATAGTGAGCGTTTCCCGTATGTGATTCGTGTGGTATCAGAAATCACTGAATCTAACGGTTCATCTTCTATGGCTTCTGTTTGTGGCGCAAGCTTGGCATTGATGGACGCAGGCGTACCATTAAAAGCACCAGTTGCTGGTATCGCGATGGGTCTGGTTAAAGAAGGCGATCGTTTTGCTGTATTGTCAGATATCTTGGGTGATGAAGATCATCTAGGTGATATGGACTTTAAAGTAGCCGGTTCTAAAAACGGTATCACTGCACTTCAGATGGATATCAAAATCGAAGGTATTACCCCTGACATCATGGAGCAAGCGCTTAAACAAGCTCATGCAGGTCGTATCCATATCCTAGAAGCAATGAACCAAGTATTGCCTGAGAGCCGTACTGAAATCAATGCTCATGCACCAAACTACGCGGTTATCGAAATCAACCCAGACAAGATTCGTGACGTTATCGGTAAAGGCGGCGCAACTATCCGTCAGCTAACGGAAGAAACTGGCGCGGTTATCGATATCGATGATGCAGGTACTATCCGTATCTTTGGTGAAAACAAAGCAGCGACCAAGGCAGCTATCGGCAAAATCGAAGCACTAACTGCTGAAGTTGAAGTTGGTAAAACTTATGAAGGTACCGTTGCGCGTATCGTCGACTTCGGTGCATTTGTAAATGTTTTGCCAAACACGGATGGCCTAGTACATATTTCACAAATCGCAGAAGAGCGCGTAGAGAATGTATCAGACTACCTAAAAGAAGGTCAGGTCGTTAAAGTACTTGTACAAGACGTTGATAACCGTGGTCGTATCAAACTGACTATGAAAGGTGTTGAGCAGAACTAATACTCAATATCTGATGTGGTTTAAGTAATAAAAAACCGCTTTGAAATGCTCGTTATGAGTATTCAAGGCGGTTTTTTTATGTGTCCAAAAAGATGATGACTGGCTAGCTAAAAGGCCATTTATAACTCAATGCTTTTAGGCAGATGTATATCGATACGAAGTTTTGGTAGGTCTTGTAAGTACTCAGTTAGTAATGGCAAAGTATCAGCATGCCAGTCTAAAGGCAGGGTATCTACTGTAGTGCTTTCATTGGATACGATATCACGTGGTCTGCCTGAGATAAGCGGCCGAGCAAGTAATGCAACTCTGCGTATGCCTTGGTAACGTATAAGCGGCATTATTTGCTGTTGCAAATCAATCAAGGCAGCAGTCAGCCAACGTGTGCGCGCTGGATGATAAGGATGGTTTGATATCACAAGGTTGGCAATATAGTTTGGCTGGTTACCGTTACTACTGATACCAAGTCCGACCTGCTCACGTGTACGCTTATTAATTAAGCAGCTACCAACATTCAGACTACCATCGCGGCACGCACGATGATAGCGACTATAATTATCAGGAAATAGAGTTTTTGCTCGTGTGAGTACAGGATCTAAAACGACACCAGCATTGTTGACAGGTAAAACAAGCAACTGTGCATTGCTATTTAAAATAGAGGCATGTGTGAGTTGTAAAATCGCCATCGTAAGCCTCTCTATAACCAAATCAAGTATACAGTTATTGAACCATCGCTTTATTAGAGTCGCTTGCTTCTAACTGAGCAATTTGCTGTTCGAGTAGCGCAATTTGTTCTGCCTTCATATCAGTCAATTGCTTATTCATAGCCACTTGTTCAGCTGCTAACTTTTCTTGTTCAGCCAGTCGCTGACGCTCATCTTCTAAACGATCAATCTCTTCTTTAGCCAAGCTATCATTTTCTGGTAGAGGCGCATCTAATATAGCAGTAGGGTTTGGTATCGCGATACTGTCATTATTGGCTGCTCCAGAGTTTTCATCCATAAGCCCGCCGTCGTCAATCACAGAATCATCTGATACTTCTGAAGTGCTGTCTTTGACTGATTCTGTCTGTGATTGGTCAATTACTGGTGCTGAAGTAGCGTTATCTATAGGGAGTGTGGACTGAGTGCCAGACCTTCCTACGATAAGGTAGACAATGACGATAAGTAGCAATACTGAGATAAATATTGCCAAAATTTTCTGACGTTTTTTAGTCTGCTTTTTCTTAGAAGCATGGGTTGATGAAGGACGAATGTTTTCTCGTTTCATATTATGATCGATTCATGTCAAGAATATAAGTAGCCATACTATAGCAAACTCAAAATAAAAAGCCCATCTATTGATAGATAGGCTTAATAGACCATTAAATAATAAAGGATTTAATCTGTTTTTAGATATGAGTACTAAATAGTTAAGACTTGAATTTTACAGTGCCGCTGGTGCCAGTCGCCATCGCATCACGAGCCATCTGATCTTCTAAATGGTTCTTGGCACTAATGGCATCAGGATCGGGACGGTGCTCTGTGTGTCCGCACTGAGTACATTCAATATACTCATCTGGGGCAGGAGTCACGATATTAACTTGCACCACAGCGTCCATCTCCTGACATTTTGGACAACGTACCCCTGCTAGAAATCGGCGCTTAGGACTAGATGACTGATAACGCATTTAAATGACCTCGCAAGTCGTTTGAGTATTTGCGGTATCAATATTTTTAACATCAGTGAAACCATTATGACGTAGCAAGGCGTCGATACTGGCGCTACGACCACGGAAGTTTTCAAAGTTGGTTTTCGCTGGGAAACTGCCGCCAACAGATAAGATAGATTCACGGAACGCTTTGCCTGTCGCTGGGTTGAAAATACCGTCTTCTTCAAACTTGCTAAACGCATCAGCTGATAGCAGTTCCGCCCATTTATATGAGTAATAACCTGCAGCATAACCACCCGCGAAGATATGACTAAAACCATTAGCAAAGCGGTTATAGTCAGGTGTTTGCATAACGGAGATATCATGACGGACAGTATTGAGCGTCTCTAAAATGCCATCGTAACTCAGTGCTGGCGTATGAGCATGAATGAGTAGGTCAAATAGAGCAAACTCTATCTGACGCAGCGTTTGCATGCCACTTTGGAAATTTTTCACTGCTAATAGTGCATCGAGCTTGTCTTTAGGTAATGGCTCACCAGTCTCAACGTGGCTGCTGATAAGAGCGATACCTTCAGCGTCCCAAGCCCAGTTTTCCATAAACTGACTAGGAAGTTCGACTGCATCCCACTCGACGCCATTGACACCAGCGACATCGCCCACCGTCACTTGGGTCAATAAATGATGCAAGCCATGACCAAACTCGTGGAATAAGGTTAATACTTCATCATGGGTCAATAAACTAGGTTTGCTATCAAGTGCTGGCGTGAAATTTCCAACCATAAAGCAAACGGGCAGCTGCTGATGGTTCAGTTCTTCGTAACTATAGCGAGATTGGAAACCACTCATCCATGCACCGCCACGCTTACCGCTACGTGCAAATAAGTCAAAGTAGAAGCCACCGAGCAAGCGATCATCAGCATCGAATAATTGATAAAAGCTTACATCGTCATGCCAGCGAGAGACTGAGTCACTTTCTGCATCTTTATGACCTTGCTCTTGTACTTTGATACCGTATAGACGCTCAACGATAGTAAACAAGCCCTTAATCACTTTGGGTAATGGGAAATATGGACGAATTTCCTCTTGGGATAAGCTGAATTCACTTTGTTTTACCTTTTCAGCGATATAGGCGCTATCCCACGGTTGCAACTCGTCAATGCCATAATCGCTAGCGTATTTCTGTAGCTGTGCCAAATCTGCTTTGGCAGCAGGGGTGGCTTGCGTTGCTAAGTCACGTAAGAATGTTTCAACTTCTAAGACGCTGTCTGCCATCTTGGTCGATAGCGATACTTCAGCATAATTTGCAAAACCAAGTAGCTTGGCTTTTTGCTCACGTAATGAGAGGATTTGACTCATATTGTCAGCGTTATTTAATGAGTTTCCTTTTGCATTGGTATGCGTATCAAACTCAGAGGCGCGTGTGACATAAGCGTGATACAGCGTTTCCCGTAAACTGCGATCGTCCGCATGAGTCATAATCGCTAGATATACAGGGATATTCAAACTGGCCACATAGTAAGGAGTAGGAAGTGCATCTATATCGGCTTGGCTAAGAGCACCGCTAGCAAGCTCACGCGCTTTGTATTGCTCGCCTGCATCTGCCAATAGTGCCAAACCACTCTCTGTTAAGCCTTTTAATTGAGAGCCTTCTAAAGGCAGGGCAAATGCTTGCGTCGCATCCAAGATATTGTCCGAAAAGGTTGCAGACAAGGTAGATAACTCACTTTGGATAGCGGCAAACTTTTCTTGCTCAGCTTGAGGTAACGCAACGCCTGATAACTCAAAGCTACGTAATGCCAGTTCGATTGCACGTGCACGAGCAGGCTCTAACGTAGCAAAGAAATCTGTGTCATTGACGATAGCTTGATAGCGATTAAACAAAGGCTGATGCTGTCCCACTCGCGTACCGTAAGCAGATAGCTTTGGTAGCAGCTCATGGTGAACATGACGAATCTCATCATTGCTCATCACGCTATTGAGATGCGACAAAATACCCCAGCTACGATCTAATGCCAAATTAATATGGTCAAAGCTCATCACATCTGCCAAAGCTTGTTCAGCGCTTATTTTTTCAGCACTTGTTTTTTCAGCACTGTCGCTTTCTATCACAGTTAAAGTATCTAAAAAAGCATTGGCAGCATCAATAGCGTCAATCACTTGGTTCTGTAACGTATGTGGCGCAGTGTCGGCAAAGTCGACAAGGCGTAAATCTAAAGGAGAAGGTGTCATATAGGTATCCGATATCAATGAATTATTATTAATCAAAATGAGAAAAGTCTGGCTACTATTGAAATATACAGTGTGTTCTTATTTTATATATAGATTATATAAAAGATGGGTTCGTTTGGTAAAAATACAACCTAAGCATTTTTATACGATTCAAGTAATTAGGACAGTGCTAGCAATCTGAAAGTAAATGTCGAGATTCTGATATTTAGATTCAACTTCTCAAGATAATTATCTGAATATGTAGCTATGCTCGTTAAATCAATTCTTTAACAATATAGAGTGCTCTACTTACAAAGCGCTATCATTTGCTTGCAAATTAACCCTACAGGGAGTGGGGTATAGCTGTTAGCATGAAGATAATGGAATTTAAATATTATGCATCGACAGGATGCAAGAAAAACACGGATAGAAATTTCTACACTTATAAAAGTACATGAGTGAAGAAATACATAAAGTTAAAAATGAACGATAATAAAACAAGGAGCAATATATGAAAGCGACTCTTAAAAGTTTACGTGAAACTAAAGCTAACCCTGCAGTAAGTATCTTTGTTAAAACGCATCGTGAACATCCAGCTAATGAGCAAGATCCTATCGCTCTAAAAAACCAATTAAAGGTTGCCGAAGATCGTCTGACAAAAGAGTACGATAAACGAACAGCGACTACCATTCTAGATAATATTCAAAATAAAATAAATGAGCTCAATCACAATTATAACCTTGATACTTTAGCTATATTTGCTAGTACAGATGATGTGCAAGTCATTCGTATGCCAATTGATACAACAGAACGCGTTGTGATCTCAGATAGATTTGCTACGCGTGACTTGGTTCGTGATATGGCAAGTGCGGTTCATTATTATACGGTGGTCTTAACTCGTGATAATGCGCGTTTGATTGAAGCGTCTAACGACCGCGTTGTAAGAGAGTTCGATAAAGATGATGATGCACAAAACAATATGGAGAACATTCAGTTCCCTGTTGAAAACAACGGACTATACACAACAGGCGACGGTGGCTCAGATCGCTCATCAAACAATGAAAGCAGTCACTTAAAAGAATTCTTTAACCAAGTTGATAAAAGTGTCCAAGAATTGTGGGGCGAGCATAAAATGCCTCTTGTTATAGTTGGTGATGCGAAAAATATTGGCTACTATAAAGAAATCTGTGATCGTCCAGACAATATCATCGCTACAGTATCGAATGCGACCAATCTAGAAGACGGTAGTGCTCAGCATATCGTAGATAGCGTGCAAGAAGCCGTAGAAGAGTATCGCACCTCATTACATAAAGCTGCATTGGGCGAAATCGACAAAGCTCGCGGTGCGAATATGTTGCAGACTGACTTGCAGGAAGTATATCGAAGTGCTTTCCAAGGAGCTGGCGAGACACTTTATGTACGACGTGGCTATATACAGTCCGCTAAGATTGATGAAAAGGCACAAACGTTAAGCCCTGCCAATGATGCTACTACGGAAGGCATCACAGATGATGCAATCGGTGAAATCATCGAGCACGTCATTCACAATGGCGGCGAAGCTGTATTTATGCCACAAGACATCATGGGTGAAGATCAACCAATAGCGTTAGTAACTCGATACTAATCTGACGATGACACCTATACGCGATGTTCATTTATGAATCAGCCATTTATGAATTAGCCATTGATAATACATAGGTGTAATATGAGAGCATTGGTTCAATACGAGCCAGTGCTCTTTTTATGTCTGTCATTACCATCACTATGGGTGCTGTCGTAGCTGAGCTATTGATCTTTACTCCATAAATAATGAGCGTACAACTAACCAAACTATGACTACCACCTCTTTTGTTTTAACCAGCTACAACATTCACAAAGGCATGTCACCGCTGAATCGCCAAGTGAAGATGCAAGGTATTGCTCAGGCGCTAGAGTCTGTGGGTTCAGACGTGCTGTGCTTGCAAGAAGTGCAAGGCCAAAACCTCAAACGCAATATGCAATATAACGAGTACCCAGATCAGTCGCAGCATGAATGGTTCGGCGAGTTTTTAGATTTGCAAAACAGTTATGGTAAAAACTCAGAGTACGAAAACGGCCATCACGGCAATGCAGTATTGAGTCGCTTCCCGCTAGATCCCAAACACAATGTAAATATTACGGTCAATAAGCTTGAGCAACGCGGGGTTCTGCACTGTGAGGTACAACCTATCGGTTGGGAGATGCCAGTTGTGGTGCTGTGCGCACATTTGAACTTGTTTGAGCGGGATCGTATCAAGCAGTATCAAGCGATTAGTGACTATGTTCGAAATGAGATTGCGCCGAATCAACCGCTCATCTTGGCAGGCGATTTTAATGATTGGAAAAAGATGTCTTGTGACAAACTGGCATCAGATCTCGGTATGATAGAAGCGTTCAAACATTGTCATGGTAAGCTGTTGCCAACCTTTCCCGCAAAACTGCCAGTACTCAGCTTAGATCGTATCTACGTGCGCAATTTGCTTGTGAAGGATGCTTGGGTACATACTGGAAAGCCTTGGTCATCGCTATCAGATCACCTGCCTATCAGTGCAGAGCTGATGCTACCCTAATACCTAACTATAATAATTCGTCTAAATGTATTATATTGGCAATCTATCGATATATGAACAATTGTCTTTATTGATCATATTATTGATTAACCATGTTCTCGATGGAAAGTGCTATTAACAGCATAACGTTTCAATAAAATGAAGACCAAGTACAGCCTAATAAACAAAATATAAGGATATTCTACGATGGCAACAGCGTCTACTACTGATAATAATCAACAAGCTAACCACAACATACCTAAGACTCAGCACGCCGTACTCATACGTGAGTTCGGTGAGCCTGAAGTCATGAAATACCAAGATGGTGCTGATGTCCCTGAGCTCCAAGACGACCAAGTACTGGTAAAAATTGCCTATGCTGGGATTAACCCTGTCGATTATAAGACCCGCCAAGGTAAAGGCTGGGGCGCGGAAAACATTCGTAAAGACAAGTTTGAGAATGATCAGCCAGCTATTTTAGGGTTTGATGTATCAGGTGAAGTAGTCAGCAGTAATAGCGATGAGTTTGTTGTTGGCGATAGAGTAGCGGCCTTGACTTTTACCGGTGGCGGCTATGCGCAATATGTGGCAGTAGATGCCAAGCTGCTTGCGAAAGTACCAGACAATGTCAGCTTAGAGCAGGCAGGTGCTTTGCCTTGTATTGGACAAACGGCACTACAGTTTGTAGATTTTGCTGATATAAAAACAGATGAGCATGTTGTAATTAATGCACCAGCAGGCGGTGTCGGTCATTTATTAATCCAATTGCTCATGAATAAGGTGGCACAAGATAACATCAAGGTAACGGTAATTTGCTCGCCAGAAAAGTATGCCAAGCTTGATGAGTTGATAGACGTATCTAAGCTGGCGGGTTGGATAGATTATACCAAAGATGAAGCGTTTCCTGATCTACAAGCCGACGTGCTGCTTGATTTAGTCGGTGACGAAGCAGGTGTCCGTGCACTTAGCGTGCTCAAATCAGGCGCCCGCGTGAATGTGTTACCAACTATCTGGGTTGATAAGCTCAAAGAAGCCGGTCAGCAAAAAAACCTAGCAGTAGCAGGCTATAAAGCGCAGCGTAGTGGTCAAGATATGGCGCGTGTTTTACAGGAAGTGGCCGATGGTAATTTAACTTTAAAAATTCAAAAAACTTATCCACTCTCAGAAGTTGTTGCAGCGCACCATGAGCTACAAAAAGGCGATGCTTTTGGCAAGATTGTCTTAGCAGCGGCTGAGTGAATGTCAAGATTACCCAAGTATTAGGTAGTGTTTGGTAGGATTTATTAGTAAGGGGATGTTTGTTGAAACCCAGTAAACTTAACTGATGACTTAACAAATCATACAAAAGTTTTATTTTGAACAACAGAACGTCCCTGTAGTCTTCGTTTATTTATCATAGGATAGAAAGCGAACGATACTAATAAAGGGAATAATATGACTATCAACAATAAGACTATCAATAATAAGACTGTAGTGGCATAATTAAATCGGACCACGCTTAAGAGGTTATACTAACCCAAAAGAAGGA
>NZ_VZIZ01000042.1 GCF_009812035.1 Psychrobacter nivimaris | reverse complement strand
CAATAGATGCGGTATTGTAACTATTATTTAGGGCTTATCCAATTGAAGACACGCCCTAGTTAGCTCGATTCTAGCCGTTACTGCTTGTTTGTCGATGGTTGGTCAGGCCAATGCCGCGCCTAATTTTGATAAGCATCATACAGCTCAGGTACAGCATCAAAAACACAGCAGCAATAAAGAGAGTAATAACTATAAGCATGCCAAAGCTAAGGCAGCAAAGTCACATCACAAAGCGAAAATAGTGGCTGCTAAACATAAAGTAACAGCCAAAAATGTTCATGCTAAAAACAGCAATACTAAAAACAGCCACAACAAAAACAATCATGATAAAAACAACCATGATAAAAACAACCATGACCGTCGCTCATAAAAATACGATCCTACCATCCAAAAATAGCGCCTTAATTAGGCGCTATTTTTTTTGTTTTTATACAACACTATTGATCGTTACTCATTGAACAAGTGCTACTGACTGATAAATGTCATTAGCTTAGTTGCACCATTTTTACTGGGCTGAGTGAGTGTGACTTTACTACTCAAAACATCGCCTTTGGCATTGATTTTATAGCACTCTGAAGACGTACCTGCAGCATCAGAAGTCAAAAGTAGATTGCCTGAGGTTTCTATACAGAGCCGCGCCGTATTATTTGTATCTTGTGTGAGCGACCAGTCCTGCTTATAAGTGGCGGTTTTCTGACGCATACTGCTGTCAGCATATACGTTTTCAGTGATGAGCTGATTTGAGTCGCCTATAGTAGCCATTTTAGGGATACTAGTCGTTTGGTTAGCGCTTGAATACTCACCCGTACTATCCGTAAAACCATGGAACACCAATGGATTTAGCGTAAAGTAATTTATAGCGACGGACTGATCCGTAATCTGCTGATTTACTGTGTTGATTGTGCTGACTTCTGCGCCTTGTACCATTTTATTATTAAAACGCATGCTGCCTTTAGGGGTTATTTGAATATCTGCGGCTACGCTTTGTCCGCCGACAGTAGCGACCAATTTTTCACTCCGTTGTTTGGTATAGATATTGAGTAAGGCAGTCTCAACTGGGTATTGAGTGACTACGTTAGCAGAGTTGTTATTTTGATTGGTATTACCTGTTGCCATGCCGCCCATGCCAGTAGCGCAAGCACTCAATCCGAGTCCTGCTACGATACACATTCCTAGTGTTTTCATCGTTGTATCCTTTAGTTTATTTAAATAAATATTACCAATATCTACTATAATCCAATTTTTGGACAATGGCATCTGCCGAGTACCAGTGACTCTATTGTGATTACATTTTTGTACGGTATAGCAATGATGGTAAATATAGATACAAAGCTAGATTGAATGCCACAGGAAAACTCAAAGCCTTTTCGTATAAGGGTCTAGAGATAAAATTAAGCTGATAATAAAACGAATGGTAATAAAGTATCTACTCATTTTATAAGTCACTCTTAGTCCATGATACGAGTTTTTGAACTTGGCCAATAAACGTGGTATTCAATTAGATATATAGTTATTAAATCTTATACGACATATGAAATTAAGGCTAAACAGAAATATTTCAGACAGCAGTAGAGGATGAGTATAGACTGAAAGTCTTACTGTTAAACTGTTAAAAGATATAAAGAATATTTAGGAAAGGGTAGAACAGGATGAAAAACAAAGGTTTTGCTTAAGCAGAATAAGATTGGCGGTGAAGGAGGAAGTCAAATTATAATCATAAGTATTTGATTTAATTGTATTTATAAAATTGAATTATCGTATTAGACCAATAAATAGACCAACAAAATGGTAGTGTTGGATATAAAGCAGATAATGGAATTTATCCCATAATAAATTGTATCAATATGTTACTTTAAATTTTAAAATAGTTGAGAATATATTTGGTATCAATATATTTGTTGGTAAATATATTGATACCGTTATCTCTAACTGTAACTACAACGATCTGAACTCTTGAGCGCTTTCAAGTATTTCATTAGTATTTTTGTCATAGAAATCTAATACAATACCGTTTATTTTATAAGGAGCAGAAGAGTTCGACATGGAAATCTCATCATATATGAATTCGACATAAACTTTTCCTGCCATTCCTAACTCTTTCTTATCTATTAGGTCTTGTATTTTTTCGGCTTTTTCTCTGCTACTAACATATAGCTTACTCATACGTATATAATAAGGCTCATCAAGAACATGCTGGTATTTAGTTATTTTCCTACCATCTATGTCCTCTCTTGTCTCTAAGTTGATTGATATACTATTGACACCAAATAATGGAAAGTACTGCCCGTCAATGCTATAGCTCTTAAGTGGAGGCTCATTATTATTATAGTCCGTTGCGATAGCTGTGATTAACTTCTTATCCTCTTCTGCTACCTCAGCATAGTGAGGATAATAATAGTCATCATGATCTATATCAAAAACAAATTTTCTATTATCTCTAACAGAATTACCGTAATTTTGTGCTTCCTGATAAGTGCTTTCAGTAATATCTTCTCTTTTAAAGGGGTTGTCACCTACTTCACCAAACCGTCTCTCGTACTCATCATCTCCTAATGCAATACGACTTATGATATTTTTGTCATTATCATCTAGGTCATCAGTTAACAAGCTAACCACTAATAATTTATTGAGAAAGTCATTTGTATCCTCTACGTTATAATCTGGAAATTCATTATACTCTTCAAAATCAAAACTAGATTTTACTTCGTCATGAACGTATTTTTCAGAAATATCAGCTTCATTAGCTATAAAGCCAGTATCACCTTCATTATCTGAGCATGATGTTAGTAGAAGTATTGAAGTTAACATTAATAGTTTTTTCATAAATTTCTCACTAATACTGTACTTGATTGATTATTATTCTCTACCTATTGATGCTTGTACTTGATCACCATCAGTACGTATAGTGATATCTATGGCGTCACCAGTATTCAATATAGCTGTAGCATAGTATTTACTATCAGAAATTTTAAGATCTACATTAACTTCTTCGCATCTTACATTATCGCCCCCAAATTCATCTAAACCAGTTATATAAGAACCGAACCTCACCATGTCAGTAACTTGCTCACAAGAATTTTCTTCTATATAACTATTTCCAGAAAGATTGCCTATTTCGGAGAATATGAATAAAACAGAAACGACTATACCTGCACAGCCAATCCAAAATATTTTCTTATTATCTTCAAATTTTTTGGATCTTTTCCAAAGGTACAATATAGGTATAAAAATCATCCATTTTGGTGAGATATCTATGCCTTGTTTTTTGCATTTTTTATGATCTATGAAAGCCATTATAATAGCTGCTATATATGCTATTAATCCTAAGACAATACTAACAAATGAACTGAGGGCTATTCCCCAAGCTAGACTATTTGTAAGCCCTCCTATGTCTCTAGAATTATTTCCTGTGCTTTGATTTTGCGGTGGCGGTGGCGGTGGCGGTGGCGTAATAGAACTTGTACCCTCTGCTAAATCTGTATCTTTTATAGGCTTCCAATCACCATTACCATCCCAAACTAGTGTATCTATATTTATGCTTTCTTCTAACAGTAGCTTTTTGACCTCTGTTTCAGTGATTGGCCCTATAGTTTTACCATCACTTGATATGTAGTGATAACTTTTGACTCTACTACTACCATTCATATTGAATTCCTATAGCAACATAAAAACAAACATTGGTCATTAGTATTTTTATACTATTAATGAACCAATGTTTGTTTTACGAAAATCAATAAATTTAACATGTTAGCAATAATTTAGCAAAGAATATCGGAATTGATAAAACGTTTATTTTATTATTTAATAACTCTGTTAAAACAAGCCGCGCTAATTTAAAACTAAGAAGGCTAGATAAGTTTAATCTAAGGCATCAAATGAAAAGCTAAACTCAACTGTAATATCAATCCACTGTGCGATACTGTCTAGTACCCTTATGCAATCGATATAATCGAATTTTTCAGCAATGACATCTGCCAACCATCTTAGAGCCTGCTATCATTATCCCACTACAACTATTCGCCATTTTCCAAAGTATCTAGGAATCATCAATGCCCGCCAGCCAAATCAATCAAGACGACATCAATAAAGCAGTATGGAATGCCTGTGACACGTTTCGCGGGGTCATCAGCGCCGATACCTATAAAGACTTTATCTTAACTATGCTATTCCTAAAGTACCTGTCTGACGTCTATCGCGATGAGTACAACAAGTTGGTCGAGCAATTTGGCGGCTCTGGTAACGAAAACCCAGAGCTGATCCATGCCATGATGTCCAAGCAGCGTTTTGTACTGCCTGAGGGTGCAAGCTTTTGGGACTTGTATGAGCAGCGCCATCAGCCAGGCAACGGTCAACGTATTGACGAAGCGCTACATGCGATTGAAGAAGCCAACGGCACCAAGCTCAAAAACGTTTTCCAAGACATCAGCTTTAACACGGATAAACTCGGTCAAGAAAAGCAAAAGAACGAGCTACTACGCCATCTGTTAGAAGATTTTGGCAAAGACATCCTTAACCTAAGCGTTGAGCGCGTTGGTAGTTTGGACGTGATTGGTAATGCCTATGAATTCCTAATCAAGCACTTTGCCGCCAGTAGTGGAGCGACGGCTGGCGAATTCTATACACCGCCTGAAGTATCTAACTTACTAGCAACTATTCTTGAGCCTGTCGAAGGTGATGAGATCTGTGATCCAGCCTGTGGTTCAGGCTCGCTACTCATTAAGTGCGGGGCGATGGTACGCAAAAACTCTAGCTCTAAGAAGTATGCGCTATACGGTCAAGAAGCCATTGGCTCGACATGGGCACTGGCCAAGATGAATATGTTCCTACACGGTGAGGACAATCACCGTATCGAGTGGGGCGATACCATCCGTAATCCGCTGCTATTGGGTAGTGACGGCAAGCACTTATTACGGTTCGATGTGGTAACAGCCAACCCACCGTTTTCATTGGATAAATGGGGTCATGAGGATGCCAGTAGCGATCCCTATGGTCGCTTCCATCGCGGTGTACCGCCCAAGACCAAGGGCGACTATGCCTTTATCAGTCATATGATCGAAACGCTCAAACCTGCGACTGGTCGCATGGGTGTGGTCGTACCGCATGGCGTGCTGTTCCGTGCGTCTAGTGAAGGTAAAATCCGTCAGCAACTCATCGAAGAAAACCTGCTCGATACGGTGATTGGCTTACCGGAAAAGCTGTTCTTTGGGACGGGGATTCCAGCCGCTATTCTGCTGTTTAAAAAGAATAAAACCGATCCTGTCAGTGGTAAAGTTGATGACTCCGTACTGTTTATTGATGCCAGTAATGAGTTTAAATCAGGTAAGAACCAAAACCAGCTCACCCCTGAAAATATCAATAAAATCATCGAGACGTATAAAGCGCGGGAAAGCGTCGATAAATACGCGTATCTAGCGAGCTTTGATGAAATCAAGGAAAACGACTTTAACCTAAATATCCCACGCTATGTCGATACCTTTGAGGAAGAGGCGGAAATTGATTTGGACGCTGTGCGTACTGAGCGTCTTGAGTTAAAAGCTGAATTGGAGAGTTTAGAGACTGAGATGGCAGAGTTTTTAAAGGAGTTGGGTTATGGTGCCTAATTTACTTAAGCCTTCACAATTAGGAGAAATCCCTAAAGATTGGAAACGCGTTAAACTTTCTGATGTTATGAAAGTAAGACAAGGTTTGCAAATCGCTATTTCTGAACGGTTAATATCGCCAACTAGCACATCAAAAGAATACATTACTATTCAATCAATTAAGAAAACAGATCAGGTTCGTGAGTATGTAGAAGCTCCTTCACAACGTGTAATTTGTAGTAAAGACGATGTGTTAATGACGCGCACTGGTAATACAGGGATTGTTGTCACAGGTGTTGAAGGTGCATTTCATAATAATTTCTTCTTGATGGATTTTGATAAAAATAGAATTGATACAACTTTTCTAGTGAATTATCTACGTTCACCGAGAATCCAACATTTAATTTTAACAAAAGCTGGTGCGAGTACTATTCCAGACTTAAATCATAAAGATTTTTATTCGATAGAGTTTCCTTTAGCTCCTATATTGGAACAACAAAAAATCGCCAAAATCCTATCTACTTGGGATAAAGCGATTAGCACAACTGAGCGTTTGATTGACAATAGTACTCAGCAGAAAAAAGCTTTAATGCAACAATTGCTCACGGGTAAAAAGCGGTTGCTTGATGATGAGGGGATAAGGTTTGAGGGTGAGTGGGAAGAGGTTAGCGTTGGCAGTTTAGGCAAAATATATTCAGGCGGTACGCCTAGTACATCCAATACTGAATATTGGGATGGCGATATAAACTGGATTACACCCACTGATATTACCAAGCAAGATAGTCGTTATATAAACTCTAGTCTAAAGAAAATAACGCTAGAAGGGCTAGAAAATAGCTCAGCCAAGCTAGTGCCAGCAGGTTCATTGCTTATTTGTACCCGTGCAACAATTGGTGCAATGGCAATTACTTCTCATGAGATGTGTACGAACCAAGGCTTTAAAAATATCGTTCCTAATAGCAAAACTAATATTGAGTTTGTATATTACCTTCTAACGTATAACAAGCACAGAATGATAAGCAAAGCGAGTGGTTCAACCTTCTTGGAGCTTTCGAAAACTTCATTTGAAAGTATGAAGTTTAATATGCCAGCCATCAAAGAACAAAAAAAAATTGCCACCGTGCTAACCAATGTGGATAAAGAAATTGAGTTGCTTGAGCAGCAATTGGCTGATTTACAGCAAGAGAAAAAGGCGCTGATGCAGGTGTTGTTGACGGGTAAGAAGCGGGTTTTAGTTGATGGGGAGGTTTTATGATCGTTCGTACATTTCACCCTGTAGGGCAAGGTGCTTTTTATTCAGAGCGCAATAATGACTTTAATATAGTATACGACTGTGGAACAAATTCTTACGCCACAACTAAGTCAGTTGTAGAGTTAGCCTTCCAGAATGAAAAGATAGATACTCTTTTTATATCTCATTTTGATTTTGATCATATCTCTATGATTCCAGTATTAGTTGACTCAGTCGAATCTATACGCCTTGTTGTAATTCCTTTACTTGACAACCAGCAGAGAAATTTACTCATAAATTTTATGCACAATCTTTCAGACGAATTAAAGCAGCTAATTACGAACCCTAAAGCGTTTTTTGGTTCAAATACAACGGTTATCGAAGTTCGTCCAGCTTCAGGTTTCAATGAAGATAATAATCAAGAACCTAGAGATATAGATGAGCTAATAGATAGTGCAGAAAGTAATTCAGGTACAATTAAAATTGATAGCGGCACTCCCTTGATCATTGGAAATCGCAGTAATTTAAAATCTAGAAATTCAGTTGAATGGGTTTTAGTTCCTTATAATTATGAAGATAAGATAAGGCAAGCAGTGTTGCTGGATAAACTTGAGAAAGAAGGATTTGATTTAGATAGGCTAAAAAACGATCCGAGTTATGTTTTAGATAGTCTAAACGACCACTCTACTTGGACGGTGCTTAAATCTATATATAACCAGCTAAAGGGGAAAATTAACCAAAATTCTATGCTTCTATATTCAGGTCCATCATTTATTAAAGACAAAAAGGAATTCTGCTTTTGTGACTGTATACCCATAGACCCTTTTTACCATTACATGTTGTGTCATACATGTATTCATAAATCTGGCTGTATTTATACAGGCGATTGTGATTTTAATAATTTCAAATTGAAGGATGTTTATCCTAGTTATGTTGAATACGTTGGCATTATCCAAGTTCCACATCATGGCGCTGTAAAGAATTTTGATTTAAAAGCTTTCGAAGGTTTTGAGAAAGTAATATGTCCAATTTCACATGGTACTAAAAATAAGCACCCAGACGCAGAAGTTGTAAAAGAGTTAATAATTAATGGCTTTAAGGTTGTTTCAGTTAATGAAAAAGAAGACTCCAAGTTTCAACAAAGAATTTTTTCTTGTGCATAATTAAATTTGTGGAGATATTGGTGACTATAAATACGATTAACTTTCAAGAAGAATTTAGCTCAAAAATCCCTGCTCTAACCTTACTCACCACGCTCGGCTATGAGTTTATTCCGCCAAGCCAGTGCAACGCCATGCGCTCAAAAGTGACTGCAAATAAAGCCACTGCTCAAGTCGTGCTATTGCCGATTATGCGTGCGTTCTTAGCCAAGCAAACTTTTATGTTTGAAGGCAAGCCGCATCATTTATCAGACAGTGCCATTGACAAGATCATGCACGAGCTAAACCCAGCGATGAATTTAGGCTTGCAACTCGCCAATGAAAAGCTCTATAACGCCATGCTCTATGGCGTGACGGTGACCGAATTTATCGACGGTAAAAAAACCTCGCAAACCATCAGCTTGATAGATTGGAATCATATCGATAATAATAGCTTTCACTTTACCGAAGAGCTGGTAGTACAGAATGCTGAAGGGACAGGTAATATCATTCCTGATATCGTCTGCTTCGTAAATGGTCTACCGTTGGCAGTGATTGAAGCCAAACGTCCTGACTCGAGTAGAGAGTGGCAATCGACCAATGCTCAAGCTGTCTCCCAGCACATCCGTAACCAAGGTCAAAAACAAATCCCGCATCTATTTGCCTATAGCCAGTTATTACTAGCGGTCAATGGGCATGATGGACTGTATGCTACCTGCGGTACGCCTGAGAAGTTTTGGGCAAAATGGGTCGAAGAAAAGATCTCTGAGCCTGAGTTTGCCCGTCTAAAAAACCAAGCGCTCAGTCCTGAGCAGGTTGAGAATCTGTTTGCCCATCGTCCTGCCTTTATTAAAGATGAATATCAGTCATTGATTGATGGCGGTGATCTGGTCGTTACCGATCAAGACCGCTTAATTATCAGTCTTTTGCAACCCCAGCGTTTGCTTGAGATAATGCGCCTGTTTACCTTGTTTGACAAAAAGGCTGGCAAAATTGTTGCCCGTTATCAGCAAGTCTTTGGCATCAAAGCCCTGATTGAGCGTATCAGCAGTTTCGATGAAAAGGGCAGTCGTGAGGGTGGAGTGATTTGGCACACTACAGGCAGTGGCAAATCTTTCACTATGGTGTTCTTCTCTAAAGCTTTGATTTGGTTAGAGGAGCTCGCGAAGTGTCGCATCATTGTCGTCACCGACCGTGTTGATCTTGAAACTCAGCTGAGTAATACCTTTAAGTCTGGTGGTGTCATTACCAGCAAACGCGATAGTCAGGATGCCATGGCAACCTCTGGTCGTCGTTTAGCTCAGCAAATCGGTCACGGTAATGAACGCGTTATTTTCTCGATTATTAATAAGTTTGGTTCAGCCGTTAAGTATGACGAATGTTATAACGACAGCCCAAACATCATCGTCATGGTCGATGAAGGTCACCGTAGCCAAAGTGGTGAAAACAATATCCGTATGGCGCAAGCCTTGCCAAATGCTGCCTTTATCGCCTTTACGGGTACGCCCTTGCTAAAAGACGATAAGACCGAAAACAAATTCGGCAGCATCATTCACTCCTACACCATGCAGCAAGCCGTCAAAGATAAAACCGTCACGCCGCTGTTATATGAAGAGCGTATCCCTGAGCTCAATACCAATGACCAAGCCATCGATGCATGGTTTGATCGTATTACCCAAAAGCTCACCAATGATCAAAAAACTGACCTAAAACGTAAGTTCTCCCAAAAAGGTCAAATCTATCAGGTTGAAGGTCGTATTGAGCTGATTGCTCATGACATCTCTGATCACTTTCAAAACTTTAAACAGCAGCACCTTAAAGGTCAACTGGCTTGTGACTCTAAAGCCTCAGCTATCCGCTATAAAATGGCCTTAGATAAGATTGGCAAAGTGACCTCAGTGGTCGCCATGTCGCCACCTGATACCCGTGAGGGGCATGACAGCGTCGATGGCGAGTCAAAAGACATCGTGCAAAACTGGTGGCAAGCCAATGTCGCCAATCAGTACGGCGGTGATGAAAAAGCCTATACCAAAGCCATTATAGAAGCCTTTGGTCAAGATGATGGTCCTGACATTATGATCGTTGTCGATAAGCTACTAACGGGCTTTGATGAACCAAAAAACACCGTACTGTATATAGACAAGCCATTAAAGCAGCATAACCTGATTCAGGCAATTGCACGTGTGAACCGCTTGCATGAAAAGAAACGCTTTGGTTATCTAATTGATTATCGTGGCATCTTAAAAGAGCTGGATATCACCATTGAGAAATATCAAGACTTAGCCGAGCGTACGCAAGGTGGCTTTGATATCGAAGATCTTAAGGGTCTGTATAACGCGATGGATACCGAGTATAAGCAGCTACCAAGACTGCATAGTGATTTATGGGCTATCTTCTCATCAGTGAAGAACAAACAGGATGGTCAAGCGTTAAGACAAGTGCTTGCACCAAAAATGCAGGAAATAGAAGGTAGGGTAGTCGATACCAAGCTCAAAGAACGTGACGACTTTTATGCAGCTTTGACTACGTTTTCTAATGCTATGAAAATTGCGTTGCAATCAGCGTCTTTCTTTGAAGACAAATCATTCGATAGTAAACGTGATCGCTACAAAGCCGATCTAAAAGCCTTTATCAATCTACGTAAGCAAGTACGCGAAGATGCTGATGAAACCGTCGATTATGATGAGTATGAAGCAGATATTCGTAGCTTACTCGATAAGCATATCGCAGGGCTTGAAGTTCGCGAGGCAAAAGGTGCTTACTTGGTTGGTAACTTAGGTAAGGATGTTAAGCCTGAAGAATTAAGCGATGATGAAGCACGTAACCAAACCGATAAAATCACTGGTCGTGTTACTAAGATGATTGAGCAAGATTTGGCTGATGATCCTTATGCCCAAGAGTATTTTTCTAAATTGCTCAAGCAAGCGATTGCGGATGCCAAGGCAATGTTCGATGCACCCGTGAAGCAGTACATGATGTTTGCTGACTTTGAGCAGGCCGTCAAAGACCGCGATGTTGCTGATGTACCGAATGAATTTATCGATGACAATGGCAAATTAAATAAACATGCTCAGGCTTATTTTGGTTTGTTTAAGCATTTATTTGACGCTGATTTCTTAGCGGATAAAGAGCTAGATAATGACAAGCTGGTCGCTTACGCCTTTGAGATTGATGAAGTAGTCAAAACGAATGTGGCGGAATATTCCATCAATGCCAGTGAAATTGAAAATGCGATTAATAGACGATTATTGCCAATGCTGTTTGCTGACTTGGGTATTGATAAAGCGCAACAGCTCATTGAAGAGGTGCTAAAGATTACCCGACTTGGGCTGTCGAGAGAGACAAGTAGCCCACGAGCAGCAAGAGGGTAGTAGGCAATGACTGAGAATGGCGTATTTTATTATGGTCAATATAAGATTGACTATGAAGTCGTGCGTAAAGAAGTAACTTATAAAGAGAAGATAAAGAAACCTGAAAGCGACAAGCTGATTGCTAAAAAGACCAAGCCTCGAAAAGTGGTTATCAAAGTACACCCTGATCAGCGTGTGGTTGCCACCGCACCTGTCGATGCTACCGATGAGTTGATTTATGATGCACTCATGAAACGTGCTCGCTGGATATGGCAAAGCCTACAAGACTTTGCCAAGCAACAAGATCATGTATTACCCAAGCGCTATGTCAGCGGCGAAACCCAGTTTTATTTGGGTCGTCGTTATGTGTTAAAAGTGATAACCGATGCAAAAACTAACGATGTGATAAACAGTACGGTGAAGCTCAGTCGCGGTAAGTTACATGTAGAATTGTCTCAAAATGATTCTGAATTAGACGCTGAAAAACGAGCGATTCTCGTGAAAAGCTTGATTGATAAATGGTATAAAGATAAATTTACGTCGGTCTCTAGAGAGAGGCTTGAGGCCTTGATACATAAGGCCTCATGGGTAAAAAATAATCCTTCATTGAAGTTAATAGTAATGAAAAAACAATGGGGAAGCTGCTCAAATAAAGGTAATTTAATCCTCAATCCGCACTTAGTCAAAGCACCAAAAGAATGCATTGATTATGTGATATTGCATGAGCTGTGTCATATCGCTGAACACAATCATAGTGAGCATTTTTGGCGCTTATTAACTCAAGTCATGCCGCATTGGAAAGAGGTGAAAGCTAAGCTTGATGGTATGGCCGAGCTGTATTTGAATGAGTGAAGTTTAGAGCTAGATAATTTAATATGTTATTTTGGAAAAGTATTGAAGTGCATAATGATCTACATGTCCAGACAAAATATTGAAAATTTACTTGAAAGAAGGAATTAATCGTTCGATACTATTTTCTTACTTAATGAATGTAAGGAAAGTATGATGGGTAACCCATATGGTAACGATCATGACGATCATGACGATGATGCTGAAGAACTAAATGATGCTGATCAACAAAAGGAAAATGATGAAATTCAGGAAATGGGTAAGCAAGGTTTGACAGATCAAGATTTTCCAAAAGGTAGGCCACTTGGTACATTCAGTAGTAGTGACACAAAAAAATAAGGATCTTGCAGGTAGTTATTTAAAACCTCACTTGTAAGTGAGGTTTTTTTGCATGGGTCATTCCAGCTATGTTTGAGACTTTTTATATTCAGTTTTATAAATGGCTACTTGGAAAATGGACAAATTAGTTTAAACTAAATAAGCAGATCATACCGTTCAAATAGACTCAATATACCTTCTTTTTAACTAGATATAGTATCTTACTATGCCCGATCACTATCAAAGCCTTATCCTAAGCCTAACTCAACAGCCTACCGAACAAGAGTGGCTTGAGTTTAAGCATAACTTTCATAGCTCTGATGAGATTGGTAAGCGTATATCTGCGCTTGCCAATGGTGCTTGTTTGTCTGGCAAGAAATTTGGCTATTTAGTGTTTGGCGTAGAGGATGGCACGCATAATATCGTTGGTACAAGCTTCAGCCCAAAGACAAAAAAAGCCAAAGGCAACGAAGACTTAGAGCATTGGTTGGTTAGCCGTTTAAGTCCTAAAATTCATTTCACAATTCATGAGTTACAGATTGATGGTAAAGCGGTGGTGCTGTTCGAAATTCCAGCAGCCACAGATATGCCCATTAGCTTTTTACATGAGCCTTATATTCGTATTGGTAGCTTCACAAAACCACTTAAGCATTATCCTGATCAAAGCCGTAAGCTGTGGCAAAATCGAGCGGATGACTGGAGTGCCGAGATTTGCCATGAGGCAACGCTTGACGACCTTGATCCTAAAGCCATTGCTGTTGCTAGACAAGTCTTTGCTGATAAAAACAAACGTTTGGTTGAAGATATTCAAGAATGGGATGACATTACCTTTTTGAATAAAGCTAAAATTACCATTCGTGGTCAGATCACTAATACAGCGATTATTTTATTGGGGCGTTATGAGTCCACGTATTTTTTGAGCCCAGCGCAAGCGCATATCACTTGGATTCTAAAGGGCGTTGATGGTATTGAAAAAGACTATCAACATTTTGAACCACCGTTTTTGTTAGCCTTAGACGAGGTATATAACAAAATTCGCAATCTCAATTACCGCTACATGCCTGCTGGTACGCTGTTTCCTGAAGAGGTGCAGCAGTATGATCCCTATATCATCCGTGAAGCATTAAGTAATGCTATTGGTCATCAAGACTATCGTCTGGGCGGACGTATTACTGTAGTTGAAAAAGAAGACTCAACACTGATTTTTCAAAACAGTGGGGAGTTTATTCCTAAGACTATCGAGAACGTCTTGCTACAAGATGCGCCTGAAGCGAGCTATCGTAATCCATTTTTGGTTAACGCCATGGTCAGTCTAAACATGATGGACACCATCGGTAGCGGTATCAAAAAAATGTATCAGATTCAGTCTAAGCGTTTTTTCCCATTGCCAGATTATGACTTAACCCGTGAAAGAGTAGGCGTGAAGTTTACAGGTAAAGTGCTTGATCAAGAGTACGCCAAGCAGTTAGCAAGCGTAGATAATCTCACACTACACGATATTATAGCGCTTGATAAAGTGCAAAAGGGGCAGGCGATCACTGAAAACGAAGCTGATACGCTACGTAAAAAGTCATTGATAGAAGGGCGCAAAAATAGCTATATTATCGCCGCTGATGTTGCCAAGCATACTGAGCAGCAGGCGGAGTATATGCAGATGCGCGGCTTAGATGACATGCATTATCAAAGCTTGATTATAGGGTACCTCAAGACGTTTGAACGAGGTAGACTAGCTGACTTTGATAAGATGCTGGCTAATAAGTTGCCACAAGTACTAGATGATAAGCAGCGTAAAAATAAGGTGCGTAATCTATTGCAGAAGATGCGCCGTGATGGTTTAGTCGTTTCTGAAGGTTGGTCTTGGCATCTTCCAAATAGCTAAGAATAGCTAAAAACAGCTAAGAATAGCTAAACCTAGCTAGGTTTGGCTACCTAGAATACTTTAAAAGTAACCTAGTAGTTGTCTAAGTCTGTCATTCCGCCAGCTCTCTGCCTCTCTGTAAATATATTCGTTCATGATGTATCGTGATATATCATCTACGCAGTAAGGTGGGCTTTTATCTATATGCTCTTTGCCAATATCTATATCGTCTAATTGATAGTATAAATTAGGATCTTGTAGCCATATAGCATAGATCTCATGCTGACTGAGTTTTTCAAGCTTTGATGAGACAGACTGTAGAATCATATCGTCATAGTAACTCCAGAAAGGAGCTTGCTCTTTTTGACGTTGATAGCAGACATCATCCCATAAATTTCTGAGATAGCCCATATCTAGAGCAGTATCGAAACTTTGCATATATCTGATAGTCTGCTTGGTAATTTTTTTTTGAGTGGCTTTTAGACAATGCAGCAGCAATATCTAAGGCTATTTCTTGTCTTAAATCCATAGTAAAAGTCCGTGTCTGCTCGTTTTATACTCATAATTACAGCTATGTTCTATATAGCATGCTACTAAAATATGGGATTAAAAAGAAGACAAAAAAATAAGCCGCGTAGTGCGGCTTATTTTCTATCCTTGATCAGTGAATCCGATCAGCCATTTTACTCTCAATCCAATCTGCAATCTCACTCTCAACCCATGCTACACGTCCCCTTGATAACTTCACTTGAACAGGGAATGTTGGATCGTAACGATCAGATTTTTTATTGACCATCTCATAAATCGTAGTACTACTAAGCGCTGTATAATGCATTACTTGCTTGAGCGGTATCATGCGAGGTATCTGTAAAGCGCTAGCTGTTGATACGTTTTGTAGTGGTCAACTAATTTAGGACACCTGATAAGAGGTTTTTGTTAAAATAGCGTCT
>NZ_VZIZ01000041.1 GCF_009812035.1 Psychrobacter nivimaris | reverse complement strand
ACTCCTATAATTGTGCTTAGTTTACCAAGTTTAGTTGTACGGTTTCTTCAGCATAGCTCAAATGATCCTGTTAAGGCATTGGGCTTTAATAATGAAGCCCCCAACCCTTCCTGTGCTACATTTGAAAGTTGTTTGTTCTGTGAATTTTTTGCAATTCATATAGATTTTGAAGATATACATAAACTATTAAGTTTGAAGGAGGCTCTACTAAAGTCTTCTATGATTCGTGATGATCCTGAATATCATCTTCTCTCTATAGAACCATCACTATTTAGAATTGACGAGATTATCAATATTCTTAAAGGAAAAGATAATAGAGTAATTGAACTCGTTGATGATGCTGAACAAAAAATAAAAATGCAAATTTATAATGAGTATTGGGATGAGCATATAAATTTTCTCACTGTAGCCTCAGAATCTAACAGAAAAAGCTTAAGTTTATGACCAAAATAATGATGCGTGAACCCCTTGTTAAAGAGATACAACCAATATCTAAAGACCTAATCGAGAACCCATCATCTAGTTTGGTTATAACGCTTTCCAAGAGTGGAGATGCTTTATCATTATTCTCTGACGATATTTGGGACTATAGTGCTACTAGTAGTTTAATGAGGACTATTAACTTTAGAACTAAAATTAAGAACCTATCCTCATCTATTAATACCGACGGCAGAGAATTCAAATCAGCAGTTAAGTTTTTGAAAGTATTTGCACTCAATTGGATTTGTGAAATGAATGGATGTTCTATGTCAAAATTGAATGGCGACTTAGTCGCTATATCTTTTCTGATTAGTTACTGTGTAAACAATAATATTGAACTTGATAACGTATTTGCTGACCCTAATGCAATCTGTTTCTTAGTAACTAACAGCTCTGCAGAGAAACAAATAGGCTTGTATTTAGGCAAGATACAAAGGTTTATTGATACAGCATCTGTTTTAAATCGAAACAATTTTTGGTGCAATATACAACCTTCAGAAGAATTTTCAAGCAGTTTAAGAAAAACTAGAAAGTCTTTCCCTGAAACCTCTCAAGGTCTTCAAACTATGATTATCCCTTCACGCATTTATCAGAACCTGCTAAAAGATACCATTGAAAGCTTACAGACTTTTAATAAGCATGCTGAGAAGATATCATATGTTTTTTCTGCACGTACTAAAGTAAGGGATGAAGCTTTAAGACTAGATCAGAGTATGCCCATAAGTAAGCTTAATAAATCACAAACAAGTTTAGTCTCATTTTATTGGAAAACTGCCTTAAAGGCAGATAAAAAGCTAACTAATATTTTAGCAGAATTAACAGATTTAAACATCATCAAGAATGCTAGTTGGTTAAGTTTAACAATCAGCCTAGGTCAAATACAGATGAAAAGCGCTTTTGTTATAGCTGCGTTTACAGGTATGCGTAAAAATGAATTACTATCTATCCCTTTCAACGGGCTAAGACATATTCATTCCGATACTGGAAATATACCTGTAGTATGGTCAACTACAACAAAATTGGAAAGTAATGGAGTACCAAGATTTACAAAATGGGTAACAGGTTCAATTGTTGAAGAAGCTTTTGAAGCAGCTAAATTTATCACTCAAGGAGCTTTGAACTGGTCTGCTAATAAGAGTCAGGTGGAAGAAGATGAGAGTAAGTTACCGTTGTTTTTTTCAATTGAAAATGGGAAATCTGGAAAGCCTCATCCGCATTTTGATTATGCAACAACTGCCTTAAATAGCAACCTCATTCAAAAAATAATGTCATCAGAGCACTTATTGATTTCAGAACAAGACTTAAAGGAAGTCAGTCAATTTTTATACGGCGATGAAATACCTAATAATATTAAATTAGGTGAGCCTTGGCCTTTAGGCTTTCATCAGTTTAGACGCTCCTTAGCCGTGTATGCTGCTTCTAGTGGTTATGTTTCATATCCTACCCTTAAATCCCAGCTAAAACATATAAGCATGATGATGACAGTCTATTACACGGACTCAAACTCTAGAGCGATAAATATTTTAGGCAACGGCCCTGAAGTCAAAGCTATGGAAAAGGAATGGCAGGAGGCCCAAGCAAGAGTAGAGTCAGATAGTTTGCATGAATTGTTAGATAGCGGGGTGACACTAACTGGTGCAGCTGGTAAAAATCTACAAAAAAGAAAAGTAGAGAATAAGCTTCCTAAGTTCTTAGATAATAGAAATAGTACTAAGAAAGCAGTCAAAAATGGCAAAATTCGTTATCGATCTACTTTAGTTGGCGGATGTATGTCTATTAAACCTTGTGATAAAGGTGCTGGTGTATTGGCATCTGCTTGTATTAGCTGTGAAAATGCGGTGTTTTCACCAGAATCCAAAAGTATTTTGCTACAAACTAAAGATTTTTATAAGTCTCAACTCACTTTAGATATTCCAAAGCGTGTTCATCATGAATACGAAGTGAGTATTAAAAAAATAGACAGTCTTCTTTCAGTATTAGAAGTAAATCAAGAGAAATAACATGAAAACTAGCCAGGCAGAACAGGCTTATTGGGATGCTTTGAATCGTCTACAAGATGGTACAGCCAAAATTGTCAATACAAAGTCATCACGGTTTAAGTTTACTAGAGACGCTGTAGGTAGAGAGGCAGGTAAAGGAAAAGGGTATGTCCGTAATGAGAGATATCCAGAACTTTGCGAAGCAATAACAAAAGCGGAAGAAGAACGCAAAAATCGTGCTCAAGAAAAACCTAATACTTCTACTAAGTTAAAACATGAAAAAGAGCTCAAAATAAAAGCTAATTTGAAATACGACATGATAAAAGAAGAATATGACATTATAATGCAAGATTATCTTAACATTCTAAGACAGAATTTTGAACTTCAAAGAGAGTTAGCAGATTCTCCACATATAAGATTAGTGAAAAGATCTAATAAATAGCTTAATCTTGTTCCTGTTTAGCTCAAATACAATCTATGAATAAAGCCTCTCTAAAGCTTTATTTTTCTCATATTACGGCTATTAAGATGCCTTAAAAGTATTCCTATGAATGACGATCATTTGTGTAACAAACTAAAAATTTTATTTGAACATCTGTTTCCTACTCTAACCATAATTGGTGGAGTAGATGAACCCTACTATGAAGCGCCAAAAGCAGATACAAATGCGAAGATCTTTTTTAAAGAAAACTACCCAAGAAGCCTATTACATGAAATTGCTCATTACTGTTTGGCAGGGCAAAAACGACGCAAATTAGATGACTATGGTTACTGGTATACTGAATGTGGTAGAACAAGTGAAGAGCAAGAGCTATTTCAATTGGTTGAAGCAAGACCTCAAGGCTTAGAAAAGGCTATGTGTGAAGCTATAGGTATACATTTTTCACCTAGCTTTGATGATTTTTCAGGTCGACCGATATCAGAGATGTTTCTAAAAAACTTAGAAGTTAATTATCAAGAGATGATTACGAATCCTCCTCCTACGGCTAGAATAGCTTTAGAAACATTAATGCATACAGATTTTTCTACGTTAAGGGATAATTAGTTTATTAACTACATATTGCAAATTCATACTTACTTAATTTTAAAATTTCAAAGCAGTCATGTGAAGTATATTCATCAGGCTACTATTCAGCCGATGATAACTATAGTAAATATTCTAGCCTTCCCAATTTTATTGAAAAAACAAAGAATATCTACTAAGAGAAGAACCAACAAAAAGTCCCGATCTATTCATCAAAAATAAAATATTGATATGTCTCGATTGTATATACACGGCTAATATAAGCTTCTTAGTGCTTTGAAAAGTGATAATTCCAATGACTCACTTAATGTACAATATCTCCTTTTATGAGGAATATTGTACATTTTTTTATCAAGAAGCTGATTTTACATCATTACAATTACTTCTTTATCAATCAATAACTTAGTAATGTACATTTATAGTTAAGAGTTTACTAGAGCTAAGTCATTGGTGCGTGGCTGGTGATGCTCGTAGACAACTATCTGACTTTGGCTACTGGTATGCGCCAGATGGACGATCAGCGGCGCAGCAGCAAGCATTTGAGCGTGTAGAAATCAAACCTCAAGCATTAGAGTGTCTATTTACCTTGGCGTGTGGACGAAATTTCCAAGTCTCACAAGATAACTTGTTTGCCGACTTCGACACCAGTAGTAGCACCTTTGCTAGTGATGTCTATCAGCAAGTCCAAAGCTATATAGCCAAACCTCGTACTCTGCCGCGTGACGCTAAGACTTTACTGACTGCGTTACTTAGCGCTTGCACCTCTTCATCTGAGATCAGCGCTTAGTTTAAATTACTTAGCTTCCCTACTTATTAACGATTTTCTACGGTTGGTAACGCCTTGCCACTAAACTTATATCTACTTTGAGCTATACTGATAACTGGAGTGGTACTTTGAAAATATCGATCTGATTTAGTTCTAGAATAGTTTTTCTAATATATCCAGTGATTGAACCACATCTAACTAATGAAAAATTTGTCTCAATTAAAAACCAATAATTATAAAATAAGGAACCACTATGGAAGTTTTCTATATTCATCCCGATAATCCGCAGCCACGCCTCATTGAGCAAGCCGCTGACCTATTGCGCAGAGATCAGTTAATTATTTACCCAACTGATACCAGTTACGCTTTTGGTTGCCGTTTGGGTGCAAAGGATGCGCTAGCGAAGCTTAAGCAAATCCGTGAACTCGATGATAAGCATCAATTTACCTTACTATGCCGCGACCTAAGCGAAATTGCCAATTATGCAACAGTTGATAATGTGCAATTTAAACAGCTGAAAGCCCACACCCCTGCCCCAATTACTTTTATTCTTACTGCCACCAAAGACGTACCCAAGAAACTGGCCCATGCAAAGAAAAAAACCATTGGTATTCGTGTGCCTAGTAACCCTATTGCTCAAGCATTATTAGAAGCGATGGATGAACCTATCTTAACCAGCTCACTGATTTTGCCTAATCGAGACGATATTTTGGATGACCCGTTTGAGATTGAAGACTTACTAGGTAACCAAATCGACGGTCTCATCAATGCAGGTATAAAGACGACCAAGCTTACTACTATCGTAGATATGACTAGCAGCGTTCCTGAAGTTATCAGGCAAGGTGCGGCTGATGTCGATTCGTTATTACTCTAAGCAGCTAGTTATTGTTCTAAATAGCCAGTTATTGCCCTAAACAACTAATAGTATATTTAGTCAAATTTAAGACAAAAAAAAGCTCCAATTGCATTGGAGCTTTTTTATGGAATATGTCTTAGGTGTAAAACTAGTCACGATCAACCAATTCTACATAAGCCATTGGCGCATTGTCACCATCACGGTAACCGCATTTTACGATACGCAAATAACCACCTGGACGCGTCTGGTAACGAGGACCTAACGTGCCAAATAATTTGCCTACCATAGCTTTGCTACGCATACGGCTGAATGCTAAACGACGGTTAGCAACGCTGTCTTCTTTAGCCATAGTGATCAATGGCTCGGCAACGCGACGTAGTTCTTTAGCTTTTGGTAAAGTTGTTTTGATCAGTTCATGCTCAAATAATGAGTTAGTCATGTTCTGAAACATTGCCTTACGATGACTGCCGGTACGACCCAGCTTGACTCCACTCTTACGATGGCGCATAGTCAAAAATCCTTAAAGTTTAACGGCTACGATAAGAAAAGCGATCATCAACACGTAAATCAGCTGGTGGCCAGTTATCTAGGCGCATACCGAGCTCTAAATCTTTAGACGCTAATACGTCCTTGATTTCTGTTAATGATTTCTTACCAAGATTTGGGGTTTTTAGAAGTTCAGTCTCTGAACGCTGTACCAAATCACCGATATAGTAAATGTTTTCAGCTTTCAAGCAGTTGGCTGAGCGAACCGTTAGTTCAAGATCGTCCACAGGGCGTAATAGCACCGGATCAACCTCTTCTTTCTCTTTCACAGGCTCAGGCGCTTCTTCAGCTTCTAGGTCAACAAAGATAGAAATCTGTTGTTGTAAAATAGTGGCTGCTTTACGAATTGCTTCTTCTGGATCTATAGTGCCATTAGTTTCAAGCTCAATGATAAGACGATCAAGATCAGTACGCTGCTCTACACGAGCGTTCTCAACCTGATAAGCAACACGAAGCACAGGACTAAAACTTGCATCAAGCTTTAAACGTCCAATTGCTTTAGTATCACCATCTTCACGGCGCTGGTTTGCTGGCTCATATCCACGACCCATCACTACACGCAAACGCATCTTAAGATGACCACGATCGCTCAATGTACCCAAGACCAATTCTGGATTGATGATGTCAACATTGTGCGGCAACGCGATGTCTGCAGCAGTAATAGTGCCTGGACCTTGTTTATCCAAGGTCAAAAATACTTCATTTTGGTCATGAAGCGTAATTGCTAAGCCTTTTAGGTTCAAAAGCAAATCAAGTACGTCTTCTTGCAGGCCTTCAAGCGTTGAGTATTCATGGTCAACACCATCAATCTCAGCTTCAATGACTGCAGCACCAGGTAATGAAGATAACAAGATGCGACGCAGAGCATTACCTAGGGTATGCCCAAAGCCGCGTTCTAACGGTTCGAGCGTGACTTTCGCAATCGTTTCGTTAACCGTATCCACATTAATGGCATTCGGCGTTAGAAACTCAGTTGCATTTAGCATCATGATGTCACCTCGATTTATTAAACTGGTTTAATTAACGTTAATTGCTCAATGCCATTTTCATAACATTGAGCATTACGTCATTACTTAGAGTATAGCTCAACGATCAAGCTTTCGTTGATTTCAGCAGGTAGATCAATACGATCAGGCGCATGTTTAAACGTGCCTTGTAGTTTGCTGTGGTCAACATCAAGCCATTCTGGAATACCACGTTGTGTCGCTAATTCGATAGCGTTTTTAATACGTAGCTGTTCGCGAGATTTCTCTTGGATAGCGATGACATCACCATCTTGAAGCTGAATTGAAGGAATGTTCACACGAACAAACTCATCACGGCCAGCTTTTTTTACCATAACAGTACGATGACTGACTAGCTGACGTGCTTCTGCGCGAGTTGAGCCAAAGCCCATGCGATATACAACGTTATCTAGACGGCTCTCAAGCATTGCTAGTAAGTTTTCACCAGTAGCGCCACGCTTACGAGCAGCTTCTTTATAGTAGTTCGCGAATTGACGCTCTAGTACACCATAAATACGCTTAACTTTTTGCTTTTCACGCAACTGTAGAGCATATTCTGAGGTCTTGTTACGGCTTACGCCATGCTGACCTGGTGGACGACCAGCTTTCTTCGTTTTTACGTCATACGGTTTAACGCCAGACTTAAGGCCTAAATCCGTACCTTCACGACGTGATAATTTCAGTTTTGGTCCAATATAGCGGGCCATTGTTATGTCTCCTATAAGCTTTTAGTATAAAAAGCTTCGTCTTTAATATTAGACGCGGCGCTTTTTCGGCGCACGGCAACCATTGTGTGGGATTGGGGTTACATCAGAGATGCTGTTAACTTTATAACCCAATGCACCTAGTGCTCTTACCGCAGACTCACGACCCGGTCCTGGTCCTTTGACCAAAACATCGATATTCTTAACACCATATTCTTGGGCCGCTTTACCAGCGACTTCAGCTGCAACCTGAGCTGCAAATGGTGTAGATTTACGTGAACCACGGAAGCCTTGTCCACCTGAAGTGGCCCAAGCCAATGCATTACCTTGACGATCGGTAATCGTAACAATGGTGTTATTAAAAGACGCATGGATATGGGCAATGCCCTCCGATACTGAACGACGAGCCACCTTTTTGCGACTGCGAGTGTCTTTTGCCATCTTTTAGCTTCCTAAGTTAATTATCTTTTGAGAGGGCGTGTCGGACCCTTACGAGTACGAGCGTTGTTCTTGGTGTTCTGACCTCTAACTGGTAGGTTACGACGATGACGGATGCCACGGTAACAACCAAGATCAACTAAACGCTTGATGTTCATTGAAACTTCACGACGAAGGTCACCTTCAGTCATGTAGTTTGCAACTTGTGCACGGATAGCATCTAACTGTGTATCATCTAACTGACTGACTTTAGTAGTAGGGGCGATGCCAACTGCTTCTAAGATTTTCTGAGCAGTGGTACGACCTACACCAAAGATGTAAGTTAGTGAAATAACAGCATGCTTATTATCCGGAATGTTTACGCCGGCAATACGAGCCATTGATTTCTCTCCATTAAAGAAAAATAAGCGTTATCTAGCGATAAGGCTTTACTCTTCAGATTTGTTGCTGTTAATACTAGAGCTTTTATAGTCATTATCGATGTTTTGACTATAAGTCTGCTCATCGATTCTATTATAAAAGATTTTGTATAAACACGGCAAGTGGCGGATGATATCGCATCCGCCGTTATTTTTCAAGTATTAATTTAATTAGCAGCGAAAACTAGATGTTTTCCAATACTAAATATTAACCTTGACGTTGCTTGTGGCGAGGTTCTGCTGTACAAATAATATGTACACGGCCTTTACGGCGCACAACTTTACAGCTACCACAAATCTTTTTAACTGATGCTTGAACTTTCATAGCATGCTCCTTGAAATATCGTACCGCTCATTTAAGGTTGAGTGGGCGATTGAATTAACGTCTGATCATGATATTGATGGGTCATCAAATGCGCTTGAATCTGCGAGATGAAGTCCATTACCACAACCACCATAATCAGTAAAGACGTACCACCGAGTTGAAACGGCACACCAAACGATGACTGGACGACCATTGGCATTAAACAAATAACCGTCATATACATCGCGCCAATAAAGGTCAGTCGGTTTAATACATGATCGAGGTAACGCTGAGTTTGTTGTCCTGGGCGGATACCTGGGATATACGCACCACTACGTTTAAGGTTCTCTGCTACTTCACGCGGACTAAATACCAATGCCGTATAAAAATAACAGAAAAAGATAATCATTGCGCCAAACAGTACTAAATATAGCGGCTGTCCTGGAGACAACACCAATGCCATATTTTGAAGTATTTTCTGTACAAAGGTAGGATCAGTCGATTGACCAACCCACTGCCCTAAACTTGCAGGAAACAATAACAAAGAACTGGCAAAAATAGCGGGGATAACCCCTGCCATATTTAGCTTCAACGGCAAATGTGATTGCTGCTGAGCATAAATTTTGCGACCTTGTTGCTGTTTTTGTGCATAGTTTACAGGAACACGGCGTTGAGCACGTTCAATATAAACGATACCCGCAGTAACCGCGATACCTAGCAATACAAAAATAAAGAGTACAATCAAGTTCATCTGACCTTGATTGACCTGTTCAATAGACTGCGAAATCATACCTGGCGTACCAGCCACAATACTCGCAAAAATGAGCATTGAAATACCATTACCTACGCCACGTTCTGTAATCTGCTCACCAAGCCACATTAAGAACATTGCGCCTGCTACTAAAGAAGTAACAGCTGGAATATAAAAGGTAAGACCAGTAGATAAAGTAAGGTTTTGGCTGATTAAGCCGGCACACATTCCTAATGACTGTACTAGGGCTAAAGCAAGTGTTCCCTGACGGGTGTACTTATTTAGCTTGCGTCGTCCCGCTTCACCTTCTTTTTTGAGGGCTTCAAGCGATGGCAATACTGCAGACATCATCTGTACAATAATCGATGCTGAGATATATGGCATAATGCCAAGTGCCATGATAGACATACGCTCTAGCGCACCACCTGAGAACATATTAAACATGCTCAAAATGGTGTTTTCGTTGCGCGAAAACAGATCAGCCAAGTTAACTGGGTTAATACCCGGAACTGGAATATGTGACCCTAAACGATAAACAATCAATGCGCCGATTAAAAATAATAAACGCGTCCATAGCTCATCATACTTACGTATAAATGCGAATGGATTAAGCGGTATACCAGCCGATGACATTGATTGTTTTGACACGTTACTACTCCTCGATGCTACCACCAGCAGCTTCGATAGCCTGCTTAGCACCTTTAGTCACTTTAATACCTTTAAAAGTATAAGCTTTAGTGACTTCGCCTGATAGCATTACACGAGCACGTTTCATATCATGACGGATAAGGTTAGCAGCTTTAAGTGTTTCAAGGCTAACTACATCGCCTTCAATTTTATTCAGTTCAGAAAGACGTACTTCAGCAGTCTTCATAGCCAGTTTACTGGTAAAACCAAATTTTGGTAGACGGCGATATAGAGGCATCTGACCACCTTCAAATCCTGAGCGAATGCTAGAACCTGAACGAGATTTCTGACCTTTTACACCACGACCACCAGTCTTACCAAGACCTGAACCGATACCACGACCACGACGTTGGGCAGTTTTCTTTGCGCCAACACCTGGTGATAATTCATTTAATCTAAGACCCATTACGCTTCCTCCACTTTTACCATGTAGTTAACGCGATTGACCATACCACGAGTCGAAGGAGTATCTTCTACTACTACAGTATGATTAATACGGCGTAAACCCAATCCTTTCAAGCTCGCTTTGTGGCTCTTTAGGCGATGGGCACCCGATTTAAATTGAGTGACTTTCATTTTTTTCATCGTAACTCACCTAGTCTAAGTTAACCCAAGATTTCGTCTACAGATTTACCACGTTTAGCTGCCATCTTCTCTGGAGTTGACATATCACGTAAACCGTTAAACGTTGCGCGAACAACGTTAGCAGTATTGGTAGAACCATAACATTTAGTCAAAACATCTTTGACACCAGCAACTTCTAATACAGCACGCATTGCGCCACCAGCGATTACGCCAGTACCTTCAGATGCAGGTTGCATATAGACTTTACTAGCACCATGACGTGCTTTGATCGGATGATACAAAGTTGCATCATTTAGCTCAACAGTGATCATATTGCGTTTAGCAGCTTCTAGTGCTTTTTGGATAGCAGCTGGCACTTCACGTGCTTTACCACGACCAAAACCAACGCGGCCATTACCATCACCCACTACGGTCAACGCAGTGAAAGAGAAAATACGACCACCTTTAACAACTTTTGCAACGCGATCAACGGTAACTAAGCGTTCTACTAGACCGTCAGTCTGTTCATTCTTATCATTTTTATCATTTCTAGCCATGATTAAAACTCCAATCCGTTTTCGCGAGCAGCTTCTGCTAAAGCTTTAACTCGACCATGATATTTAAAACCACTACGGTCAAAGGCAACTTTAGTAATGCCAGCTGCTTTTGCGCGTTCTGCGATCATTTGGCCTACAGACGTTGCTGAATCAGCATTACCAGTCGCGCCTGAACGCAAGCTGCTGTCTAAGGTAGATGCCTGAGCAATCACTTCACCACCATTTGGAGAGATAATCTGGGCATAAATATGTTTTGACGTGCGGTTAACCGTTAAGCGATGAACGCCTAAGAAACGGATATGCGCGCGTGTTTTCTTAGCTCGACGCAGACGAGCTGCTTTTTTATCAAACATTTCAACTCACCTTATTTTTTCTTAGCTTCTTTGCGAATCACATGCTCGTCACTATAACGAATACCTTTACCTTTATAAGGCTCAGGTGGGCGGAAACCACGGATGTTAGCGGCTGCTTGACCAAGCTGCTGTTTATTGTTTGATTTCAAAACAATTTCAGTTTGCGTTGGCGTTTCAGCTGATACACCTTCAGGTAACGTGTACTCTACTGGATGAGAATAACCAACGTTCAAGGTTACTTTGTTACCAGTAACTTGCGCGCGATAACCAACACCAATCAACTGAAGACGTCTTTCAAAGCCTTCGTTCACGCCAGTAACATAGTTGTTAACAAGAGCGCGCATGGTGCCAGTGTGCATCATAGCTTCTTTTGAATCGACTGTAGGTGAGAAAATGATAGCATCATCTTCCTGTTTCAGCTCGACCAATGCATGCAGGCGTAAAGACATAGTACCGTTCTTGCCTTTAACTTCGACCTGCCGATCGTTCAAAGTAACGCTTACGCCGTTTGGCAGCGTCACTGGGGCTTTAGCCACACGAGACATAGGAATATTCCTTAAAAAATTTAACTTCTTTATATTAGCGAAAAAACTAACAGGCTAAAAAGCGTGTTAGTTTAGCATAGTTGACTGTGTTAGACATCTATCAATTCGAAATAATTTAATATTACTCAATCAATAGAAGCCTAACAACCATCAAATAGACTTCATCGTCGTATAGCTTACGCTACAAATGCGACGATTTCACCACCGATACCAGCAGCGCGTGCAGCACGATCGCTCATGATACCTTGGCTAGTAGATACGATAGCAACACCCATACCTTGCTTAACAGTAGGGATAGCGTCTTTACCGCGGAACTGGCGTAAACCAGGACGGCTATAACGTTGGATAGTTTCGATGACAGCACGGCCTTCGAAATATTTCAATTCAATAGTAAGGGTTGCTTTGTTGTTTTCTTCTTCAGCAACAACAGCGCTAGCCACATAACCTTCGCTAACTAGTAAATCAGCAATTGATTTACGTAATTTAGAGCTCGGCATTGCTACCGATACTTTGTTAGCCATTTGTGCGTTACGGATACGGGTTAGCATATCCCCAACGGTATCTTGCATACTCATATAGTTACTCCTTACCAGCTTGCTTTACGAACACCAGGCACATCGCCTTGCATGACACGCTCACGCAGCATATTGCGTGACAAGCCAAACTTGCGGAAGTAACCGTGAGGACGACCGGTGATAGCACAACGATTACGCAGACGTACTGGTGATGAGTTACGTGGAAGAGCTTGTAGCTCTAACATCGCTTCCATACGAGTTTCGTCACTTGCAGTCATATCACTGATAGTTTCTTTTAGCTTGATACGCTTTTCAGCATATTTAGCAACCATTTTTTCGCGCTTTAATTCGCGGTTAATCATGCTCTTCTTTGCCATAACGTCTTTACCTTATTTAAATGGGAAGCCGAATGCTTTAAGCAACGCACGACCTTCTTCATCAGATTGAGCTGACGTGGTGATTGTCACATCCATACCACGGATACGATCAATCTTGTCAAAATCTACTTCTGGGAATACGATTTGTTCTTTGATACCCAATGAGTAGTTACCACGTCCGTCAAAGGCTTTAGGTGAAAAACCGCGGAAATCACGAATACGAGGAATTGCAATGGCAACGAGACGATCTAAAAATTCGTACATTTGCTCACCGCGTAGCGTTACTTTACAGCCAATTGGCCATTCTTCACGAATCTTAAAGCCAGCAACTGATTTACGCGCTTTGGTGACAACAGGTTTTTGACCAGCAATCGCGGTCATATCAGCTACAGCACCTTCCAACAATTTCTTGTCTTGAGACGCGCCGCCTACACCCATGTTAAGTGTGATTTTAGTGATTTTAGGCACTTGCATCACATTGTCTAAACCAAGATCTTCTTTGATTTGCTGCTTTAATTTATCGTTATATAAAGATTTTAATCTTGCCATTACCATTACACCCTTAGTGTCTTACGCAGTCGCCACTACTTCACCGTTTGAACGATAGACGCGTTGTTTCTTGCCGTCTTCGCCAAACTGATAAGTAATACGGTCTGCTTTTTGGGTTTGCGCATTTAAGATTGCGACATTTGAGATATGCAGAAAAGCTTCTTGCTTAAGAATGCCACCTTCAACGCCAGTTGCCTGATTTGGCTTCTGATGTTTGGTAACAATGTTAATGCCTTCAACTTTAATACGATCGTTTTTTACAGCTTGTACAGTACCTTGCTTGCCTTTGTCTTTCCCAGCAATCACGATAACTGTATCGCCTTTACGTAATTTTGACATGGATTACCTCACAATACTTCTGGTGCTAGTGATACAATTTTCATAAACTGATCACCACGTAGTTCACGAGTTACCGGTCCAAAAATACGAGTTGCAATCGGCGCTTTGTTTTGGTTCAACAATACCGCAGCATTGTCATCAAAACGTAACACAGAACCATCAGGGCGACGAACGCCTTTTTTGGTACGTACAACTACTGCATTCATCACGTCGCCTTTTTTAACACGACCACGCGGAATGGCTTCTTTAACCGTTACTTTAATAATGTCGCCAACTGATGCATAACGACGATGAGAACCACCCAGTACTTTAATGCACTGAACTCTTCTTGCACCGCTATTGTCTGCAACTTCCAGCATTGACTCAACCTGAATCATAGCGTTACTCCACACGTATGAGCAATAAAAACCAGTTGCTGCCGCTAGCACAGTATGAGTAGACGGCATTTTAATATAAATAACCGCGACTTACTCTTAATGTGAGTGATATACGCTCGGCGCAATCAGCATCCTTAAAAAGGCGGCTATTTTAACAGCTTCTGGCTTTTAATGCAATTTACTTAGATTTTTTCTACTTTTTCAACCACATCAACCAAAGTCCAAGACTTGGTTTTTGAGATTGGACGCGTTTCTTTGATACGGACAAGATCGCCTTGTTGGCAAACATTATTCTCATCATGTGCTTTGATTTTTGTAGAACGACGAAGCTGCTTGCCATACAAAGGATGACGAACCAGACGCTCAATCAAAACTGTGATGGACTTGTCCATCTTGTCGCTGACAACTCGTCCTGTCAATACGCTAGCATTGGTAGCTGTTTGATTGTTATCGCTCATGAGTCGCCTCGTTGTTTCTCGTTAATCAAAGTCTGAAGCTGGGCAATCGTGCGACGATTGGCTCTAACTTCATGGGTATTACCCAACTGACCAGTTGCTTTAGCCATACGAATACGGAAAGCATCAAGTTGCTTTTCATCAAGTAACTGGGTCAGTTCTTCTAATGATTTATCACGTAATTCACTGATCTTCATTACATTATCGTCCGCTTAACAATGGTAGTTTTAAAGGGCAATTTTGCTGCAGCGAGCGTTAATGCATCACGAGCAAGCTCTTCAGATACCCCTTCAATTTCATATAGCACTTTACCAGGTTTGATTTCGCATACCCAATATTCTACTGGACCTTTACCTTTACCCATACGTACTTCTAATGGTTTATTGGTAATTGGTTTGTCAGGGAATACACGAATCCAAATCTTACCGCCACGCTTAATTTTACGAGTGATGGTACGACGTGCTGCTTCGATTTGACGAGCTGTCATACGACCACGCGTCAATGATTTTAGACCAATTTGTCCGAATGCAACGGTGCTTCCACGATGAGCTAGCCCAGTGTTACGACCTTTGTGCATTTTACGAAACTTGGTACGTTTTGGCTGTAACATAGTTTAACCTCTGTCTGAGTTTCGACGGTTTCCACGACCACGGCGTTTTGGCGCACGAGTCTGCTCTTCTTTGACGGGATTATATACACTGTTCATACCGTCAAGGATTTCGCCACGGAAAATCCAAACTTTAACACCGATGGTGCCGTAAGTTGTCTCTGCACGAATTGACGAGTAGTCAATATCAGCACGGAGTGTATGCAATGGCACACGACCTTCACGGTACCATTCACTACGAGCAATCTCAGCACCGCCTAGACGGCCAGACAGCTCAACCTTGATACCTTTAGCACCAGAACGCATGCTGTTCTGTACCGCGCGTTTCATCGCACGACGGAACATAACACGACGCTCAAGCTGGCTACCGATGCCGTCTGCTACCAAACGTGCATCAAGGTCAGGTGACGTGATTTCTTCAATGTTGACCTGAGCAGGTACGCCCATAATTTTGGTCAATTCTTTTTGAAGTCTTTCGATATCTTCACCTTTCTTACCGATAACAATACCAGGACGCGCAGTGGCGATGGTAATCTTAGCAGCGCCAGTAGGACGCTCGATCATGATGTTGCTGATCATAGCGTTGTCTAGCTTTTTGCGTAGATATTCACGAACTTGAATGTCGTTGATTAGGTATTCTGAGTATTGTTTAGGGTTAGCATACCAGTTTGCGTTATGCTTTTTTACAACACCAAGACGAATTCCGATTGGATGTACTTTTTGACCCATAACTTATTCTCCTACCTTTATAGTGATGTGACAAGTACGCTTGCTGATGCGATCAGCACGGCCTTTGGCACGTGGTAGGATACGTTTTAGCGTAATGCCTTCATCAACATAGATAGTAGCGACTTTTAGGTCGTCAATATCTAAGCCGTGATTATGTTCGGCATTGGCGATGGCTGAGTTAAGGCATTTCTTAACAAACACAGCGCCTTTTTTATTGCTATACGTTAGGATATCCAAAGCACGCTCAATAGATTTGCCACGAACTTCATCAGCAACGAGTCTAACTTTTTGTGCCGATATGGCGGCACCGCGTAATTTTGCAGTTACTTCCATGGTAAGCACCTTATCTCTTAGCTTTTTTGTCAATGCCGTGACCACGATACGTACGAGTCGGGGCAAATTCACCTAGTTTATGACCAACCATCTGCTCACTCACGATAACCGGTACATGAGTACGGCCGTTGTGAACAGATAAAGTTAGGCCAACCATTTGTGGCAGAATCATCGAGCGGCGCGACCAAGTCTTAATTGGCTTGCGTGAGTTGGTGTCTAATGCATTCTCAACTTTAGCAAACAAGTGCGCGTCTATGAATGGACCTTTTTTCAATGAACGAGGCATGAAATTCTTCCTTTATTTCTTCTTGGCGCGACGGCGGATGATCATGTTGTCAGTACGCTTATTGTGACGCGTTTTAAGTCCTTTAGACTTCTGACCCCAAGGGCTGGTTGGATGGCGACCTTTGTTACGACCTTCACCACCACCGTGTGGGTGATCAACCGGGTTCATAGCGACACCACGAACAGAAGGACGAACACCACGCCAACGTGAAGCACCGGCTTTACCAAGTGATTTCAAGTTGTTTTCAGTGTTAGAAACTTCACCAATAACAGCGCGGCAATTTACGTGTACACGGCGAGTTTCGCCAGAACGCATACGTAGAATAGCATAAACACCGTCACGACCTAGTAACTGAACGCTAGCACCCGCAGAACGAGCCATCTGTGCACCTTTACCGATTTTAAGCTCGATATTGTGAATCACAGTACCCAATGGGATGTTTTTTAGCGGTAAGCAGTTACCTGGACGAATTGGAGAAGTCTCGCCTGACATTACTGTATCACCAACTACTTGTTTCTTAGCAGCGATAATGTAACGACGTTCGCCATCAGCATACTTAAGTAGAGCAATATGAGCAGTACGGTTAGGATCGTATTCGATACGCTCTACCGTTGCTGGGATATTGTCTTTAGTACGTTTGAAATCGATAATGCGATAATGTTGCTTATGACCACCGCCAATGTGACGAGTAGTAATGCGGCCATTATTGTTACGACCACCTGACTTGCTTTTTGATTCTAGAAGTGCTGCAAACGGACGACCTTTGTACAGGTGTGGATGCACTACTTTTTCAACAAAACGACGGCCTGGTGATGTTGGCTTTGCTCTTACGATAGGCATGAGTGTAATCCTTATTCGTTATTCGCTGTTTCACTAGTAGAATCAGTAGTATTCGCTACTTCTTCACCAGCATCAGCCATTTGTACATCTTGACCAGCTTTTAAGGTAACATAGGCTTTTTTGTAGTCGTTACGACGGCCGATGCTTTTACCAAAACGCTTTGTCTTACCTTTAACATTCAAAGTGTTTACTTTAGTAACTTCAACACCTTCAAACATCAACTCAACTGCTTTCTTGACTTCAAGCTTAGTAGCATTAGAATCAATTTTAAATACCTGCACACCAAGTGAGTCGCCAAGCATTTGAGATTTTTCTGAGAATACAGGCCCTCTTAAGACCTGATAAAGTCTTGCGTTATTCATGCTAGTGCTTCCTCAAATTGTTTCGCAGCTTCAACTGACATGATCACTTTATCAAATGCGATCAAGCTCACTGGGTCCACTTCATTTGTACCAAGTACATTGACGTGTGGAATGTTGCGAGCAGCTAAGTATAAGTTTTCATCAACTTCTTTAGTAACGATTAGTGCACGAGGTGCATTCAAATCGTTTAACTTAGCAATCAGTTCTTTGGTTTTCGGCCCAGAAACGCTCAACTCTTCTACCAAAATCAGACGCTCTTGACGAATCAATTCTGCTAGGATGCACTGCATCGCACCGCGATACATTTTACGGTTTACTTTCTGTGACCAATCTTGTGGTTTTGCAGCGAATGCACGACCACCTGAACGCCAGATTGGGCTACGAATAGAACCCGCACGAGCGCGACCAGTACCTTTTTGGCGCCATGGCTTAATACCACCGCCAGAAACTTCGGCACGTGTTTTTTGTGCGCGTGTACCTTGGCGAGCACCAGCTAAATAAGCGGTGACGACTTGATGCACTAGTGCTTCGTTGAATTCACGACCAAATGCCGTATCAGAAAGCTCAACCGCCGCACCTGTAACTGTTTTTAAATCCACGTTAATCCCCTTGCTTAGGCTTTGACTGACGGACGTACGATAACATCGCCACCGGTGGCACCTGGGATAGCACCCTTGATGACAAGTAACCCTTTTTCGGCATCAACCGAAATCACTTCTAGGCCCTGAACGGTAACACGTTTGTTACCCATCTGACCCGCCATCTTCTTGCCTTTGAATACTTTACCTGGTGACTGGTTTTGACCAGTTGAACCATGCGCACGATGAGACACTGAGTTACCATGAGTAGCATCTTGCATACTAAAGTTGTGACGCTTAACAGGGCCTTGGAAACCTTTACCTTTGCTCTGTCCTGTCACATCAACCATCTGACCTTGTTCGAACAAGTCAGCTAGAATCTCGCCACCAATTTCACGACCTTCAAGATCGCTTTCGTTGGCACGGAATTCCCAAACACCACGGCCAGCTTTAACACCAGCTTTAGCGAAGTGACCCTTTTGTGCAGCTGTTACGCGGCTGTCACGACGAGTACCTGTGGTAATTTGGATGGCTTGATAACCATCTACATCAGTATTTTTTACTTGAGTAATGCGGTTTGCATCGACCTCAACAACTGTTACAGGGATAGATGCGCCTGTTTCAGTGAAGACACGGGTCATGCCGCACTTTTTACCGACTAAACCGATCGCCATTTTAGACCTCTTTATATCTTATATTAATGGGTTGGGTGTTTAATGTGCATTAACCCAAAGCAATTTGAACGTCAACACCCGCCGCTAAATCTAATTTCATTAGCGCATCCACAGTTTTGTCAGTTGGCTGAACGATATCAACCATACGCTTATGAGTACGGATTTCGTACTGGTCACGAGCGTCTTTGTTAACGTGTGGTGAGGTTAGAACGTTGAAGCGCTCAATGCGAGTCGGCAACGGTACAGGACCACAAACTTGCGCACCGGTGCGCTTTGCAGTATCAACAATCTCTTGTGCAGATTGATCAATCAGACGATGATCAAAAGACTTAAGACGGATACGGATTCTCTGGTTAGCCATGCCAGCAAGCTCCTAATATGTGCCTTTGTCATTCTTGCGTCGCAAGACCATGATCAAAAGCAGTTTGGTTAAATATTCACTTAAAGCGGCCTTCTGTTCTTAACCAGAATGAGTTCTTTATCCGAACTTATAGCGTGCCAAAAGCAAAATAGTTTAAAGCCCCGCCAACCCTCCTATTAATTGGAAAGTAGCAAAGGCATAATGAAATAGTGCTAGAAACGATGCTCTAGCTGTCATAGCGCCAGCTTTTTTATTCAGCTGCGCATATATAATTCAGTGGTGTATATTATACATAGTATTTTAGGTATTGCAAGAGCAATCTCTAGTATGATTAGAGATGCTCTTTCTTAGACTAGCCTTTAGTTAAATAAATATTTCCATCTAGAACTATCATTTGTTTTGAATAATATTAATCTAAAACAATATCATACTGCTCTTGAGTGTATAGATTCTCTACATCAAAAGTAATGACCCTACCCAGTAGATACTCTAAATCGGCTACTGTGTCTGACTCTGTTGTAAGCAGTAAATCAATGACTGCCGCATGAGCCACTACTGTGAACTTTTTGGGAGAGTTATAAGTGCGTGCGCAGCGCATAATTTCGCGGAAAATCTCAAAACAAACGGTTTCTGCGGTTTTGACAAACCCGCGACCTTGGCAAGTTGAGCACGGCTCACACAGCTGCTGACCCAATGATTCACGCGTGCGCTTGCGTGTCATTTCTACCAATCCAAGCTCACTGACCTGCGTAATCTTAGTTTTTGCATAATCTTGGGTAAGCTGCGCCTGTAAGCTCTCAAGCACATCATCTTTGTGTTGTTGCTCAAGCATATCGATAAAATCTAGAATAATGATGCCGCCTAGATTACGTAAGCGCAACTGTCGAGCGATAGCATGTGTGGCTTCTAGATTAGTCTTATAAACCGTATCCTCTAATGAGCGACCGCCTACAAAAGAACCTGTATTGACATCAATCGTGGTCATAGCTTCGGTCTGGTCGATGATCAGATAGCCGCCAGACTTTAGATCGACACGGCGCTTTAGTGCATCACGTAAGTCGTCTTCGACACGGTGTACATCAAACAACGACTGCTCAGCGGTGTAATGCACGATACGATCATAGACAAATGGAACAAACTCTTTAGCAAAGTATCTGACTTGCTCATAAATCTGTGTATTATCAATAATGACTTTTTCGGTATCAGCGTGAACCAAGTCACGGATAGAACGTAATGGTAGCGACAGTTCTTGATAGATCAGCTCTGAACTCTGATGATGATTAATCTCTTGACGACGAGCACAGATAGTACGCCACAGCTGCAATAGATAATAGATGTCCTCTTCTAGCTTATCGACGGGCACGCGCTCCGCAGCGGTACGGGCGATAAGACCACCCTTCAGATTGACCGTCTGCATCAGGCTACTAAGCTCAGTCTTTAATCGGCTACGCTCTTCTTCGCCATCGATACGCTGCGATATGCCAATATGATCACTCGATGGCAAATATACTAGATAACGTGATGGTAGTGAGATATTGGTGGTTAGACGAGCACCTTTACTTCCTAACTGGTCTTTGGTTACCTGTACCAGAATACGCTGACTTTCATGCAAGCGATGCTGAATCAAAGTTTTAGACGCTGGTACGATCTCTGTACTTTGCGCACTGACAATAGGCGGTGTCACAGCCAAGCTATCAGCAGAAGCGTTGGCAGTCGCATCGTCCTCATTTATCTCGCGCTTAGTGGCCTTAGCCGCTTTATTTTTTTCTACAACGGGTCGTGGTTCACGCTGCATATCGTTGACATGTAGAAATGCGGTCCGTGATTGACCAATATCCACAAAGGCTGCTTGCATACCAGGAAGGACACGTACGACCGTCCCCAGATAGATATTGCCGACCAACCCCAGTTTGTGATGTCGTTCAATATAAATCTCGCCCAAAATACCATTGTCTAAAACCGCAACACGGGATTCCATTGGACTAATATTAATCAGCAGCTCTTCGGACATAGTTTTTTCTCTTATCTCTCAGCTTTCTTATTAGACGGTCATCGCCTATTAGATTGACAGTGTAACAAATGCGACTTGCTCTTGCCCATTACCCTACCGTGTCATTATGTGCATATCCCATTATAACGGGTTGACTGTGTCCATACTGCCTTCTGTCATTTCTTTGATTAGTGCCAGCGTTTGTGCCAGTGGCAGACCAACAACATTGGTGTAGCTGCCGTTGATACGACTGACCCAGGCAGCACCCAGTCCTTGAATGCCGTACCCACCTGCTTTATCAGCTGGCTCTCCACTATCCCAATAGTTGCTCATCATTTGTGTCGTCAGTGGTATAAAGGTCACTTCCGTACGCTCAGTGATTCTCTGCTGATTAATAATCTGTAAGCACTGTGTGTGTTCTGAGGGGTTCCGTTCTGCTTTAGGCAATAGCTGTACTTGAGTCGCTTGAACGGCAGTCCATACTTCGTGGACGCTATCAGACATACGCTGCCACATACTATATGCGTGCTCGCGATCGACGGGCTTGACCAAGACTGTTTTACCATCCGACAGCACGCCAATGGTATCAGAAGTCAAAATAATAAACGGTGAGGTGAGGCTATCATGATCCGCTTGAGAGGTATCGCTTAATTGTTGTATCGCGGCATCGGCTTTGGTTGCGACCATACGTTCGATATAGTCTGTTGGCGACTCATTATCTAACGGCGTCTCATCAATATCCACGCTCAAGATAGTAAAGTTTAGTTGCGCTCTTTCTAGTAGCTCACGACGACGCGGAGAGCCAGACGCCAAAACGATATCCATCGATATTCTCTTCATTTATAAATTTATGATGTGTGTGGTCATACAGTATTGTGGGCTGAGCAAGCTAAGCTGTTAAACAAAGTAATCTTGATAACTGATAATTCATTAACGCAAAAACTTGCGCAAAGCAAACAGCACGAGTGGCCAGCTGAGGATACTCATAAACAGTGACAAAGCAGACTGAGCGACAAAGACGTTTTGAATAAACATCTGTAGTATCCATAGATTTAACTGAAAGACAATCAGCCCTAGACTAGCAATTAACCACGCGCTAACGGTATTCAACTGTCTGACGTAGATACTGGTAATTTTGATAACCAGTGCAACCACAACAGCGGCGAACGCTTGCTGACCTAAATGCGTATCCATCAATAAATCAGCAATCAGTCCAACTGTGAATGCGGTGAAAATACCCACATAGCGCGGCTGAAACAGCAACCAATAAATCAGCACCATGATCATTACCATGGGGCGAAGTGTGGCCATGCTTGGGCTTAACGGATAGACATTAAGTGATGATGCAGCGATGAAACTTAGAACAATCACAACTATCAATAGTACCGTGGCATTCTCAGAATCAGGATACGACATGGGTACTTACCTTAGCGAGTGTTTGGTGGTTGCTGTGATATTGTTGATTGGATATTGGCAAGGTGAATACCATAAATGGAAAGCTTTAAAACGTTAATACTGTGGCTTACGTCGTTATCTATGGAGCAATAGCAGTAGCATTGTTCTCATTTAACAGCTTGTCTTGAAGTATTAAAACATAGGCATTGTCAATAAAGTTAGCTGCTGGAGTAACTTCGATCGTTCTAAAGTTGTCGGTTTGCTCATCTTTGACATGCGCGATACGCCCTACTCGATAGCCTGCCGGAATACGACCGCCGAGTCCTGACGACACTAGCTCATCACCTACTCGCACATCCGATGTTTTGAAGACGTAATTGAGACTCAATGAAGATGGGATACCTTGGCCTGTGACGATAGCACGCTGACCAGTACGCTTAACAGTAACCGCAACTGACTGCTGCTCATCTGTAATCAACAACAAACGGCTAGTATTGGGATAAACATTGATAATCTGTCCTAACACACCGTCTTCATCGATGACCGTTTGCCCAACTTGTACGCCATCTTGCTCACCTTTATTAAGCACGACAATCTGTCTGAGCAAATTGGTGTCTGTGCCGATGACTTGCGCCAAATTAAGATCGAACTGCTCGGGCTTGGTGGTAGATAAGATACCTTGCAGGCGTGCGTTCTGTGCCAAGATATAATCTTGCTGTTGTAGCTTGGCATGCGCGTGTATCAATTGCGATTTTAGCTGCATGTTTTCGCGACGCAGTGCTTCTTTTGATTGCAGACTACCACTAGCCCAATGCTTGGTATAGCTTGGTAATAGAGACAGCTCATAGATTGGCTGCATGGCGGCATGACTGGTGCTACGTACAGGCTTAAACCAATTAGAGTTTTTGCTATCAAACCATATCAAAATTAAGGCTGCTATCAATACGATAACAGTCTTACGAAGTGATAACGGCTGGCGCGCAAAAATACTTGGAGTCATAAGTCGTCTGATTTAAGGATTCTAAAATGAACAATAGCACTTATTTACAGCATGAGTGTTTATCGAGGATATTGGGTTCTAGCACAAATGAATGCAATTAAAGGTAGCACAATCGGCTACCTTTAATTTTATATATAGTCAATTTTCTATAAATTGGGTACGATGTCAGTCTCGCTCAGCCTACTACTTGTAGTACTTTCGCTCGGCTTTCCTGTATCCAAATTATATTGAACCGACTATATTTATAGTTTCATCATTCACATACATCATCATATATTGCCAAGGCTACAAGGCAATTAAGGATAAAGATGACTTAAACAAAAATCATGTTTAAACTTTTGTTATTGATGAAATCAAGCGCGATACCACCGCCACGACTAACGCAGGTTAGTGGGTCTTCTGCTACCGTCACTGGCAAACCGGTCTCTTGCGAGATAAGTTTGTCTAAGTCACGTAATAGCGCGCCGCCACCTGTCAATACAATACCACGCTCAGCGATATCTGATGACAACTCTGGCGGAGTCTGCTCAAGTGCTACTTTTACAGCGCTAACAATACCGCTCAATGGATCAGTCAATGCTTTTTGCACTTCTTCTGAATTAACAGTAAAGGTCTTTGGTACACCTTCTGCCATGCTACGACCACGAACTTCTACTTCTAGTTGGCTGTCTTCATTCAATGCAGAACCGACTTCTTTTTTGATGCGCTCAGCGGTCGTCTCACCGATGACACAGCCATGCGTACGGCGTACATGAGTGATGATCGCTTCATCAAACATATCGCCACCGATACGAATCGACTCAGCATATACGCAGCCAGACAGCGCGATAACAGCAATCTCAGTTGTACCACCACCGATATCCACAACCATAGAACCACTGGCTTCATGAACTGGCATACCAGCACCGATAGCCGCAGCCATCGGCTCTTCTAGCAATAGTACTTTGCTCGCGCCTGCTGATGATACTGCCTCACGAATCGCCTTACGCTCAACTAAAGTAGACTTGCATGGTACACAAACCACGACGTTAGGCTGTGCCATAAAACGCTTGGCTTTTACTTTAGCGATAAAGTGCTTAAGCATTTTTTGCGTCACTTCAAAATCAGCAATCACACCGTCTTTCAACGGGCGAATCGCTGTGATGTTCGCAGGCGTACGACCTAGCATCTGCTTGGCATCGATACCAACAGCGGCGACGGTCGGGTTCTGAGTACGATTGCTTCGTAACGCGACCACCGTAGGCTCGTCAAGCACGACGCCTTTATTAGGAATAAAAATTAGGGTGTTCGCAGTACCGAGGTCGATAGCGATATTATTTGATAAAAATCCAAACAGGTTCATGACTAATATATCCAGCGTCTTACGAATGAGGCGAATGAGATTGACTGAGGTGTTACTCGTCAGTGTTGAGCAGGTCGTCGTTAAACATTACTTGTGGCAACAGTTAATCATCCCAACAAGTCAAAATCCAAGCAATAATAATGAAATGAAAAAACTGAGCTAAATTATACCGATTTAGCTCAAAAAAAACATAGATATTTGCATCAGTAAGTAAGGATTTTTGTCTTAGACGCCAAAAGTTGTTACAAAGTTTGAAATAGTAGTGAATATCATTCAACTCAATGAAACATCATTTAATCTGATAACTAACAAGGCTCTACAGGCAGATGAATGTTTTGCTTAATAGCAGATGCATACTGTAACGTATTTTAGAAGCTAATTGGAGAGCAATTGAGGAACAATGATGAATTAGGGGGTCAGTTTTGCAATTCTCTGTAAATCATTGTGTCTTAATTGGCATTATGGCTTGGATGACACCATATCTTATTCAATATTACGTCTTCATCAATTCAGACTGTTGGTTGAGATTGTGCATCAATCAAGCGTCATGCTCTGTAAACTTGAGTCAGATGCTTTATAATAAGCTCACTTACTATTTATATCTATTTTAATTGTTTCTATTTTAGCGCTTACGTATTTTCGTTTTCGTAAACTACTCTAACAAAAACTGTCCTTAACTGGAGAAACTATGTCTCAGCAGCCAGCAACGTCTGACAGCAACGTCAGCCGTGAAGAAATCCTAGAAGTTGCCAACCTTGCCCGCTTAGGTGTCGATGAAAGTACAGCCGATAGCTATGCTGATGATATCAGTAAAGTATTAAAACTGATGAATACGCTATCTAACGTTGATACCACAGACATCAAGCCACTAGCCAATATCCATGAAGCTTGCCAAGAGTTGCGTGCTGATGTGGCAAAACACGACATCAATCGTGAGCGTAATCAGTCAGTCGCACCTGCCGTAGAAGAAGGCTTATATCTAGTGCCTCAGGTGATTGAATAATAGTGGCTGAATAACACAATCACGCATTTGCCATTATCTCATTTTATTTTATGCTATTAACATTTTGACGGACGACACCTTATGTCTGAACTTCATTTATTAAGTACCGAGCAGCTCATTACTGGCTTGCAAAACAAACAATTTAGCAGCGCGGAATTAACCGAGCATTACATCAAGCGTATCGATGCGCTAGACAGCAAGATTAACAGCTTTATCACTCATACTTCTGAGACTGCACGCGCACAAGCACAAGCGGCAGACGAGATGCGCGCACAAGGCGATCAGCGTCCGCTACTTGGTGTACCAATGGCGCACAAAGACATCTTCTGTACTCAGGGCGTACTGACCACTTGTGGCTCAAAGATGCTGCACAACTTTGTCTCACCATATGACGCGACCATCGTTTCTAACATCGATAAGGCTGGCATGATTAGCTTAGGTAAGCTCAATATGGATGAGTTTGCGATGGGCTCAGACAACAGTAGCTCTTACTACGGTACGGTACAAAACCCTTGGAACCTAGAGCGCGTCCCTGGTGGCTCGTCAGGTGGTAGTGCTGCTGCTGTTGCCGCAGGTTTTGTCCCTGTTGCTACCGGTAGTGATACGGGTGGCTCTATTCGTCAGCCTGCTTCATTCTGCGGCCTAACAGGTATTAAGCCGACTTATGGCCGTGTGTCACGCTTTGGTATGATTGCCTACGCTTCAAGTCTAGATCAAGCAGGTAGCATGGGGCGCAGCGCTAAAGATTGCGCCTATCTGCTCCAGCCGATGATTGGTCATGATCCACGCGATGCAACTTCTATCAAATACGAGATGCCTGACTACGTACAAGATATCAATGATGCCCAAGCTGCTGCTGGTGATAAGCCATTTGACGGTCTTCGTATTGGTGTAGCCAAAGAATACTTCGGTACAGGGCTTGATAGCGAAGTTGAGCAAGCAGTACGTGCGGCTCTGAAGAAATATGAAGAGCTTGGTGCAACGATTGTAGAAGTGAACATCACTGATCCTGAGATCACGCTTGCCACTTACTATATGCTAGCGCCTGCCGAAGCATCATCTAACCTATCGCGCTTCGATGGCGTACGTTTTGGCTATCGCTGTGAAAACCCAACGGACCTTATCGATCTATACACGCGCTCACGCTCCGAAGGCTTTGGCCCTGAAGTACAGCGCCGTATCTTGACAGGGACGTATGCGCTATCGGCTGGCTACTTCGATGCTTACTATACTAAAGCACAGAAGATTCGCCGTTTGATCGTTAAAGACTTTGATGAAGCATTTGCTAGCTGTGATGTGATTGCTAGCCCAACCGCACCAACTGCTGCCTATAAATTAAGCGACAATCTCGACCCTGCGACCATGTACTTAGGTGATATTTATACCATCGCAGTCAACTTAGCGGGTCTGCCTGCACTTAGCCAACCGGTTGGTTTGACTACAGAAGGTCTACCAATTGGCTTGCAATTAATCGGTAAGCATTGGCAAGAGAGTCAACTGCTCACGACTGCGCATCTGTTCCAGCAGCATACTGATCATCACCTACAACACTCTACCATCGCAAAGGAGACGGTATAATGAGTACAGTTACTACTGATAACAATGCCGTCCGTGAACACGCCGTGCGTAAAGAGCTATTTGTCGATGGCTATGAAGTGGTCATCGGTATCGAGATTCACTGCCAGCTAAATACGGAAAGTAAGATCTTCTCAAGTGCGCCGACTGATTTTGGTCATGAGCCAAACAGCCAAGCTAGCATCGTCGATTTGGGTTTGCCTGGCGTATTACCAGTGCTAAATGCTGGCGTGGTCGATCGCGCGCTAAAATTCGGTATCGGCGTCAATGCTGAACTAGGTCTGTTTAATACGTTTGATCGTAAAAACTACTTTTACCCTGACTTGCCGAAAGGCTATCAAATCACCCAGATGGCCAATCCTATCGTAGGCGTTGGCTATATTGATGTCGTGGTCAATGAAGGCGAAAAGAACGAATATCCTAAACGTATGGGTATCACCCGTGCGCATCTAGAAGAAGATGCAGGTAAATCTGTCCATGACGCAGTCGATGGTATGACGGGTGTGGATCTTAACCGTGCTGGTACGCCATTGATTGAAATCGTCTCTGAGCCAGATATGCGCTCTGCTCACGAAGCTCTTGCCTACATCAAAGCCATTCATCAGCTAGTCACATGGCTAGGTATCTCAGACGCAGTGATGGCCGAAGGCTCATTCCGCTGTGACTGTAACGTCTCTGTGCGCAAGCCAGGCGCTGATCTCGGTACACGTACTGAGCTAAAGAACCTAAACTCGTTCCGCTTTATCGAGCGTGCTATCAATCGTGAAATCGAACGTCAAATCGATATCCTAGAAGATGGCGGCAAAGTCGTTCAAGCGACGATGCTATATGATCCAGAGCGTGATGAAACGCGTACCATGCGTACCAAAGAAGACGCCAACGACTATCGCTACTTCCCTGATCCTGACCTGCTGCCTGTCCGTATCGAGCAGCATACGGTTGATGCGATCAAAGCAGCGATGCCTGAGCTACCAGTTGCTCGTCGTGCACGCTTTGAAGAAGCGCTTGGTCTGTCAGAATATGACGCTCGTATCTTGACTGGTAGTCGTCAAATTGCTGACTACTTCGAAGATGTGGTGGCTGAAATAGGTCAGCAAGATGCCAAAATGGCTGGCAATTGGGTCATGGGCGACTTGCTCGGTGCCCTGAACAAAGACGACACCGACATCATTGACTCCCCTATCAGCGCTAAGCAATTGGCTGGCATGCTCAAGCGTATCAAAGATGACACGCTATCTGGCAAACTGGCCAAGAAAGTCTTTAGTGCCCTATATGAGCGCGAAGGCGGCGATGGCGATGATGCAGCAGATAAAATCATCAAAGACAAAGGCCTCAAGCAAGAAACCGATACTGGCGCTATCAAAGCGATGGTCGAAGAAGTCATCGCAAAAAATGAAGCGATGGTCGAAGAATATCGCGGCGGTAAAGAAAAAGCCTTTAACGGTCTGGTCGGTCAGGTCATGAAAGCCAGTCGAGGTAGTGCTAACCCACAGCAAGTGAACCAAATTCTAAAAGAATTATTGGGCTAACATTGGCTGCTAAGCAATTATACTGACTATGCTAGGCAGAATAATATTGTAGAGTTTGGCTGCTATAAATAGCCCTTGCAATATACATAATTTTGCGTAAAATAGTCAGTCACTCGGGGCGTAGCGCAGTCTGGTAGCGCACTACACTGGGGGTGTAGTGGTCGCAGGTTCAAATCCTGCCGTTCCGACCAAACATAGCAGTAATAGAGAAAAGCCAATCATTGTTTTCAATGGTTGGCTTTTTTTTGTGCTAAATTTGATGGCTGGTTTTATGATGTTTTGATTTAAGGGTGTATAGAGATGAAGCAACGGTATAGCCCCAAATTTCTAAATAGCTTACAAGATATCATAGAAGATGATATAGCTGTACAGGCTGTGGAGTTTCAATTTGAAGTGCATAAGCATGATTGGCCTATGCCCTACGGAGTTTTCTTACACAAAATGCTTAAATGTCTTGATGAGTATGTAGAAGGTGGAAATATTGAGCCAATTCAAGAGCTATCAACTGCTGCGATAAGAAGCTGGCAAGACTCCACTATAATTAATCAATATAAAGCATTTGCGAACCTGCAACTAGCCCATAAATTCTTAAAAGCTAATAATCTTTACCAAGCTATGCAGTATTATAAACGCGGTATAACTTACAAGCATTCAAAAATTACTACAGACATAGAGAATGATATTCTTGCAAGTAATTATAAAAGTATAGGTAAAAAAGGAGGCAACAAGAAAGCGGAGAACTATAAAAAACCGAGAGAGGAAGCATTAAAACACCACGACAAATACTTCAATAATAGAAATGAAAAAGGCAAGTATATTTATTCCAATGATAAAGCAGCTAGAGAAATAATCTCTTATTTTGAAAGAGAGTCTAAACATCTCGGTTATACAGAACGCTCATTATCTAATATCATAAGCAAGCATCGTAATGGTAAAGATGAAAATTAAAACACCATTTTATTAGGGCGTGTCTTCAATTGGATAAGCCCTAAATAATAGTTACAATACCGCATCTATTGAG
>NZ_VZIZ01000040.1 GCF_009812035.1 Psychrobacter nivimaris | reverse complement strand
CAATAGATTAGTGAGGTGCTCTTCTTTTTTCAATCACTTTCGAAGTTGAGAGTGGGGTATCGATATAAGTACCTATATTTGCATTGTCTGCGTTGAAATTTGTGATAACAGCGAATCTTCTACGATTGATGCCTACTGACTAATCGCGGTATCAATATAGCGTACTATACGCACTTTATTATTATTAATCTTACAAAATCTAGCGTTATTTGAGTGCTTTGAATAAGATAACTTACCCTGCGCATATCCAAGAAAAAAGTCAAATATAACAACGATTCCAATTAACTATAAATCCATTTTCTAACATATAAATAGATTGAAATTTGAATTGAAGGTAGCGTTATTATATTTTTGTATTGTATATAACTGGCAATGATATTACTGGATAATTTTCATTTGTAATAAAAATGTATCAATGCATTTTATAGTGTTTGTTTTAGCACAGTTATTATTGCTTTTCCAGTAATTAGTAAAATTATGTTCGAACTCATTAGTATCACAAATAGCTGTTCTTATTTATTAAAGGCGTAACTTCAACTTTCCTTAATACTTGAATTATCAGCTTTCTTAAGTTTAGTAAATATCTTACAGTCGTTCCACCGCGTTACAATTCACTATATAATAATATGACGATTACAATGGTGACTGCTATGACAGCTTCTAGACATTTAAGAAAAAGCCTTTATTTATTCAGCGTACTATTTATCGCTGCTTGTCAGCCGTCACCTATAAATGAATCAGCTGTTACTGACACTGAAGAAGAGACCGCAGACACGCCACTTATCATCACAAGCGACAGTGTCACAATGACACCAGAACATATATTGAGTATCAAACCTTCAAGGTATCAGCCGAGTCTCGGCTTACAAGGTAATATCGAACCTATCAAGCAGACCACATTTGTTGCAGTACATCCGATTCGTATAGAAAAGACGCTGGTTAGTGAAGGTCAATGGGTAGAAAAAGGAACGCCATTGCTGGTCTTTAGGCGTGTGGGCACGGCTAGCAAAGCTGAAGATTTGAAAAAGCCTGAACAAGGCAATGTAGAATCAAACGATATTAATAAAACTAATTCAGAAGACGCGCAGAATTCTGGTGCTAATTCCACACAAGCTGCGCCAGACGCAGATATCGCTGTTGTAAGAAAAACTGACAGTGATAAAACGCTAGAAGCAAATTCTGTGATAGATACTGATAGCAACATCACTAATCAAAATGCAGACATTAATACGGCTAAACAAGATACCCAGTATAATTCAATTACCATTCATGCTAGTTTCTCAGGGCGAGTAGAAAACTTATCTGCTGATGCAGGACAACAGCTAGCGGCGCGCGCGTCTCTACTACAGATCAGTGACGAGACCAAGCTGCACTTTATGGCTACCCTGCCTATACAAGCAAAACCACAGCTTTCCGTTGGCCAAACAGTCAATTTTACCGCCGAAGGTATCTCAGACAAGTTTACGGGACAGGTCAGCAAACTGGTATCGACCAGTCAGCCCAAAAAGCTTTTGGTCTATGTTAATGTCATCGACAATGAAGTTAGTCGTGATAAGTTATTGCCAAATATGAAAGTCACAGGGCGCGTCAACTATGGTCAAATAGATGTAGGCACTATTGTACCTAAGCGCGCGCTACATGACGTCGACCTAACAGAGTTGCAAAATCCTCCTTATATGCCGCTACAACCATTGACTGCAAATGTTTGGATAATCGGACAAGACCAGCGTTTAACGCGCCAACCTATTGAGGTAGTTGAATACGATCCTACTACGCAGCAGTATTTGATAGCAGGTGTGAGCAATGATAGCTTGATTTGTTTGGCTGACTTACCTGTTGATTCTAAAGGTAAAAAAGTCATTGTGTCATAATAGCTTATGCTGACAGTTACATTGCGTAGAAACATTAACAAAGCTTCTCTTGTTTTGTAACAGCATAATTAGGCAATATGACCCTACTATATATAGCATTATCCGAGTATTAAAATACGACTCATATTTAATTATGCGCTATTCTGTATATTTGAAAACGTAGAGGCTTAATAGTTTAACTATTTATCATTACCAACAACTCGTTATTACCAGAAACGTTATACTTTTATAAATCACAATAACAATTAGAGGACATCCCATGAGTAAGCAGATTTTATTGATTGAAGACGATCCAGATTTAGCTGAGCTGATCAGCGATTATTTGACCATGAACTATTATGACGTGCATCATGCTGGTCTTGGTCAAGAAGGTCTCGACTTATTAGACACCAAAGAGCGCGATATTGACTTGGTTGTGTTGGATCTTATGCTACCTGATATGGACGGTATGCAAGTGTGTCAAAAGATTCGTGGCAACAAGAATAACATGACCAATAAAGTGCCTATCATTATGCTGACCGCAAAAGGCGATACAACCGATCGCGTGTTGGGGCTGGAGATGGGTGCTGACGATTATATTGCCAAGCCTTTTGAGCCACGTGAGCTTTTAGCTCGTATTCGTGCAGTTATTCGTCGTCATGAGCAACCAAATCAAGCCGATAGCCAATCAGACAGCCTAACTTTCGGTCGTTTGAGTGTGTTTCCTGATAGTCATGAAGTCACTATCGATGACCAACCAGTACGTCTGACCACGCATCAATTTCAGTTGTTACATTACTTTGCCACTCATTCTGGCAAAGTATTGAATCGTGAGCAACTCTGGCAAGCGATGCCAAATGATGACAGCTCAGACAATATTGACCGTGCAATTGATGTACATATTTCGCGTTTACGTGCTTTGATCGAAGACAATCCACGCCAGCCAAAGCGTATTATTACCGTACGCGGCGTCGGCTATCAATTTGCCACTGATCAGGTGTAATCGTAAAGGATGCCTAATTAGCTGACTCATGGTGTAAACTCTGTACTATGAGTCGGTACAAGCGTTTAATAATAGAGATCGTTTAATGCAGCAATTGGGTTTTCGTTCCGTATTTGCCAAACTATTTGCCAGCGTTATGCTGGCACTTACGTTATTTGCTGTGGCAATGGTGCTGTTGACCCAACTTGTTCATGACAAAGACGCTGGTATTCGCTCAGAGATATTAGCCACACAGATCTTGGGGCAAATCGATCCATTCTTGCACGAATTAAATATTTCCATCAGCAAAGACAACCGTTTGCAGTCACGTTTTATGCTGGCAGTCGTTAAGAAAAGCTTCGATATTTTTGATGAGTCACTGCAAGCGAAAATGGGATTGTATGACAGCGAAGGTCGGCTGCTCATGCAAACTGACAACAGTGACCTACCCCTAGAGCTTCCCCCTACTCCTTCTTTATTCTCACGCGTTTTTCCATCACTTGCAGACACGTCACCTACCAAGCAAGCCCAAGTGTATAGCAGTACGGGTTATACCTTACTGTATGAATCACGTCTAACGCCTAAAAAACCTGTCCTTTCTGCAGCCTTGAACTTATTCACTGGTACGCTACTACTCTTGCTCATTATGGCAGGTGTACTATGGTTGATTGCACGGACGATGACATGGCGTATTGACCAGTTAAGCCAACAAATGACTCAATTGGGTGATGGTGATTTTACGGTACGAGTGAACGCACGTGGTAATGATGAAATCGCTGCATTAGCACGCGGATTCAACCAAGCAGCACAAAAAATTGAACACTTAATTGATGCCAATAACTTGCTACTGGCACATGCCTCCCATGAGCTGCGTACACCGATTACGCGTATTCGCCTACAGATTGAAATGATGGATATGTTGGCTGGTGCGCTACCAACTGATACCAAAGCAAAATTTGATAAACGGGCACAGGCTATCAACAGAGACTTGTCAGGTCTTAATGACTTAGTAGAAAGCATATTATTGGTTAGCCGTTTGGATGCGGGACATGCCTTACAGCAAGTTGAAAACTTAGATTTATACGATTTGGTAAATCAAGAACGTCAGCACTATCCTGAAGCCACGCTGATTGGTGAGCACATCGTGATAGATGGTCAATCATCAATGTTGACTCATTTGATTCGTAACTTACTTACCAACGCTATGCTACATGGCAAGCCACCTGTTACGGTATTGCTATACGGTGTTCAGAGCATAGAAGAAGCTGGAACTGTACCTGACTATCTATTACAAACAGTACTATGCAGCAGCTTTGTCGATTACAACAGTTTAGACTTTGATGATTATGAAGAAAACACTGATGCCAAAGTAGTTGAGCACCAAACTGCTAAGCATGAAGCTACTAGTTCGGTTGATAAAAATAAATCAGAAATGACTGACTCAATAGCAGAGCTACCAACGCCGACTATCTATAAAAACGGTGAAGATATAGCTGCTAACAATGAGAATAACGAGACTGATGATGATGCCAGCCTTGATAACGGCCTTTCAGATGACAGCTTAATAGACAATGCTAGCAAACCCCAACCTACTACTGGCGAATCATCACTACTTGCTGACTATTACAGCTTTACCAGTGAATTAACTGACAGAATTAAGAAAGTTATTTGGAAAGCAGTTCCAGATTCTACTGACCTTGCTAACGACACTCATAATACTGCTAACGCCAGCTTGATTGAAGTAGCTAAAACAAACTCTATAAGCAATGTAGAAAGCGAGAATACTGACACTTTTGTCAATAATAGTGTTCAAAAATCAGATAGTTCTATTACTGATGCCGCTACTAAAAATAACGGCTCAAATAATATGAAAGATGACGCCAAATCTAATAGCTCAAACCATGAGAACTCAGGCGCAGTCGTGCGTAAAGAAGGCTTATTTGCTAAGCATATGAAGAAAGCCAAAACTGAACCTGAACGTCCTCTGCCAAAATATGCCGTGCTGGCTGTAATCGACGAAGGCACTGGTATCCCTGAAGGCAAGCGGGAAGAAGTCTTTAGCCCATTTGTACGTTTACAGCAAAAAAACAAAGGCTCTGGATTAGGGTTATCGTTAGTCTCACAAATCGTTACCGCTCATCAAGGGCGCATTATTACAGATACGCTAAATGGTCATACTAGATTTTTGGTAACCATCCCAATTCATCATGACCCTCATTACAACTATCACGAGTAATCAATCCCCATCATTATATAGATAGCTATCACGCTGTCACCTTCATACTTAGCATTGTAACTGCTTATTCTTAATAGCTATTAATCATAAGCCGGACACGTATGTGCATATCCAAAGTGCCTGATAATATGCTATATTACCGCCCCTTATTATACGGTTATTGACTGTTGTCGTTTTGACAAGCTTCTTACATATTGAAAGAGGCCTGATGACGGGTTTTTGACCATTAAAAAATTTATTAAATTTTGAGCCCTCCATGAATGACATGATTGTCTTAAACGATGTGACCAAAAGTTTTTTAAGCGACCGATCAATCAAAGACAAAGACGGCAAGCCACATTGGTTTACCGCTGTTGAGCCGACATCTCTGACTATCAAACAAGGCGAAATCTTTGGTCTAATGGGTTATTCAGGGGCAGGTAAATCTACCTTATTGCGCCTAATTAACATGCTTGAGCGTCCAGATTCGGGTCAAGTCGTGATAGATGGTACTGACCTAACCACGCTGTCTGCCAGTGAGCTGCGCATTGCCCGTCACAATATCGGTATGATTTTTCAGCAGTTTAATCTGATGTCTAATCAAACTGTTTTTGACAATGTGGCATTTAACTTAAAAATCTCTGGTTATCCAAGTCGCGACATTCATAAGCGCGTTATGGATTGTCTTGCGATTGTTGATTTGACCGATCGTGCTGGTCACTATCCTGCGCAGTTGTCAGGTGGACAAAAACAGCGTGTGGGTATTGCCCGCGCGATTGCCCCTAGTCCAAAAGTATTGTTGGCCGATGAGCCAACCAGTGCGCTTGACCCTGCAACGACCCGTAGTTTGCTGACTTGTCTGCGCGATATCAATGAGCAACTTGGCGTGACTATCGTCATTGTGACTCATGAGATGAGTGTTATTCGTAGACTTTGTGATCGCGCAGCGTTATTGCATCAAGGACAACTATTAGAAGTTGCGGATGTGCGAGACGGTCTGATTCAAGCAACCACCCCGATTGGCAAAGGCCTAGTCGTCGAGGACTAATGAGGCAGGAGAAATAGATATGTTAACTGGTACTGAATTATCCGCCTCTATAGACAAGCTACTTGTGTTACGCAAAGAGATCGTGAGCGCGTTTATTGATACGTTCGTGATGCTTGGTATTTCAACTACGGTCGCCATCCTTATCGGTGGGCTCTTTGGCGTATTCTTGTTTTTGTCTAGTGATCGACAGTTTTTGCAAAACAAGACGTTGTACGGTGTGCTTGGCGGTATTACCAACTTTATGCGTGCTTTCCCTTTCGTGATTTTGATGATTGCAATGAGTCCGTTTACTAAGGCTATCGTTGGTACGGGTATCGGACCAATTGCTGCATCACTAGTACTGGCTATCGCTGGTTCGTTTTATTTTGCGCGTTTGGTCGAGCAAAATTTACGTGAAGTGCCGCGCGGTATTATCGAAGCCACTGAATCAATGGGTGCACGACCTTTTACCATTATTAAAGTACTACTTAATGAAGCGCGCTCAGGTTTAGTATTGTCAGTCACTATTCTTTGTATCAGCTTGCTCTCTTATTCAGCGGCGGCTGGTATGATTGGTGGTGGCGGTTTGGGTGATTTGGCCATTCGCTATGGCTATTATCGCTATCAAACCGAGGTAATGATTTTTATCGTGATTGTACTATCCATCATGGTCGTCTCGATTCAAGCCTCTGGTAACTGGCTCGCCAATCGTTTAGACAAACGTTAAACCGCTTTAGAGAATACTTGACATTACGAGCGACTAGGTTTATTTTTGGCAACACTCAACCCTTGTCTCAGCTCTCACAAAAAAGCAGCATTACTATTTATAATGTTGCTTTTTTAATGTATCGACGATAAACGTTTTACTCAACCCCATTCATTATTAAGGACATATTATGAAATTAACAGATATCAGCCGTCAGTTAGCTACCGCATTTGCTGCTGTTGGTGTATCAGGTCTAGTCTTAGTTGGTTGCAGCAATTCATCAGCGCCAGAAGCGACTAAAGAGCCAGTAACCGAGGGTGCCACTGCAGAAACTGCCGCTAGCGATATCGATCCTGACCATACCAAAATTGTTATCGGTACGACTGAAGGCGATTTTGCTGATATGGTTCGTAACCAAGTGAAGAGCACGCTTGAAGCTCAAGGTTATGAAGTTGAGTTGATTGCTTTTACTGATTATGTTCGTCCTAACCTTGCATTGGCTGAAGGCGATTTGGATATCAACATCTTCCAACATAAGCCTTACCTTGATACCTTCAAAAAAGAAAACAACCTTGATTTGGTTGAAGTATTCCAAGTACCAACGGCTCCACTTGGCATCTACTCAGGTAAAAAGACCAGCCTTGACGCTGCATTCAAAGGTATGAGTGTTTCTGCACCAAACGATCCAAGTAACTTTGCTCGTGCTTTGGTAATGATGGATGATCTTGGTTGGATTACCCTAAAAGACGACATCGATCCATTGACTGCGTCAAAAGCAGATATCGCTGATAACAGCAAATACGATATCGAAATCGTTGAGCTAGAAGCTGCTCAATTACCACGCGCACGTGATGAAGTTGACTTCGCAGTTATCAACGGTAACTATGCTACTGACTCTGGTATCAAATTGACCGAAGCATTGTTCCAAGAGCCAAGCTTTGCTTATGTAAACTGGTCAGCGATCAAATCTGCTGATACTGGTAAAAAATGGGTTGAAGATGTGACCAACGCTTATAACTCAGAAGCTTTCAAAAAGTACGCTCATGAAACGTTCCCTGGCTACAAGTACCCAAAAATCTGGGGTACTGATCATAGCGCACACATGGACACTGCTGCTAAAACTGAAAGCGCTGACGCTCCAGAAACTACAGAAGCTGCTGCTCAGTAAGACTTTAAATCAAAATTACCTAGTTTTTTAGGTGTTATGATTGATAGAAACGCCCATTACTTAGAGTGATGGGCGTTTTTTTGTCTTTAATTTTGCGAGTGCTGTCTTCCAATACCGTTATTAAAAGACTAACTGTGCATTAAATAACTATCAAAAATCACGTTACAGCCTGTTTGCCCTTTGTAGGAAACCGTCACTCACGCTTCCACTTGTTCTTGGTTTTTCTTATAGTAGACAAACTTGATTATTAGATGAGCTAAACAACTGCCTATATTGGCTAAGTTTTACTACTATTCATTATATTAAAACCTCTGCTTGAAACGATGTTTCATTCAAGACATATAAGACATTATAAATAAAATAAGGATAACAGCATGAGCGCTAAAAACTATAATATTCGTACCGCTGGACAAGCAAACATCCCCATCCTAGGGCTAGGTACTTGGCAGTCAACTGGGCAAGACTGCGTAGACGTGGTCAAAAAAGCGTTAGAAATGGGTTATGAGCATATCGATACTGCTCAAGCTTATGGTAATGAAAAGGAAGTTGGCGAAGGTATCAGACAATCAGGTGTGGCTCGTGATAAGTTCTTTTTGACTACTAAGATTTTTCCAGATGATATGAAGTTTGAGCCAGAAAAACTGGTCGCCGCAGCGAAACGTTCTTTGGAAGATTTGGGTACAGATTATGTCGATCTATTGCTATTGCACTGGCCTGATGACCGCGTACCATTATCTGAGACCATTCCTGCATTGTGCGAACTCCAAAAGCAAGGCTTGACGCGTCACATTGGTGTTTCAAACTTCAATATTGCTAATATCATTGAAGCCAAGAAATATGCTGATGTGCCTATCGTCGTGAACCAAGTAGAGTTCCATCCGTTCATTAAGCAAAATACATTGCAGACCTTCTTAAATAATCATCATATTCTACTAGAAGCTTACTCGCCATTAGCGCGTGGTGATGTGTTTGATAACGAAGTGATTAAAGAGATTGCAGATAAGCACAACGTAACACCAGCACAAATCTCACTAGCATGGATCTTATCAGACAAGCATCGTGTGGCTATTCCGAAAACGTCTAACCCTGATCACCTGCAAGGCAATCTAGATGCCATTAAGGTTGAGTTAAGTGCAGATGAGTTAGAAAAAATCGGTAACTTAGCCAGCTCTGACGGTCGTAAAATTGAGCACCCTGACTATAGTCCAGTATGGGATGACTAATAGGGTTAATAAGTACGATTAGTTGATTAGCTAAACAAAGCGCAATAAAAAGCCACCGATAATCGGTGGCTTTTTTATATGGTATGAAAACTTATAATCGTTACTGTTGTAGCGTTTCAGTCTCATGAATTTTTTCAGCAGGATTATACTGTTCAGAAGAAGGTATCGCTCCGCTGCGATTATTTTCTTTCATAGATTTGGCAACTTCTGGTGGCATATAGTTTTCGTCATGCTTAGCCAATACTTCCCCAGCGACAAAAGTATCGCCCTGCATTTTACCCGTGGCCACGACGCCTGAATTTTCAGCAAATAAATCTGGCAGAATACCTTGGTAAGTCACTGGCACGGTTGACTGAAAATCAGTAATCGCAAACTCAACATTTAATGGATTGTCTGCTGCACGCTGCACACTACCGGCAACCACCATACCACCAGCACGAATACGTTTGTCTTGAGGCGCTTCACCTTGGGCAATCGCAGTTGCATCAAAGTAGTAGTCAGTTTGCTGCCCGATGGCATAGATAACCAACATAACTGCTACTGCCGCACCTGCCAGCGTAAACATAACCCACGTCAGTTTTTTCCGACGAACTGCATTCATACCACTACCCCATTAATGAGTCACTGTTTTATAAACCATTATCAATCTACAAAACAGAAAATTTTGAAGAAACTACCATTAGAAAAACGTTCTAAAAATGTCTTTCTAATCGTACTCTTCTAATTGCTATATGGTAGCATTTTTCAGACAAATCAATAAGCCTCATCACTGCCTATAAGGTCATATTTTTGTCAGTGTAAGGATACGGTTTCTTACGCTAAAACCATGATATTAAGATGATTTTTATTCAGCTTGTTTGGTTACAGGCGTTGAGGTTTTGGTCGTCCGTTGTGCTTGTCGCGCTTGCTGGATGGTCAGCTGTTTGATAAGTGACTGTCGCTGTCTGCGGCTATAGATAATAAAGGCCAGCATCACGCCGATCGTTATCGCCCAGCACGACCACACAAAAACCCCATGCTTACCCATGGCGAAAAACTCAGATACGCTATAAAAGTAAGGCTGCATAGTATGTTCCTAGCCGTTATTTGTATTGACCACGAATGTATTCTTTGACCCACGCTTTGCCTTGATCACGGTATAAAATCAGCGTGTTAGTACGATAAATCGCTAATGTCGCAACCAGTAAATAGCTGCCGATAATCATCAGTAGCAAGGGCATCCACATATCTGCCGACATCTTCGGTGCGGCAGTCAAACTAAAGGTCGCGCCTTGATGCAAGGTATTCCACCACTCTACTGAGTACTTGATAATAGGCAGGTTCACTGCGCCCACAATAGATAAAATGGCGGCCGCTTTACCGCGATTGGCCGTATGCTCAAAAGCAGCAAACAATGCCATCACGCCCGCGTACAAAAACGCCAATATCAGCATTGACGTAAGACGTGCATCCCATACCCAGTAAGTACCCCATGTTGGCTTTGCCCAGATAGAGCCTGTAAGCAAACTGATGACACACAGCAAAAACCCCATCGGAGCAAGTGCCTGCGCGACCAGACTGGCCGTCTTAATCTTCCACACCAAATAAATTACCCCCAAGACCGCAAGGGAAAAATAGATAGAAATGGCAAGACTGGCCGCTGGCACATGGATAAATATAATGCGATAGCTATTACCCTGAAGATAATCAGGCGGCGCAAAAGCAAGGCCCCATACGCTACCAATGAGCAAACAGAGACTGGCTAGTATCGCTAACCACTTGACCCAAGGGCTAAAGATACGAAAAAACTGCTTGGTACCCACAGTGGTCAAGAAACCCTGCCAAATGCGCTGCCACAAGCTAGGGGATGAGACGTTATTCAGGTTGGGCATGGGAAGAAACCTATTACACAGCTTACTGGTGATAAATGATGCGGTCTATCAAAGCACCACTATCAACTCACCTGCTGGCGTTAAACACTGGATAGAATCTACAAAGAGCTGTTTACGTATTCAATTGACTATTATAGCAAAATTGCCAGTTTTCACCACGATGTTAATACATGTGATACAGATAACTAGATTTCGATGGCTAGGTTTAGATAACTAGATTTAGATAACTGGGCTTAAATAATCAAATTTCGACAACTGGACTTTAGGATTACAAAACGCAAATCATTTAATTAAGCCATGACATTTTTAAAGTTGTAGCAATCACCCATGGCATAACTAAGACAGAAACAATACTTCCTGCTAGTAATAAAGCTAAGATAGGCAAACCATTCAGCCCAGAGGCAAATAAATCAACCGCACCCGTAGCAAAAATCAAGACTGGCAACTGCATCGGTAAAGCAATCAAAGGCACTAATACTGCCCCATTCTTTAACGATAGCGTCAAACTACTGGCAATCGCGGATAGCATTAGGAGCATCGGGCTACCTGTCACGATAGAAGCCATCAATATCCACGCTTCAAACCAACTGAGCTGAAATAACGGCACGGCAAGCAAGCTAAGCGCTGCCACAATACCACTACTAAAAATCCAATGAATGACCAGTCTAATCAGCACCCATAGCGGTAGTGACGCTTTGGCCACGACCAATTGTGCAAGCGTACCATTATCAAGCGCAGGCTTGAATAATCCATCAACGCCCATTACCAGTGACAGCAACGCAGCAATCCACACGGCTGATACGCCCAGACGCTGCAATAGCGCAGGCTCACTACCGACTGCCAGCGGAAACAAAGTAATAATCACTAAGAACAGTACTAATGGATACAACCATTGTACCGCTCCTTGCTGCTTGACTTGCCATTCGCGGCGCCATAGCTGCAGGAAGCCAATACTGCGAGGCACTGCGACAATAGCATTTGGACTTTTATTCATGGCTGCTACTGATCCTACTTGTATTGGACTGTCTGTCATTATTTGTCCTTGCACATATACTGATGGTACTGATAGCAATCAAACTTATACCATATAATCTGACAAATCGAGCACCTGATTGGCGACACCGACTGCCTGATGACTGGTCATTAGTATCGACCCGCCAGCCTGTGCAAATTCGCATAACCGCTCTTCCATACGTGCCACCATATCGACATCTAGCGCCGTGAAAGGTTCATCAAGTAGCCAGAGCGGTGTCACGTCAGGAGTTAACAAGTACAATCGTGCCAGCGTGATGCGCCGCGTTTGCCCAGCGGACAAATGACTGGAGCTGATCGTCTCAAACCCTTGCAGTCCAACCCATGTGAGCGCATCGTCAATATCAGCAGCGCTTGGCGTGATGCCATATAAGTTCAGTAGAAACGTTAGGTTTTGTGCCACTGTCAAATTCGGATGAATGCCCAACTGGTGCGAGACATATAAAGGCTGGATGGGCAGGCACGATTGTCGTTGATAAGTAACTTCACCTGACAAAACAGGTAACAATCCAGCCAACTGCATGAGTAACGTGGTCTTTCCCGTCCCATTTGCCCCGATTAGATGGCAAATACTACCCGCAGATAGCTGCAACGTAACGCCTTCGCACAGCGGTATCTCACCGCGCTGAACTGTCAGCTCCTCAAGTGCAAGTAAAGGCGTATCCAAAACCGTCATCAAAACCTCTGGTTATTTATCAAGCAGTAGTCAATATTCATCACAAACAAAGGCAATGTTCATGGCATAATACCCTATGCTCGCTACAAACACACAGTATAACAAATTGTCGATTACTCTGACTTCAAAAAGTACGACCTCAAAAAAATACGACTTTAAAATATGACTTCAAAACCTATGCCGACTTCACAAGATAGCCAAAAACCTAATACTGCTGCAGAAACTAAAAATGACAACGCAGACACTAACTTGTCAAAACAGCCATCAGCCAGCCGTTTGACAGTAGATAGCTTGATCGATGCTCAAGTTAACTTTATACAGCAGTGGTTGCACAATCAAGCTGAGCCACTAGCGATGGAAGCTTGGCAATGGTTTGGTGCGCAGCCTTTAAGCAAATATATTACTTGTGACCATTTACAACAGCTGATGAAAGACTGGCTGTTAAATCAGCCGATGACTGAGGTGATGCGTACGGATATCCGTGATATTTTGCACACTATTATTTATCACCCAGTTAATGATAATGTGCCTTTGTCTGAGTTGGTCGATGATGCCCAAGTCGAAACGCTGGCCAACTATATCGGTAGCCACGAGCAGCAGCGCAATATATTGATTCATACGCTGGTCGGTAACGAAACCTTTGCAGATTTATTGACCCAAACACTCTATCACGCTATCAACGACTTTATGGAAAGCACGCTCGATAAAGCAGGTGGCGTTGGTAAATTGATGAAGCTTGGGCGTAGCTCTTTCGAAAAGGCGACCAACAGAAACCTCGATGAAAAACTGCAAACCTACTTGCATCGCAATATCAAAGATTTGACGCGCAAAGCCGAAGCCAATGCCCAAGAACACTTGTCAAACGAAGAAGTGGCGCGCCTGATGGTTATGGGCTGGGAGCGTATCAAAGACCAACCGATTAGTGAGCTGCAAACCTATTTAAGCGATGAGCCTGGTAATAGTAGCATTGACCATATCGAAGCCAGTATCCAACAAAGCTATGACCGCCTGCGACTGTCACCGTATCTGCACAGCTTAGTCTCGGCAAGCATTGACACTTGGTATGCCAATCATCAGTCTGACACGATGGCGACCATTGCGGCGAGTTTGCACATTGATGAAGCGGCCATGAAGCAATGTAGCACTACACTACTGCCTATCGTGTACGATGCTCTTGAGACGCCTTGGTTAACGGCCCATATTCGTGAGATGCTAGCAGCGTTTTATGCACAGCCTGCTATTAAAGAAGGTTTGGCGCACGGTCACGATTAACTTATAACCCTTACTTGTCAGCATACTATTATGAGTCAACGCAATAAACTCAGCTTGTGGCAAAAAATCAAACGGTTACTGACTTCTGCCGCACCGCAGTCAGTCATTGATAGTGCAAACGAGCAAGGGCCTGCATCACTTGCTGATAGCGAGATTAATAATACAAAAAATATGTCGGCTGATATTTCTAATATCAGTTCTCAAGCTACTGATATTACTGTCTCTGATATCTCTCATGAGTTAGAGGCGAATCAGGGCAGCGAACAGAATAACCCTCAAGCGCAAACAAATACATCTCAACTTAAAACCGATAACTTAAAAACCGATAGCGCAAATGCAGAACCTCAAAATCATAGTGACACGCCTATCGTCGACTGCTTAAAGCAATACTTCAATGACAAACAGTGGCACTACACGCATTATCGACCCAAAACCAATGACAGCCAAAAATCGCATCATTTATCCTTGAGAATGCGTCATAAGCAAATAAACTGTGGCTATCTGTTTCGGGTGCAAGAAAAAAACAAACTACTGGCCATCTACGGCATCTTGCCATTTTTGATACCAGAAAGTCATCAAAGTGCCGCGATGCTACTCATCACCCAAATCAACTATGACATGCTAGTCGGTAATCTGGAGATGGATGTCAACGATGGTGAGATACGCTACAAAAATGCTATCGATGTCGAAGCAGTCGGTATAGATGATGAGATTATTGAGCATTTACTACAAAGCGTGGTTGCGATGACTACGGTCGCCAACGAGCTTTTTGGCAACTTGGTTAATAATCAAGACCCTGCTGAAGACATGCAAACGCTACTTGTCGAGCTACGTCAACAGTCAGACGCGCGCACGTTCTTTTTACCGACTCAGTTTGTTCAATAACTCAGTTTGTTCGATAACTCAGTTTGTTCGATAATTAAGTTCATTCGATGAACCGGTTTTTCAATCAAGCCATAATCTATGATAGCGGATACTTATCTCTTTATTTTTCTATCCAAAAACCATCAAGACTAAGCTAGAAATCTTATGCTAAAAATTGCCTACTCTGACGTCTTTCGATATTCCGTGCCAGAAAAGCACCGTTTCCCTATGCAAAAGTACATTATGATTCCTGAGCGTTTACTGGCAGAAGGCACTATTAGCCAAGATAACTTCTTTGCCCCTGCTCGCTTGAGCGAAGATGAGATTTTGACCACGCATACCGCAGAGTACTGGTATCAACTTAAAACCCAAACACTGCCGCGCAAGGCTGCTCGTGCTATCGGATTTGAGATGACACCGCAGTTGGTAGAGCGTGGTCGTTATATTGCTCATGCAACGTATGAGTGCGCGCTATATGCTCAGCAATATGGCGTGGCTATGAATGTTGCAGGCGGCACCCATCACTCTTTTGCTGGTCATGGAGAAGGGTTTTGCGTATTTAATGATGTTTGTATCGCTAGCAATTTATTGTTAAATCGTGGACAGGCACAAAAGATTTTAGTGATCGATTTGGATGTTCATCAAGGCAATGGCAACGCCAGCATCATGGCAGATGAGCCACGCGTTTTTGTCTTTAGCATGCATGGTGCAAAGAACTACCCGTTTCGTAAGCAAGTATCAGACTTAGATATTGAGCTAGACAATGATACCGGCGATGCTGAGTATTTACAGATATTAGAAGACACGCTACCACGCTTAATCGCTGAGGTTGCGCCAGATATGATTTTTTATCAGTCTGCAGTCGACGTGCTCGCTACCGATAAGCTCGGCAAACTTGGTTTGACACAAGCAGGATGTAAGGCGCGTGATGAATACGTTCTGCAGCAAGCAAAAACCGCCAATATCCCTGTCGCTATCGTGATGGGTGGCGGCTACTCAGAAGATATCGAAGACGTGGTCGAAGCGCATTGTAATACCTTTCGTTTGGCACAGCAGATATTTTTTGAAGAATTGGTCTAATAAGATATCGCTGAAAAGGCTTATATCTTTAGCTATAACAAAGCGGTAATACCTTGCCAACCGACACGTATTCCAAGCACGATTAAGATTAATAAAATAAGCTGACGAAAACGCGCTTGCGGCAAATAGCGACGCAAACGGATTCCAACTAGCAGTGTGACTATAGACAGCACACTCAAAAAAGTAATCAGCTGCCATTCACCACTGCTCAGTGCCATGATAGGCTCACGCAACACGATAATTTGGGCAATCTTTCCTAAGAAATAGCACATGTTACCGACTTTGGCGATGGTGTTTTTATCGTCACTGGCAGACAATAAATACATCATCAGTATGGTCGACATTGCATTGGTCGAGCCGCCAATCACGCCTGCACCAAAACCAACGGCAATTAACATAGGCTTGGTGTTTGGTAGACGGATTTGTTTGCCGAGTAAGCTACTCACAACGTAGAAGGCAATGACCGCGGCCAACAATAAGAGAATATAAGCGCTATCGACCCATAGCAAGAGTTTCGCACCTAGAATGCTACCTAATAGGCTAGTAAGCGCAAGCAACCAATAGCGTCTGCCGTAGTAGATAAAGTTTTGCCAAATGGTGCGTTCACCGCCTACTAGCCACGTCATCACATTAACGACTAGCGAGGGAAAAATCACTAACACAATGGCGTGTTGCAATGGGTACATACTAGCAAGCGCAGTGGTCGTCACTAGCGTTGCGCCAAGTCCGCTAATACCATGCAACAGTGAGGCAAGCGCAAAAATGATCGTCAGCACTAGCATCTGAGTGCTATCGTTACCAGCTATATTCATCATATCGGTCACACCATTTGAGGCTCAGCGTCTGTATCTACACACTATCTACATGCTAGCTATCAGATTTAGCGCCTGTAGCTCTAACTATCTTTACGTTGACCGATTGCTTGACCGATGATGCTAGCCAGTTGCTCAGCAATTTTATCTTTACTGGTCTTCTCAAGTGTTACCGCATCACGCTCATAGCGCTCAGAGAAAAACACCTGCATCGCATTGTCATCACTAGCAAAACCGATATCTGCGCGTGAGACATCATTGCAAGCAATCATATCCAAATCTTTTGCGACCAACTTACCACGGGCATAACGCTCGACATCTTGCGTCTCTGCGGCAAAGCCGACGACAAATAGCTCTGGATGCGCAAGAGAAATCGTCGCTAGAATATCAGGGTTTTTAACCAGACTGAGCGTCATGGCATCTTGTGTCTTTTTAATTTTTTGCGGTGCAGCTTCTTCCGTACGATAATCTGCCACTGCTGCGGTCGCGATAAAAATATCTGCTTTTACAAATTGGTTGTCATCATAAGACTGTAGCAAGTCATGATTGTCATTATGGTTATGGTCGCTTACATCATCATCACCGCAACCACAGTCGCCATGATGATGCTCGTGAGAATGGTTATGAGAGTGATCGTGTTCATGAGAATGGTCGTGCTCATCTTCAAAGACCAATTGAAGCTCGCTATGCGTGCCATCTACACATTGCTGCGCCGCTATCAGCATATCTTCAGCAGACAGCACATCGATCCGTGTGACATTAAGCGGCGTGGGCAATGCCACTTTACCACCAGCGATTAAGACAACGTCTGCACCAGCAGCCACACAGGCGCGCGCCAATGCAAAGCCCATTTTTCCTGAAGAGTGGTTAGATAAATAACGTACAGGATCAATCGCTTCTACGGTGGGACCTGCGGTAATGACCACTCTTTTGCCTGCCAGCAATTGCGGCGTTGTGTTCATCGCTATGAACAGTAAAACCTCACCCAATAACTGCTCAGGCTCAGGCAATCGCCCTGCTCCGACATCACCGCACGCTTGCTCACCGCTAGCTGGCTGGATAATCTGATAATTCATATCGCGCAAGGTTTGCACATTTAGATTGACCGCTGGATGCGCCCACATCTGCTGATTCATGGCAGGAGCAATAATGACAGGCGCTGTAGTGGCAAGGCACACTGTAGTCAATAGATCATCAGCCATACCCATGGCCAGACGCGCAAGCGTATTGGCTGAAGCAGGTGCAATGACGATTAAGTCGGCCCACTTGGCCAGCTCAATATGCCCCATGCCTGCCTCTGCCTGCTCATCGAGCAACGACACGTGCACCTCGTTACCCGTCAACGCCTGTAGAGTCAGCGGTGTGATAAATGCTTGTGCACCTGTCGTCATGATAACGCGCACATCAAAGCCTGCCTTAACTAACAAGCGGGCAAATATAGCAGATTTATAAGCGGCGATACCGCCAGTAATAGCAAGCACAATATTGGACATAAGCGTGGTATCAACAAAAAAGTGAAAAGATAAAATTGCGCTTATAGTAACAATTATGAGATAAATTGGGTAAGATTTTCCGTATCTATCTCAGATAACAAGTATCAACCCATTTTCAAGGAGTGACCATGGCGATCAAAGACTGGCATGAGGATGACAGGCCACGCGAAAAACTTTTAAAATTTGGTGCAGCTCATTTGTCTGACGCCGAGATACTGGCCATATTTTTGCGTACGGGTACTCAGTCTCAATCAGCGATTGAATTAGCGCGGCATTTGATTGATCAGTTTGGTAGCTTAGCCGAGCTATTAGCCGCCCCTCAAAAGACGGTTCTTGCCTGTCATGGTATGGGCCCTGCAAAGTACGCCCAAATATTAGCCTCACTTGAGATGGGTACGCGCTATCTGGATAGTCAGCTCAAAACTGGACAAGCACTAGGACGCTCACAAGCGGTCAAAGACTATATCAGTACTCAGTTGCGCGGTGAGCATCGTGAAGTGTTTGCCGTACTTTGTCTCGATAATGCGTTGAACCTTTTAAACTTTGAGATATTATTCACGGGTGGTATCTCATCATGCTCGGTCTGCATCAAGCATGTATTGCGACACGCACTAAGCCATGCTGCTAGCCAACTTATCATCGCTCACAATCATCCTCATACCGATGCCAAGCCATCAACGGCAGATAACTTATTGACCTATGAGCTAAAAAAAGCCTGTGACCTACTAGATATCTCGCTTGTCGATCACATCATCGTCGGACGTAACGACACTTTGTCTTATGCCGAGAGTTGCCTTGCCCCTTTTGGTTAGCTCTTTGACAAGTTTTCGATAATAGCTGGCTACGTGTTCCAACTAGACATATGATGAATCTGCAAACAATTATTTTTGATACATATCATCGACAGAGCGTAGCATTTTGGCTCTTGATAGTTATCGACAACTGTTTCATATTAGTAGCCATTCTTGTCATTTATTTGTCAATTACTTACTAGACCGTTAATACTAGTACTTAAGAGACGTAAAACCGAGCATTTATGGATTAACAAATCATTCGATTTACTTGTAAGACAGTGAATGGCAAGACGAAAAACAATTATAGTTAGCTCTTTCATTCACGTACTTTTCGCATTTTTTATTCAGCGCTTTAAAGGAGATAGTCATGGCAATTGGCTTGTTTATTTTGGCAGTCATCATTCAGTTAGCCGTGGTCTTGGCCATCTTTTTGTTGTCCTTATCACGGGTCACCGGTAGCATCGTCGCCCTGATTACGGTTATCGTCACCGCAATTATCAGCCCATGGTCGCTCATTCTGGGTATACCAATGGCGCTACTGTGTTTGGTCTTACTCGTTGCACCGCTTCGCCAATCGTTAATCACTAAGCCTGTCTATAAAGCGCTAGGCGGTGCGATGCCGAGTATGAGTGATACAGAGCGTGAAGCGCTTGATGCGGGTACTAGTTGGTGGGAAAAAGAGCTGTTTATGGGTGCGCCGAACTGGGATACCTTTGCCAATTATCCTTATCCGCAGCTTTCAGAAGCAGAGCAAAGTTTCATTGATAATGAAGTAGAAACCTTATGTGGTATGCTTGATGAATGGCAAATTCAGCATAAAGATAAAGACCTATCACCTGAGGCATGGCAATTTATTAAAAGTAATGGTTTCTTAGGTTTAATCATTCCAAAAGAATTTGGCGGCTTAGAATTTAGCTCTTATGCCCAAAGCCGTGTAATGAGTAAAATCGCTTCGCGCTCGCCGACTGCCGCTGTGACCTGTATGGTTCCCAACTCGCTCGGCCCTGGTGAGCTACTGATGCATTATGGTACGGACGAGCAAAAGCAGCGCTGGTTGCCAGGTCTTGCCAAAGGTGACGAAGTACCTTGCTTTGGTTTGACTGGGCCTGAAGCGGGCTCTGATGCAGGTGCCATTCCTGATACAGGTGTAGTCTGCTACGGTATGCACGAAGGTAAGCAAGTGCTTGGCTTACGCATGAACTTCTCTAAACGTTGGATTACCCTAGCACCTGTCGCCACTGTCGTTGGTTTAGCATTTAAAATGCACGATCCTGAAGGTCTACTTGGCAATCCTCAAAAGACCGATTACGGCATTACCTGTGCCCTCGTTCCAGCTAATCACGAAGGTGTTGTAACAGGGCCACGTCATAATCCAATCGGCTCACCATTTATGAATGGTACGGTCGATGGCAAAGACGTCTTTATTCCATTAGATTACATCATCGGCGGTGTTGAGAACGCTGGTCGTGGCTGGCGTATGCTGATGGAATGCTTGGGCGTTGGCCGAGGTATTTCTCTACCAGCTCTATCGACATCAGCCAGTGAAATGACTTACCTATCTGTCGGTGCATTCGCCAAAGTTCGCGAACAGTTCAAGATATCAGTAGGTAAATTTGAAGGTGTACAGGACGCTACTAGCCGTATGGCGAGTAACACTTATATGTTAGAAGCATTCCGTCATTTGGTTACTTGCGGATTAAACCAAGGTGGTACGCCATCTGTTATGACTGCCATGGCCAAATACTATGCGACTGAAACCATGCGTAGCGTCGTTAACGACGGTATGGATGTGGTCGGTGGTCGTGCTGTGCAAATGGGTCCACGCAATTTCTTAGCGACACCTTATCAAGCGATTCCTGTCTCTATCACGGTCGAAGGCGCCAACATTTTGACCCGCTCACTCATGATCTTTGGTCAAGGTGCGATGCGTTGTCATCCTTATTTATTCGACGAGCTTCAGTTACTACAAAGCGAAGACAAAGCGGCTGCTACTGAAAAATTTGATACCCTTTTCTTCAAACATTTAGGCTACACGTTTAACCGTGGCGCCAAAGCCTTTGTCGCAGGTTATATCGGTGGTAGCGATAAGGCGCCGAATTTCGCAGACGCCTTTACCCGTCCCTATTACAAACATATTAACCGCTTAAGTGCGAGCTTTGCCCTAACTGCTGATATGGCATTAGGACTACTAGCAGGAGATTTAAAGCGTAAAGAGATGCTCTCTGGTCGTTTAGCAGATATCCATAGTCATCTATTTATTGCGACTGCTATTTTGCAGTTCTATGAGCATGGTAGTAAATCAGAATCTGAGCGCTTACATGCCGAAGTTGCGCTACAAAACAGCTTGTATACGATTCAAGAAGCCTTTGTATCATTCTTTGCTAACTTCCCGAATCGTATGGCAGCCAATGTGGTCAGCTTTGTGACTTTCCCAAGTGGACGTATCTTTACCCCAGCGAGCGATGAGCTGAAACGCCAGTTGGGTGATACTTTCATGGATGATTTTGCAGCCAACCCATTCCGCGATTATCTGAAAACCATGGTTTATTACAATACCGATGCAGACGATGTAACTGGTCGTATGGAGTATGCTTATCAGACCTTAGTCGAAATCGAACCATTGTGGCAGAAGTTCAAAAAGGCAGAGCATCAAGACAGCTTTGAAGGTCTAACCTTTGAAGACCATGTGGTACACGCCAGTCAAAATGGCGGCATTACTGAAGAAGAAGCAGAAGTTCTGATTCAATATAACGCCATGCGTTTTGATTCATTATTGACCGATACGTTTGACGAGCATCTATCGGAAGCGCTAGAACGTGACAATCCACATGCGCTTGAAAATGCGGTTCATCAACTGACTGATTACGCACAGCTAAAAAGACAAGCTCAGAGTAAAAACGGTATCGCTGTGGATACCGATGCATCTGCCGTTGATGAGCTAGCCACTAACGAACCAACTATTAATGATCTAGACAGTTCTGCAAACACAGACAATCATACTGGTGATGCCAACCCTAATCATGGTTATGAAAGTGATGGCGATGTAGAGTTGGTGAGTGAGCAAGATACTGTCAAAGAAGTAAATTCGCAGACAGATTTTGAAGAGTCAAAGCCTGAGAGAGAGGCACTCGATCATCGCCATCGTGATGCTGAATCACATCTTAACGAGCGTATGGGCAATAATCATAATCGTCATATTGCACCACCTGACGAGATCAATACTGAAGTAAGTGATAATGATATCAAACCTTTAGAACGCCAATCACCTTTATCACGCGAAGAAGACGATAAAGTTTAAAGGTCTATGCTGTTTTTGATATTAGTATTAGAAACTGAGTATTATTAGATTTTATAGTAAAATTTTTACTTTTCATTAGCCAGACTATCTATAAACGATAGTCTGGCTTTTTTTGGTCTATTAGAAATTTCAAGCTTAATTAATCATATTCTTTCCTTTGCATTTGGATAATTTAAAATCAACGGTTTGATATCAATAGTTTGACATATTCGCTTACCCTAAAAACTCTTTCATGAATATTTTGTTTCATATGGGAAACAAACCGTTTAGAATAAATATTGACTATATTATGGGCACATAGTTGTAACGAGGAATGTACATTTAGAATAAAATCAGAAAAAAATCTTGCAGTGCCCTTAGCTATTCTTTTATATTGTCCACGAAAATGTGACATCGAGCGACAATCACGGGAACTTAATAGTCATAACAAGCTTTGTAGTAAGGCTGATAAGTACGATCATGTTGGCTAATGAACACTTACTATAAAGCTGTTATGCACACAAAGGATATGAATTATGTGGAAGAATTTGGGACTGACGGGCAAGATCATTGTTGCCATGGTGCTCGGTATTGGACTGGGCCTATTTCTAAACTACTCAGGATTGAACGGCGAAGGTGGATTTGTTAACACTTACATCACCAATGGCTTCCTTGCCATTGTTGGTAAACTATTTGTCAACTCGCTAAAAATGTTGGTCGTACCTTTGGTGCTTATCTCACTGATTTGCGGTGTATGCGGTATTGGTGATATTCGCCTACTTGGACGTATTGGTACCAAAACGTTCATTATTTATATGATAACCACTGCACTCGCTATTGCGACTGCGATTGGTCTTGGCTCGCTATTCGGTATCGGTAAAGGCATGAATATCGGAACGGAAGCCGAGTTTGAAGCTGCGTCAGCGCCGCCTCTACTTGATGTATTCTCTAACATTATCCCATCGAATCCCATCAGCGCGATGGCAAATGGCGATATGTTATCGATCATCTTCTTTGCTATTTTGATCGGCGTCAGTATCCTGATGGTAGGTAAACCTGCCAAAGGCTTAGTGCAGAGCCTAGAGCTGATCAACGAAGTCATCTTAAAGATGGTCACGATCATCATGAACCTTGCACCATATGGTGTATTTGCGCTATTGACCAAAGCAATGGCAGAGCTAGGTTTAGACTTGATTTGGTCACTACTTGGTTATGTCGCGGTATTGGTTGGTTCATTGGCCTTCCACTTCTTTGTCACCATGATGATTGTACTAAAAGTGTCTTCAGGTCTGTCTATCAAGACGTTCTTGGCAAAAATGCGTGAAGTACAGATCTTTGCTTTTAGTACCTCAAGCTCGAACGCGACGATTCCTATTACCTTGCGTACGGTTACCAAGCGTATGGGTGTAAACAACTCAGTTGCGTCGTTCACTGTTCCTTTTGGTGCTACCATCAATATGGATGGTACGGCTATCATGCAGGGTACTGCGACCATCTTTATTGCCAACATTTACGGCATTGACTTGGGCGTGACCGAATACTTAACTGTCATCTTGATGTCAGTACTGGCGTCTGTTGGTACGGCTGGTGTACCTGGTGTTGGTTTGATCATGCTGTCTATGGTATTTGCTCAAGTGGGTCTACCAATCGAAGGCATCGGCCTAATCTTGGGTGTGGATCGTATCCTTGATATGCTACGTACTGCTGTAAACGTAGGTGGTGATGCTGCTGTTACTACTATCGTGGCAAAATCAGAAGGCAAAATGGATCTGGCTATTTACAATGATCCTAACGCTGGTGCAAAAGACGTATTTGATGGTCATATCGATGAAGACAATGAGCGTGAGTTCTCTGAAGTCTTTAGCGATGGCATCATGGGTAGTGAATACGATGATGTTGATCGTCGCCGCTAACCCACGCTTGCTAGATAGAAATGTATAAAATAAAAAACCTCAGTCGAATTGGCTGAGGTTTTTTTATGATCAATAATCAGTAAATAATCATGGTTGATACGGTTCTATCAACAACTAATTAGCCAAACACATATTTGGTCAACATCGCCAGACAGACCAGTACAATCACTGGACGAATCAATTTGCTACCGCCTTTAACCACCATATGTGAACCAAAGTAGGCGCCGATGGTTTGTCCAACCATCATCGCTAGCCCCACTTTCCACAGTACGTTGCCACCCAAAATAAAGAAGATTAACGAACCGATATTGGTCGATAAATTCAATACTTTAGCCGCGCCTGTTGCCTCAATAATTTGACGACCACGTAATGCCACATTACCAAGCGCAAAAAACATACCCGTACCTGGACCGATATAACCATCATAAAAACCAATCAACGGTGCCACGACTTTTTGCCATTTGCCCTCTGAGATGCGCGGTGCAGCTTCTACTTCACCCAATCTAGGGGCAAATAATGTATAGATACCGATAGCAGCAATCAAAAATGGAATGACCTTTTCGAGCAAGTCAGGTGGTGACATCTGTACAGCGATGGTGCCAATAACAGAACCAATAAAAGCAGCGATGATGGCTACTTTGATACGTTGCGGTTTGACGACCCCTTTTCTAATCATAGTAATAGACGCCGCTAGTGCGCCTGATGCCGCTTGCAGTTTGTTGGTACCAAGCGTCAATACTGGTGGGATGTTGGCCAGTAGCATGGCAGGGATAGTCAATAACCCGCCGCCGCCAGCGATAGCATCAATAAATCCTGCCAATGCGGCCACCGCAGTAAGCATTAAAATAATCTCTAACGAGAAAGTTAAGTCCATGACACTGACCTGCAAAATATGATAAGAAGAGAAAAGGAGTTCTAAGTTGAAGCTAAAATATCGTTATCGATAAGCTGACAGCTTACCAGTGCTAGCAAAAGAAATAATGACACGTCGCACAGCGCTGCTCATTATAAAGATAAAACCGTAAAAAAAGCCAAAAACGTAACAAAGTCTGCTAAATTTGTCTAATAACGTTCCGAATATGCTCAGCCAAATAGCGACTTATTAAAAAGATGTAACGACTTACAACTATTGTGCTCGTCAAATCCTCTTTATAATATTGCTATTGTGAATATAAAAAAGTAGACCGTTGGCACTGGCTCAACGTATTTTGTTGTCTATATTGATAAGAGTATGAGAAACTGTTTCTGTCTATTTGCTACCTCGAAATTATAGGTAGCGCAGACATTGATGGATATTTGAGGTTATTTAGTAAATTGTATTTAGCGAATGAGGATGATATGGCAATACGAAGGATTAAGGCATTTTTTGAATTTGAGGCAGCAGGCGGTATCGTCTTAGCATTGGCTGCCATTGCTGCAATGATCATTGCCAACTCCCCTCTTAATGTTTGGTATGAAGGCTTTATTCATGCACCAGTCGCCATTCAGATTGGTGAGTTTGCGATTGCCAAAGACGCTCATCACTGGATTAACGATGGTCTGATGGCGGTTTTCTTTTTCTTGGTTGGATTAGAGCTTAAGCGTGAAGTACTCATTGGCGAGCTGTCCAACGTCAAACAGATAATACTGCCAGCAGGGGCTGCACTTGGCGGTATGATTATGCCAGCGATTGTCTATCTGCTCTTTAACTACAATGAGCCTGAGTTTTGGAAAGGTTGGGCCATTCCTGCTGCGACAGATATTGCCTTTGCACTTGGTATTTTGAGTCTCTTAGGTAATCGTGTACCTAACTCCCTAAAAGTATTTTTAGTCTCTATTGCTATCTTTGATGACATTGGTGCGATTCTGATTATCGCTTTATTTTATACCAGTGAGTTGTCATTAGAGTCATTGGCAGTAGCTGGTTTATGTTTGCCGTTCTTATATGTTCTTAATCGCCGTAACGTCACCAATATCACGCCATATCTACTCATCGGTCTGATCATGTGGATTGCCGTACTCAAGTCTGGTATCCATGCAACATTGGCAGGTGTGGTACTAGCACTGTTTATTCCGATGTTCGACCGCACTGATCCTGAGCACTCTCCGCTTGAAGAGCTAGAGCATGATCTACACAATACCGTCGCCTTTGGTATTTTGCCAATCTTTGCTTTTGCCAACTCGGGTATCTCGCTCGAAGGCGCAGGTTTTGCTGAGTTATTCCACTCAGTGCCGCTAGGTATTGCCGCTGGTTTGTTTATTGGTAAGCAGTTAGGCGTTATGTTCATGTGCTGGTTAATCTTTAAGCTTGGTATCTCAACTATGCCAAAAGGTATGGACTATAAGCAAATCTACGGCGCAGCTCTATTGTGCGGTGTTGGTTTTACCATGAGTTTGTTCATCGGCGGTTTGGCGTTTGCTGGCGACACCACTATGTTTGATGAGCGCTTGGGTATTATTATGGGTTCAATCGTCTCTGGTATTGCTGGTTACATCATGCTAAAAATGAGCTTGAAAGACAATGCTAGCGGTACATCGGTCGATTTGACTCGCCCGCATTAATGAATACCTTTGAGATATAGAGTAGCTTATAGTGGTACTGCTTAATATTAATGCCACTTATAAGCTGCTCTATTTTATTTGTATATGCGTTATCGAGATATCTATAAGTGACCTAGCAATCAATCACAAGGCTGCATAACGTGATTGATTGCTAGCATCATTTATTTGTGTTCATAGTTATTATCGTTATCACAGCTATCGGAGCTAACCATGTACCGACCTATACACCGCGTTGTGCGTCAATTGTCATTAGGGTTATCTGTGTTCGGTAGTATCTATCTGCTAGCAGGCTGTGCAACACTCTCCAAGCAAGAATGTCTCATCGGTGACTGGCAAGCTATCGGCTATAACGATGGCGTGGCAGGTTACCATTCAGACCGCTTAGCCTCTCATACAAAAGCCTGTGCCAAAGCCAGCGTCGCCCCTGACTACCAAGCATGGGAGCGCGGTCGTCAACTTGGTCTGCAACAATACTGTACCATCAATAATGCCTATAACATCGGTAGACGTGGTCGTCAGTTGAACAACGTTTGCCCGATCACTATGGCCAACACATTGCAAGCGGCCAATCAAAAAGGGCTAGATTATTACGCCTTAAACAGTCAGTTAGACAAAGACAATCACCTCCTAGATACTTACCAATCAGAATTCGATAAGCTAGAAAATGGTGAAATGCTAGATTTTGCTAATGAAAAAGAAGCCCGTGCACGGCTGCTATCTCTATCTGATGAGATTCGTGATACTAAACGCCGTATCCAAAAGACGCAGCAGCAATTAGATTCATTGAACCAATCCAGTAATTTTTACGAATGACTGGGATGCGAAGCTATCGCAATGCAAGTTTTACGTTCTAAGGCATGTCCTCATTCTGAAAATGGTACTTGATAACTATGGATAAGAAAATCATCAATACGGCAAGTACTCCAACTGACAAACCTGACTTTCAGTCATCGAACGCTTATCAACGTCATGGACGTACCACTGCTATCAATGACCATAGCGATTTGCAGGTTTTAAAACGAATTAAACGTTATTTATTACCAAAAGACTTTACGATCTCGCCTGCTCTACTAAATGAGATAGTGGCAGGTTATGATATTGGCGATCCACTCGCAGACGCGCTAGCCGCTCAGAACATAAAGTTTGCAAAGCCTTTACAGCATACTATTCTTGACGATAGTCCAAACCATAAACTTACGAACAACGACCTTGTAAACAATCCATCATTTAGCGCGCTCACTGAGCAATTTAGCAGCCATCCTGATTGGTTCGACCCAAAGCTTGCTCAGATAGGTGCAGTTGCCTATCGGCGCTATCCACTGATGCTCATTTGGCTATTGCGTAATGTTGCTCTGATGGCCGGCTATAGCATCCCTGCCCTCTCGTTACCGCTCATTCAGACAGGCGCACTGATGCACGATGCGCTACCGCGATTGATGCGTACTTACGCTTATATCTTGGCCGTGTCTGAACACCCCTCATCTAATATGAGCACACGCAATCAAAACAAACCTATCGAGCAAGTATTGGCTATTGGCTCTGAAGGCTGGCGACAATCGATCCAAGTACGTCAAATACATACTTTGGTACGGCAAAACTTACTCAAAGGTAAAGGCAGTGCTGCTACAGGCGTGATACCCAATGCCGAGCAACATCATAACCCTGACGGCAGTTGGAATACCAACTATTGGGGCATCCCTATCAATCAAACCGATATGATTGCCACCCATTTGCAGTTCTCGTTACTGATTATGCGCGGTCTACGATTGCTGGGCGCACGTATTAGCACAGAAGAAGCCGAGGGTATCTTACATCTATGGAATCTTGCCAGTTATTGGATGGGCGTTGATTTAGATCGCTTACCAAAAGATGAGGCCGCGTGTTGGGAATGGCTCTATACCTATCTATCGATACAGCAGCTAGACTTTAAGATGGGTCAGCCATTGGCAAAGGCATTGCATGATTTACCGCGTCAGCTGATGGGTGAAGACAATCGCCGTGGACGTTTTGTCGAAATGGTCAATGCAAGTGTCACCCGTACCTTAGTTGGTGATGATATAGGCGATGGGCTGAACTTACCAAAATCGAAGATACGCTTTGGTGTATTGTCTTCGGTGCCGATTCTTTTTGCGCTCGATACTGCACGGCAGCATAATGCGTCCGTTGCTCATAAGCTAGAAGCATTTCGTGCCAAGCGCCAAGACAATATGAACTGGTGGCTGAAAAAGAACGATGATTATTATAAGTAGATGATTATAGTCATCCCACTATAAAAGCATTACTGTGTTAACCTCGTTTGAAGTATCACATATACATCTACACTCGGTTGCCTTGTACTACTTTTAAATTGAATCGACTATATTATTAATAGATGACATTTATCAGCGTTTGTTTTCGACGCGGTAATACCACTCTAGCTGTCGATCAAATCCTGTTTCTAATAGGTTAGCAATTACCCGTCCTGTTAGCCCCCATACTGTCTCACCATCGACCTGCCAGCTCGGCGTCAGTATGGTAGCCATTTGCTCTTGCATTTTATACTCAATTTCATACTCTACCGTTGGTTGAGTGACTAACGACTCTAAATCTGCCCAAAAGATACGTGATATTTCTCCTGCCTCTGGGACTAAGACCAGACCTGGAGCGATAAGCGCGACGATTGGACGTACGCTCATACCACTTTTTGAAGTTTGGATAGGTAGCTGACCAAGTAATTGGACTTTATTGGGTGGTAGTGCTGTTTCTTCACAGGCTTCACGCAATGCAGTAACGACATTATTACCATCGCCTCGATCATGTTTACCACCCACACAAGACACCTCACCCGCATGACTGTTCATATGGGCGGCGCGGCGTGTTAATAATAATTTAGGCCTGCGCTCATGAGTAATAGCGACCAGTATTGATGCATCAGCAATTGGTGTCTGATATAAGCTGTCCAAAATACGCGTACTTTGTGAGGTGTTGCTACTCTCGTACATCGCTGGACTCGTCAGCGCGTTCAATGTCTCGTGCTGTACTCGCTCGGCTAGCTTTCTGAGTGTAGGATGACGAATAAAAGTAGGTACAGCAACTGACAGGTTATCGAAGCTCACAGCCTCCGGTGGGAATAACATTATAATTGCCCTATATTTTTATCGTTATTAAGCGGTATCAACAGCATCTTTCTTATTTTCTATTATTAAAATCGCGACTAATAAATAAAACCAACAATCTTTTTATTTGTCTCGGTCACCCGTTTTATTAGCGGCTTAACATCAATAACGACTGAACACTCACTAGACTAGCGCAATATAATAGTGGCTGCATGCTATTTATGTGACTGATTCATTGCTTATCAATGCTCAACAACGACCCTGTTAACTGATAATGGCCAGCCTATCTGCGAAATGATGCGTTACTGTTATCTTGATTCTGTCCGTCGATAATATGTGCTATCTTAAGACGATAGCTGCTCTTTAGAATAATATCTTATATAAGTCAGGTACGTTTAAGTTAGGTTTATCGTCAGGTTCACTCAGTTTACTGCTTGTGGTACTTGTCTCACCGTCCTTGTATCTAACGTATCTCGAAACGATGACAGCAGCACTTCAGAATATAGGTCTTATAACCTATAAAAAACATCATACACAATAATTTTTATAACAAGGTAGTTGATATGCGCTATTGCCTCCAATGCGGTCATGAAGCAGAACGAAAAATCCCACCTACGGACAATATGCCGCGTTTGGTATGCCCCAATTGCCACTATATCCACTACGAAAACCCAAAAGTTATCTGTGGTTCTCTGGTGGTACATGAAAATAGAGTACTACTCTGCCGCCGAGCGATTGAGCCACAGTATGGGCTATGGACGATACCTGCAGGTTTTATGGAAAATGGCGAGACCATGGCTGAAGGCGCAGCACGCGAGAGCTATGAAGAGGCTGATGCCATCGTACTGAATCCGCATCTATACTGCATTTATGACTTGCCAGATATTGGGCAGATCTACTCTATTTATCTAGCCGATCTAAAAGATGGCGCGTATGGTATTGGCTCAGAAAGTCTCGACTGTGCACTGTTTAGCGAAGAAGATATCCCCTGGGATACACTGGCGTTTGAAGCCATTCGCCGTACTCTAAAAAGTTACTTTGCTGATCGTAAGCAGTGTAACGAGTTGTCAGAATTTCCGATTCATCAAGACAAAATTGGCAAAGATTTGAGTATCAAGCGATATTAGTCAATTACCTAACCGCAAAAAGCCAAGCATGATGCTTGGCTTTTTTGTGCTTAACTTTTAATCAAAAACAAACCTAATTGTCTTAGCTCTTTATTCTACATACTTCAAAGCCAAGATCTTTTACTGCCTCTTCTTTGTCGTAAGGCGCTAGTACTGCACGTACATGCTTTTGACCTTGCAGATATTGCTTGGCAACGCGCTGCAAATCAGCGACCGTGACGGCTAATATCGACGCACGCATTTTACGCTGCCAGTCGACACCGCGATGATGCAGATTTGCGAAGCAGGCTTTGATCGCCTCACCTGCAGGAGAGCCCGGCTTATCCATACCTGAGATAATACCTAAGATAGCTTCTTCCAATTGCTCATCGGTTTGTGGCTCGTTTAAGATCCATTCGATACTGGCGTCAAAGTGAGCAAAGGTCTCAGCGCATTGTGGATCACGATAGCTAAAGAACTTAAAGGCACACGCATTGGCATCGTAACCTGCGCCGCCGCCATAGGCACCGCCGCGCTCACGAATCGCACTGTGCAAATAGCCGTTACGTAAGTAAGGCGCCAATACCATTAGTGCAGCGGTATCAGGATGGTCAGCAGCAGGTACAGTATAAGCACTGGCATTGTGATAGACGTTGGTTGGTACTAGCCATGCTAAATCTGCAACATCGAGCACTTCGTTTTTAACATCGTCGCCACTCTCTAATGTTTTGACTGTATCAGTCGCACCATTCAATGCAGTATCTAATTGCAGATTGGCAAACTCGCTTGGGATATTAGTCTCAATATTGGTCAAATTCTCAGCCATCTTTGGCGCTTGGCTATCTTTCCAGCTATCGACGATTAAACTACTCAAGCGTTCGGTTTGCTCTGCCTCACAGATAATAACGGCATGCTTAGGCAAACTGATCAGACGTTGATGTAAATCCATCAAGCTCATAGCCAGTTGATCCCACTGAGTATCATCTGTACTAGCATGTGCCAAGAAATCTTTAAGTGCGTTTAATGCTGGTAGGCCGCTGCGCACATACTCCAACTGCGCTTGGCGACTCATACCACGACTGGCCGTTTGCATCGCGTATGAATGACCAGATCCTGCTAGATTTGACTGCCAACCTGCTTGACGCTGCTGCAAGATTTCTTTGATACGGTCATGCTCAGAGAAGATACTGTGCTCCATCACTTCCTTGAGTAAATCAATCGCTTCAGGCTTGCGATTTAGCGCACGCGTTGCCACCACAAAGTAGCTGCTAATCGCTTGGCTATCATCGACATTGGTACGTTGGCTGATACGTGCAGTCACACCAGAAGAATGCGCTGCCTGCTTGGCTTGCATCTCATGAGCGCTAAGCGAGTCAGTACCTAGCTCAGACAGTAGACTTAAATAAATAGGTAACAATGGATGATTGATCACATCATTGACGGGTAGTTCATCTGCGCTCGCATTACCAATTGCTTCAGTGAGTGGGACAATCACTTGATAGTAATAAATGCCATTAGTGCCAGCTTCATACTCAAATAGCGTGCTGTCTTGCCCGCTCAAACGCACCTGCTTTTGGGTGCCTTCTTTAAAGCTGATATCCGTTGGTACGTCTTCTAGACCCACTTTTGGTAATAAGCTTAAATCATCTGGCGCAGCTTGACGTGCAGCCAAATCTAAGGCTTGTTGCTTTAAAATAGCTTTGTCATCAGCAGTCAAATCCATCGCGATAGTATCCAAACGAGTCTGCTCAGCTGCTGCCAAACGGGCTGTTTTTTCGCTATCAGGGGTCATCGTTACGCGTACGCGATGCTGATTATCCAATAAATGCGTTTTAATCAAGTTCGGTAGCCACTGTGGATCGACGACTTGCTCGCGTAGCCACTGTAGGTGCTCGTCTACTTCCCAAACATCGATAGGATTGCCATCATGAATAGCGGTACTAAAGCCCTCTAGCATAAGGTTTAGACCATAAGGAATGCTATCGCCGCCAATGTGACGCTGATCAATCTCAATCTGATGCAGAATGGTTTCGATTGTCTCATCATCAACTGGTGAATTGGCCACTTCGGTCAGCAAGTCAATGATGCCCTGCTCTACTGCTTCGGCATGTTCAGGGTTAGAACCGCGCAGTCCCGTATAAAAGACCATCTCATAATGACTGTCATCGAGTCCCAATAGCGGACTTGGCGCTTTACCCAGCGGATGACTGTCAAGATAGGCACGCAATGGCGAACCTGCATGCTCAATCAGCACGCCCTCTAATAGACGCAATGCCAAACGCTGCTTAGGATCGGTAATCGATGGTAGTAACCAAGCAACCACGTGATGCGTCTGATCTGGGCCGGCTTCGTCAGCAGTATAAGTATCAACCGCGCTGATTGGCGCAGACAAACGTTGCTCTGGACGCGATACATGCTTTTTGCCTGCTTCAAATTGAATCAAAGCATCTTCGTGTATTTTCGCTTGCGTCTCAGCAACAGGGATATTACCGAAGCTCATAATGACACTGTTTGACGGATGATAATGGCTCTGGTGAAACTCTGTCAGCTCAGTGTGTGTCAAGTCAGGGATATCAGCAGGATCGCCGCCTGAATTATAATGATAGGTCGTCGTTGGGAACAGATGATGAGCAACCGTATGATATAGCTGATCAATCTCGCCACTCATCGCGCCTTTCATCTCATTAAAAACGATACCCTTAAACTGCGGCTTATCATTTTCATCCAATTCCACACGGATGCCTTCTTGGGCAAAATCGAGCGGATGGATATTGGGGAAAAACGACGCGTCTAGATAGACAGCAAGCAAGTTAAAATAATCATTTTTGTTTTGCGTCGCATACGGATAGGCCGTCCAATCAGCGGCGGTCATCGCATTCATAAACGTATTTAACGAGCGTTTAATCATTGAGAAGAATGGGTCACGTACTGGGAACTTATTCGAACCACATAATGCCACGTGTTCTAAAACATGCGCCTCGCCTTTTGAGTCCATTGGCTGGGTGCGAAAACCGACCAAAAACGCATTTTCATCACTTGGGTGTGCCAAATGATAATGCATCGCTCCTGTTTTTACATGCTGACTGATCAGCACATCCATCGATAGCGCCTCAATATGGCGATGCTCAATCAGCTCAAATGCTGGATGCAAGGTTAAATCAGCAGTAAATGGCGTGTCCGTCATAGTTATCCTTATCGCTTATTATGCGTATAGTGCCCTGACTGTCAGGGAAAATAGAGTAATAAATTGGCTAAAAAAGAGTTGGCTTAGCGCTATTAGTGGGGCTCCGACATGGATAAGTCAAGGCAACAGCCATGCAATAATCCACCACATAATCTACGCAGCTATCAACTTTAGCTATCAGAGCCTTAAAGCTACAAATTTATAAATACCCACAATTTTATTATGGATTTATTGCTTAACAAAAACAGCCTGCACTGCTACTATAAAGTTAACTATTAACAGGAGTGGAGTACTTTATGAGCTACCAACACGTTTTACTGGTCACTGATTTGCTATCCGATGCGGACAAAGTGGCGCTAAAAGCCAAGCGTATTCTCGCAGGCTCTCCTGAAGCCAGACTGTCTGTCTTGCATATAGTCAAAGATGACATGGTTCGCTTCGGTTACGAGCTCGTGCCTGCCTCTAGCCTATCAGGTGATGTCGATAGTGAGAAGTGGCAAGAAGCAAGGGCGAAATTAGCGCAATTTTTGGCACGTAACGGGCTAGAAGCAATCAACTCTGAGGTCACCGCTGCTATCTCTAATAGCAAAGGTATCATTAACTATTGCCGTGAAAAAGACGTCGACTTACTTATCATTGGACGCCATGAGCGCCATGGTATTGCCGCTTGGCTGGTAGGAGCCACTGCCGACAGTATCTTACCAAATGTGCCTTGCGACAGTTTAGTGGTGAAGCTTGATCAGCCTGTCTTGGAATAATTGGCATTGCTCTCATCCGCTGCTAAAGACGACAAGCTTTACTTAACAGCGCCCTAGAGTAGTGCTATAGTAAATACTATCTGACATGAGGAAGACGCTATGAGTTACGAACATATTTTACTGGTCACCGACTTACTCTCTGATGCAGATATAGTCGCCCAAAAGGCCAAGCGCATCGTCGAAAACCGTCCAGGCTCTAAGCTATCTGTTTTACATATTGTCAAAGACACCATGGTTGGCTTCGGCTATGAGCTGGTGCCTGCCTCTAGCCTATACGATGAGATTGATGATGAACGCTGCCAAGAAGCGCGTGCAAAGCTAGCGCAATTCCTTGAACGCAATCAGCTAAATGCAGCAACGTCAGAAGTCACGACTGCTATCTCTAGCAGTGAAGGTATCGTCAGCTACTGTCATAAACATGATGTCGATCTATTGGTCATCGGACGTCATAAGCGTACGGGTATAGCTGCATGGATCAGTGGGGCAACTGCGGATAATATCTTGCCCAATGTACCTTGCGACAGCTTTGTGGTGCGACTGGACAAGCCTGTTTCAGCATAACAATATACTTTGATTGTCTTATATTATTAAAGAATCTCTAAAAAAAAGCGCAGCGTAACTTTTAACGCTGCGCTTTTTTATGGTTAATAGGTTTTAGGTTAATCCAAACTCATTGCTTAACCCTGTTGAATAATATCTATAAAGGTTTGCCAAATAGGACTCTGGTGACGGGCTTTATGCCAGACTAGCCACCATGTCCTTGATAAATCAATTCCCGCCACGTTCACTTGTACCAACGTCCCTGTCGAGAGTTCCGTCTCAATCACATGCTGCGATAGACAACCAAGACCAATATCTGCACTCACCATGTGCTTGATGGCCTCGGATTGATGTATCGCCTTCACCACTTCTGCATTAGGTAGATACTTAAGCAATTGCTCATCGATAATCTGCCGTGTGCCTGACCCTGCCTCGCGCACCAGTAACGGCAACTGCGCTAGCTGATTGATACTCAGCTGATAGCAGTCCTTATCTTGGCTATAGGTAGCTATACCCTTTAGCCACTTGCTATCACGCTTGGCAAATATCATTAGCGTATCGGTACGCCATTTGTGCTGCTCAATAACTTTCATATCTACCGGACGCGGCATTCCTTCTACCAGCGCGATATCGATATTTAGTTGCTCAACCTCGCTAACTACCTCTTGCGTATTGGCAATATACATATCGACATTGGCATCGGGTAGCGCCTCATATAGCTTGCCAAGCAAAGATGGCAACACGTAATTACCGATAGTGGTGCTGGCACCGATATGAATCTGTCCTGCTTGATACTGATGATAATGCTCAAGCGTGAGCGACTGACCCAAGATAGCCTGTGCCTGTATATAAATCGGATGGGCATTGGGGTGTTGATTGAGCCGACGACCGACGCGCTCAAACAGTGGCATCTGTAGTCTAGACTCTAACTCTGTCAACGCGCTACTGACTGCTGATTGCGATAAGTGCAGCTCCTCACTGGCTCGACTGGTGCTACCTGTCTGATAAATACTGACAAAAACAGCAAGCTGCTTAAGCGTAATCTTTGGCACTGTCTGCACAGATTTTTTCATAATATTGATAATGCCCTATGTTGCTTTATGTCAGTTTTTAGCCTGTCTTATTCACTATGCGTATCTTTCTTCGCTACTCATGTGCGGTATATCTATTTCTATAATAGATACTAACCTAAAAAATCGATATTTTATATCTTATTAATCTGTTTTTATTATAAATGTAGCGGGCATATACTGTCTATTCATAAGCTTATGCTTATCTTAATATAAGTAATAGGATGCCGCGTCATGCACACACTCGTCCAATCAGTCAGCAACTCCGTTCATAACTATACCCCTAATCACCGTCACTTAGCGGGATTGGTAGTCGTTCTGATTGGTAGTTTGTTCTGCTTATGGTTGGACAGCAGTTTAGATGTATGGTCAAACGGGCGTATCGTCGGCTTGTCCTCTTTAACGCTAGCAATTTTGCTAGGCATGATATTAGGCAATACCATCTACCCCAAGTTCACTGAACGTTTAAACGGCGGTGTTTGCTTTGCAAAGGGTCAGATATTGCGCTTAGCGATTATGTTTTATGGGTTTAAACTGACCATGACGCAAGTTGCGAGCGTCGGTATGCCAGCGATTATGACTGACGCACTGGTACTAACATCGACCTTTATGCTGACCTATTGGTTAGGTACTAGATGGTTAAAAGTCGATAAAGAAACGGTGATCTTGATTGGCTCAGGGGCAAGTATTTGCGGTGCTGCTGCCGTCATTGCTGCAGAGCCAGTCGTCAACGCGCAAGCTCATAAAGTCACTATCGCCGTTGCAACTGTGGTGGTTTTTGGCACTATCGCAATGCTACTTTATCCTTTTTTATATCATCTTGGTTGGTTACAGCCTTGGCTAAGCGCCCAGCAGTACGGCATGTACACTGGCTCAACCGTTCATGAAGTGGCGCAAGTCGTGGTCGCAGGTAATGCAATCAATACTGAGATTGGCGATACCGCTGTCGTGACCAAAATGATACGCGTCATGATGCTCGCGCCTTTCCTGCTTGTATTATCGTTTGCGCTAACCAAAGAGCGCACCGTAGATAACACCGCTATAGAAGATAAAAGCAGTGAAAACGAGATAACGTCATTTATGACCCGCGTCAAACAAGTCAAAGTGCCATGGTTCGCGTTTATATTCATCGGCATTGTGTTGATACATACATGGGTGCCGATGTCTGAGAGTGTCGTACGCAGTATGGTGATGCTGGATGATGTGCTACTGACGATGGCCATGTTTGCATTAGGTCTGACCACTCATCTAAGTGCAATTAAGCAAGCTGGCGTTAGACCGCTTATCTTAGGCGCTATTATGTTTGGTTGGTTGATACTGGGCGGTGGTCTGATCAATATTGGCATTAGCTTTATATAATAAGCTAAATGTCCATTCTTAACTGCTGATGTCATTGCACAATATAAAAGGCCTCCAACTATCTATAGTCGGAGGCCTTTTTGCATTGGTCGCGGTCTAATATGATTAATTAAAACCTTTCAAATAAGACTTCTACTTGCTTAAGTACTCATATCTTAAATATTGAATCGCAGACGAAAAAAAACGAACCCGAAGGTTCGCTTTTCTACATCTATTCATCTATCTGTCTATAAAGACAAATTAGATAGCAACGATGTTATGTGCTTGTGGGCCTTTTTGGCCTTGAGTTACAGTGAACTCAACTTCTTGGCCTTCAGCCAAAGTTTTGAAACCTGAACCAGTGATTTCGCTGTAATGAGCAAAAACGTCTGCGCCAGTTTCTGGAGCGATAAAACCAAAGCCTTTAGCTTCGTTGAACCACTTAACTGTACCTTTTTGAACGTCTGACATAGTATAATCCTACTTTTAAATTTATTAATGGTCTAGTGACCGGTAACGCTTGCAAATAGCTACTGAACGATAAATATTAAAACGAAGGATTATAACTAATACTACGAGGTAATGATTTGGTGCAGAACTGCTCTTAAGCTTGGGCGTATTATAAGGGGTACATCCCAGTATCGCAAGTCTTATCTCATATTTCGTGTAACCAGAGCCGTTTATTGACCGATTTTGGCGCAAATTGCAACGGATTTAGGCATTTGGTAAACGGAACAAATATATCGCTACCCCACTACAGACAGTGGCTACCGCCCATGCCATCCACATCATATCAGCAGGCAAACGATAAAATAACATAATTGTCGATGCTGCCATCATAACCGTCGCTAAACACTTGGCATAAAGCGGAACGGCATGATTCTCTTCCCAATCACGGACGAATTTACCAAAGTATTTATGATTAATCAGCCAAAAATGAAAGCGTCGAGAACTACGCGCCCAGCAGCCTGCTGCTAGCAGAATAAAAGGCGCTGTAGGCATCACTGGCAGCAATATACCGATAATACCCAAGATAAAAAACAACCAACCAAGCGTCACAAAGGTCCAACGCAGCATTGGGCTGTTGGATTGATCAGTCTTGGGTCGGTAATAGAACGCTTTTTTATTGTCGGTCATATAAGTTGTCGGTCGTGTAAGTTGTCAGTTATGCCAAATGTCAATTGTCTAGAGTAGCGCCTATTATATAAGCAGCGGCATAGAAGGCTAATATAGAAGGCTAATCATGCAATATCGCCCGTCTGCTCTCAAGACTATTTATATAAGGTTTTTGCTATTGATAGGTATGTTTGGTTAGTAATTGGGTAAGTACTAATAATAAATGCTGCATTCTTCTATTAACACGTCGATTGAAAGCGCTTATAAAAAGCCGTCACAAATGAGAACTGTTATAAAGAGCGGTTAACGAACATCAGTCATTACTTGCCATCGTCATTCCCGATACGCTTGCATCCCATCTTGTAAGTCGTCTATGATGATGCAGTAACTATCGATAATAGCCATTCGCAGTACGGATTCATTAGCAGTACTGATCAAAAATAATGCAATAACAATCAATCTTGTCGGGGTGCTTTGATTTAACGCTGTAGACACAGCCCACATCATCGCTGAGACACACCCGTGAACCTGAAGCAGTTAGCACTGACGTAGGAAACAAGCGTGACACGCCCTCAGAGGTCTATAAATAAGAGCAGTCTATAGATGACGTACTGATAGTGTTGACCATATCAAATACCGAGCATCTGACAGTTAGCATCGAGACTTCACTTTTCTTATTTGGCCTTTCTTGTTTTACTTAATCGTATCAGTCTGATTGTTTTCTATACTTAAAAGGGAACAACCATGCAGCCGACCACCAAACTTACTCTGACCCTCGAATGGTTTTTAAACCCTGATCATCTGCCCTTTATCGCAGGTGTGACCACAGGCGCGTATGAGCAGGCAGGGCTAGATATCACTATCATTGAGCCTGATGACCATTATGATGGCTTTGCTGAATTGCAAAATCAAAGCATCGATCTGCATGTGAATGAGCCGATTCATCTGTTTGAGCATTACGCACCAAACTTGCGCGCGCTGGGCTGTTTTTTTGAAACAGACGGCGGCATATTGATGCAGCAGTCCAGTATGGATAAGCTAAAAAACAATCAGCCGATTCGCATTTGTACCCCGGCAGCTGAAGAAAAAACCAATCGCATTGGCTTTGAGATATTAGCGCGCTATGCCAAGAAAAACGGCTTTATTATCAGCCGTGATAATGTGAGCTTTGTGCAAAAGGACTTCTATCATATAAAAAACTTGCAAGAAGACCCAAGTCTCGATGGTGCATGGCTGTGCTTTTATAACTTTGAAGGCGTTGAAGCGACTCATGAAGGGCTAGACTTTACGTTTATTGACCAGCATCTGTCACCTTATCCGAACTTTTCGGCATTAGAAATCCTCACGACGGATGAGATCTATAGCGCGAAAAAAGACGCGATAGATACCTTTATCCAAGTGACCAATCAGATGACGGAGCTGTGTAAAAGTGATCCAGAGACTGCCCACCATATGTATTATAACTATAGTAAAACTGAGGCGGATGCGCTGATGGATGCCATAATTGATAATACGCTGGGCAGATTGATCACGCCTATCACACCTGATGCGAGTAAGTGGCAAGAGCTACGCGAGATGCTAGCCGAAATCGATATCGTAACGTTGACTGATGAGCAGTATCAATCGCTGTGGGCGTTGTAGATGTTTTAGAAGTTAAAATATTTTAAGTAATAAAAAACCGCCATAGTGGTTGCTGTGGCGGTTTTTTATTAGGCCAGCTTGATCAAACAGACTTCGATATTTCATATTTATCTATGTTTTGCCTTATCTCTAAAGCTGCTTCAATCCAGCCATTATAATTACTTGTGAATTGTTCCCATGTAGGCATTAATATATAGGATTTGGAACAACCGCTTTCAAACATCTTTGATGGATAACTGTATTTTAAATTATTTCTATTTTTATTGATAATTTCAAATCCAAAATTTAAACTCCTTGCATACTCGTAGCTTCCATATCTATCAGGTAGTATGACCGCCAAAATAGCATTGGGCTTGCTGGGAATATTATTACGACTTTTCTCTCTCAATGAGTACGATATTTCCCAAGGTATCCACTGATCTTTTTCTAAACTTATCCACTCTTTCATATCTGGAGATATTAAAACTATAGTGACTGTACTATCATATATCTTATCTGCTAACCTCCCCCTAATAGTATCTCTCTTAAATTCTGCAAGGCTTTCATTGTTTCTCTCACCTTTATATATATGGTCGCCAGTACTCTCAAAGTGAGATTCAATTATATCAACGTAATCGCGCGCTTTGGCTGTCTGTGAATTCCATGCGTTGTTCAAAGGGTAAACATTACTATCGCCATGCTTGTACGATATAAAAATCTTTTTAGCCATCACAAATAATCCTTAAATAATCTATAGAATAGAGCTATATAAGCGTAGTCATCTTTCAAAGATTGATCAAAATCGCCACCCTCATAAATCTCTAGTGCGGCAGCTCCAGTGCTTGCTATTGGAAGTACCATAGCTTCAGGGTGAGATTGAGTAAATAGTTCAAATTCATCTTCCACCCCTTCCATGCCACCTACAAAAATACCAGCAATAAAGTCATTGTCGATAATCATCTTTTTGCGCATCAAATCAAGGCTTTCATCACGACTTCCAAGATTATCTGTAACAATGAGGGACTCAGAGAACTCCTTATTCTCTATAGGAAACATTTGTCTGAAATAATCTGACTGGTAAAGGTGTACATGCTCTTTAATATTGACATTTACACTCCCTAATATAGAGCTAATTAGAGGTGTAATAGAAGGGTGCCCACCCCAAACAAGACGACATTCAGGCAACACAACTTTAGCTATACTACTAACACAATCTCGAATTGCAATTACATCAGCTGTGTCATAATACATAGGGTTACGTTCTTTCAGAGGTATACTAGCTGAAAGAAAAATATTTTTTAATTTGTTAGCCATTTTTGCACCTTCAAAATACTTAATGTTTCTACTGAAAGGCTACTATCTAACCATTTCAAATGCTTTAGCCAATAGTCGCGAATACAGGTTTCATCAAAAAGTATATAAACATGTTTGTATTTTTCCTTACTAATTTCTTCGACAAAAATAGATGAGCTTTCATAATTTAGAGAATTAGGGATACCAACCGCTGGTACTAAAACTATTTCTTCGTTATTTTTAGTCATAGAAATGATTTTATAGCTATCAAGTTGTGGCTTATAACCTTTAGACTTAGCCATCTTCATAAAATTTGATATCAAATTATCTCTTCTAGCAGCTAACGTTCTAGCTCTTATACTCTCCACATTTCCGATAATTATATCAACTACATTATCATCTAATTGCTTACCTTTATTATTAAAGTCATTGGCTTTCAACTGAATTGGAAATGATATTTCGGCATCTCTATGATCCTTAATAGAGTGGTCAGGCCAAGAAATAACAATCATTCCTAGCAGTAACTTATTTGCCATAGCTAGCTCTTGAGTTGTCCACATACTTCCTAAAAAATTCGAAGTATTCAATAGAACAACTACGTCACTATCCGCCATACGATGCCATAGTTCGTCTTGGAAAGGTTCAGACGGTCTAATACTATGAGTATCAAGAAATACATCAAAGCCATTTTTTTCTAAAGCTTCGTATAATTGAATCGCTATACTGGTAGATTCATCACGTTTATAACTAATAAAAACACGACGATTTTTTCTTAGAAGAGAAAAAGCTTCTAGAATATTATTTGCAATTTTTTCAACTTTTATATCTTTATCTTTTTCTGAAACTGCTAATCCATTGTATGTGGATATAATGTTAGGTACACATTGATTAAAATCTTTTAAAGAACCTTGTACGATAGGCAATACTAAGGAGGCGTCAACGACTATCTCCTTTAGTAACTCTACATCAGCAAACTGACTTCCAGCTTCGTTTCGTCCTAAGTAAATACAAAAAGAAGGGCTTGCATCAGTATACTCTTCGAAATTTTTATTATTAATTATTTTAAAATGACTAATCTCTATACCGATCTCTTTAACTTTATCCTCAAGACTGCTGATAATAGCTTCTTGAATATCGAAGTCTTTCCCTAGTATTATCAACTGATAACAATAATTCTTCACTAACTATTCTCCTTTATCGTTTGACCCAGTCTTTAAGAGATTCAAAAGGATCGTCAAGGTAGAGGCTGAATCCATAGCGTTGCACAAATGGATATAACTCTAAGAACTCTTGGCCATGAAAGCTATCCTCACTATTTTCGGTAAGTCCCAACACTGCGACCTTACTCTTGAGACCATCAAAATATCCAAGTTCCCACAACATCCACTTGGAATCTTCAGAATTTTCGGTAATGGCGAATATTAGTGTTTTACAGCTCTGCATACGTTTTCTGATAACTACCGCTGTCTCTTTAGTTACCTCTCCTCGATCAAGATGTGAATCCTCGTACCAATCTACGTATACACTAAATCCTGCTTCCTCTAAAGTGATTTTTAAACCATAGATTGCTTCAGCATCTAGGAATGCATGTGATAAGAAAATATCGTAAGTTTTATCTGGACTAATACTATCGAACTGAAACTGTCTGTTTAGAGCTTCTCTTGATTCAAGTCCAGTAGATGTCTTACTACGAGCTTTGTTTCGCACTTCTTGTAAAGTCAAAAATGCCATAAAGAACTCTCCTGAAAACTAGCCTAATAATATTAACTTTATTCTAGCATACAAATATTGGGTAATACGGAGAGTAAAAAATGTTAAGTGATGAGCAATAAAAAAACGCCATCACAATTGTGATAGCGTTCTTTGCTAATATTGATATCTACATTTTATTTACAATGCCTTCAGTTGCTCCATCTGCGCCGTCATCGCGGTCAACTGCCCTTCTAACTCAGCCAGTTTAGCCTTTTCAGCATCGACCACTTCCGCAGGTGCTTTACTCACAAAGCCTTCATTACTTAGCTTACGCGCGATACCTTCGGATTGACCTTTCAACTTATCATATGACTTACCCAGACGTGCTAGCTCAGCCGTTGGATCGATTAGCCCTTTCATCGGTACGAGTACCCGTAGCTGACCGACCATACTTGATGATGACAGTGGCACTTCATCGCCTTCTTTGACGATCTCTAAGCTCTCGACTTTGGCAAGCGCTTTGAACTGGTTTTTGATACGTGATAGACGCGCATCTTCATCAGCAGAGATATTTTGTAGTAGCACTGGCAGACGTACCGCGTTACCCAGTTTCATCTCACCACGGATGTTACGGACGCTCGCGATGAGCTCTTGTAGCCATGCCATATCCGCTTCAGTCTGCTCACTGATTTGGCTATCATCGGTCTGTGGATAGTCAGCGACCACGATGCTGTCGGTGTTTTTGCGACCCAGTAGCGGCGCGATGGTCTGCCAGATTTGCTCAGTCAGATACGGCATGATTGGATGGGTGAAACGTAGCGCCGTCTCTAGCACGTGCAGTAGCACATAGCGGATTTGCGCTTTGCGCTCGTCAGACACCGAGTCATCATTTAGGCTGGCTTTGGCAAGCTCAACGTACCAATCACAGTACTCATTCCAGATGAACTCATAGATATCTTGACTGACCATATCGAGACGATACTGAGCGAAATGCTGATGGATATCGGCAACGGTAGAGTTCAGACGACTCATGATCCATTTTTCTGGTAATTCCCACACGTCAGGGTTTGCCGCTTGGGCAATAGGCTTGGCATTGCTGTCACCATCGACACAGTTCATGAGTACGAAACGGCTGGCGTTCCAGATTTTATTACAGAAATTACGATAGCCCTCGACACGTTTTAGATCAAAGTTGATATCGCGACCGGTACTGGCTAATGAAGTAAAGGTAAAGCGCAATGCATCCGTACCATAAGCTGGGATACCTTCTGGGAACTCTTTACGCGTTTGCTTTTCGATTTTGGCCGCGTCTTTTGGATTCATCATGTTGCTGGTGCGTTTTTCTACCAACGCTTCTAGCTCAATACCGTCGATAAGGTCAATCGGATCTAAGACGTTACCTTTTGATTTTGACATTTTTTGACCATTGCCATCACGTACCAGACCATGCACGTAGACGGTCTTGAACGGTACTTGCGGCGTGCCGTCTTCGTTTTTCACGAAGTGCATGGTCATCATGATCATGCGTGCAACCCAAAAGAAGATAATGTCAAAACCCGTCACGAGTACGCTGGTTGGATGGAAGGTGTCCATCACGCGTGGATCAGCGTTGACGTCTGCCCAGTCAAGCGTACTGAACGTCCATAGACCAGAGCTGAACCACGTATCGAGCACGTCATCATCTTGGCGCAGTTTTACATCGTCGCTTAGGTTGTATTTGCTACGCACTTCCGCCTCATCACGGGCAACATAAATCTCACCCGTCGCATCGTCATACCATGCAGGGATACGATGTCCCCACCACAGCTGACGGCTGATGCACCAGTCTTGTAGATCGGTCATCCACGCCATATACATGTTTTTGTACTGGGCAGGGACGAACTCAATGCTGCCGTCTTCTACGGCGTCAATCGCAGGCTTAGCAAGCTCTTTGACCGCGACATACCACTGATCGGTCAACCACGGTTCAACGATTGTACCGCCACGCTCAGCACGCGGGGCTTTTAGCGCATAGTCTTCGATATCTTCTAGCCAGCCCTGCTCGCCTGCTTGCTCAACAAGGAACTTACGAGCGGCAAAACGCTCAAGTCCTGCATACTCGCTTGGCGTGGTCTCTAACGTTGGCTCACGCGTCTGCAAGTCAGGATAGACTTCCATCGCTGGTAAAATATTGGCGCGCTCATCGAGGATGTTAATCAATGGCAGGCTATGACGACGACCTAACTCATAGTCATTAAAATCATGTGCTGGGGTAATTTTTACGCAGCCCGTACCAAAGTCTTTTTCGACATAATCATCAGCGACGATAGGCACGACACGACCAGTAATTGGTAAAGTAATGGTTTTGCCGACCAAATGCGCATAACGCTCATCGCTAGGATTGACTGCGACAGCGGTATCACCAAGCAAAGTCTCAGGGCGTGTGGTGGCGACGACCAAATAGTTTTTACCATCTTGAGTCGTTAGGTCTTTATCCGTGAAATGATAGCGGAAATGCCACAAGCTACCTTTTTCATCATGGTTTTCTACTTCTAAATCAGATAGCGCGGTTTGGAATTTTGGATCCCAGTTCACCAAACGCTTACCACGATAGATCAAACCATCATCAAACAGACGAACGAATACTTCCTTTACCGCGTTAGACAGACCATCATCCATGGTAAAGCGCTCACGCGACCAATCAACCGAGCTGCCCAAACGACGAATTTGGCTAGTGATATTGCCGCCTGACTCTTCTTTCCACTCCCATACTTTATCGATGAAGTCTGCACGGGTCATATCACGGCGTTTGAGTCCTTGCGCTTCTAAGCGACGCTCAACGACCATCTGGGTTGCGATACCCGCATGATCCGTACCTGGCTGCCACAGCGTATTGTCACCATCCATGCGGTGATAACGCGTGAGCGCATCCATGATTGCATTGTTAAAACCATGACCCATGTGCAGCGAGCCGGTGACATTTGGCGGTGGTAGCGCAATAGAAAACGACTCGTCTTTATCAAAAGTCGGCTGAAAATAGCCGCTCTCTTCCCAGCCTTGATACATGCCTGCTTCAACTTCCGCAGGATTATACGCATGCTCTAACTGGCTTAAGGCCGCTTGGATCGACTGGGTCAGATTGGTCTTCGCATTGCTATCAATGCTGGTATCGGTATTAGGATTGCTCATAATAGGGTGATCTTATTGTTGATAATGAATGTGGTCAAAATGAGATAGCGCAAAACGCTATAAAAACAGGAAAAATAGTTGATAGTGTGATTTTAACGCAGATAGGCAGATTTTGTTAGATGGTAAGACAATTTATAAAGCCTGAAGGCGATTTATTACTCAAATTGTTAATCAATTAACAACAGCAATCAGAAGAATGGGAAATATAATAGAGATTACTTATGCAACAAAATCATTAGCCTATAACCAGCGAGCCAACCGTGTCCCAAGATACCGAGCATGACCATGATTCTCAGGCTAATCTATCAGACGATGAGCATGTGAACGCAAACACTACCTCTCCTGTGCCTAAAGGTGACGATACGCCAGAAGAAAACAGCGATTCTTCTAAAGACATTGAAGTAGACAAGGACGCAGACGAACCTATTAAAGCCACTGAAGACTTAGAAAACGATGACCTACCAGAAGAAATCAGCGACGAAGACAAAGAAACCATCAAAAAGGTCGCCAGTGACGACAATTTAAGCCAAGCAAAAAGCTACGCCAGCATTTTAGTCGAGCAAGTTATCCACGCAAAAGAAACCTTTGAGCGTTCACTTGGCTCGCTATTTACCAGCGCCTTTACGGCTGGGCTAGAGATTGGTATCAGCTTTTTTATGATTTTATCAGCGTTTGCCTTGCTCAATGACGTGATACCAAGTCGCTATGCCATGGTGCTGTCGTCACTGCTGTATCCAATCGGCTTTATTATCGTAGTGATTGGTCAGTCGTTATTATTTACAGAGCAGACTTCCCTCTTGAGCCTGCCTGTCTTAAATAAAATTGAACCGCTGCACAAGCTCCTGCGGCTGTGGGGCATCGTCATCGCTGGTAATATCGTTGGCGGCTGTATCTTTGCGGCGTTAATGATTGGTCTAGGACTGCATATGCACCTGTTTACAGACCATGCTATCGATGTTTATGCCGAGCATATTTTGGGCTTTGAATGGTGGGTTATCTTTGGCAGCGCCGTGCTGGCAGGCTGGATGATGGGCGTGGTCGCATGGCTGGTGACCTCCGCACGTGACACACTTAGCCGTATCGTACTGGTGACGCTTATCACTGGTAGCATTGGATTTTTAGGCTTGCATCATAGTATCGTGGGTAATATCGAGGTATTTTCAGCACTGCTATATGGCAATACCGTCAGTCTCTGGCGCTACTTGGTATTTTTAGTTGTGGTACTGGTGGGCAATACGGTCGGCGGTGTGGTATTCGTCGCGGTGCTTAAAAACCGCACATTCTTATTTGAAATTGAAAAAGTAAAAGAGCAAGCCGCCGAGGCAAGAGCGAAAATGGACAGACGAAGATTTTAGACTTGAGATAAACTGGTTTGAGCTAAACTGATTTGAGTTAAAACGAGCACTAAACACAAAAGCCCATAACCTGCTTCATTATACAAAGCGGATTATGGGCTTTTTTACTAAACCATACACTGTTGATTTTCGCCAAGTACTGTCTCAACGGGCGCAACAGTGCGTTACTACGGTTATTTTAAACCTCTTACATTCTACGTGCTGCCAATACACTGTTTTCTATCTCGGTTCTTTTGGCTTTATTATGCTGGGCAGTAAATACTCTGACCATGATACCAGCGGTCAAGAACATGATTAGCGTATAAATGGCTGGCGTCATCGACATCTTATAGTTAGCCAATAGCGTCAGTGCCATAAACATTGAAAGCGTACTGTTTTGTAGGCCGACTTCCATAGTAATCGAGCGTCTTTGTGCAGGATTTAGACCGAACCATTTACTGGTGTAATAACCAAGCGCCATCGTCGATACGTTCAATATCAATGCCACAGGGCCAGTAGCAATTAACGCTTCAACGATAATGTCTCGTTGCACATAGCTTAAGAAAAGTACCAAGAAGCTCAAAAATATCACGCCAAAACGAGACACCATCACCTGTCCCTTGTCTGCCGCGTTAGGGGCATAGCGTTTGATCAACATACCAATACTGACGGGTAAGATAGTCAGAGCAATTAGGCTGACCATAGTCTTGACCACTGGCAACTGAAACTCACTACCCGCACCCATAAAGTATACGAGCGAAAAGCTGAGGACGATAGGAATGGTAAATACGGTAATGACACTGGCAATAGCGGTCATGGTGACCGAAAGTGCGACGTCACCTTTGGCCAAATAGGTAAATAGATTCGATGTCGTGCCACCAGGACACAGTACCAGCAACATAACCCCAACGGCATACTCTGGCTCGAGAGACATAGAGGTTGCCAAAGCAAAACCTACCAATGGTAAAAATATTAGCTGATTGGTCAAGCCTATGGCGACTGCTTTAGGGTATTTGACGACTCTCTTAAAGTCATTGGTAACTAAGGACAATCCCATTCCCATCATAATCAAAAAGATACTAATGGGAATGACTTTTGCATTTATAAACGTGACTAACTCAACACCTTCCATAACTACATCCTTGTAGATAGAGCCCTTACACGGGCAGGTTTATGACAACCTCGTCATGCTCAATCAGCCAATCCTGCTGATATCTTGGGTAAAAGCCACCGACGTTGTCAGCTCTTTATATGACACTTTTCCATATAGTCGTGTTTTTTAAACCGACAATTTTTGATAAAACTGGTTTATACGAACCGAAATAATAACGGAACGGCAAAATTCAGTATATCGTTGTAAAAGTGTATGGTTTTGATTTTTCTGACTACTCGTCAGTCAATTATAGGTTTTTACACTTGATAAAAAAGTAGAAATGATTTAAGCGGAGGTTTTATGATTTACAGCAGATGTGGGTTTAATATGGTCAATACTAATCACTGCCGTACCGTAGGCAATGGCTTCGACCATACTGCCTAATTGGTTGACGTTGGTTACCTCAAGACGTAACCCATAGATATGCGTGTAGCCTTTGGCTTTTGCCTCAGTCCGCATACGAACGATTGCTTCGCGGCGCGCACGATCTAGCAGAGTCTCATAGGTGGTTAAATTTTTGCCAAAGACACTTAGTACGCGAGCGATAATCATTTTGAAATAATCTTGAGCGATGACGACACTACCAAGCACCAACTCGCCTTCACTACCCGCCGCCAACTTGGGACGGTATAGACGTTCGCTTGAGACAGTAATATCGCCCAATGCTTGCTCTGCTACTGTTAGCTGTGCCAAATGCTGACGCTCATGGCGTGACCCGAAGAACCAGCCAGCCGCGAATAAGAAGACAAACGGCCCATAGTTGATGAGCACTTGCGTGAGTGAATCATTCATAGCACGTTTCTCATCATAAAAAGCATCGGTGCCTTTAGCATTATAGGATTAACCAAAAGGATTAAAACGCGGTAAATTATCAGGTGCGACTTGGGTCTGAGTACTCACATTTTGGCTAGAATGGTTGTAACCATCGCTTGGCGGGTTTTGATACTGCTGCTGTGATATCGGCGCAACCTTGACCGCCGTACCATAGACAAATAGCTCTGAGGCACCTTGGGCAATACTAGAAGTAGAAAAACGTAGACCGACCACTGCATCAGCCCCTAGCGCCTCTGCTTTGACAATCATGCGATCGATTGCTTCTTGGCGTGACTCTTCTAATAGCTCGGTATAAGCCGTCAGCTCGCCGCCAACGATGTTTTTTAACCCAGCAAACAGATCCTTGCCTACGTGCTTTGAGCGCACGGTACTACCGTACACCACGTCTAGGCGTTCAGTAATTTGATAGTTAGGTAAGTGTTCAAGGTTAGAGAGTTGCACAGTCATAGGATGACCTTATCGGTGACTTATAAAATACATGGTAAACCAAAGCGCTGCGATACAGCATAGATAAGACAAAAACAGCACTGCTAGTAGCAACGCTGCTTCTTAGCTTTATTAATCGTTGGTATGAAACAACAAAAACAGCTCAGTTAAATTGCCTTCGATGCTATTGGCCATCTGTACCATTTTGTCTTCGTCTTTACGCATCTCAGACAGCTCTGGATCTTCATCATCGATACCGCTTAGTACGATCATTGGCAAGGTCAATACTGCGACGTCTTCTGCTGTTTCTTGATCTTCAAACCAATCGCTTGCTTCATCACCATACATGGCATCAACAAAACCAATTGACCAAGCAACGATGTCTGACTCGTCAGAGAAATCAACCGCCACTTCTTCGTTACCAGCATCTTCACCAAATGGTAATTCGATCGGCGTCTCGTTTTTTAGCTCAGCCATGATCGAATCGCGCCAGCGTTTGATGCCATCGATGACATTTTCTGGAATCTCACTTACGTGACCTTCGAACAGGGCATCCATCCAGTTAGGCAATGGACGACCGATGACCGTCGCTGTCAAAAAACCATGCGCTGCGACACTATCTAGCACGAACTGGCTTTCTTGATTGTCCAAATAGTCTAGTAATTCATCAAAACTTAGTTGGTTACTCATAATTTGGTTTTCCTTAGCAGATAGATGTCATCAATCGCAGTGGGCGATCGGTTAAATAAAAGAGGACGAGTACTTAAGTAGAGACTAAAGGCTGCTTAATTAATCAAACTCAAGCAACCTCTATCAGGTAAGTATGATCGAGATGAATCGGTTGCGAGCAACCCTATAAAATTAGAAAGGTAGCAAATAGCAGGCAACCAGTTTGATTGGCTAAATGGTTTTAGTTGCTAAAGTAATCACTGCTGTCAAAGTAGTTACCGTCATTAAAGTAGCTACTAGAGCACTTTAGTCCACTGAAACGACCGATGCCGATAAATTAAAAATCGTCATCATCCCAATCGTCACCGTCTTCATCGAAGTTGTCTATGTCGTCTAGGTCGTCTTTTAACTCTTTAGCCAAACGCTTTTCTTCTAGCAAATTATCGATTAGCCGACGTTTTTCAAGACTACTTAAACGTGTACGTACGCTCGTCTCAGCTTCTTCAACCATCTTTGCATCATCATCGTCGACAAAATCATCATCAAAATCGTCGTCAATATCAGCGTCACTCATGACAAACTCCTATCATTTTTAGGCAAGGGTATTAAGAATACATCAATATATATATGCCTTATAAAGTCTCTATTGAATGTTGTCAATCCTTTTTCGCAATATGGTACATTTCAACCTTACGATTAAGATAGTCCAGTAGGCTATATAACAGACAATTGTAATATAAATGACCAAATACAGTCGGCATTAAATGTGTAGCTCATCCTCATCTTCAATCATCAGAACCGCGTTGCGCACATCAGCCAAACGCTGAATCAATGAGTCGTTAGCCCCATCAAATATCGCACACTCGCGCTCATAGACAGTGGTTGGGCGCATGATGTTATGTACTTGTACATGATTGCTGATTTGCTTGAGACCGGCATTTGGCAGTAGTATTAATAGCTGCTCTTTTTTGCCGATACTCTGGAGCAAATGGGTCATTGGCTCTGATTGCGCGTCATCACTCACGCCCGCTTTTGCTGGTAAGGCAAAACGCGACAGCTCAATATGCTTATCGTGAATAATTTTGTTGAGCATTAAATATAGCTTGGCAAGCATCACGCCGGCGAGTGCCACTTTTGCATGGCTATTATCAGCCTTTAGTACCACACTTGCGCCGTTATCTTCAAAGTGCGCTTCATTCATCGCACTCACGCCCAGTAGCAATGGCTGTCTTAGCAACTCAGTCACGGCCTGATTGAGCAGCTGGGTGCAGAGTGCTAGATACGGAAGACGCTGCGCAGGTGCAAGGCGTTCAAGCATATTGAACTCATCATGGAATACGATTTGAACTTTGACGCTATCAACAGACCGTGTGGCAGATAGCTTAGACGTATGACTGACAGCTTGAGAAGTGACACCGTCTGTATCTGTTACTTCACTTTCGCTACCTCCACTCGCACTCGCTAGATTGTCAGTATCGCTACCTGTCTCTTGATTTTGCTGAGTTCTAAGGTACTCGTTCACTTCATTATGTACATTGAATTTGCGGGCATTAGTCACTTCGTCATCTGTGGCATTAGCCGTATTATCAGTCGCTACTTGACTGTCTGCTAAATGAGACGCTGATTGACCCGTTGACTGGCGCTCAAGTTCACGGTCATAGCCGCGTTGATCGACTGGTCTATATTGGTCACGATACAGCTCTTGGATATCTCGACTTAATGCATTGATTTGCTCTTTGGTCGGACGAGCGAGGTAACCATAAATCAACCACAGCAGTAAATGTAGCAGCATAGTACCAATCACAAACGGCCATTGCATGGCGATGATCTCGCCTTTGCTGACGTCCTTTAGGGTCAGTGCAACGCTACCGATGACTGCATCGCCATTGGTGGCGATTTGACGAATGGTGTCACCTTGCTGCATCGGCGCATTGCCTACTGGCACCAAGATATCGTCGTTGTTGTCTTTGATCAGTATCCGTGTGACGTCTTGCTCGCTGGTATAGCGATTGGCAATAACGCTTAAACTCACACGGTCTTTATTTTCTAAGGACAACCTTGCTTCATCAATCAGCTGGGCGACCATCTGCTCGCCTTTTAACGCACGACTATTGCTCAGCTGTTGGTCAGTACTAATGACCAATAACAGCGTCTGCAAACAAAAACTAACCAGAAGAATAATGGCAAACAACCCTTGCCGCGGCGCTAAATACGTCATGATATGTTAAACTTTTTTGGAGAGAAGAAATTAAAAAACGAGGCTACTGCTCATTTTTTGGCTAATTTTTAAACAATTATAATATGTGCCAACTATGCTTCGCACATAGTTGTAAAACGATACTGATTATTAGCGACTATCGACACCATCAATATTGTTGCCAGCTTCGCTATCTTTTGCCTTGCAACCTTTTGCCTTGCAATCTTTTGCGAAGGCGTCGTCAATAAGAATGCACCGTCGATAAACAGCCAGCTTATCTCATCTACTATATCACCATAATAAGCCTTATAGCGTGAGCGCTTTATAAATTTATCATAATAACTTTATTGCATTTTCTATGACTTCTTACGCCATAAAATCTGTTTTTTAGCATCATTGTTACTTTGCGCGTCATCTATAGGCGCTGCCCAGTAAAACTGTTATTATTCCTAATCTTATATGAGCATACAAGGGACAATTGAGCCATGCCAAAAAATACATCTTATTCGTTACCAAAAGACAGCAAAGCATGGCAACAAGCCGTTGATTCTATTGCGGCATTATTACCCGAAGATACCAATTTGCAAGACTTTGATGCGCTACAGTCGCTACCTGTTTTTGCGCTCATCGTCGTACTGCCGACTCAGGTATCCGCATTGGATATTCATCAGTACGTTCAGTCGTGGGTCGATGAACAGCCAAGCTGGCATCTAGTGACCGTTGCCGAAGATACTGACGCTAGCTTCGTCAATATCACGGTATCTGATACAGAGCCTACAGCAGCAGACGCACAGCGCCTACCCTTTACCCATACTCAGGTCTACCGTTATCTGTTAGTGCCAGTCACTGACACGCTGATGCACCCTGGCAAAAAAACCGCAGCCGCTCACATCATTGATGATCAGCTGACCGCTCGCCTGCGTCGCGACCTAACTGAAGAATATAACAATACACGCAGTACAGGTAATACAGGCAACATAAACGTCGTGGACTGTCATATCCTATCTGTCGGTCATATGCTACGGACGCACAAACTTGCCTGCTTCGATATGGATTCAACCTTGATTGAGCAAGAAGTCATCGTAGAGCTAGCAAAAACGGCTGGTATTGGCGAGGAAGTAGAAGCCATCACTGAAGCCGCAATGCGCGGTGAAATTGATTTTGATGAATCGTTTGCTCAGCGTGTGGCCTTGCTAAAAGGTACTTCTACTGATGTGCTGGATGATATCTGTAGTCGCTTAACGTTATCGACTGGTGCGCGCACGACGATCAGTGCGCTAAAAGCATTGGGCTATCATACGGTGCTGGTCTCGGGCGGCTTCACTTATTTTGCCCGTTATATCGCGGAGCAGCTGGGTATCGATGAAGTACATGCCAACGCTCTAGATATCGAAGAAGGTGAAGTGACTGGTCATATACAGTGGCCTATTGTCAATGGTGCCAAAAAAGCTGCTATCGTTGAGCATACCGCTGAGCGCTTAGGGATTGAGATGTCACAAGTGGTCTGTGTCGGTGACGGTGCTAATGATTTACCGATGATGGCACTGGCCGATCTGGGTGTGGCCTATCATGCCAAACCAATCGTTCAAGCACGTGCTGATGCCGCTATAAACGTGACAGGGCTTGAAGGTACTCTGTACGCTCTTGGCTACCCAGCACTGGCGCCTACTGAGTAATTGCAGAACGCTTTATACCATTTCATAAGCTAGGTTAATGTTTTGTCATTAATCTGGCTTTTATGCTTTAGGGCGTGGCTTAAACAAGAGAAATAGCGTAGATAGTACCGATATATTAACCAGCTATTTGACGATGTTTGACAAGATTTAGCCATTTTTAGTTCAGTTAGATGCCTATCGAGCGAACGGAAGACACACCCTAGTACATTACGATGATTAATAAAATCTTCTATGCATATTGATGTTTAGCTAACGCCTGTTTTTAGCCAATGCTTACTTTCAGATAACACTTATTTTTAAATGATAAAGGAATGCTCATGACGGCACCACAATCTCCGCGGCCAACTCAGCCGTCAGCGCCATTAGAACAAGATACGGTACCTGTACGTACCGATAGCCCAAAACAGCTGGTAGGTATTTATGTCAGAGGTATGGCCATGGGAGCAGCTGATATCGTACCTGGCGTCTCTGGCGGCACCATTGCGCTAATCGCAGGGATTTACGAGCGCTTGATTAACGCACTTGGTAGTATCGGCCCCAATCTTTGGACGATCTTTCAACAAGAAGGTGGTGTTAAAGGATTCGCTGCGATTTGGCGACAAGTAGATGCGACATTTCTATTATGTTTGCTACTAGGTATTGCCACTAGCTTTGCAACCTTAGCCGGTATCATTAAGCATTTATTGGACAACCAACCATTGCTTATTTGGTCATTCTTTTTTGGACTGGTCGTTGCAACGGTATTTATCTTACTCAGTGAGATAAAGCGCTGGAATATAGGACGTGTCGCACTGTTTGCGACTGGACTTATTGCCGCCGTAGTCATCAGTAGTATGCCATTGCTTACGACCACGCCTAGCTTACCGTATCTGTTTTTTGCAGGGGCAATTGCTATTTGTGCCATGATCCTACCGGGCATATCAGGGTCGTTTATTTTGCTATTGCTAGGCGCCTACGATGCAGTATTAGAAGCGGTCGATACGATGAATCTGAGTGCCATTTTCACAGTCATTGCGGGTATGGCGGCTGGGCTATTGCTATTCACGCGCGCACTTAAGTGGCTACTCTCACATTATTATCAGGCTACCTTAGCATTACTGACCGGCTTTATCGCAGGCTCTCTAATAAAAGTATGGCCATGGAAAGTAGATGCGCTAGGCTCGTTAAATACTGAAGCCGTTCATAATGTCATGCCGTGGCAATACCCTACTGGCGCACAGTGGTCAACGACAGTAGGACTTATGCTACTCGGTGCTATTCTAGTTTCGCTATTATCGTGGTGGGGTAATCGTACCAATCGAGTCTAAATATTTAGCAAACTGTTAGTCCTGTTTGCTATTTTACTTTGCTAGCTAACAAACACCCTCCCGAGCAAACAAAACCATTTCCATATCACTCAAAATAAGCGCCACTCCTCACGGCGCTTAGCCTAAAACCTAGACATCAAATATCACAAAACAAGCCAAAAAACCAAACGTCAACGGTTGTCGCAAAGTCGCCTGTACCCTCTTCAGCTTTACTCAATAACCTCTCATAATAGTCTCATTGGAATTCACCTTATGAATAGCGAGATGAATGATGTTAATGACTATATTTTCTTTTATCGGTGTAGAGGCATGGAGCGGCGCGGCATGGCTTGGTTATGGGCTGCTAGCCAGTTTAGTAGTGGTGCTCGCCTTATCGTCGTATCGTTGGCTACTGCTATATTTGTTTGGCGGGATGGCCTACTGGTTCACCGTTGAGTTGATTCAAAATATATTAACGGGTCGTCCTATGTTGATGGAGCTATCGTCATGGCATCGCTATATCATCGCTATGGGCATCAGTTGGCTACCGTTGGCAGCTTGGGTACTGTATCGAGCGTTGCGCTATGATGATGTAAGTCAGACAGTTAGCCAGCAACGTGAGCTAGAAGCCGCACGCTATATCGAACACACTCCTGTCTACGATGATAACTATCAGCCACGTTTCCGTTAAAACTGTCCTATTTATACCTCTGCTTGTCTATATCAATACCTTACTTACGTCAGTGACATCGAATGTTACAAGATACTTAACGCTCTCTACTTAACTCCTAAAGAGTTGACACCCTGTGATAGTTTATAATCCAGTTATATATTTGTCATAAAAACTGGTATAAAGTACGCTTTATTTTTATGCCTCATTTCTTTAGGAGTTCTGCTATGTTTACTGTTCCTGTATTAGATATCAAATCTGATCCATTAGATGCTTTATTGGCTGTTGTTGGCTATCGTTTGTCTATGTTAGCTGATAGCGATAACGAAGACGTCAAAGCGTTGTTCGCTGATCGTCAAGTTACGATTGAGTTTGCTAGTACTGAGTCTGATATTGCCCGTTCTTTTAGCTTTGACAATGGACAATTCAGTCAACAAAGCGGCCATGCAAAAGAAGCCGATTTGACCATCACTTTTAAAGATTCTATGACTGGCGTTAGACTGCTAACCAAAGGTAGCTTGCCTGCCTTTATGACTGCTGTACAAGAAGGTAACTTGAGCATCGAAGGCGACTATAGCCTAATGATGTGGTTTAACAAACTTGCCAAGCATATCGTTCCAGCTATCCCAGAAGAGTGCAAACCATATATCCAAAAAGCCAAACCTTACGCTTATAAAGCACAGAAATTTGCTGAGCATTGGGTTGGTATTGCTAAGCACAAACTTGGTAAATAAAAAGAATGGTGCACTGAGCGGTAGTCATTGGTAGAATGGATGATATAGAACTAAATAGCCAAACGTATAGTTACTATTTATGTGCGCTACTGTGACAATTATACATACTGTCTAGCAGTGTTCTGATTTTCTAAAAAGGTTGCGGTATACTATACGGCAACCTTTTTTGTTACCTTATAAATGACAATAGATAAAAACATTGGTTTTATTTAATACCTTCTAATTCTTATAAAAGGACTTACCTTATGGCAGGATTGCTTAGCATTTCCGAACCTGACGCCACCCAGCCAACTGATGTAGCCACTCAGCCAGATACGACCAATAGTGATTTTTTGGCCAGTCTAGCCACAGACGCGACTCAAACTGATAATAGAGTAGCTACGACGTATAGCCGTGAAGAAATCGCGCAACTGTTTGATTTACCTCTAATGGACTTGTTATTACAAGCACAGACTATTCATAGAAAGCATTTCACTGCCAATGAAGTACAAATTAGCACGCTACTCTCTATCAAAACGGGCAACTGCCCTGAAGATTGCGGCTACTGCTCACAGTCAGGTCATCATCGCGACACCACCAAACTACAAGCAGAAAAACGCATAGAAGTTGATAAAGTCATCGCAGCGGCCAAACGTGCCAAAAACAGTGGCTCATCACGCTTCTGCATGGGTGCCGCGTGGAAACATCCAAGTGCCAAAGACATGCCCTATGTGGTTGAGCTGATTAAAGAAGTAAAAGCATTGGGACTTGAAACTTGTATGACACTGGGTATGCTTGATACCAATCAAGCAACACAGTTGGCCGATGCAGGGTTAGATTACTACAACCATAACCTAGATACTTCGCGCAGTTACTATGAACAAGTCGTTAGCACGCGTAGCTATGATGAGCGTTTAGACACGATAGAAAACGTGCGTAACTCTGGCATCAACGTCTGTAGTGGTAATATCGTTGGTATGGGTGAAAGCCGTAATGATCGCATCGATTGGGTACTTGAGCTGCTAAAAATGCCTAAAGCGCCTGAATCAATTCCAGTCAACTTACTGGTGCCTATTGCAGGGACACCGATTGGTGACAAAGTATTAGCTGAAGGTCAGCTGTCTGTACTTGAATGGATTCGTACTATTGCGGTCGCCCGTATTTGCTGCCCGACTAGCTACGTGCGTCTATCTGCTGGCCGCGAAAGTCTTTCAGATTCTGAGCAGGCATTAGCCTTTATGGCAGGTGCTAACTCATTCTTTTATGGTGACAAGCTTCTTACCACTGGTAATGCAAGTCAATCAGGCGACGACAGACTCATGCGTGAGCTTGGCCTAACCAAACAGTTTGCTGCACCAAGAGCGCCTAAAGTACTGCCTGTATTGGATGCGATGAATGGTCATCAAACACAAGTTGTATTGGCAGATTAAGCCCACGCTAAAAAATATAAGCTAAGCAAGAGAAACTATGATGGCAGATTATTTTAACTGGATTAAAGCGGCACACATTATTTCGATGGTCTGCTGGTTTGCGGCGATATTTTATTTGCCGCGCCTGTTCGTTTATCATGCGATGAGCGACGATAGTATCAGTCATGAGCGCTTTGCCATTATGGAGCGCAAGCTATATCGCGGCATTATGACCCCGTCGATGATAGCGACATGGATCTTTGGTCTATGGATGTTGGGACTAGGCTGGGAGGTCTATAAAACCCAAGGCTGGCTACATGTTAAATTGCTATTAGTAGTGCTACTGTCAGGCTATCATGGTGCTTGCGGCTTTTATCGTAAAAAGCTAATTGATAATCCACATTATAAAACGCATAAATTCTGGCGCTGGTTTAATGAAGTGCCGGTCTTTGCCTTAGTGATTATCGTCATTCTAGTCGTGGTAAAACCGTTTTAACATCAAAAATATTACGGATAGCTGCACACCAAAAGCGTCCGCAACTTCAATGAGTTGCGGACGCTTTTTTTATCACATTATATAGTGCTGATGATGCCTAGACGCTAGGGCGCATAATTTGATAAACATTGCTTAAATCATAAACGCGATAACGAGCTGGTTCACGGCGATTTTCGCCAGCATAGCTCAGTATCAATGCCTGCTTAGCACGCTCATCGACCCAACCGACGAACAGTCCGCTATGCTCAACGCCATTGTAGCCATGATTGATATAATAGAGCCAGTCGCCTGCTTCAATCTCACTGCTACTAGCATAAGGCCCTTGCGCATAAGTGCCTTTGTGTATGGTATTACGCGATACCCCTGCCCGATTGAATACCGCATTTAAATAGTCCCAGCAGCCACCTTGAATAATCGTGCGCTCGTTAAGTGCCATTTTGCGGGCGGTACTGACCACCTCACGTGCTGCCATACTACTCTGCGTCTCGGCATTGCTCAATAGCGGTAGATACTCGCTATCGACATTGTCATAGTTGCCTGATAAAAACGCTGGTAAGACTGTAGGTGCTGAACGCTGTACCTCAGGATAACGATAGGACGTATTCATCGTTAGTTGAATAGATTTTTGGGCGATAAGCATACTCATACTATCTGCATGGGCTTGCCCTACCATGCCGCAGGTAAATAGTAATAAACCGCACGACACGGCAACTGACGGTATAGACAAACGCAGCATGACTAACTCCTTGTCAACTAGATCCCAATGACAGTATCAATAATAAGAAGGATAAATTTTATAATCCTACTTATAAACCATTTGCGCACAAATCTGCAAGCACTATTCGCTTGCGTCAGGTGATAGACGGTATAAATATACTGATAGATGACGATATTGGAGAGGCACGTCGAGTGAAATTTAAAATGACACTTGAGTTAGAAGTTTAGATAATACGAAGATAATAGCTATGCTTTAGTACAATATGAAATTAAGAAATGATACTAGTTACTCTTCATTTTAATATTTACATGGCGTTTCGTTAGCGCTTGCCCTTCTAGGATAGCCTTCGCAGCTTTTGCTTCTTGAGCACTCTCAAAGCCAGTAATACGATATTTGCGAACGTCACTGCTATCGACAATCTGTAATTGCTCGCCAATCAGCGTTATCTTATCGCCATCCGTTAAATGAATATGTTCACGCTTACCTAGATTGTCATGGACCAACTCGCCAGCCCTTACCCACAGTGTACCGCTACTAATCATACCGCTCATGGCTTTCTTATGCTGTTGGCGCTTTTTATTAAAAATAAAGCTACCAATAATAAGCAGTGCAAGCGCACCGATAGCTAAACGCTCAGGTAACAAGCTCATCGCCATAGCGACTGCGACAGCCCCTACCAATAATGCAGAACCAAACCAAAACATGCCATTATCAGCAGCATTCGATTGCCCTTGTAAGGTGATTTTGGCGCCATCATCTGTCAGCTTGAGCATGTGTTGTTACCTATTACGTAATGTACGAATATTTTCTATTAAAAAACTGCCTATTAGCAGCTAACAGGCAGTTATTGACACCAAAAACAAAGACAAAGACAGTATGTTGAATCTAAACGCTAGTCTACCAACCAAGCGCCGTCTGTTGCATTTTAATCAATTCAGCGATGCCTTTTTCAGCTAATGACAGCATAGCATCTGCTTGAGCACGAGTGAACGGCTTTTCTTCAGCAGTACCTTGCAGCTCAATGTACTCGCCTTTTTGGGTCATCACGACGTTCAAGTCGGTATCGCAGCTAGAGTCTTCTTCGTAGTTCAGATCCAGATATACTTCGCCATCTTTCATACCAACAGAAACCGCAGCAACCAGTCCGATTAGCGGATCTGCTTTGAGTTTCTTGGCCTTTTGGATACTCTCTAGCGCATCGATAAGCGCAATTGCAGCACCAGTGATACTCGCCGTACGAGTACCACCATCCGCTTGCAACACATCGCAATCAAGATAGATAGTGTTTTCACCAAGTTTACTCAGATCAATCATGGCACGTAAGCTACGACCGATCAAACGCTGAATCTCTTGCGTACGACCTGACTGCTTACCGCGAGCCGCTTCACGCTGATTACGAGTGTTGGTCGCACGTGGCAACATACCATACTCAGCTGTGATCCAACCTTTGCCTTTACCCTTGAGCCAGCGCGGTACACCAGATTCTACACTGGCAGTACATAGTACTTTGGTATCGCCAAAACTTACCAATACTGACCCTTCAGCATGCTTCGTATAATGGCGCTCAAAGCTGATCGAGCGAAGTTGGTCAAGCTCACGATTGTCAATACGCATAAAAATTCCTAGTACAATGTTATAAAAGCAGTGTCATAAAAATACCTATCAGTCGTTAGCAAACACATTGATAGGTATGTAGTCGACTAAAATCTTAAGATATCCTAACGTGACAACGGCGCAATAGCAAGATTCGCTCCTGCCATTACGCCACCGTTATCAACAGAATGTCAGATATAAACTATTCTAACCCTTCCATCTTACGCAATTCCTTACGTAGGATTTTGCCAACGTTCGACTTTGGTAATTCGTCAACGAACTGTATATGACGTGGGCGCTTATAGCCAGTCAGTTGTTTTTTGCCATATTCTAGTAGCTCTTTTTCAGTCACATCGCCTTTTTTGACCACAAACAGCTTTGGCTCTTCGCCGCGATCATCGTTTGGAACACCAATGGCACCGCATTCTACGACTGCTGGATGCTCACTCATCGCCTCTTCAATTTCGTTGGGATAAACGTTGAAACCAGAGACTAAAATCATATCTTTTTTGCGATCGACAATTTTGATAAAGCCTTTTTCATCCATAATGCCGATATCGCCAGTTTTTAAGTAACCACTAGCCGTAAAGGATTCAGCAGTTTCTTTCGGACGATTCTGGTAACCAATCATGACCTGTGGACCTTTTACGCAGATTTCACCACGATCGCCCATGGCTACTATATTTTCGTCATCATCAATGAGTACGATATCGGTACTAGGCGCAGGAATACCGATTTTTCCGGTAAATTCCGCAATAGTCATCGGATTGAAAGCCACCACGGGTGAAGTCTCAGACAAGCCATAACCTTCAACGATAGGCAGACCAGTGATTTTATGCCACTCTTTCGCTACGCTAGGCAATACTGACATACCACCGCCGATAGACGCTTTTAGATTAGAAAAGTCTAAATCAGCAAAGTTATCTTTGTGTACTAAGCCATTAAACAAGGTATTTACAGCAGGAATAAACGCTGGCTTATACTTGGCCATCTCTTTGATAAGACCATCAAGATCGCGCGGATTCGGAATGAGTAGCGAGGCATAGCCTTGATACATACTACACATGCCGCAGACCATAAATGAGAATACATGATATAGCGGCAGTGCGGTCAAAATCACGTCTCTACCATCTATATCATCATCAAATGCACTGTTCATCAGCGCACTGACCTGTAACATGTTGGCGACTAGATTACCGTGAGACAGCATTGCCCCTTTCGCTACTCCCGTCGTACCACCAGTATATTGCAGCAAGGCCACATCACTCAAGTTTAACTCAGGGCGTTGGTACTTACTGGCTGATTCAGCATTCAGAGCATGCTTGAAACTCACGCTATTCGGTATGCTATAAGCAGGAATCATCTTTTTGACATGACGAGCCACAAGGTTAACCACAGCTCCTTTAATCGTACCTAGCATATCGCCAATGGTACACACGACTACATGCTCTACCTGACCTTTGTCTTCGGCATCTTGATACGTCTTGGCAAAGTTTTCAACAATAAATAGTGCTTTAGCACCACTGTCATGCAACTGATGTGATAGCTCACGGCTGGTGTATAGAGGGTTTACATTGACCAACACCATCCCTGCACGAATGATACCCAAAGCAACTACTGGATACTGCAAGACGTTGGGCATCATTACCCCAACTTTATCGCCTGCGACCAGTCCTATTGACTGCAAATAGCTAGCAATCTGTCGGCTATATAGATCTAATTGCTTAAAAGTAATCGATGAGCCCATGCAGATATAGGCAGGTTTTTGACCATAACGGCTAAAATTACGCTCGAACACATCAAGTAGAGAGGTATTGTCTTCTGGCATCTCGATAGTAGCATCGATGCTATAGCGCTCATAAGCGCTCAGCCACGGACTATCACTGTCGATGGTCGGCATAGTAGGAAACGCATTGCTTTGATAAACGTCGTTAGTAGTATTGGCTTTATCGTCAGTTGCAGCGCTATTATCTGTCGTTTTTTTATTAATATTATCCGTCATAATTTTCCCTAAATGTTACTGTTAAAAACATTGAATATGCTAATGGAAACACCATTTTTTATGATTATCGCTGACAGCAGAAGCTTATGAATAAGAAATAGATAAGTATGATCGGGTTTGTCATTCATAAGCTTTGCAAATTAAAGTGTGTTACTGGGTCTATGATAAATAATACTACCACTCAGCACGACCAAGTCGAAAACGATATTTACTACCATGATTTCGCCTGTTACCTTGAGCAAAACCAGTACGATTTTTTGGACAAAAACAAAAATACGTCGATGGGCACTATAGCAGTTTTAATAGATATTCTCTATTAATAGTGGCTGTCATCCGCAAATGTCAAAAGCGATAAAGACAAAAAAAAGCGATAAAGACAAAAAAATGATAAGACAGCATGGTTGCAGCCTTATCATTTTTGGTTACTACTTTACTTACTACAGTATCTAATCGAGCGACACTTTCACATGTGTCTTTGGTTAATACACACATCTATCAAACAACTATCTAGGTGCGTGTATCAGCAAATTAACCGTGGTTTTTTTCTTCGAGTACGCGTAAGTCTTTATGTAAGATTTTGCCGACGTTTGATTTTGGCAACTCATCGATAAACTCAACATGGCGCGGACGTTTATAGCCTGTGAGATTCTCTACCGCATAATCCAATACTTCTTGCTTGGTCAAGCTTGTATCGTTACGGACAACAAAAATCTTTGGTATCTCGCCGCTCTTTTCATCTTCGATACCGATAACGCCGCACTCCAAGATTTTTGGATGACCAGACATGACTTCTTCGACTTCGTTTGGATAGACATTAAAGCCTGAAACCAAGATCATGTTCTTTTTGCGATCAACAATAGTGACATAGCCGTCTTCGTCCATAATACCGATATCACCAGTTAAAAAATAACCATCTGGCGTCATCACTTCATTGGTCGCATCTTCGCGCTGCCAGTAACCTTTCATCACCTGTGGACCACGAACCCCAATCTCACCGCGCGCGCCGATCTCGACTTCATTGCCTTCTTCATCGATGATAGCAATTTCAGTACCTGGCATGGGAACGCCGATGGTGCCACTAAACTCTGTGCTGCTCAGCGGATTGGCAGTAGCCACGGGTGACGTCTCAGACAAGCCATAACCTTGTAGGATAATGTTGCCCGTGATTTCGCGCCATTTCTCAGCGGTAGCGCTCACAACTGCCATACCGCCGCCCATCGACATCTGCAACTTGCTATGATCCATGGCTTTAAACTCTTCGTTGTTAGCCAGTGCATTGAACAAGGTGTTGACCGCTGGGAAGAAGGCGGGTGGATTGCCTTTATATGCTTTCATTAAGCTATCAAGGTCGCGAGGGTTTGGCACTAGTAAGCAGACGCAGCCACGATAGATCCCAAACATACCGCAAACGGTAAACGAGAAAATATGGTATAGCGGCAGGGCGGTCAGAATAACAGCCTGCTCGCCTTTGGCATCGAACTCATCAAAAGCACTACCTAAGAAGGTGTTGCTCTGTACTAAGTTGGCAATGAGGTTTTTGTGCGTGAGCATCGCGCCTTTAGCCACGCCTGTTGTACCACCTGTGTATTGTAGGACAGCAACATCATTGAGCATAATGTCATTAGGACGCTTGTATTTACGCGCAGGACTTTTTTTCAGCATGTTCTTAAAGCTGATGCTTTTAGCGATACTATAATCAGGTACCATCTTTTTGACATGGCGTACGACAGTATTGACCATAAAGCCTTTGAGCGTACCCATCATGTCGCCCATACCAGTGATGACGACATTATCAACCACATCACGGCCGATATCTTGATAAGTTTTAGCGAAGTTTTCGACCATGATTAGTGCTTTGGCATCAGAATCTGTAAGTTGATGCTCAAGCTCTTTGGTGGTGTATAAAGGGTTGACGTTGACCAGGGTCAAACCTGCACGCAAGACACCAATGACAGATACTGGCAGTTGCAAAATGTTTGGCATCATGACTGCGACTTTATCGCCTTTGGTCAAGCCAAGCGACTGCAAATAAACAGCGACTTGCTTGCTTTGCTCATCAACTTCTTTAAAAGTAATACTAGCGCCCATACAGACATAAGCGGTCTTACTGCCATATTTAGCAAAACTTTGCTCAAAGATATCAATAAGCGAAGTGTTATCAGCTGGCATATCGATATCATAAGTCATGCCAAGCTTTTCATAGGTTTTTAGCCAAACTTTATCGTCACGACGGGTTAAGTTTCCTTGATTTTCCATAATCTTTTCTCTCCTAGTAATAATACATTACCGTCAACCCACGCCAATCACAGTGTGATAAATATACAAAACGTCAGAGTCTTGCCTATCACTATGATGAAAAGCAAGGCTGCGACATATTTGTATAGTGCTGAGCGAACAATATAGCGGTAAATAGCCCTTTGTTCATTAACATACACACTTTATACATAGTACTCAATACAAAAGATTGCTACACCAGTTCTCAAATAGGCTTGACGCTAAATTTCCCTATATATATCAATATTTTAGTATAAAAATACCAGTCATACCATTAGAAAATATGACCATTGACTTTTGCTCCCTAATGACCATCCCGACACGATATCTGTTCACTATCGGCTATTTTTTAGCGCAATCGCCAGCTCAGTCAACGTCACAAAATTGCGACGCGTACCATCAGTATCGCTACTCGGTCTATCTGCGATACTACTTCTTGCAAGCTTAGTGCTATCACTGTACTGCCAATCGTTAATATAATCGCTTTGAGTCAAGCGTTGACCGAACCCTGCTACTGCCATCGCAAACTGAGTATCGATACTGGCTTTATTTAAAGCGTGGCTAGCTTTATTAATAGGTTGGCTAACGAGTTTAGAGCTACCACCTGTCGGTGCTTTATAACGAATTTTTAGATAGCCAAGCTCATTAGAGTTCTGTTTATTATTCCAACTAATACTGGCATTGCTATTAGCATAACGGCGATCGCTATATAACCCTTTTTGTCCTTTTGGAGTTACCTCAAACAAAGCGATAACTGCCTTACCTGCCCCAAGCTCACCTGCATCAACTTTGTCATTATTGAAGTCTTCTTCAGCCAGTACGCGATTTTCATAACCAATTAATCGCCACTCACTCACCACATCAGGATTAAATTCAACTTGGACTTTTACATCCTTGGCAACGGTGTTGAATGTCGCGGCTAATTCATCGCCAAAGACTTTTTTCGCTTCAGTTAAGCTGTCAATATAGCTGTAATTACCATTGCCGTTGTCCGCCATCTGTTCCATCATGTGATCATTAAGGTTGCCGCGACCAAAGCCAACGGTAGACAAAGAAATACCGCGATCGCGATTGGCTTTGACCAAATCCAGCATATCATCGACATCACTAATACCGACATTAAAATCGCCATCCGTTAACATCATGATTCGATTGATACCATTCTTTTTTAGTCCTTGCTCAGCTTGCCTGTAGGCCAATTTAAGAGCATCTTCCCCATTGGTCGAGCCTGAGGCATTTAATCCCTCGATTGCAGCCAATATTTTTGCTTTTTGGTCACCATTAGTCACAGGCAATGCCACACTAGTGCTACCTGAATAGGTCACGATGCTGATACTGTCTTGGGCGCGCATTTGCTCTGTCAACAGCTTGAGCGATGACTGTGCCAATGGCAGTTTATCGCGCGACGACATAGAGCCTGACACATCTACTAAAAACACAAGGTTGGCAGGAGGCATAGACTGCTTATCCGTTTTTTGCGACCAGCTACTATCAACGGCCTTGATACCAACTTTGACGATTTTATTATCCTGATCTGCTCTATCCCAAGGTGAGTCTACTACTTCAGTTGACACAATAAACGGGGCGCTACCTAAGCGTTTGCCATCATCAAATTGATAGTTAAAATAATTAATCAATTCCTCTACCCGTACGGCATCAACAGGTGGTAGTTGACCCTCGTTTAAATAGCGGCGCACATTGGCGTAGCTGCCCGTATCGGTATCGATAGACAGGGTGGATACCGCCATATCCGTAGTTCGATGTACAGGATTAGCTGCGTTTTTTTGATAGTTGTCTTTTGCCTCTGGCGTGACTATGATGCTCGGTGATGGGCGTACGATACCTGTCTGTGCCGCAGAACGTATCATCATCTGTTGGCTGATGACTGATGGCCTCACACTGGGTGACGCCATGATAGACTCTGACATCACTGCTGCATCTTGATTGACTGTACTGCTTGTCTCGGTTGGTAGCGTTTTGCTCATTTGTGAAGAGCTACAGGCTGTCAATCCTAGACTGGCTATAGCAGTAATCAACAGCACATTTCTAGTAACGTTTTTCCCTAGGTGCTTATTTTCATTTTTTAGTATGGTAGAGGCGGAAATATTAGATAAAGGGTCACATGACATAACAGAAATTCCTTATTGTAAGATAATTCAGTAGCGACTTGTCCGTGTCAATATATGGTTAACGCTATTTAAATAGGCACATAAGCACATAAGCACATAAGCACAACAGCTACCTTATTTAATCTATTAACTGTCATACTTTCAGTTATTAATTTTGCATTAAAACTATTCTGAACCTACTTTTTTTAGACTAATAATAGATAAAACATCCTAAATAAAAACGATTCAACCTTAAGACATTTATTAACCATATCAAAAACAAATATTAGATTTACTATACTTAACTTAATCTATAAAAGCTATGAATCACCATACTATAAAAGACCCTTATAAGTACTTGTCTTAAGCACGTCACGAGATGTCGTATATTCTGACATACGTCTTTTTAATTGGTGCAATATCCTTTACGATAGCACTATCCTATTTGTATGCTTGAACCAATTATCTATACCTATTAAAACTGATAAGTGAATCCTATTTTATGTCTGATGTTATTGATCATACGATCGCCCCAATTATTCCCAATGAGCCGATGGATACTCGTTCAGTCGCAGAGTTCACTGAGCAGGCCTATCTCAACTATGCCATGTACGTCATCATGGATCGGGCGTTGCCAAATATCGCTGACGGTCTAAAACCTGTCCAACGTCGCATCGTCTATGCCATGAGCGAGCTTGGGCTAAAGTCCTCTGCTAAGGCCAAGAAATCCGCGCGTACGGTCGGTGATGTATTGGGTAAATACCATCCGCATGGTGACAGCGCTTGTTATGAGGCAATGGTACTGATGGCTCAACCGTTCAGCTATCGCTATCCACTCATCACTGGTCAAGGTAACTGGGGTAGCCCAGATGATCCGAAATCCTTTGCCGCGATGCGTTATACCGAAGCTAAAATGTCGGCTTATGCCAATACGTTGCTCGCAGAATTGGGACAAGGCACGGTCGATTGGCAAGATAACTTCGATGGCACGATGCAAGAACCAACGACCCTACCTGCCCGCCTGCCTAATATCTTATTAAATGGTACAACAGGTATCGCGGTCGGCATGGCAACAGATATTCCACCACATAATCTTAATGAAGTGGTACGCGCGGCCATTCGTTTGCTCAAAAACCCAGAGCTGTCGGTTAAGCAGCTTACCCAATCGATACCAGCACCTGACCTACCGACACCAGCGGAAATCATCACTAGTAAAAAAGATTTGCAAGCGATGTACGAGACTGGACGTGGCAGTTATAAGATGCGCGCCACCTTTCATGTTGACTCTAAAGAAAAAAACCTCGTCATTATCGATGCGCTGCCTTACCAAGTGTCAGGCAACAAAATTCAAGAGCAAATCGCCAAGCTTATGACCGATAAGAAGCTGCCTTGGGTGACCGATATTCACGATGAATCAGATCACGAAAACGCTTGTCGTATCGTCCTTGAGTTGCGCTCAACGCGAGTCGATGTCGATCGTGTCATGAGTCACCTGTTTGCCAGTACTGACCTAGAAAGCAATTACCGCGTCAATATGAATATGATTGGCTTAAATGGCAAGCCGCAGGTGAAAAACTTAAAAGAAGTCTTGGAAGAATGGTTAATCTGTCGCCGCTCGGTGGTCACACGCCGTCTGCAGTATCGCCTAGATAAAATTGATAAACGCTTGCATATCTTGGCGGGCTTGCTGATTGCTTATCTGAATATTGATGAAGTGATTCGCATCATTCGTGAAGAGGACGATCCAAAAGCGACCTTGATGCAAGACTATGACCTGACTGACATTCAAGCCAATGCTATCTTAGATATTCGTTTGCGTCAGTTGGCAAAATTAGAGGAAATTGAGCTGCGCCGCGAGCAAGATGAACTCGCTGCCGAACGTGCCATCATTCAAGAGTACTTAGACAATCCAGACAGTCTAACCAATCTGATGATCGATGAGCTTACCGCCGATATGAAAGAACACGGTAATGAGCGTGTGTCGCCATTAGCAGAACGCGAAGAAGCTCAGGCACTAAAAGAGTCAGACCTCGTACCGAGTGAGCCGGTCACTGCTATCTTATCAAAGGCAGGTTGGATTCGTGCCGCTAAGGGCCATGATGTCGATGCTGCTGGTATGAGTTACCGCTCAGGTGACAGCTATCAAGCGCACGTGCGCGGCAAATCAAACGAAAGGATTTACGTACTCGATAGTACGGGACGCAGTTACAGTATCGATGCGCACAACTTAGCGTCTGCGCGTGGTCAAGGTGATCCATTGACCAGTGTATTAAAGCCGCCAGTAGGCGCTAGCTTTGAGCAGCTACTAACGGGTGATAACGATCAACGCATTATCCTTGCTAGTTCAGCAGGTTATGGTTTTATCAATACCATTGGCAACCTCGATAGCAATCAAAAAGCTGGTAAAAACGTCATTAACCTAGCAACTGACAGTCGACTGCTCCCTGTTGCACGTATCGACGTACCAGTAGAGACGGCCGCTAATACAGAAGGTGAAAATAGCAATATAAGCGTGACACCTGATCATGTTGCCGTTGCAACCAATGCAGGGTATCTACTGATATTTGCCCTCGATGATTTGCCTGAACAAGCTCGCGGTAAAGGGAACAAACTTATTAAACTGAAAGATGGCGAAGAGGTACTTGCTATCACACCACTTAGTCAGCAAGACAGTCTTGTCATCACTGCTGGCAAACGCCATGTGACACTCAAGCCAAATGATTTGGCTAACTATACGGGTGTTCGTGGTAATCGTGGTGGTCAGTTACCAAGAGGCTTTCAGAACGTGACGAGTGTTGAGGTTGGGTGATTTAGCTTGAGTAAGCTCGATTAATAGCCTAGTTGACGTATGGTGCGCCCCGTGCACCATTTTTAGAGATTATTATTACTTTAGTGTGTTGGGAGCACCGTATAGCTAACCTATCCATGCTTATATTTTCTAAAATATATTATTGTAGATTAGTTAAATTTTGACATAATCAGTATATTTAAAATCGAATTGAAATTAATTAAGTTTCAAGTAACTAAAATAAATTTATTTAACAGACCTCTTGCAAAAGTGGCAGAGGATTTTACAATAACTAATGCACTCACAACTGGCTGG
>NZ_VZIZ01000004.1 GCF_009812035.1 Psychrobacter nivimaris | reverse complement strand
AAACTTGGTAATCCGCCTCTTCAGTTTGATTTGCTTATTTCAAGTTGAGAGTGGGGTAGTTTAAGCAAGGTTTCTTAGGTATCAAACATTACTTATAGAGTTTAGGACTAACATAAATAACTTTCATACGGCCCTCTAATTCTTGTTTGATATGTCCAGCGGCTTCTAACTTATCAAGCTCACTTTGCAATAGCTTGGTATTTTTGCGCATTGGACTAGGTGCATTATTTGATATATATGTCCTACCTAGTTTATGCGGTGTTTTATCCCTCGCTTTATCCACTAGCCAGCTACTTAACTTTTCGCTGTCGTTCTGTTCACCTGTGGGCATTGCATCAAGATAGCGTAAGCGTTCGGCTGTTGAATACTCTACTAACATAAAGGCGCGTTTTATATCATCGGTGGTAATGGCCTTACGGCCGTCAAAGAATGCCATTAGTGAGGCTATGCGCGTGGCATTTTCTGCCATACGTGAGGCGTAAGCTTTGAGATACTCTAAAACCTGTCCGCTTGCTTGGCGGTTCTCTATCGCTTGCATACCGTCCTCAAAGGCTTGTAATGCTTCATTGCTTGCCCATCGGATTTTAATGCGACTAGGTGCGCCTGTACTGTCACTAGGTAGATTTGCTGGTAGTGGGTCAAGTAAGCTTTGACAGCGTGACCAGTAGTCTATTAAGCAAGGGTTATCATGTGGACTGTCATTCCTACGCTTTGGATCATTCCATACTCTTTTACCTCGTAAATCTTCAGGGCAAGCAATCATTGCACGTGCTAAAAAACCTTGTCCGCTCATCAGTGGGTCGGTTAATGCTTTCTCTAAAACTACGCGCTGTCCTTGTAGTAAAAAAGTCATACGCACATCATAAGCTTTAGTTCTTGGGTTTGCGTAAGCGTTCTTTTGCGAGCGTGTACGCCCTGCTATGCCACTGCTATAAAGCTTGGTTATCGCGCCTAACGCACTGCCTGCGGTGTCACTTTTCATAGTATGGCCATTAAAGAATTGGCCTGCTTCATCAGTGGATAAACTGGCGTTATACATCTCACCATCAACAAAACGATCAATAAGCGGCTCAATCGTTGCATCATCAAACATAGTGACGGGATTAGGTGGCTTTGGGTTTTCATCTAAAAAAGTGGCTCTGTCTTTACCTTTTAGACTTAATAGGCTGTTTTCCCATGATGATATGTCACTTAGATAATTAGAATATAGCTGTTTCTCATGCTGATCTATCTTAAAGTGACTTAGGGCCATTACTTGTGTTTTGCCTGTACCGCTTTCACCCTCTGTAATAATAATAAGGCTCGTTGGCTTGTACTCGCTGCCCATCGGTGCATCAATATGTGCTTGTCCTATATGCGCTATTGCACCTAAGACGGCTTGTCCTGACATTGCTAACGGTACTTGAGTATAGTAAGCAATCGCTTCTATTGGCTTTCGTAGTATCGGCGGCCATGCTTCGATTGGGTAGCGTGTCGGTTTGCTTGGGTCGCTTGATAATGGTTCAGGTGTGGGCCATGCTAATATTGACAAGTCGATAGTGTCCGCATCTGCAATAAGGTTACCTATCAAATCACCTTCATTCAGTCTGCTAATAATGGTATCTATCGTGATATGAGCAATGGCATTCACACCTGCTAAGCGGCTCGTTAATGCGTCTTTGTGCTGGGCCGTGTCTATAATATGAATAGTTTTGACCTCGCTAAAATGTCTTAACGTCATATCAAACATACTTTGATTAAGGCACGCTAACACAGTCACTTTACTATCAAGTATCGCAAGGGCTGCATATAACGTAACGGCATCTTTTAAATTGGTCACTAGCCACCAGTCACTGTTACGGCTCATTGGCCCAATAGCATACGCGCCTGCTTGCGTGGTGTCCGATATGATAGGCGGCTTGTCATCATTGTTTAGTGTGCGTGCTGCTATGTTGACGGGTTCGGCTCTATTGTTGACCATGACAAGGCCGTACCTGCCTTTAGTGTTGGGCAGTCTTTCACCTTTGCTATTGCCACCCCTCATGCTAATATCATCGTGTAGATAACGTATATTATCTATATGATTGGTTGGTAGGTTTACACCCTCTTGTAAGCCGTCTAACTGGCTAATACTGTCATCTTGTGCGCGTTGTTCAGGTGTCGCATTTTCAATATCAGCAATATAGCCAATGAAACTGCCCATGTTGTCCGCATGGGCTTTTTCTTTGCTGTCTGTTTGTGCTGTGTTCATTGGTCACCCTCCATACCGTCATCATCATATGATCGCTGTATCTTGTCCGCTGCCCGTTTGATTTGGTGGTAGCGTTGCATCTCTTTATCGTGCCTTTTCTGCTCTTTGCCCTGCTTTGTTTTAGCATAGGCAAGTTGAGCATCTAAAAAGGTTTTGGGGTTATCGCTGCTCATAAGTCACCCCTTGTTCTTTTGCTTGCTGGCAAGTGGGTATGAATAACAACACAAAAAAGCAAATCATTGCTGACATAGAAATAATGAAAGCGCGGTCATTAGCTTTGCGTTTCTGTAGCTCTCTATGCTGCCCGTGGTCGGCTTTTAGATTGGCTTTGTTATCTTTGCTCATTTCTTACGTCCTCCACGTTGAAAGCGATTTCTGCTATGCGTTTGGATAGCTCTTTGAGTGAGTCGACTTGTCGGCTGCCTGTTGGTATTGCACAGCGTAAAGCTAGTAGTTGGTTTTCTACTTCCACTATCTCTATCAGGCTATTAATGGCGGTCACATTGGCGTGTAAAGTAATGATTAACTGGTCGATAAAGCCATCAGTTATCATCAGCATGCCTTTGTCTTTTAGCCTGTCCATTACTTCATTTATAAAAGTGTCATCACTCATAGTCATTCACCTTGATTTCAGGTAGTAAGATAAGCCCGTCCATCTGCTCGCTTAAAGTGGTTGCCAGTTCACTGTTAGCAAGTAAGGCAGACCTTACAGCGACTGTTACGCCCTTGCTTGCGTCATCATCGGTATGGATAGCACTAAGTGCCATTGCTAGGCTCTCAGCATCGTTTGATAGGTCTTGTATGCGGTCATTAATGACAGACAAGTAATAACTATCTACTGCCACTAGGCGCGGTTCTAATATGTCGTTTGACTGGCTCATGACTGCACCCCACTAGCTAGATTATCGGCATCAAGCCAATAGACATTCCAATGCTTACCGTCTTTATGTACTCGCTTGCGCTGTATGGTTAAGCCTTTGCCTTCTAGCTGATTTATGCGAGTGGGTAGCGTGGCGATTTTATAAAGCTCGATAGCTTGCCAGCGTGTGATTGATTGACCAGTCAAAAGATGATCTTTGATTATTTGGTTTTGGCTGCGCTTTGACTTATCCATGACTACGCCCCCTCATTAGTAGCGTTTAGATAGTCCACAATGTCGCTACCTTTAAAGTAGTAAACGCCATTGATAGATAACGGCTTTATGATCTTGTCCGTTTTAATCCATCGTCTAATAGTTTCGGGGTGCTTGTGGAATACATCAGCTATTTGCTTAACCTGATAAAGTTCTTTTGGGTTCGCTAATAGGTAAGCTAGATTTAGCTTATTGGTGGGTGCTGCGTGGGTAGTGTTAGGCATTGCCTTAACTCCTTAACGGTTATGGATTGAAGTCGTTAAGGACATGCTATTGTAGGTAGGCGTTGTAAGGAATATTTATGCGTGTATAGCGCATGGTATGCCTGCATAGCGTGTTGTATGCCTGCATACCACAGTATGATAGATTACGAAAAATCGCCTTTGCTGGCTTGGCTTAACCATCGTTTGATAGTGTCATAAGATGGGGTTTTTTCTGTTTCAATGTTCTGTTTTATATATTCGGCTGTGTCTGCAAAAGTAGTGAAGTTTTCTTGATCCATAATCTCTAAGTATTGTTTCTTTTTTTCATATCTAGTTTTATTGTGCTTTGACCATCTTTTATTTGCTTTGATTTTATTAGACTTTGATAGTTTCTTTTGGAAATCATGTTCACCTCTCACCTCATTTGTTCCTGCACCAAAAATGTAGCTGGCTAAATTACTACAGTAGAAACTGGCTTCATATTGCTGGTGCTCAAAATAAAGCCTAGCGAATACTTTCAATTTGATACAGTCACATAATTTGTAAAAATTTAAACACTTGAGCTCTTTTGACTCTGAGTAAATCTCTTCATGCTTCCTACGGATAAGGACAAAAAAACCATGATAAGCAATAGGGCTTTCATGCTCAAAATCCACATAATATTCTTCATCTTCTAAAATTTCTTTACATTCTTTGATAGCGATATTCTCTATCTTTTCTATCAGCTCATAAATGAGGTTGTTTTTTTCTTTATCTCTCATACCAACATCAAAGAAGTTTCGACATAACATCCAATTATTAGGGCTATCTAGTAATTCTTTTATAAATACTGTGGGTATAGTCGTTCTGTGCTGTAATCTTTCAAACTCCGTCTGTTCAATTTGTTTAAGAATTTTTTCAAGATCAGCATCTGAAAAATCCTCTCTAGACTTAACCATAAATCACACCTTTACACACCTTTCTATAAAATAAGGTGCAAGGCGCTGGCTGCTTTAAGGTGTGTAAATTACAGCCGTTCGGGTAATTAATCCTAGCCTTGCATGGTCATCGTAGCAGTAGTGTTTTATCCCTGCTTTTGTGCTTTTTGTTTAAAATCGGCATGAATGACATTATCAAACTTGCCAGCTTTTATATCGTCTAGGTAGTTGGCCCATGCTGTCATCATTTCGGCTCGTTGCTCTAGTCCAGTCATACGATTGTATGCAGTGCCATAAGCGTTAAGCATGCGGTGACCTAGTGCCAGCTCGGTTATCAGTTCGTCATAGCCTAGCCGCTCCATCAGCATAGTTTTTGCGCTACTTCTAAAACCATGTGGGCTATGAATACCTTTATAGCCTTGCCCGTTATTCATTAGATCACTGTTTAATACTTTGTTTATTTCTTGCGTATGGTGATAAGGCTCAGTTCTACGCCTTGGATTATGGAATACATACTTGCTATTACCTGTCAGGCTTTGCATCTGTTCCAATATAGCTATGGCTTGCGGTGCTAGTGGTATTACCATGCTTTCTACCATATCTGCCCTAGTTCCTGATTTTTGCGGCTTAAGCTCCCATTGTTTTTTGAACCAATGAATGTCTGCCCATTGCATAGCGCAAGCATCACCTACGCGAGTAAAGGTAAGGGCTAATAGCTGCAATATGTGCTTATTGTATAGCTGGCTTGCATCATCTAACTGCTCAATATCTCTTAGTAGTTCGGCAAACTCCTTAGGGTCTGTTAATGATGGGTAGTGAACAGCTTTGTGAGTCTTTAACGTGCCTTGCAAGTCGCTGGCTGGGTTGTACTCAATCACTCTATGTTTTTTAGCTAGCTGTAAAATACTTTTTAACAGTATTTTTACTTGTAAGCCTTTAACTGGGCTTGTCTTTTGTATGTCAGTTATAAACTTTATGACCATGCTAGGTGCTATCTCTGTAACCCTCATATGCCCTAACTGCTTTTGAATGGGCTTTAACAACACTTGATTGTTATATAGTGTTTTGGGGCTTAGGTTTTTGCTGGCTTGCAATTCTTGCCACTCGCTAATGAAGTGATCTAGTGTATTGAGCCTATCTAGTAACTCGTTTTGTCTTTCTAGCTCTTTATGCTCTAAAGGGTCTATATCCTTGGCTAGCAGTGTCATGTTGTTTCTGTACATGTCTTTGGCATCAGCAAGGCTCAACGCTGGGTATTGTCCTAGCGTCATGTAAGGGCGTTTGCTTGTTATTGGGTGGCTGTATCTATGTCTAAAATCCACTGCAGCATCTAAGCCGTTCTTATGTGGTCTTATCCGTACTTCTAGACCTTTATAACCAGCGATTGGATAGCTAACAGTCTTGCCAGCTTGGATAGTGTCCTTGGTGGCTTTTTGAATTTGTGAGTCTAGTTTGATCGCTTTTGTGGTCATATCCCTTTGCCTTTACCTTGGTAGCCAACTTGGTAGCCATTTTGTTAATACTGGTAGCCATTTTGGTAGCCATTTAAAATGCTTTATATCGTGGCATAATGTTGTACGTTGTTAGATATGCTATAGCTAAAACTGCCGTATATCAAGGTTTTTAAATGATTTTTCAGTATTTTTTATTGAACGTTATTTTTTGATGTAGGAAAAAATAGATTCGAAAGATACTGGCCATTGCCAGTCTTTTTTGTTGCCAATGAATGGGCAAAGTGTAAAACTGATTATTTATTTCTACTAATCTGCCTATAATAAGAACACTATAAATAGAAGCATCATTAAGCCAATATAAATAACTAAAACTAATAAGGATTTTACTATGGCCAAGCCAACGACAGAAACCATCCACCTACCTGATTTTCCAGTAACCATAGTACGCAAGCTTGCTGGTAACTTTATTCATGATGAAATCAATTTAAAAGAAATGGTCGCCAATACCGATAAAGGCCTTATTCTCTATTTTTATCCCAAAGACAACACGCCAGGCTGCACCACACAGGCAACAGAGTTTACTTCGCACCTTCATGACTTCGATGAATTAGGCTACGACATCATCGGCGTCTCTCGTGACAGTGTTGAATCTCATGAAAAATTTATCGACAAATATGACTTACAGATTCCACTCATCAGTGACGCTGACGAAAAGCTATGCCAGTATTTTGATGTTATCAAAGAAAAAAATATGTACGGCAAAGTTACGCTAGGCCTTGTACGTTCGGCATTTGTATTCAATAAAAACAGTGAGCTGACTCATGCACAGCGTAACCTACGTGCCAAAGACTATACCAGTCGCTTGCTGACTATATTGGCGCCGTAATTATTGGTGCCATAATTACTGGTTCTGTAATTAAGTCAGTGTTATTGACGTTATAGTTAAATCAGTATTGATCATAAAAACCAAATAAAAAATATAAGCCAAGCATTCAGTCTATCACTGAATATAACCTTGCCCCTATTAGAGAACAATATGAATAAACAATCTGACACGGCCACCGACGATACGCCGAAAGAAGTCACGCGTAAAGTATCCGTCGCTATTATCGGCGCGGGTACCGCAGGTCAAAACGCTTTTCGCCAAGCGAGTAAAATCAAAGATGACGTAGTTATTATTAATGAAGGGTTTTGGACCACGACCTGTATTGCGGTTGGCTGTATGCCTAGTAAGCTGCTAATTGCAGCTGCTGATCGCGCACATGATGCCAACCATTCTGCTGAGTTTGGTATTCATGCGACCGCGCAAATCGATGGCAAACGAGTCATGGAGCGTGTACGTGACGAACGCAGTCATTTTGCTAGCTACATTAAAAAGCAAGTGGACAGCTGGCCTGATCATAAGAAAATCGACGGTCGTGCTCTTATTAATGAGCAAGGGCTAATCGAGGTCAATGATGAGCTAATTGCTGCTGAGCAAATTATTGTCGCCACCGGTAGCTCGCCGTTTATTCCTGATGGATGGGCGGACAAGCTTGGTGATACCATGCTCACGTCTGATAGTGTCTTTGAGCTTGAAGATTTGCCAAAGACTATGGCTGTCGTCGGTGCCGGTGCTATTGGTCTAGAGCTTGCACAAGCATTCACACGCTTGGGTGTGGAAGTTACGCTGCTAAACCGCGCCAAACAAGTGGCTGGTCTAAAAGATGATGATATTAACAACAAGGCCATGGATTGCTTAAGTCATGAATTGACCATGCATCTAGGCAGCGAAATTACCGATGTAGGTACAACAGCAGATGGAGGTAATAAAAGTGCGTTTATCAGATATGAAGATAGTGCTGGTGAGTCTCAGCAATGGCATGGCGAGTACGTATTAGTTGCTACTGGTCGTCGCAACAATATTAAGCAGCTGGGTGTTGAAAACTTAGGTGTCGAGCTAGACGATAAGAACCGCCCAAAAAACTTAAGTAAAAAAACAGGCCAAATTGGCGACTTAAACGTCTATATCGTTGGTGATGCCAATGCTAATATTCCGTTACTGCATGTGGCTAGCGATGAAGGCTATAGTGCGGGCAGTATGGTCTGCGAAAACACAGAAGCGGCCTATATTCGCCCACCTGCGACTCCTTTCTCCATCGTATTTTGCTCACCGCAAATCGTCAATGTTGGTATGTCGCTACCAGAAATTCAAAAAGATTCAGAACTCGAATTTGTTATCGGTAGCGTGAGCTTTGATAATCAAGGACGTAGCCGTGTGATGGGTGTCAACTGCGGGTTGCTACATATCTATGGCTGCAAAAAAACAGACAGAATTTTAGGCGCCAGTATGGTCGGTCCTGACGCTGAATATATCGGTCATATACTTGCTACAGCGATTACCAATGATCTGAGTATCAAAGACATGCTCGACACCCCTTTTTATCATCCAACGATACTAGAGGGGCTACGTACGGCGCTACGTGACGTGCAATACAAGATGGAGATATCTTTCCAATCTCTAGATACCCAAAAAGATAGTTCTTAATCGACCATTTAGCTAAATCCTCAAGTCAGCAAAGCTTTCAAATTGATGGCAACTAGTCTTAATCGTTACTTTATTTGATTGCTTTGACGACTTGAGGTAATTTATAAATAGATATTCGTTTAGAACTTTTTGTACAAACACATCCTGCATGGACGAAAAAATGCCAATCGCTAGTGTTACCGACTTTTTTCAAGAGATCGTTCACGACTTACATACTAGCCTATATCTTGCTCTCGGCGGCTCTATCGATGAAGAGTCACTTAATTGGTCCTCTCAAGCAGTAGAATTGGCGAGCACTGGCATCAAAATCCTAATACTGCTTGCGGTATTGGGATTTTTTTATTGGTTGGCCAATTATATCCTTAGGCAAAGCCGTGCCAAAATTCGATTAAATGAGCGCCGCACCAAGATTGTCCGTTCAGTTTTGCGCTATGTCTGGATTGTCGCCAGTCTGATAGCAATTATGAGTCAGATAAACTTTGAGCCAGAAACCATCAAAGCCACCGCAAAGGCAAGCACTTGGGCGGGCATCTATTACGTACTTTGGGCATCGTCAGGACAAATCATTCACAGAGTCCTACAGCACTATGGTCTCAATGCTTCCATAGAGCAGCTACTCAAAAATATTTTATCTGTATTACTATTGGTACTCGGGCTTGCCAGCGTCATGGCGCAATTTGGCTTTGACATCGTATCGTTAGTGGCGGGTTTAGGTATTGTTGGTTTGGCGGTTGGTTTCGCCGCTCAGTCTACCCTTGCTAATTTTATCGCTGGTATCACCATTCTGCTTGAGCAGTCTTTTCAAGTCGGTGATTGGATTCATATCAATGATAACGAAGGACGCGTGGTACTTATCGCGTTGCGCACCACTCATATCCTCACTCGAGACAACATCACTGTCATTATCCCAAACTCCAACGTTGCCTCCTCCGAGGTGATTAACCTGACGTCCAAAAACTTTATCCGTTTTGATATTCGCGTACGTATCGCATTCGAAGATGATATTGAGACGGCTCGTAAGGAAATTTTGCAAGTACTCAGCAATACCGATGCGGTGCTTAATCGTCCTGAGACTTCAGCGACTGTGGCAGAAATTGGTGAGTACGGGGTGTTCTTTATCGTACGCTTTTGGGTCAAACCAGCAGCCGTTGCCCGTATCCCCAAAATCAAAGAAGTGCTGCAAGAAGAGATTAAAGTCGCATTTGATGCGGCTAACATCTCTACGCCCTATCCGCATATGCGATTGCTGATGCCAAAAGATGTCGACTACCCTATTGCAACCAAACCCTTTGCGACCACCACTCAAATCGTTCCAGAGGAATTACCATTGACGAAGGGTAAGTAAAGAATTTATTGTCACGTATTTAACTATCACATCTTAAAATCTTAAACACGGCTACTTTGAACCATCCTACTGTGAATTATGGTAAAATTGCCGGTTACACCGATTATCTTATTATTTGCTTTTTTGTCAATTTAGCCCACAGGTACCCGTATGACCGAACAAACCGCGCCCGCATCTCTAACAGCAGCTTCACCAGAGTTGTCGCTTGATCTTATTATTACCTGTGCCGATGGGCTTGAGGCACCACTGCAGACTGAGCTAACCAGCTTTGGCATTGACAGCGAAATCAAAAGTACCGGCCGTCTAGCTGTTACTGGTGGCTTACGTGAGCTATATACTATCTGCCTATGGTCACGCGTGGCCTCGCGGGTATTGATGCTGATTAAACGTAAAAACATCAATGCAGAATACGATGTCGCAGAGCAGCTATATGGCTTGGCAAAATCGGTCAACTGGACTGAGCAATTTAGCTTGGAGCAAACCTTTGCTATTCGTCTGTCTGTCGATAAGCGTGTCGCTGTCAGTCAGCAATTTGCCATGCTACGTATCAAAGATGCGATTGCCGATACCTTTAACGAAGTTTACGACAGCCGTCCTAACGTCGACAGCAAAAACCCAGACTTCTCTGTTTTTGCAACTATCAATGACAAGCAAGCTGAGTTATATTTAGATTTATCAGGTACCAGTTTGCATCGCCGTGGTTACCGTGTGGCCATGACAGAAGCACCACTAAAAGAAAACTTAGCAGCTGCCCTACTCTATAGTGCTGGTTGGCACAAGAAAAACGAAGCTGGCGATGCACCTTTCTATAATGCGTTAATCGACCCAATGTGCGGCTCTGGAACTTTCCTTATTGAAGCGCTATTGATGCATTGCGACTATGCCGTGGGTATCGACAAAGCTGCCAATCAATTTGGCTTTTACCAGTGGCAGCATCATGATGAGACGCTATGGCAAGAGATGATCGATGATGCTCAAACACGTTTCCGCGAAGCATTAGAGATTGCCAACGAGCAGCCTGATACGTTGCCACTTATGCTAGGCTTTGATGCTGATAGTGGTGCGATCCTCGCCACAGAAAAGAACTTGATTGCCGCAGGTCTACAGGACTTACTACCGCTACTCGATATCGAGCATCGTGCGCTTGATCAACTCAGCAACGTGCTCAAGCCCTTAGTCAATGATGGTCGATTGAGCAATCCTTTGGTCATTACCAACCCACCGTATGGTGAGCGTTTGGGTGATGAAGAAATGATTAAGCCGTTATATCAAGCGATTGGGCTGATATTGCAAGACAGCTTTGCCGGTAGTGGCATTGACCCGATGCTTGGCATATTGGCCTCTCATGTCGAACAAGTAGATATTCTACCGATTAAAGAACCAAAAACCTTACGCTGTCATAATGGTGCTATTACCGTCTATTTCCGCTACGGAACGCTTATCGCTGGGCAAACGGGCAATCTTGTTAGTCGTTTTGAGAAACGCGAGATTGAAGTAGAAGATGGTCAAGACTTCATTAACCGTCTGCAAAAAAACCTTGCTAAGCTCAAGAAACTGGCCAAAAAAGATAATGTAAGCAACATTCGTGTTTACGATGCTGATTTACCTGATTTCAAAGTTGCGATCGACTTGTATGGTGATTATGCACATGTGCAAGAATATGCGCCGCCAAAGACCATCCCACCTGAGACTGCAAAAAAACGCTTTAACTTGGCATTGATGGGTATCCGTGAAGTCTTTGATATTAACCGTGAACAGATCTTTATCAAAACGCGTGCTCGTCAGTCTGGTAACGATCAGTACAGCAAGCAGAACACCACAGAAAAACGTGGCAAGTTTCATGTTGCACGCGAAGATGGTGCTTACCTTTACGTCAATTTTACAGATTACTTAGATACTGGTCTGTTTATCGATCACCGTAATATGCGTGCTCGTATCAAGGACAATAGCCGCGGTAAAGCAGTACTTAACCTGTTCGCTTATACTTGTACTGCAAGTGTACATGCAGCGCTTGCTGGCGCGAAGAAGGTCACTAGCGTTGATTTGTCACAGAACTATCTAGATTGGGGCAAACAAAACTTTGTCTTGAACGGTTTGGACGTTAGCCGCAATAAGTACCAATTCGTTGCTGCTGATATTTTTGAATGGATTAAAGACAATACCGAACAGTTCGATGTCATCTTTATTGATCCACCGACCTTCTCAAACTCTAAGAAATTCCAAGGTACTTTTGATGTGCAACGTGACCATGCTGCATTGATTAATCGTGCCATGAACCGCCTCACCTCTGATGGCGTCTTGTACTTTTCTAACAACTTTACGCGTTTTGAGTTAGATGAGCAGTTGACTCAGCGTTATGACATCATTGATATCACGCAAAAAACCATTGGCTTTGATTTCAACATCAAAAAACCGATTCATCAAAGCTTTGAGATTCGTCATCGTCAAAGTTTATAACTCGAAGTTTTAGATTTACAGTTTAGAATCTAAAGTCCGTAAACAGGTTTTTGATAAATAAAACTATAGATTTATAGTGGCAGCATAAGTACCTGAAACTTCTGTTTTTTGCCGAATGTATATGAAATATAACAATGGCCCAATCCGCTTTGATTGGGTCATTTTTTGTTGCTATGATAGAGCGTTACTAGGCGATGGATTTGCGCAGTTATTGCGTAAGCATCGCCTTTTTTCGATGACCTTATAAAACCACTAACGTCTAATAAAAAGGATAACACCATGGCTTTATCACTTAATAAAGGCGGTAATTTATCGCTAACGAAAACTGACCCAAATTTAACCAAGCTACTTATCGGTCTTGGTTGGGATGAGCGCGCCACCTCTGGTGCTGAGTTCGACCTTGATGCTAGCGTATTTTTGCTAAATGGCGCGGGTAAAGTGCGCGGCGATCATGACTTTATCTTTTATAATCAGCTGAAGTCTGACAATGGCGCTGTCGAGCATACTGGTGACAACCGTACTGGCGAAGGCGACGGTGATGATGAAGTTATCAAAGTAAACCTCACTCAAGTACCTGCAGACGTAGATAAAGTAGTCGTGACAGTGACTATTCATGACGCTGCAGCGCGTAGCCAGAACTTTGGTCAGGTCGCAAACGCCTTTATCCGTGTCGTTAACGAAGAGACTGGCACTGAAGTGGTACGTTTTGATCTAGCAGAAGACTACTCTGTAGAGACAGCGATGGTGTTTGGCGAAGTATATCGTCACAATGGTGAATGGAAATTCCGCGCTGTTGGTCAAGGCTATTCTGGCGGCTTGCAAGCGATGTGTCAGCAATACGGTGTTGATATCTAAAACCATTATTTACTGGTATTTAGTCTATTATTAGTCACCGTAATCACGTCCAAAATAGCAAACCGCCATCGTTGCAAATAGTCACAATTTTTAATGACCAAATGACTAGTAATGCTTTCCGTTTCGTTTAAAATTATGCATAAAAAGTGGTTAGCAATAACCGCTTTTTTGCGGTTCATGCCTATACTAGGTAGACCTTAGCTTTACGCAACCAGACAGGATGTGTCATGAGACATTTTTATTTAGACTTTATCTTCACTATCATTGCCTTAGCGATAGCGGCATGGTGGGGATATTCACATGGTGGTATGGGTGGGATGATCACCACGCTATCTATTACCGCTATTTTGGCCGTCATGGAGATTTCATTATCGTTTGATAATGCGGTGGTCAATGCTTCAGTCCTCAAGGGCTGGGACGAATTTTGGAAAAAGATATTTTTAACCGTTGGTATCCTAATCGCTGTATTTGGTATGCGCTTGGTATTCCCTATCGTTATCGTTGCGGTTACTGCTGACTTGGGTATTATGCAAGTGGTCGACCTAGCGTTAAACGATCCTAAAGAATATTCAGCCAGATTATTGGCGCATCATGCTGAAATCTCAGCATTTGGTGGTATCTTCTTACTATTGGTATTCTTGAATTTTATTTTTGATGACAAAGAAGTACATTGGTTTGACTGGCTTGAGAGCCGTTTAGCCAAGCTAGGTAAAGTCGATGCCATGAGCGTATTTGTAGCGCTTATCGTCTTGATGATTGCGGTATCGTGGGCTAATGCAGAGCAGTCAAGCGCTGTCCTAATCGCAGGTGTTTGGGGTATCTTGGTTTATCTGGGCGTACAGGTTGTATCAGGTATGCTCGAGGGCGATCTGGAAGAAGACCTAGAAAACGAAGAAAATGGTTCGGGCGCTGCGGCAACCAGTGCCATTATGAAGGGCGGTATCATTGGTTTCTTATACTTAGAAGTCCTAGATGCTTCATTCAGTTTCGATGGTGTGATTGGCGCATTTGCAATCACCAATGACGTGATTGTTATTATGTTAGGTCTTGCGATTGGTGCGATGTTCGTACGTTCGATGACTATCTTCTTGGTAGACAAAGGCACGCTTGACGAGTTTATCTATCTTGAGCACGGCGCACATTATGCAATCGGCGCATTGGCACTGATTATGCTATTGTCAGTGAAGTTCCATGTACCAGAGATTATTACTGGTCTGATTGGTATTGCCTTTATTGGTTGGGCGCTGCTAGCGTCACTTCAGCATCGTAAAGCTGAGAAAGCAAGCCTGAACTAGGGCATATTTTCAATGTAATACCGTCTGTATCTAGTTATACATCTAAACAGGTCATATCATCAGGTATGGCCTGTTTTTTTGTCATACTGTTTTTATCACACTGTTAGGTCATATCGAAGCCCCAACATATAGGAATAACCAATAATTAAGACAATCAATGGTTAAAATTACGTTTGCCCTGTTACTATTACCCTATCTTCAGTTAAAATCCTCATCTTTAAATAACTTGTCGAAATAAGACCCTATAAACGATATGCAAAAAATTCTTGATAATATTGCCGCAGAGATGGCAAGAGAAACTGACCGCGGCAAAGTCGCAGATTATATCCCGCAATTGGCTCATATTGATCCTAATCAGTTCGGTATAGCCGTAGCGACTCCTGATGGGCATATGTATGCAGCAGGTGATGCAAGCACTCTGTTTTCTATCCAAAGTATCTCTAAGGTATTTACCTTAACCATTGGTCTTGGCAAGCTAGGCGATACACTTTGGACACACGTCGGACGCGAACCATCTGGCGATCCTTTTAATTCAATTGTGATGCTCGAGCATGAGTCTGGCCGACCGCGCAACCCATTTATCAATGCTGGTGCCATTGCCGTGGTGGATGCTATTATGATGGGGCATAAACCCAAAGAAACACTGGGTGAAATCCTGCAGTTTGTTCACCTCATTGCAGATGATGAGTCAATTCGCTTTGATCATAAAGTAGCGGCTTCTGAGATGGCGCACAAGGACCGAAATGCCTCTCTGGCGCACTTTATGAAATCCTTTGGTCGTTTAAGACACGATGTGGATAATGTATTAGGTACGTATTTTCATCAGTGCTCGATTGCAATGAACTGCCAACAGTTGGCCAGTGCCGGTCTTTATCTAGTGTCTAACGGAGTTGATAAGCACTCAGGAGTACGTGTAATCAATGAAAAACGAGCACGCCGTATTAACTCATTGATGATGATGTGTGGTCATTATGATGGTTCTGGCGAATTTGCTTACCGCGTGGGCTTACCAGGCAAAAGTGGTGTTGGTGGCGGTATTTTGACGATAGCACCTGGTAAAGGTTCTATCGCGGTTTGGTCACCAGGGCTTGATCATGTAGGTAACTCTAAGCTTGGACTAAAAGCACTAGAGCGCTTCGTACAAAAAACTGGCTGGTCGGTTTTTGCAGAATAAGAGATACATGTCTATTTGTCTAAATAGGTTTTTTATATAATGCCAAGCTCTCATACTAGCTGCGAAGCATACCTAAGCCATGAGTTAGTTTGTTCTAAGCCTATATAGTCAGTCGGTGCTTTTTAAAGCGATTGTTTTATCTAAGCTACCTTTGTGCTAAATCCCTTTTGTATGAAACATTACTTTTCATAACAATATCTTAACGACTATTGCTAAGTTGATTAAAAATTATCAAAGATACAGAAGTATTATGTCCCTTAGTAAGCATATAGTAAGCGCACAAAATACGCCTTGCTTAGTGAGCAAACGCTTAGTATAGTAAAACCTAATGATATGCAGGGCATAGCGTACAGGTAAGTTTTTATTATTTGCTCTGAGATATCAGTCACTGCACAACTTTTAGTTTATTTTTTATCAATCAATCCACTTAACTATTAATCCAAAGGATATTTGTATGGCTATTAGCTTAACAAAAGGCGGCAACGTAAACTTATCAAAAGAAGCGCCAGGTTTAACTAACATTACAGTCGGTCTAGGCTGGGATCCACGTGCCACTGACGGCCAAGAGTTTGATTTAGATGCAATCGGTTTCTTGATTAACGAAGCAGGCAAAGTCCGTAACGACCAAGATTTTATCTTTTTCAATAACCTAAAATCAGACAACGGCGCTGTTGAGCATACTGGTGATAACCGTACTGGCGAAGGCGATGGCGATGATGAGAAAATCAAAATCAATCTTGCAAGCATTCCAGCTGACGTCAACAAAGTAGCTATCTGTGCCATCATCTACGAAGGCCAAGCACGTAACCAAAACTTCGGTCAAGTTGGTGATGCTTATATCCGCGTTGTAAATGACAATGGCGAGTCTGAAATCGCTCGTTACGACCTATCAGAAGACGGCAGCACTGAGACAGCGATGATTTTCGGTGAATTATATCGTCACAGCGGTGATTGGAAATTCCGTGCGGTTGGTCAAGGTTTCAGCGGTGGTCTTGGACCATTAGCAGCCTCTTATGGCGTAAATGTTTAACGTTAGAACCAACGTAAACGTTTAGCAAGCCAATTATCATAATCAGACGTCTGGTTATGATCTAATAAGCCATCAAGTGTGCCCCTTTAACGCATTTGATGGCTTTAAATTTAATTGGCTTATCATTAAAATCTATAAAGCATCTAAAAGCACACGCACACATTAAGAGCATTTAACAAAGATATTAGAATAAGGATTTGCAAGCCATGGCCGCAACATTCAGTTTAATCGGTACTATTGAACCTTTTTTGCATTGTAATCTTAAAAAAGGTGATTCAATTTATTGTGAAGCCAATGCAATGGTGATGATGGAGTCAAATCTTGAGCTGAAAGGTAAGCTACAAGGCGGCCTGATGCAGTCACTGATGCGCCGCTTCGCAAACGATGAATCGTTGTTCCAACAGCAGATTGAAGCGGTTAATGGTGAGGGCGACTGTTTGCTTGCGCCCACGCTTGATGGTGATATGCAAATCATAGAAGTTGGCAAGCAGCAGTATACATTGAGTGATGGTGCGTTTGTCGCGGCCCAAACTGGCGTCGATATCAGAGCCAATATTCAGCGTAATTTAGGCGGTGCAGTATTCGGTGATACAGGCGGCTTTATGGTGATGCAGACCCAAGGTCAAGGCCAAGTCGTGGTATCTGGTTTTGGCTCGTTGTTTGAGATTGATGTCACACCAGACAAAGACGTCATTATTGATAACGGTCATGTGGTCTGCTGGGACTCAAATCTTGAATACAAATTGTCAGTTTCGACCAGTAAGAAAAAAGGCATCATGAGCAATATCATCAACTCTGTCACTAGTGGCGAAGGTATGGTTCTGAACTTCTCAGGAAGTGGCAAAGTCATTATTTGCTCGCGCAATCGTGACAGTTATCAAGGTTGGATACAAAGCGTCCTAGGTAGTAGCTCAGGTGGACGTGGCGGCGGTGGTGGCTTTTTAGATAATATCTTATAGCACCTTTCGCAATTTATACCAATTTCTAACTTTATTTTTAAACGGTTTTACTCACAATTATTATAAGGATACTCACATGGCAGTTAGTCTTCAAAAAGGTCAAAAAATCTCCCTAAGTAAAGAAGCTGGTGGCGAGCTGACTCAAGTTAAATTGGGTTTAGGCTGGGATGTCGCGCAAGGGCTACAGGATAAAAAAGGTGGTTTCTTAGGAAAATTATTCGGCGGCGGTTCTGGCGGCGACTCTATCGATTTAGATGCTTCATGCATTATGTTTGATGCTAATAAGCAAGCGGTCGATGCCATTTGGTTCAGTCAGCTAAAATCGAAAGACGGCAGTATCGTGCATACTGGTGACAACCGTACTGGCGACGGTGATGGCGATGATGAAGTCATCAATGTCGATCTCTCAAGAGTACCTGCTAATGTGGTCTCATTGGTATTCACGGTTAATAGCTTTACTGGTCAAACGTTTGAGACCGTAGAAAATGCGTTTTGCCGTATCGTTAATGCCAATAATAATAGCGAAGTAGCACGTTATAATTTGTCTGCACAAGGTGGACATACAGCGATGGTAATGGCAAAGGTTTATCGTCATAACAATGAATGGAAAATGCATGCGATTGGCGAGACAGCTTCTGGCCGTACTTTCCACGACTTAATGCCTGCTATTACTCCGCATGCATAATGGACTTGAGACTTTGACTGGATTATTACCAATATAGTTAAATAGTTTATTTCAAAAGAGAATGGCCCATCTATCAGTAGATGGGCCGCTCTTTTATGTTTATTATTTAGATCTTAAAAAACACTATTTACGTCCACGCTTCCAACTAAAGCCCCAGTTAAATGCTTTGTCCATTTCTTGGTGACCTTTGAAGTATTGGTTGATACGCTCAACATTGATACTGCCTTGTTGATTGACCAAGCGGGCAATGGCACACATTGGTAGATTACCAGCACCTTCGGTCAAACGTGTCTCAATCGGCGATTGCTCTGGGACATGAATAGTCACAACCCCATCGGTTTTTTCCCAGTTAGGTGCGCCTTCGTAAATAAACGCAAAGATAAATACTTCTTCAATCTGTGACCATTGCTGACCGTTAATATCTAGCCATTCACCGCCGCTTACCTGCCCCGTTCTATCATCCGCACGTAAGCAAACATAAGGCGCTGATTGCAAGCTACCAAAGCGATTGCCCAACGCTTGAATCAGGGTTTTTTCACCATTTTTTAGATGAATCATAGCGCCGACATCTAAATCGATACCGCTTGATTGATGCTGCTTAAACAGATCTCCCAGTATCCCTTTCTTGGGCGCTGCTCTATCACTTTGGGGGCGTTGATTCCAATCTAAATTGACCGAAATTTTGCCAAAATCATCACGTTTTTTAAGATTAATGCTAGATTGGTTTTTAGTTAACGTTATCTTACTTAAGTTAATCGAAGGACTTACAGGGATTGGTGGCGGGTTGTTGGCTTGAGACGTGCTGCTTGCTTTTTGCGTATTGATTGGTCGCTGAGTGTTGATAGGTTGAGGTTGGCTTTGTGCAGGGTTATGATTTTGGGCAGGCGCTTCATCAGCAATTTCCACACCAAAATGCTCAGATAAAGGTTTTAACCCTCCCTCAAAACCTTGGGCGATAAAACGAAATTTCCAGTTTCCTTGTCTGCGATAGCATTCAGCCAATATAATGGCCTTTTCATTACGTCCAGCACTACTCAGTTGACAGGTCATTAGCACCTGACTACCCTGTAAGACTTGAATGTCCACATTGCCAATTTGTGACAATGTTTGCGCACTAGAGAACGCTAGGGCAATTTTCTCAATGCTCGCAGGCTGTGCAGACAAATTAATATCAAAAAACCCATCACTGTCATGACCACGGAAGCTAACACTACCATCATCGCTACGTGTCTGACCATAAAATATCATGTCACCATCACCGCGTACTTTTCCGTCATTAGTCAGACGATAAGCGGCACAATCGATGGCATTTTGGCTTAAAATACGAATGCTAATATTGTCAGTCGGTAGTGGCGCATTAGCACCTGCAATTAGTTTTTGAGGTTGGTTTTGACTCATCATACGTCCTTTAGATTATTTATTATGCTGTTGTCATTGTCATGCCAACTATCATCATATAGTAGCATGGATATTATGAAAGTTTTGAACCAGACAATCGCGATATAAGCGATAAAGTTATCCTTACAAATCCTTATGACTATTTTATTAGAGGCGTTTATAACGCATATCATTTGTATATAATACGTCCTATTAAACCGTATACCTTTGCTAATATTACTACTAGATTTGCAGTAGCAATATTGACTTGCCCACTCCCCTACACCTAACGATAACGCTGAGAGAATTATGAATAATCTTGCTGACAATAGTAACCCTTCAATACCAGTAGCGGCGTGGTTAGCTGAAGGACAATCTAGCCAGCGTGATATGTTAGAGAGCTTACAAAGTCTAAAGAACAAATCAAGCAGTCCTTCAAAAAACCCTTTTCAAGTTATTGCCTCACACCGTCATAATAGACCTGAGATTTTCGAATTTGCCGATATGGTTTATCGCGAGCCATCTGACTCGATTGTAGATACTGATATCCAAATGACTAATGAAACTGCTATACCACGCTGGCAATTCGTATTGGAACAAGCTCAAAAGAATAACGTAAAAGTACTGCTGACTGGACGCAATGGTATTGATTATGAAGCGCATCGTGAAAAATTTGACGCTGCTGGTATTCGCTTATTGACGGGCGCAACCAGCGTAACAGCACTAGAATCAATCGATGATAAATTTGCTTTTATGCAGCATTGTCACACTCATAACATTCCAGTGGCAGACGCATGGCTTTTTGACAATACGGCGGAGCTTGAGGCTTTATTAGCCGAGCATGGTAACCAACCTCTATGCGTCAAACCTGTTGTCGGTATTTTTGCCCAAGGGTTTTGGCGACTAGACACGGGTAAAGCAGATAGTACTGCGTACGATAGCTTTGAGCATTTATACTTCACTGAAGAGAAAAAAATTAATACGGCCCAGTTTGTAAATGCTTATACCAACAGCCAAATGGTACACGAGCGCCCTATTCCAATGTTGCTCATGCCTTATTTGTCAGGGCAAGAGTACTCTATCGATGTGGTCTGTGAATATGGCGAAGTCCTAGCTGCTGTCACTCGTCATAAAACAGGAAAAATACAACATGTTGGTTATGAGCAGTCTGTCATGGATGTTGTAATCCCTTTGATTAGGTCTTTTGGCTGTGATGGTATCGTCAGTGTACAAACCAAAGCTGATGATAGCGGTCAGCACCGTGTTCTTGAGATTAATAGCCGCCCATCAGGTGGTATTGGGTATACCTCTCATAGTGGGATCGACTTAACGCAAGTCGGATTTTCTTATTGGTTAGGCTTGTCAGAGAAACCTAACTTAGAGACCAATATTCAGCATATTGAACCATGCCAAGTACGCTCTATTATGATGAGTGTCAAAATTGAAAAGGATGATGAATAAATAGCCTGCTAAGCATGCACGTGGTTAGCAGATGATTTGAACAGACACAAAAAAAGGTTTTTAGATTAATATCTAAAAACCTTTTTATTATCTTCATTCTTAAAAAGTATTAAAAATGAGCGTTTAAAATTACTCGCCAAACGCTAATGTTGCTTGCTTAGGTGCATTTTTAGAAGCAATGACCCATAATAAGCTTAATACGATTGCTGAACCGATGAAGATCATAATTGATGAAGAGATGGCACCTGCATGCGTATAATCCATAGACATCGAGTGATCCATCATCGTCATTTCCGTCGCGGCTATACCAGTGTAATGCATACCACAAACTGCCAGACCCATGATGAAGGCACTACCAAAACGCTGTACTGTACCACGTAGATTGAATGCCAACCATAGTGCAGCGATAGCAGCTGCAATAGCAATCACAATCGATAAGATAAGTAGCGGTATATTATATGACATGGTAGCGTCCATTTGCATAGAAGCCATACCGGTATAATGCATGGCTGCAACACCCAGTCCAGTAAGCACGCCGCCACCGATTAACTTAGCAACGCTTGGTTCACCGCGACCTACGATGACAATACCGACTGCAACGAAACAAATCGCGAGTAGCATTGAGACAATCGTCAGGCCCAAGTCATAAGTCACAGGCATTTTCATGTCTACAGCCATCATACCGATATAATGCATAGACCAAATCGCACCACCGATAGCAATCGATGATAACGCTACCCAAAAATACAAATCCGTTCCTGGCTTAGCAGAAGGTACTCGAATGGCAAGGTTTAAGCCAACATAAGAACCAAATACTGCAATGGCGTATGAGACCAACACCAAAAGTAAGTTATATTCAACTTCCATTATTTTTTTGCCTTTTATCTATCATAAGAATTGAGTCAAATAACGTTACTTTTATTGCAACACGGTGCGTCATTCGCTCGTTGATTTTTTTTGCATAGACATGAAATTATCTATACACAATTTTTCCTACCCAATGGTAAATTCACAAATATTGGTACTACCGGCGCCGCAGTTAGTCTCTTCAACCTGAACCACATCTATAGCGGGGTTGCTTGCCAAAAAGCCTTCTATATAACCTACAATAAAATGGCATCCTGAGTGAGTATGGTCTGACGACTTACAGAACGGACATTTGATTAAATAGATCACATTATTCTTTGCTTTAACTTTAGACAGACCTTTTAGTGCTGGCACAAGTTCACGAGTGATCGTAGTAGGCATCTTCAGTGGACTACCAAGTGAATAATCACGCTGGTAAATACCGCCACCAACCTTACGACCCAACTCCTGCAATGCAGTCATACGTCGCTCAATAGGCAAACTATCTTCATACTGACTGACAATATCTGCTATTTTAGGGTAATAAGCACCGATGGCTGATAAGACGCTTTTCTCATCCAATGTCTTCTTTGCAGGGGCAGCTGACGATCCGCCCTCTTCATCTATTTCTAAATTAAAAAGCGTACAGCCTTCAATTGAAGATAAATCCTCGATTAGATCTGCCTGTGTCTTAGAGCCTAGACTTCTTGCGATCACATGAATGATGTTACCACCATTCTCTGAAGGTTCTTGCTTTTGGGAGACCAGCTGATAACCTGCTTTGATAAGCGGCGAAATAACATTGACCAGGCGAATACGTTCAGAAGATGTTTCTAATGCACAAGAGAATTTCACAGAGCACTCCTTTTCTTAAAATACTGCTACGCTTTCTTATAACAAGCTATCTAGATAAACTGATGTGAATAACGTCTCAAAGGTCCACCAACTGACTTTCTCACAATATAAAAAATATTCAGACATCAACCACACAATAGTTTTTGTATATCTTTTATATTATAAGAAATGAAATATATTCAGTAGGTGAAACTTCGACTTTTATAGTTATTAAGCATACAAGTGCTCTAACTACTAGAAATTCATTAATCGAGAAACAGTAACAAGCTTGAAAATAAGATTAGAATTAATAGGTTTGAATCAGATCCTATTTTTAAACTTTACAGATAATATTTGGTCACAGTAGAGTTACTAAATAGCAATAGATTTTGACTGTATTATCACCGGAATCCTGTTTTGTAGCAATACACTATATGGCTTTGTCCGATAAGTGGCTCCATTAGCCGACAAATGGCTAGACTGTAAAACTTCATCATTATTTCCTAAAAGTAATTAATTATTAAAAGGAATCCCGAAACTATTTCAACCTATATATCTTGATATATCTATTATGCAATTAATCTTAACTGTATATTAAAACCCCTATTAATGTTTTCTCTTTGTAGAATGATAGGTTCAAAATAAAATCAAAACCCTTTATGTAGTCAGAATTTAGTCTCAAGGATAAAATCATTAAACAATAAAAATAATTATAATCGCGCAAATAAACTAAGGAAATGTGATGTCGAAGCAAGTCGAATTAGTGCTAGGTGCCAATACTGTTATCGAAAACACCAAATGTTCGATCGCATTTTCTACTACTAAACCATTAGAGTTTGGACAGCAGCTTGGGCTATTGTGGTTGCCATTAGATGCAAATCGTAAAGCAGTTTGTAGTCCTGCTTATTTACATGAGTCTAAGGACTGGGCTCAGCTCGATAACAAGGATAATCCAAGCGCATGGCAGTTAGATTTACCCCAGTTATTTAATAAAAATAATGTTAGTTTCTTACAACTGATTGCTTATGTTTATCATGAGCCAAGCCTAAACTTGCCAGCGGTAGAGTTGAACGACGTAAGCCTCACGCTCAACAACGGGGATATTCACTATAACTTCACAACAAACGATCGGCATGTCAAAGCAGCGATTATATTAGAAATATATCAGCGTAATGAACAGTTCAAATGTCGAGCGCTTGGCGAGGCATCAACGCATGGCTTAGCGAGTCTTGAACATCATGTACAGGTTAGTCTGGATGTTCGTCCACCTAGCACACATACGCTTATTCAAGAAGCTCAACAGCAGCAGCGTACTCAACCAAACAACGAAGCTCGCCCTCCTCGTCAAGTACAAGCAGGCGAGACTTGGACAGGAACAGCGTTTGCTATTGATCCCTATCATCTGCTCACCTGCTATCATGTGATTGAGTCAGCAGCGATGGTTGGCGTACGTCAGCAAGGTCAGCCTGATCGCGAGGCACAAGTTGTACTTAGCGATATCGGAAGTGATTCAGCTATTATTAGAGTTAGCGATCCTTTACCTAGCTACCTCCCATTGGCGCAGCAATGTGTTGATATATTGGGTGAGACCATTACCACACTAGGGTTTCCGTTATCAGGACTGAGTAGCCAACTGCAAGTCACCCAAGGCTGTATATCAGGATTGATAGGTTTAAATAACGATATCCGTCATATGCAATTCACCGCACCCATTCAGCCTGGATCGAGTGGTAGTCCTTTATTATTGCCGACTGGAGAGGTCGTCGGTATGGTCACATCAAGTCTGGTTCATGAACATGCACAAAATATGAACTATGCAGTGAAATTTCAGTTATTATCTGCCCTACTGGCGAGCGCTGGCATCAGTTTGGAGCACACGACTGATTTGACCAGTGCTACGCCTCTTACAACACCTCAGCTAAGCAAGCAAAGTCGCAGTGCCTTATGGCTAGTTGGCTGTCAAGGTTAAAAATCTACGACGACATACAAATAAAAGCGCCAAGGAATATGAATGTTAAATGAGCAACACAGTACGACCATCACCCTACCCCGTGGTACGCTAGATCTAACTTACCAAACCAACTCAGCCATTAACAAATCAGCCACTAATAAAAATGGCGTAGAACAACGCGACCGTTATCAATTAGAAGATTTGCTAGGATTTGCCCAGCGTATCAACCCAAAACGAGCGTTTTTGTTTGTCTCAAAAGTACTAGGTCGTCATATTCCCGTTGCGCCAAGCAACATGCGAGAGGCATTTACTAATTTGGCAGATTTAGTGCCTAATCACTTGCCTCAACCTATCCTAGTCATTGGTATGGCAGAGACCGCTGTTGGTCTATCTGCTGGTGTACATCAAGCGCTACAAACGCGCTATCCTCAAGCTCTGCTATTAAACTCTACGCGTCATGCACAGCACGATGAAAGTAGTGATCCGAATGGTACCGACTCCTTGCTGACGACATTTTGTGAAGACCACAGTCATGCTAGCCAGCATTTGATTTATCAGAGCAAAGATAGCGTTACTCAAGCGCAGCTACTGGCTAGTAAAACACTGATTATGGTCGATGATGAAGCCTCAACGGGCAATACCTGTGTTAATGTCGTCACTGCCTTACGTGAAGCAGGACTGACCCAGTTAGAGCAAGTGCATCTAACAACATTGGTCGACTGGTCATTAGATCAAGAAACACCTAATCCACAGTCAGATGCTAAGCCTGCACGTATGGCAGATCGTCTCGCTGGTATTGAGTTTCATCGCCATCATTTACTGTCTGGCGCATGGCAATGGACAGACGCACCCAATCCTGAACCCATTTCGATGCCATCGGTTGATACTACTGCCGCTGGTAGTCAGGCGCTCGGTGATACGGGCAACTGGGGGCGTTTTCCAACGCTAGACAGTACAAAGGGGTTTGCTAACTATCTTTCGAGTTTTCAGACTGCATTTACGCGCTTCAATAGCCAAGAAAAGTTTGATGTTACTCAGCTACCAAAAAGAATCCTAGTATTGGGTAGCAATGAGTTTGTTTGGCTGCCATTTTTATTGGCTGAATGGCTTGAAACAGAGTCTAAAAAACTGAGCGGAGATACAGCGTCCATGGTTAATTTTAGCGCATTAACCCGCTCACCGATTGCGCTTGGTGGAGCGATTACTACGATGCTAAGCTTTAGCGACAATTACGGGCTTGGTATGACCAATTTTGCTTATAACGTTGAGCCTAGTGATTGGGATTTGATAGTGTTGTGTATAGAAACATCAGCTGATAGTGTGGATGCTATGTGGCGAGGTTTGGATAACGTGCTGGTGGTGAGCCCTAGTCATTAAACTGCTCTCTAACTTTCAAACCTATTATTTACGGACGACGCCATGACTACCTCATTTTTTAAAGCCAACCCAGATATCATCAAGCCTTATGCCTTGATGGATTTGGACGACACATTATTTCAAACCCAGCGCAAAATTGATGCATGGGACTTGCCCACTACTGAACCTGAAACTTTGGTATGTGCGACGGTCAATAAACAAGACGAACCACTGAGCTTTATGAGCCAGCGCCAAGCAACCTTTTTTAACTGGCTACTTGCCAGTACTGAATTAATTGTAGTGACGGCACGGGATCGTAGTGAAATAAAACGTGTGAAGCTGCCCTTTGATAGCTGGCAAGTATTAACCCATGGAGCGATTATTTTAACGTCTGACGGAGCGCTGCTGAGCAGTTGGCAGCAGCATATGTATAGTAAACTCGCGCCATTGCAAGATAAGCTTAATCAGTTAAGCGAATTACTTACCAGTCATAGTCAAAGCGAGCAAAGTCATTTAGTATTTACACCGCATATCGATAGCTTTAACAATGGTTCTATGGATGAAGAGCTAACCATTTATCTGGCTATCAAACATGCGCAGAAGGATCATCAAGCGCTCGTAGATTTAGCTGAGAAACTGCCCACTCTGATACGTGACTTTGATCAAGATTTCTATGTACATGTGAACGCTAATAACTTAGCGATATTACCTCATGCGGTTCATAAACGTCATGCCGTACAGTTTTTATTAGAGCATCACTTAGACCATCAGCGTCCCAGTTTTGGCTTTGGTGATAGCTTAGCTGATCTGCCTTTCTTACAGTTGTTAGATTGGTACGGTATGCCCAATCATGGTCAATTGCATGAGCAATATCAGTCTAAATCGTCAGGCTAAACCATCAGTTTAAACTGCAGCCACGCAAATCCACTGTTATCATTACGAGTGCTATTATTCATACTATGACTTTACCTAATATACAGACAAAAAGAGCCGCTTTAAAAAACTATGGCTCAGGCAGCTATCTTGCGAGCGATGTCACTGTCCTACTCGATATGGTGGATAAGGACGCGGTTGCCGATGTGCCAGTCAGTCAAAAAGAAGCGCTTATCCAAAGCGGACAACGCCATTACTCTGACATGTTGACCTTAGAGCAAGCGCCTACTGCAAAGCATGAGCAGCTATACATACAGGCATTAGAGCAAGGCTCAACAAGGACCGCGACCGATATCGCTCATTTGTCTCATACGCTACATCAAGTTTTTCAGCAGAATGTGAGTGATGAGCATCCACTGGTTTTAGTCAGCTTGGTACGAGCTGGTCTGCCGATCGGGGTGTTATTGCAGCGTGCGCTGTCGGATACAGACAGTAGCTATCACCTGCCAAGCGTACATTATGGCATCAGTATCATTCGGGATCGTGGTCTTGATCCAGTGGCCCTGCAAATGCTACTGGAAGCTTATCCAAACAGTCCAGTCATATTCGTCGATGGCTGGACAGGTAAAGGTGCCATCTATCAAGAGTTGGCTCGTAGTCTAGAGACGTTTAGCGATTCTACTCATGTTAATTTTGCTAATATTTTTCATCAAGGTGCTAACGTCATTCCGCTACTGACTCTTGCCGATCCGGCTGGCGTTGCTTGGCTCGCGGCTAGTGAAGAAGACTGGTTAATCCCATCAGGGTTGTTAAATAGCACCGTATCAGGATTAATTTCACGCAGCTTGTATACAGAGCCGTCATCAGGCCTGCATCGCAGTGTCTTTTATGATGATTTAATTGAGGTAGATCACAGTTTGGCATTTATTGAGCGTATCGATGCCGTGAGACGAGCATTGGCTACAACTCCAGCGCGTTTACCGACTTACCAGCAGCCACGCTACCAGACTGCGGCGTTGATAGAGACGCTGGCAGCAGATTATCATATCGTCAATCGCAACCGTATTAAGCCGACTATTGCTGAGGCAACACGTGCCATATTACGCCGTGATCCCGAGCGTATATTGCTCGCTACTGCTGAGCACCCTGATACCATATTGCTACGCCATTTATGTGCGCAACGAAACATCACTATCAGTGTATTAGGTGATAAAATACTGCCTTATCAAGCCATCACGCTTATCAAGCAGCGCTCCCAAGACACTTAATACATTTAACGGTATTAAATACTTTCTTTTTCGTTCTCTTATACTCTCTACTTATGATGCCAATTATGTCAGATATGCTAAAAACCGAGTCAGACCTTTACAATGATACCCAATCTTATGCGCATCTGATCACTGAGCGTCATGCGATGGTCAAGCCGCACACGCACCATCCATATCAGCTCGGTGCTAGCTTATACATGCCTGCGACTCGCCAAGATATTTGGCAAGTCATCAAACGGGATAAATTACCGACGATTAATAGTATTATTATCTGTCTAGAAGATGCTGTCAGTCAGCAGGATGTTGAGTTAGCGCTTGAGCGTTTGCGAACCCTCCTAAATACTTGGGCTGAGCATGTGAATAGCATCAATGCGCCATCTAAATCGGCGAAGATTCATGCCCAGCATCCGACACGTCCACTGGTCTTTATACGTCCACGTAGCCCGATGATGCTACAGCAACTGGCTGATTATACCCATATCGATCTTATCGATGGTTTCGTCATGCCAAAAGTCGATATGTATAGCCTATCTAACTGGCGCATGGCTTGTCAGAACCTAAAAGTAGATCAACTACTTATGCCGACGCTCGAAACCGCAGCGCTGTTTAATCCGCATCACAATCAGGAGCTTGCCATCGCTTTTAAAGAAGCATTTAGCCAGCCAGTTTTTGCATTGCGTATCGGTGGTAATGACTTATTTGCAGCACTGCGCTTACGTCGGCCAAAAAACAGTATTGTCTACGACTCACCTATCGGTACGTTGGCTTATCAAATGCTTGGCTGTTTTGTGCCGCATGGTTTTTATCTTACCGCGCCAGTATTTGAGTACTTGGATCAGCCGACGCTATTTATGCAAGAGTTGAACCGAGACGTCAGCTTAGGCATGGTGGGAAAAACTGTCATTCATCCAAGCCAAATCGCCCTAGTACAGCAAGCTTACTGTGTGCCACTGAGTACATTGGATGAAGCGCAAGCGATCCTTCACTCTGAGGCCAAAGCGGTATTTAAGTACAATAATACGATGCTAGAGCCTGCGACGCACCGTGCTTGGGCGACTGAAATTGTTAATCGTGCAGAAGCCTTTGGCACCATTGATGACGGACATAGCCAATACAGCTCACGAATGTAGCTTTCATCTCTGATGATGGTTTTCTGTCATTTAACAACTCACACTATGAAAAAAGCCGCTATCAAATAACAGGTAGCGGCTTTTTTATATAGATATATGCTCAGGATTTCCTATCAATATGAAACTTTAAAGCTCTCGAACAGTAGCTACACTAAACACAACTTTCCAAAAACTGACGAAGTACTTGATTCACTTGATCAGGCTCTTCTACTGTCGATGTATGACCCGCACCTTTGATAATAGCAAGCTTTGACCCAGCGATAGCAAAATGCATGCGTTCAGATTTGGCATAAGGCGTAGCGGCATCTTCATCACCTACCACGATTAATGTTGGCGTTGTAATCTCACCCAACTGCTCATAAGTACCGGTACGCTCAATCACGCCCATTGTTGCTTTGACCACGCCGCCTTTGCGATTGCTTTGTAGCATCGTCAGCCACTGCTTACGGTCAGATTTGCGCAGTTTGTCTGCCAAAAACGTACTGCCAAACATAATTGGCATCACCTTATTACTCACACGCTTCATACCCAACCAGCGAATCGCTTTAACCAGCTTGCGATACTGAGGGATGTTTTTTGGATCTTCAGGGTCAGCAGAGGTTTCTAACAGCGTTAACGACAACAGCAACTCAGGGCGTTTGAGCGCGATACGTTGAGCCACGAACCCGCCCATAGATAGTCCAACGAAGTGACATTTATCAATTCCAAGCGCTGCAAGTAAGCCAAGCGTATCGTCAGTCAGCGTCTCCATATCATAGCCAGATTTGGTAACCTGCGACTGACCTTGCCCGCGAAAATCAAAAGCAATACAACGATAGTCTGTTTGAAAGTGCTCCACTTGCTTGTCATACATCTGTGAGCTCCACAATAAACCGTGAGCAAATACGATAACAGGCTTTTGTGTGTCGTTCGGTGCGCTGTCTTCGTAATAAATATCAGCGTTATTTACAGTGATAGTTGGCATAACCACATCCTTGTTTGATCAATGAAAAGTTCGAGCGTACCCTTGTGTCTTTTACGACTCTTTTACGCTCAACCTGGCATATTAGCATAATCCATTAGCCCCTTAGGTCATAGCCTTTTTACGAGCCAGTCGTTTTGTCCCATTAGTTAGCATCAGCTTTTACGATAAAATAGTAAAGTTTACCAGTATGTAGATGTGTCTTAAGCGCCTACAAAACACGCTTTTATAATCATAGCAAGCTGCTATAGTAATCAGCATTGAACCATTTTTACCTTTATCTCAAAGTATTGTCATTGATACAAAATATTAAAACCGTCATTTAAAATAAGGAAATCTCAAATGTCACAGTCTCTCGTCGATTATCAAGTTGCAGAGCATATTGCTACCATTACCTTTAACGATCCAAAAAGCTTAAATGCCTTTGGCACACCCTTAAAAAACCAAGTCTTGATAGCGCTAGATAAAGCGGCTGCAGATGATCAAGTACGGGTGATTATTTTACAAGGGGCTGGTGGTAATTTCTCCAGCGGCGGCGATATTAAAGAGATGTTGTCTGAAGGATTAGACAAGGATATTGTTTCAAAAAAATTAAGAGGTATGGTAGAAGGTGCAGGCGAAGTCAGCTTAAAGTTACGTCATATCCATAAGCCGATTATTGCTAAATTAGAAGGCGCTGTAGCTGGTGCTGGCATGAACTTGGCGCTTACTTGTGACTTCCGCATTGCCGCAGACAATGCGAAGTTTGTACAAGCATTTGTTAATATTGGCCTAGTTCCAGATGCAGGTGGTATTTACTTATTAAACCAATTGGTTGGTGCAGCAAAAGCGACTGAGCTTGTGATGCTAGGAGATAAACTAAAAGCAGAAGATATGGCACGTTTAAATCTAGTAAACGACGTGGTAAGTATTGACGAGCTAGAAGCTACCGTACAAGCATTGGCGCTACGATTGAGCCAATTACCAGGCAAAGCGTTGGCCGCTATGAAAGAGAGTTTCAACGTACATGCCTTCGCTGGTTTGAGCGCAGCGTTAGATACGGAAGTAGAGCAACAGACCGTAATGGCAAAAACCGATGACTTTATCGAAGGGGTTAGTGCCTTTATCGCAAAGCGTAAGCCTGTATATCAAGGTAAGTAACAAGATAAACAATAATGCCATCAAAAAAGGGCTGCCAATATGGTAGCCCTTTTTTTGTCAATGCCTTTGATCAAGAAGCGGTCGCGGGTTTAGAATGATGAGGTAACGTAAATATCTTGTCAAAAATCAAGGTAAACGTAAACGTATAAACTAAGAAAAATAGCAGTAGTGCCACTTCCATCATAAAAGCTTTTACTAGACCAACATCGTACCAAATCATATAAAGTGGCAAGCAGATCAACACCAGCCCGCCTTCAAAACCAAAAGCATGAACACTGCGTATCCATAACGTGCGACGTACAATACGTCTGCGGCGTTCCCACGCTTCAAAAGCGGTATTATATATAAAGTTCCAAACGACGGCTGCTACCGACATCATTACGGCGATTGGTAAAGATTCTGATGCATCACTGTGACTGAGTTTCATCAATATAAGGGTAGATAAGATAATCGCGATAATTTCGAAGGCGGTCACATAAATTAAGCGACGTTTGAGCGGTGATAAGGTCATCAACCAAGACTCCAAAGCACCTGTATTTAAACAGCAAGGTGCGTATCAAAGTATCGGTCCGTCCCGAATTAGAAAAGATAAATAAAGTGCAAAGCCACGGTTTCCGCCTGCCCCTATATTATACATGAGATAGCTTTGGAAGTCAGTTGAGATCTATATCAAGGAAAATCAACAGATGTGTGGAAACATACAAGTCGAATTAATACGGCGACTATATGGTTACATACCTATTGTATATTGAACTCTCGAACAATCTGATTACGACATTTCAGCCACGTTAGATTTTCAGGAATACTTCCATTTTGATCATCACGTAAAGAATAAAAAACAGTCCAAATACTTTTAAACTTCAAGTTTGCTTTCGAAGAATCCCAACTAGGAGTATCTCTCCATGTTGTAGCCCATCGCCTTGCTAGCTCTGCAAAAAAAATCTTATTTGATTCGACAATTAGTGCATTACATATAGATGTTATTTCTTGAAACTGATCAAATCCGATATTTATTTTCAGAATATCGTGAGTAGATTCAAGCTTCAACTTAATTCCATTTTTTCCAGCTACCACCATTCCTGAATGAACGATACCGTGTCTCAACTCACACACTTTGTCAAACTCTTCAAGTATTATTCCTAAACCATTAGACTTTAAATCAACTCCAATAAACTTCCTTGATGTATTATTTATATTTTCAGAAGAAGCCAAAGAAATATGTTCAAATGCTCCTCTTTCCATTTCATTCGAAGGATGCCATATAACTGAACCTAAATTAATACTATTGCTTGCTGCAATTTTTTGTGAATCTACGCAAATTTTTAAAATTTTACTGAAGACTTGTCTGAAATAATTCTCTACACTAGATATTATTGCTATTGACGCTAGAGATCCTATCCAGTCGTTTGTTCCCCAGCTTTCATAAGGAAATAAACTAAGAATACTCTGCATCTCGTTATAAAAATCATCAATAGGTGACAAGTTACTAATCTCGTTAATTGAGACGTAATCGTTTAAGTCGTTTATACGCTCAGAACCTACATTCTGGCAAATACAATTTTTCCAAGTTGACATTACGCTATGAACTCCTCTGCGTAACTCTTAATTTTTTTAGCCCAAGCAGGGCCAATCATATTTACTTTTCTCAGTTCCTTATTATCATAATCCATCAAAATATCTTTAATTTTTCGAATTTTGGAACTCTGCTTAATTGAATCTGCTCGCGCTGTCGTAATAGGTAATAACTCTATATCTTGACTAACAATATCCTCAAAAATAGATGCATCCTGTAGCTTAGCACCACACTCCATACAAAATTTAGCTTTGTCAGAAACTCTCGGACTTTTACATACCTCACAAGATGGTAAAGCTAAAGAAAATGCTTGATCCAGATTATCTTCTGGAACTAGTGAAGCCTCTAGGTGCCTAGGATAATGATGATTCGGTCTATTCGAAAAAGCTTCAACGTATTTTTCGCTATTGATAGCTTTACTACTAAAAAATATGTTTCTATCTATTATAGCTGCATAGTGTATTTCATATAACTCATAGACACCTTTCCCTCCCCTATTACTAGGGCGTGTTGAATATTCATAATTTGAGCCAGATATAAGCACAAGCAAGAGCGACCTTAACATCGTGGGTTGTGCCATCTGACAAGATAAAGGCAATCGGATTGCCATGCGCATCAACTGCTAAGTGAATCTTGGTCGCGCGGCCTGCCACACTTTTGCCAATGGATTGTAGGTTCTCATTGCCACTACTGCTGTGCTGATGCGCTTTAATATGAGTGCCATCGATAAAGACCCACTCAAGGTCTGCGTCTTTGATCAGTAACGTAAATAATGCAATCAGCTTATTACTGCGAAACCAGCGCTGGTAAGCTTTATAGATGGTATTAGGCTTGCCAAAATACTCGGGTAAGTCGCGCCAAGGACAGCCAACACGCATGCGATAAAGCACGCCTTCAACCGTTTGTCTAAGATTTCCTTTGTCATAGATATTAAGTTCTAGTAATATGGGTCTTAGTCTTGCCCAGTGTTCATCTTTGAGCATGGTGCGAGGCATAGCGAACGATATCTTTTTTGTGTGAGAGCTTAAAGATTAACCGTTCGCTATTTTTTTTGCCATTAATTTGTCGCCAATGTTCAACACGCCCTAATACTATTAGGAGAGAGCAGTCCAGCATACTGAAAAAAACCAATTACTTTTTCCAACTCTGCTGAAACCGGTCTCTTTATTGCTATGATTGAGCTTTGCTTACCTACATCTGAACCTTTATTAAACTCTTTAATAATTTTTAATGTTTGTTCATAAAAATTAGAACCCGTATCAATAAAATTACGATACATAGGCAACTTTATCTTTAGAGAATCATAGATATTGTATGTTGAATCATGACTATTTTTTATTTCTTTGAGAGTATTTTTAGCTGTGAGATTTACGGAGACTTCTCCATCTTCATCTTCGATACAAATAGATGAAATCATATTTAAAAGAGCGCGTGGTATTCCATAAGCTGCAAAGCACATAAGGTTTAGAAGATTTTTCTCATTAATCAAAGATTCAAAGACTTTACTTTCAAATCTTGATTTCAATAAAGAATGCATAAAATCTAGGTAGCCGTCACTATTAGGTTTTACCCAGACATCAATTTCTTCTGCATCATGACCGACATGGAATGAAGAAGAATAGTTTATTACGCCAGGATAAATGGCAGCTTTTGGAGATATTTTTTTCGACTTTATTTGTCTGTAAAATTCAAAAAAGTCTTTTTGTTGATCAGAAGAGAAGGCATGTCCAGCATCATCAAGTAGAAGAATAAATCGTGATTTAAACGAAATTTCGCAAACTTTGTCAGCTAAAGTATGTATATCATTAAGAGTGATTTGATCATCTTCATCATTAAGTAGATCGACTCGCCCCATTTCTAGTAGCTCGATATTCTTCGCTGTTTGGTCTTTAGTCAATCTAAAAACATCTTTGTGTATATTCATTTTAATCAAGGAGTCGTAAATTCCACTAATAACTTTAAGCATTACCCATTGATTAAACCAATAAACAGCATTTGTATTACTTCTATATAGAGGTTCCAGCTTTAAAGATGATTTGAAGTTTACATATACAGGGAATCCGTTTCCTTTCTTACTTGTCATCAATTTATCAAAAGCTTTAAGCATTAAAGTTGTTTTACCACATCCTCGAGGTCCAGTTATTAACTTAGCACCAGCTTGTGTTAGCTTCCTCATAGTATCTGCTTCATTCTGGTGACTAATCGACCACCTTTTAAAAGCACTACCTGATAAATACTCTGCCTGTTCCGTAAATATCTCTGAATCAATCATGAATGGCTCAATTATAGTTTTAAAAGCTTAGTATAGTTTAATATTTATTATTACATTTTAAGCTATTTTTAATGATGTATATAGAGAATTTTTAAATTAAACCTATCAGAATTTTACTACACCCACCTCCTTGTATTCAGAGACCCTTAAAAAATACGATTTATGATAGACGATAAGAGACTTTAGGAGTTGTCAACTTATTGAAAGTCTGATTTTTAATAAGTTAAACGTACTTCTTGATTCTGAAATTTTTTTCAAAAAATTAAAAAAACCCCGCATCATTACGATACGGGGTTTTGTTTATTTAAAAACGTTTAACTTAAACGTCAACCAAAATTAGCTCAACTGAGCAACGTTGATCTTGTCTGCTTCTTCCGTATAGTCTTCCATACGGTCGAAGTTCATGTATTGATAGACTTCATCACCCATGCTATTTAGCATGCCAGCATATTGCTGATACTCATCGTTAGTCGGCAATTTACCAAGTACCGCTGCGACTGCTGCAAGCTCTGCAGACGCTAGGTATACGTTAGCGCCTTGACCTAGACGGTTCGGGAAGTTACGAGTTGAGGTCGATACCGCAGTAGATTTCGGTGCGATACGTGCTTGGTTACCCATACATAGTGAACAACCTGGCATTTCAGTACGAGCGCCGGCTTGTGCATAGATGTTGTAGTAACCTTCTTCCATCAATTGGCGTGCATCCATCTTAGTCGGTGGTGCAATCCATAGACGAGTCTTCAGGCTACCTGCTGGTACGTCTTGTAGCAATTTACCAGCGGCACGGAAGTGACCGATGTTAGTCATACATGAACCAATGAATACTTCATCAATCGTATCACCAGCCACGTCTGCTAGCGTTTTTGCATCATCTGGATCGTTCGGGCAGCACAGGATAGGCTCTTTGATTTCGCTCATATCGATAGTGATGTCGATCGCGTATTCAGCATCATCATCAGCACGCATGAGGCTTGGGTTAGCCAGCCACTCTTGCATTTGCTCCACACGGCGGCTGATCGTACGTGCATCGCCATAGCCTTCTGAGATCATCCATTTAAGCAGCGTGATGTTTGAGTTTAGGTACTCAGTCACTGACGCTTCAGACAAAGTGATGGTACAGCCAGCAGCACTACGCTCAGCTGAGGCATCAGACAATTCAAACGCTTGCTCAGCGGTCAAATCTTCTAGGCCTTCAATCTCAAGAATGCGGCCGTTGAACTCGTTGATTTTACCTTTCTTATCCACGGTCAAGTAACCTTCTTTGATCGCTTGATAAGGGATAGCATGTACTAGGTCACGTAGCGTGATACCAGCTTGACGCTCACCAACAAAACGAACACGAACAGATTCAGGCATATCAAGTGGCATCACACCAGTTGCAGCTGCGAAAGCAACTAGACCAGAACCCGCTGGGAACGAGATACCCATTGGGAAACGAGTATGCGAGTCACCACCAGTACCAACGGTATCTGGAAGTAGCATACGGTTCAACCATGAGTGAATGATACCATCACCTGGACGTAAGCTTACACCGCCACGGTTCATGATGAAGTCAGGTAGTGTGTGCTGAGTCTCAACGTCAACTGGCTTTGGATAAGCAGCAGTATGACAGAATGACTGCATCACGAGGTCTGCTTGGAAACCCAAACATGCCAAGTCTTTTAGCTCATCACGCGTCATTGGACCAGTCGTATCCTGAGAGCCGACCGTAGTCATCTTAGGCTCACAGTACATACCTGGACGTACGCCTGTCAGGCCACACGCTTTACCAACCATTTTCTGTGCAAGCGTAAAGCCTTTACCAGTATCAGCTGGCTCTTCTGGCTTAGCAAAGATATCTGAATGACCAAGACCCATGTATTCACGAGCACGGTTAGTCAAACCACGACCAACGATTAATGGAATACGGCCGCCAGCACGAACTTCATCAAGCAATGTTGGTGAGTTTAGTGAGAACGTTGATAGTACTTCGTCAGAGTCATGCTTAGTGATTTTGCCTTCGTATGGATAGATGTCAAATACATCACCCATGTTTAGGTTATCAACTGCCACTTTTTCAATTGGCAATGCGCCAGAATCTTCCATCGTATTGAAGAAGATAGGAGCGATATTGTTACCAAGTACTAGACCGCCGCCACGTTTGTTTGGCACGTTAGGGATATCTTCACCCATCAACCACAATACTGAGTTGGTTGCAGACTTACGGCTAGAACCAGTACCAACAACATCACCAACATAGGCTAGCGGATGGCCTTTTTCTTTAAGCGCTTCGATTTGCTTCATTGGGCCAACAACACCCTCTTCGTCAGCATTGATGCCGTCGCGAGAGTTTTTGTGCATGGCTAGTGAATGCAATGGAATATCAGGACGGCTCCATGCGTCTTGCGCAGGCGACAAGTCATCTGTATTAGTCTCGCCAGTGACTTTGAACGTCGTATAAGTGGTTTTTTCTGGTACTGCATCACGGTTCAAGAACCATTCTGCGTCAGCCCAAGATTGAACCACTTCTTTAGCAATGGTGTTGCCCGCTTCAGCTTTTTCAGTCACGTCATTGAATGCGTCAAATACCAATAGCGTTTTCTTTAGTGCTTCAGCAGCGTCTTGTGCAACTTCACTATCATCTAGTGCAGCAACTAATGGCTGAACGTTGTAGCCACCTTGCATAGTACCTAGGATTTCAACCGCTTTTTGCTTGCTGATCAATGGTGATGATGTTTCACCTTTTAAGATAGCAGCCAAAAACGCAGCTTTTACGTAGGCTGCTTGGTCTACACCAGCAGGGATACGGTTTTCTAACAAGTTCATCAAAAATGCATCTTCGCCTGCTGGCGGGTTCTTTAGTAATTCAACCAACTCTGCTACTTGTTTTTCGTTCAATGGTAGCGGAACCGTTCCTAGCTCAGCACGTTCTTCGACATGTTTACGATAAGCTTCTAACACAATAGTCGTCCTCGTCAGTTGGGGTTTAGCACATTGCGTGGGTAGTCAGCATGACTGCCTGCGTCTATATACTATAGGGAATAATTATCCGTGCAATCATAGCTTAAATCGCTCTAAATGTTAATGGCTCAGCCCTGAAAAGGCGCATAGTAAGGCCATATCGAACATTTATTATAAAAATAGTGCCATCAATAATATGATTGTCGCGCTCATTATAACTGGCATTCACTCGTACGCACGTATCAATAATTGCTTGCTTTATGACTGAACAGACACCATATGACTGTTATACGCTTTTATAAGACATTATTAAGGACGACAAGATATGGACGATAGCAATATGGACAACAATACCAACTATGACAATGGGCTCAAAGTACGCACAGAGGTGATGGGTGAGCAGCATGTCAAACGCTCGCTTGATGCTGCCACAGGATTTACCCAACCGCTGCAAGACTGGATTATTGAACACGCTTGGGGCAGCACTTGGCAAGATGACTCAGTATTACCTCGTAAGTATCGCTCATTAATCACTATTGCCTTTTTAATTGCCCAAAAAAGCCCAAATGAGTTGAAAGGACATATACGCGGTGCCATTAACAACGGGGCCAGTGTCGCTGAGATTAGAGAAGTGCTCATGCACAGCTTGCCGTACTGCGGTGCACCTGCCACACAAGAAGCATTTCGCGCTGCCATAGATATACTGAATGAGTTGGAAATCGATATAGATATTTAAAACTATGGTCGTCCGAGCAATCATAGTAATCTTAACAATATTGTTTAAAAATTGACGACCAAATTTCTGCTATAATATCTACACTCATAAAACATTCTGATCATTCCATAAACCCTTATAATATAAAGGGTTAAGAGATAACTCTATTATGACAACTGCCGTACAAACACATGTACCTGCTGCTAAGGCCAAACCAAAAAAAGCCATCCAAGGCGAAAAGCTACGTGGCTATGACAAAGTTGCCCGTATCCCAATTAAAGTGATCCCGACTGTCGAGGCAAAGAAAAAGCCTGATTGGATTCGGGTAAAAATGTCCTCGCCTGCTGAAGTTGCTCGTATCAAAGCAACCTTACGTGAGCAAAAGCTTTATACCGTCTGTGAAGAAGCGGCCTGCCCTAACCTGCCACAGTGCTTCGCTGATGGTACAGCCACCTTTATGATCATGGGTGATATTTGTACGCGTCGCTGCCCGTTCTGTGATGTAGGCCATGGTCGTCCTAATGAGCTAGACAAGGATGAGCCGCGTCATACCGCTGAGACGATTCAAGGTCTACAGCTTAAGTATGCTGTAATCACCTCTGTCGATCGCGATGATTTAAAAGACGGCGGTGCTGGACATTTTGTGGAAGTCCTAAACGAGTCAAGAGCACTTAGCCCAAACTGCTTGATTGAAATCCTAGTACCAGATTTCCGTGGTCGTATGGATATCGCTTTGGATTTATTGACAGAGACTGCACCAGATGTGTTTAACCACAACATCGAAACGGTGCCACGTCTATACAAGGCCTTCCGTCCAGGTTCTGACTATCAGCATTCACTAGATTTGCTTAAGATTTATAAAGAGCGTCGTCCTGATATCGCCACCAAGTGCGGCTTTATGGTTGGTCTTGGCGAGACAGAAGAAGAGATCTATGCCCTACTCGATGATCTAAAAGCTCATGATGTAGATATGATCACTATCGGTCAGTATCTACAGCCTAGTAAAAACCACGCGCCTGTCGATCGTTATGTTCATCCAGATGAGTTCCAACGCTATATGGACTACGGTAAAAAGATTGGCTTCTTTAGTATTTGGGCAGGCCCAATGGTACGCTCAAGCTACTTTGCAGATCGTCAGTACTATGGCGAAGATTGCCCAGCACCTATCCGTAGCAAAAAAGCATTAGAAGCTGAAGGTAAACTTGGCTGCTAATTTAGCAATCAAGTGAGGTGAAAGTAGTTGCGAACAACAGCCGCTAGAACATCTCTTAAGAATATTAAAAAGGGTGAATAACAGATTTGTTATTCACCCTTTTTTTAGCTTTGTTAGATTTACGAAGAATTCAAATCCAATACTTTACACGGTTAAAGTTGGCGTTGGCTTTCCAGCTGTTTTTATATTGAATGCAGCAATACCGAGGACAATAACTCCTCCTACGATGCCCGTGATCATTTCAGGGTAAATCAGTAACAAAGCGCCAATAGCTAAGATGACACGAGTCACCGTATTCATCTCGCCTCTGAAGTACCCCTCAAGTGCTGAGCTTAGTGCAATGACACCAGTAATCGAAGTCACTACTACTGTAATGATATCTACAATAGGCGGTAGCGGGAAGTCTTTTGCCGTAACAGCAAGATCAGTGGGGTCAATCATCAGCATCGTAGGATTATAGATAAACATAAACGGTACGATAAATCCAGCGAGTGCCAGCTTGAGCGACAAGAATCCTGTCTTCATCGGATCGCCGCCCGATATACCCGCACCAGCAAAGGCCGCTAGACACACAGGCGGGGTAATATTGGCAAAAATACCAAAATAAAAAACAAACATATGCGCTGACAAAATTGGAATATCAAAACCAGCTAATGCTGGCGCCGCCATCGTCGCCGTAATGATATAGGCAGGAATAGACGGTAATCCCATGCCTAATACCATAGATGCTAGCATGGTTAAAATAAGCGTAAAGAACAACGATCCCGCGCCTAGCGTAACGATAGAGGATGTCATTACGGTACCGAAACTAGTCAGACTCACCACCCCAATGATAATACCAACGACCGCACAGGCCGCCATGACTGCAAGCGACTGACGCGCACCATCTTCCAATGCACCTAAAATATCAGAAAAGCTCATGCGTGTCTCAGCACGTAGCATACTGATGACAACCGTAAAACCAATGGTATAAGCTGCTGCATATCCTACAGGTACGTTTCTGATTAACAAGAAAACCAAAAAAACAATCGGCAATAGCATATGACCACGTGCTTTTAGGACTGCTTTTACTGCTGGCAGATTTTCTTTAGCGATACCTTTTAGATCGCGGCGACCAGCGCGGAAATGTACCTGTGCAATCACACCCAAATAGTACAGCACGGCTGGTAGTAGGGCTGCAAGCGCAATCGTGCTATAAGGCAAACCTGTGGTCTCTGCCATAATGAACGCACTGGCACCCATAATTGGTGGCAAAATCTGCCCACCTACAGATGCACTCGCCTCAACTGCACCCGCGAAATCTTTGTGATAGCCGACTTTTTTCATCAGCGGAATCGTAAAGGCACCGGTACTTACTACATTTGATAATGCAGAGCCGTTGATACTGCCCATAAAGCCACTAGAGATGACCGCTACTTTTGCAGGCCCGCCTTTCTTATGACCTGCGATGGCCAATGCCAGATCATTAAACAGCTGCCCCATCCCTGAGCGTGCTAAGAACGCACCGAATAAGATAAACAAGAAAATAAACGTCACTGACGCACCGATCGCGACAGAATACAGACCTTCTGTTTTTAGGAATAATTGACCGAAAATATCACCCATATCATAAGGGCGAGTCAAAAGTCTATCAGGCATAAAATCCATGTGACTGACAAACGGATAGGCTAAGAATATCCCTGCCAATATCGGCAAAATCCAACCTGTGATACGGCGACTGCCCTCTAACACACAGACTACGGTGATTAGTGAAAATATCACATCCATCTGGTTCGCCATACCGCCGCGCGAGGTCACAATATCTTGATACTCGTAAATCAAGTAGCCCATGCCAGATAAGGACAGCGCAAACCAAAGCCAGTCATACCATGCCACTCGTTTGCGACTGCTTTTTTTACTGGCTGGAAAAATTAGGAATATCAATGCAAAACCAACGCCCACGTGCACAGAGCGCTGCAACAGTGCTGGCATTGGATTAAAAGTGATATATAAATGAAACAGTGAATAGAGTATACAAATGCCAGCGATAAAATATTTTACTGGTCCTTGAGTGATATGACGCGTGATTGACTCTCGGTCATATTTTTCCAATACTGCTCGGTTGACCGCATCCGCCTCAGCATCGTTATCAACTTGCGCATCTGGCATGGTAGTCACACTACCTTGATCCGTCACTTGGGAGTTCATGACAAAAGTCCTTTTTAAATCTATCAATTAAATCATACGTCTTAGGCATGATCACCACTTCAGAATAGTCTGGCACCCACTGGTGAATCAAGAAACGATGACCACCATAATCCATTTCACCTTTGGTCAGTCTAGATACGACCCAATTAAGGCGAGGCAGTTTTTCGTTGATTTGATAACCCAGATAGCCAGGCTTTTGTATAGGAGCGAGCATTTCGGTGGAGGGTGTCCCCGCACCGAATGCTTCAAAATACGTCGTGGTCAGTAACAGCTCCGCACCTTCTGTACTACTGCCGTCTATGCGTTGATACTGCTCTTCCCACCACTGTTTTTCTACAGAATGTATCCAACGTAGCTGAAAATCAGGCTCAGTGAAATAACAAACCTTATCATCAGCACCGTCTACGCCTGCGACTCGCACTTCAACGACAGACTGAAGCGTAAAGCCTAACCATAGCGTAAAAAAAACCAGCGCTGCAATAAATGCCGCGCCAGTTGGTAAACATAATGAATTACTTGGCTGATTGTTCGTCATAGTACTTTTTAGCTCCAGGATGGATTGGGGCTACCATGCCATCACGAGCGGTTTCTAGACTGATATCATTGGCCGCTTGGTGAGCTGTTTTTAGACCATCTAAATTATCAAACAATGCTTTGGTCAGTTTATAACCATCCGCTTCAGATAGATCAGAGCTAACCAACAACGCATTCATGATTGCTGCAGTTGGTATGGCTGTTTCGTTGCCATAAGTGCCAGCAGGAATCTCAAAGGTTTTGAAGTAAGGCTTGGTCGCGATGATTTCTTTTAGCTTGTCTTGGTTGATAGTGACAATCTGTAAATCTAAGCCTTGCTCTAGCTCCATCAAAGATGAGTTTGGTAGGCCACTACTAAAGAATGCCGCTTCGATCTTGCCTGCTTTCATACCATCAGCAGCTTCAGCAAAGCCTAGATAATCAACGGTGACATCATCATACGTGATACCAAACCCTTCAAGTAAAGTACGAGCATTTACTTCTGTACCAGAACCTTGATCGCCTACCGCAATACGCTTGCCTCGTAAATCTTCAATGTTTTTGATACCAGATTTTTCCGAGGTTACGATTTGCACCACATTAGGGTACAAAACAGCAATCTGTTGAATGTTAGTGATTGGCTGCTCAAAGTTGTTTTTACCTTCGACAGCATCTGTCACTACGTCACTTAGTGCCAAGACCATGTCGACCTTGCCTTGGGTCAATAGATTGACGTTTTCGACTGATGCGCCAGTGGTTTGAGTTTTTGAGTTTACGCCAAAGGTTTTGACATAGACTTCAGACAATGAAGTACCAATGATGTTGTAAGGGCCAGACGCACCGCCAGTAGCGATGGTCAAAAACTTAGTATCAAGCTTATCTGCTGCAGTATCTGTTGCCGCGCTATCTGCAGATGCAGTATCACTGCCCTCTGAACTTGGAGATGAGCATGCAGTTAGACCTAAGGCAGCACTCAACATAGCTGACAAAAGTAATGGGGATTTTAAAGAATTAAGCATTGAATTCATCCTTGAAGTGGTCGATTTTGTACGTTTAACAATATCCGTATTTATACATAAATACGTTACAGACGAGTAATAATATAGTAATTCCATCAACAAATAAACCTTAGCTTGCTTTCTCTTTTTCTTTCAATACCTTATATTTAAAGCTACCTGAGAAAATATAGGCCATTCATTAATTGAGCTAACATATATAAAGTTTTGCTATGCGAAACAAAGTTTCATTTAATAAATATTAAAACAAAAATTGTTGCTATTGTAAACCTTTATCGACATCTGAAAAATATTGCCATATCGCATTATTTCTTAGGAATTTTTAGATATAGCAAATTAATGAGGACTCTCGATTTATAACTATCTCGATTTATAACTATAAGGACAAAAGTTCTGCTATATTTTATCTGAGCTATTTTTTGGTTCAGGATATTACATGGCACTAGTCTGTGTCTCTCTTTTATTAATCTACTCGGATAGTCCTTATGACAATACCTCACACGGAAGTACTGGCAACGTTATCTGCTGATATTGCTATCATCGGTGGCAGCGGTCTCTACCAAATGTCATCACTGACCAACAAACGCAGTGTAACGATACAGACGCCTTATGGTAGTCCATCTGATGATATTGTCTTAGGTGAGCTTGAGGGAGTGACCGTTGCCTTTTTGACACGGCATGGTCAGGGTCATAGACTGACCCCGTCCGAAGTGCCGTATCGAGCCAATATCTATGCGCTAAAAACGCTTGGGGTACGCTATATCGTTTCCGTATCAGCAGTTGGCTCATTGCAAGCGCATCTTAAGCCATTAGACATGGTCATACCAGATCAAATGATTGATATGACTAAGCAGCGAGCGAGTACTTTCTTTGGTGAGGGAGCCGTCGCCCATGTGTCGATGGCTGACCCACTATGCCCTGCCCTAGCAGAACTCTTGACGCGCGCTTATGACCAAGCAAATATTATAGAAGGTAGCAGTCATTCTAAGGCAACTTATGTCTGCATCGAAGGCCCTCAATTCTCAACTCGAGCAGAGTCAGAATGGTATCGTCAGATGCAGGCAGATATCATTGGCATGACCAATATGCCAGAAGCCAAATTGGCACGTGAAGCCAGTATTGCTTATGCCACGTTAGCTCTGGTGACAGACTTCGACTGTTGGCATCCGACGGAAGAAGCCGTCAGTGCCGACTATGCGATAAAGAACCTACTGAAAAATGCAGATAATGCTCAAAAAGTGATACGAGAAGCTGTTGCTTTGATTGCCGCTGAACTACCTGAGTCAATCGCTCACAGTGCTCTTGCACAAGCATTGGTCACACCTATAGATGCGATGGACGAACATACCAAGATCAGACTGGCCGCCTTGCTAACGTGATTGTAATGCGTCTTTTCCATCTTTAACTGACTACTGCTAATCGGTCTGATTTTAATCAAGCTGGCTTCTATCAAATCAAAAAAGGCCATTATCTGAAATGATGGCCTTTCTTGTAATTCAGCATGTATATCTGAAATTTATACTAAATACACCACTTTAATGTCAGCAACAACCACCTGCACCAGATGCCAGCATCATAGGTTGAGTAAACGGCATTAGCTCACCGCAACCTGCAAAAATACCGTAGTGGTGACTGTCATCACCGATAAACTCAAAATGCGGCGCAAAGCGTGACTCTTGCAGCATGCGAAACGTATTGCCACATACTGGAAATACTCGACCAGCTTCGATAGCGTGATGTTTATCTAAATCAAACCGATGCGGTGACTGCTCGATAGTTCCTTTATATATCACCGCTTGTCCGTGATCTTCGCAAGCATCCTCAAGCGAGTCGATTTTAAATAAGCGGTAAGTTGCAGAAAAAAACTGAATATTACCAATTTTAGCCGCCAATGTAGGATCTGTGATCTCAAGTGGGCGATCTTCAACCAAACGTACGTCTAAGAAACCTGCATCTCGTGATAAACGGTTAAAATCCTTCCAATACAACGCGCCGCTCAAACATTCGCCATATAAGACTGGGTCATCAATCAAGTGTTGCGGGATACGGCGATCGGCATAGACATCAGAAAAATAAAACTCCCCACCAGGTTTCAGTAAACGCTGCACACTAGCCATGACCGCGGCCTTGTCTGGTGATAGATTGATAACGCAGTTTGAGACGATAATATCGAAGCTATTAGCCTCAAGGTCTAGTTCATCTAGTTTCTCGATATAGCCGTGCAAAAATGTCACATTGTCATAGCCAAACTTATCGATATGATAGGCTTGATGCTGTCTGGCAACGGATAGCTGCTCATCGGTCATATCAACACCGACTACATGGCCACTCTCACCAACCAATTGTGCTAGTGCATAGACATCTCGGCCTGAACCACTGCCCAAGTCTAAAATTCGGCAGCCTTCAAGCAGTGCTGGACACACCAGACCACAGCCGTAATAACGACTCAATACTTCATCGTGAATATTTGCGAGTAATGGCTTGAGCCACTCAGGCATATTGCTAATATCACAACAAGCCGAAGTCTTTAAATCATTGGTACTCTGTAACTCTTTTCCATAGTAATTTTGCACGACGTCATGCATAACAATATCCTTATTGAATGTGCCATCCAGTTAAAAGTCTTAGTAAATCATCTTAGAATATGCAACTACGTTAGTGAGTTTATTGACCTAGTTATCAATTATCCTTTATCAGCTATTATCAACCTAAATATTGACGTGAGAATCTAGCCAGCTTGACGGTAAATGCACTAAATCTTTAGGCTCATCAATATCATGCAAAGGGTCAAATAATGCCAGTCTCCAGCCTAATGCCGCCATGCGCTGCTCAGTGACAGCGGCTACACTAGCCGTACTCCAAACAATGTCCGAAAACAGGCTTTCATTAACTTGTCTAAACCCTAGCAGTACATAACCACCATCAGTCGCTGGAATCATGACCGCATCGTGTTGATTTAGCTGCTGTATCGCTGTCTGAATACGTGCTGTCGTAAGACTAGGACAGTCCGTACCAATTAATACAACCTTGTCAAAACGTTGCAATGCTTGCTGACTGGCTATCAACATACGTAAACCCAAATCACCGTCGGCCTGCGCAGACCAACGCAACGAGTCAGGAAAATCAAGCGCTTGCCAACATGGATCTGTTGGTGCTGGACTCACACATAGCTCGACAGCAAAGCCCGTATCAACGGTCTGCTCAATACTATGCAATAATAGTTGCCTTGCCATACGTGCAGCGCCATCTACCCCTAGCGCTGGCTGCAAACGGGTCTTCGCCTTATTAGGCGCTGGATATTTTGCAAACAGAATGATGCAGGTATCTTGCTGTCTTGCAGATAAATCAGCTGTCACTATAACGGTCTCTCAATTGGTCAAATGTACAAGGACGAACTCTTTCTTCTTTTGTCTATCATATTTATAAACCAAACAACTTCACTGCTTATAGTAGCGTTGCTTTAAGACGTCAGGCGATACGCCGCGCCAATAATCAAAGCGCAAATGCCACATCAAAAAAATCGTCCGCCACGTGCCATGCTGCTGCCAACGCCGCGCTGAAGTCGTGACTTTACTCTTTAGACAAGCTGGTCGAGCAATTTTCTTTAGCCGTTTACACAGTTCGATATCTTCCATCAGTGGCTGATCAGGATAGCCACCAATCTGCTCAAACACGGACTTTTTGATAAATATTGCTTGATCACCAGTAGCTATACCCATTGAGCGTGAGCGCTGGTTTATCATTAATCCGACGATTTTTAACAATGGCTCACGACTGTCTAAGCGCACATCGAAACGTCCCCAGTCATACTGAGCTACTGCCTGTTGAACGTTGTCTATCGCGTCAGCTGGCAGCTCGGTATCAGCATGTAAAAATAGCAGCGCATCACCTGTTGCTAACATAGCGCCCGCATTCATTTGCTGAGCGCGTCCTACCGTAGATTCGATAATATGCCAGTCGATAGCTGATTGGGTAGCCTCTATACTTTTGAGCACACTGTCGGCGATAGCAACCGAACCATCCACTGAGCCACCATCGACCAATATCACTTGCTGCGGTGCCGGATCGAGACGGACAATATGAGCCATAAGCTCAGGCAAGTTGTCCGCTTCATTTAACAATGGAATAATGATGGAGAGTTTCAATGGATATACCGTCACATTAATCAGCGATTAAGATTAAAAACTGGCTTATTTCTTATTCAAATTCCAGTTGTAGTCGGTATAGCTTATTTTTATCTTACCTTGTTTGAGATCCGCTGTCTGAGCTTTACTCAATCCTAGTGACGAGCTATAACGACCTAGAAACCCTGCTAAATCTTTTGTGCCGCGCCAGTTGGTTGCAAAGTCTTCTTTATACCATTTAAAAATTGGTGACACTCTTAGCGTATCGCCTTTAAGACTGTTGCGGCTACTGTCTGCTAAAAACTTAGACGTTGCTTGCTCTAATTGACTGTCTAAACGCTTGCCGGTAAAGGCATCATCTTGCAGTGCAGGGCAACCGATACTGGCACAATTGACCGCAAAGTGAATGCGCGGATCGTTGTAACGTTTAGAACCACGAATCAGGTTATGCTCAATATCATCAAGTGAGCGCGTTTTACCGAGTAGCGAAACAAATTCTTGCTTCCATGGTGACCCAAACAGTCCGCCAATATCTTTGATGGATTTGACGTTTGGATATTTCGTCAATACCAAATCAACCGTACCAGCGTTATAAACGTTGATTAAAAATGCCAACTGCTCATTTTTACTCCAACGATTGAACTCTGATTGAGATACCTTGCTCGTCGCTTCCAGATAGCTTGTCAGCTTACTTTGATCTGCTTTCATGCCAGCATAGTTGACCACTGAAGCTTTGCCACCGTTGGTCATGGTCACATGCTTATTTAGTAAGCTATCCCAGCTCTGATGGTTGAAATCAGCATGAGCGGCCACGCTTGCTAATAAAATAGTCGTAGCAATCACTGGTTGGGCGAAAAACGTCTTCGCAGAAAAGTTAAATACTGACATAGGACTTACTCCGTTTACACTGATTGTTTTTTATCTAAATTTTTACGTATGCTAAAAGCACCTATGTTTAAAGTGTTTAGGCTTAAAACATCTATGTTTAAGGTGCTTATATTAAAAGCACTTACATTAGAGCGGCTAAGGCGTGTCTGCTAACGCTGGCTCTACTGGCTCTTCTTCTAACGCGCCGCCACAACTACTGCCCTGTCCTGCTGTACAGCCATAGCAGTGGTCGGCAATGGCAATGTCATCACCAGACGGGTTTTGCGTTAACAAGTCACTTAGGTGTCGCCGTGACTTGTTGGGGACAGGTATCTCTAACTGCTGATTGAAATCACAATCAAACAGCTCACCCAACCAGTTGACACTAATGGTCGAACGGCACATGACCTCGGCCAGATTAGCAGCCATATAATTAGCTTTGAGCAAATCCATATACGGGTGGAACTGGTCTTTTGCCAATAACACCGCCCCAAAACGCTGAATCGGCATATTGGTTAGGGCAAATAGATGATTAAATTCGATATCAAAGTGCGCTTTTAACTCACGCTTATAATCCGCTTCAAGCTGCTGTTGATTGGGCGGCAGCGTCGCGCCTTGTGGATTGAAGACCAAGTTTAATGTTAAATCTGAATTAGGCTTGCCATACCCCAACTGATTGAGTTTTTGCAATCCCAATATACTGTCGTCAAACGCACCTTTACCGCGCTGCTTGTCTACATTTTCTAAGGAATAACAAGGCAAAGATGCCACCACTTCCACTTGGTTATCTGCTAAAAACTGCGCCATATCCTCATAACCCTCTTCCATCAGGATAGTCAGGTTACAGCGGTCTATGACTTTGACACCTAATGCTCGAGCTGCCTTGACCAAATACTTAAAATCCTCATGCATTTCAGGCGCACCGCCTGTCAAATCAAGCGTATCGATGTTTTGTGCTTGTAATACCTCTGGTATCAGCTCAACCAACTCACGTGACATCATCTCGGTACGATAAGGGCTAGCAGCCACATGACAGTGCACGCAGGACATATTACATAAATAGCCCATATTGACTTGCAATATCGTCAATTGACGTCGTTTTATCGCTGGAAAATCAGTATGCTCAAGTAGCTCGATAGTTGATTTCATGATGGTCTAAAATCCTGTTAGCAGTACAACTAAAAAAGGATAGCAACGTGACATTAAAGATTAGAAAACATAGATAGCGCATTGCTTTTACTGTTTATTTTCAAAACTTACAACGTAAAACTTGATTGCTCACTTTACGGTTTATCTAATCAATCATACCTGATTATCAATAAGCATTGACAACTAATCACATGGATTTTATGGTTTATTCCAAATGAGCATTAACCTTGGTTAGTCCTTATCGGCTTCAATGAAACGCTTATCGATATACTTCTTGAGATGCCATACCCAGCGACCTTGTAGGTTTACATTACCCCAACTACCAATGGCGTATTTATCACCGCAAGACAGCAGATATAGCGTGCGTGATTTTGGCTGATAGCTTTTCATTACGTTGTCACCCAGATAGGCCAATAAATTATCGGCTTCGACAGCACCACCATGCACCGAGTGAACCCCTGAGTGCGCCACATATTTATCGACTCGTATCGCCACATCACCAACCGCAAACACATTAGGATGAGAGACGCTCTGTTGCTTATCGTTTACTGCAACAAACCCATCACCTTCTATCTCCAAATCCGTAGAAGCCGTCCATGCCGAGCCTATGACGCCAGTCGCAGCGATGACAGCATTTATTGGCAATGATTTATGCGTAGTTGATAATTTGCCATCACGATAATCGGTCGCTCGTTCTCGAACTATCGTAATGTCATGACGATGTAACTGCTTAATAACCCGTTGTCGAAAGCCTGAGTTAAACCCTGACAATAGATTCTCACCGCATACTAATGTCACCTGATGATTACGATTGATGTTCCGTAGCGTGACTTGGGCTGCCATCACCAACTCTATGGCCGCAGCACCTGCCCCAATAATAGCCAATTGATACTTTTCAGACTGCTGAGCGGCTTTTAGAATCCGCTGCCATTGCGTGATAAATGTTGACAACGGTCGTATGGCAATCACGTTAGTATTAGCAGCGCCAGTATTGTTATCGTCATTATCGCTTCTGTACTCGTTGTAGCTATTGTGGTCAGGTAGCCAACGCATGTCTGTATCTGCGCCCGTATTTAGAGACAAGACATCGTAGTCAAAATCCGTTTGTTCATCGCCAGTCGTAACCACCTTATTTGACGCTGCGTTTACTTGTACAAGCGATTGCTGAATAAAGCGCACACCTGCTCGCACACAAAGCGATTTGATATCAATACTGATATCATGCAACTGATAATGCCCTGCCATCCAACCCGGTAACATGCCAGAATAGATGGTTTGCGGTTGCTGACTAATTAAGTGAATGTCTGCCTCTATCGTATCGGCATCCTTTAAACGCGCGGCGCTAAGTCGGCGTAACATACCAATGTGAGCGTGACCTGCGCCTGCCAATAATAATGTCTTTTTCGATGAAAATTTCGTCATAAATGATTTTATCAAGGCGGTTAGTTGCTGTTAGTGTTTGATCGAATGTTGATTGATATAAATGACTTTAAAAACTCATTTAAAAGTATCATATAAATAAGACCAGTCTGTTGCGGGCAAACAGTAAGAGCGTAAATGAATTATGTGGCTCATGTGGCTTATACATATTCAGCAATAGTCACTGCGTCAACCGTTATTATTAGAACGATATTTTTTATAACTGAATTAAAATAATAAAATAAGGTGAAATTATTTATCATCGCCCAGTACAATAGGACAGTATAAGAGCCGCATGATAAATTGCGCTGCTTGACTCATTATTTGAGAAACATTGTCAAAATCGTTAATGAAAATTATAAGTAATCAAGGAACATTACATGAGTACCAACATCGATACCAGTAACGATCACATTTTGTCTTCTGACAATATTCACTACTTGCACCATGATTTTTTTGAACCAAGTAGCAAAGACGTCGAGATTAGCGCGACTTTATTGATTGTGCATGGCATGGCAGAGCACAGCGGTCGCTATAGCGATTTTGCACAGTTTTTGGCAGACAATGGTATCGCTGTGGCGACTTACGATCATTTGGGTCATGGACAGACTATCAAGACTGAGGCCGATCTCGGATTTTTTGGTGAGGAGCATCCAGTACAGTCGCTTTTGAAAGACGTGATTGTGATGGCCGATAGCCTAAAAGAGCGTCATCCAGACGTCCCGCATTTTGTGATGGGTCACTCGATGGGCTCATTTATCGTGCGCAATGTACTCAAGCATCATGCGCATAATTTCACAGGCGCCATCCTAATGGGTTCCGCAGACGCCAACCCACTAGCTAAGGTTTTATTACCTATCAACAAATTACTGGCCAGAGTCGCACCAAGACAACCGAATACAGTTTTTGCCAAGGTGATGAATAAAGTCCTGAACAGCCAACTATCTGATCGCAGTTCGTCCTCACAGTTTGCGTGGCTCAGTGAAAATACCGCAAACATTGAAGCCTATGAAGCCGATCCTAAGACTGGTTTTGACTTTACCAACAATGGCTTTATGACATTGTTTACGCTTATGGATACTGGGCTGAATAAAAATTGGGCTACTACTATTGCCAAAAACTTCCCAATGCTGTTTATCAGCGGTGAAGATGATCCGATTGGTGAAATGGGTCGCGGTATACGTAGGGTTGTCACGCGTTTGGACAAGCGTCATTTCAGTCATGTCGATATTCAGCTGTATCCTAATATGCGCCATGAGCCCCTTCACGGGCAGGCGAACAAGGTGGTCTATCACGATATCTTAGAATGGATAGAGCGCAATAGCCCATCTGTCTAAATGGCATTACTTATTATCAATACAGACCTTTGCGCCCAACTTATTTGCTAAAAGTCGTCAAATTAGCGACAATGTGGCAGGCAATATTTTTAGTCGATTTTTGACGCTATCTTTAACTATAAGATTCATTTATTTACTTTTCATTCATTTTAGGAACCTTTATGTCATTACAACAAACCATCGAACAAGCATTTGAAAATCGCAACGAATACAGCCCAGCCAATATGCCACAAGACGTGCGCGATGCTATCAACCAAGTACTTGAGCAACTAGATAACGGTAGCCTGCGCGTAGCAGAAAAGAAAGATGGCGAATGGGTTGTCAATCAGTGGGCCAAAAAAGCCGTACTATTGTCTTTCCGTCTAAACGACAACTACGTCCAAGCTGCTGGCGAACACGTACAGTTCTATGACAAAGTACCGACTAAGTTTGCTAACTGGACTGAAGCGCAGTTTAAAGAAGCAGGCGTACGCGTTGTACCACCAGCTGTCGCTCGTAGAGGTTCATTCATCGCAGCAGGCGCAGTATTGATGCCGTCATACGTCAACATCGGCGCCTATGTCGATCAAGGCGCGATGGTTGATACATGGGCGACTGTTGGTTCATGTGCTCAAATCGGTAAAAACGTGCATCTGTCAGGCGGCGTTGGCATCGGTGGTGTATTAGAGCCATTGCAAGCAAACCCTACTATCATTGAAGACAACTGCTTCATCGGTGCGCGCTCTGAAATCGTTGAAGGCGTTATCGTTGAAGAAGGCGCTGTCATCTCTATGGGTGTCTACATCGGTCAATCGACGCGTATCTATGATCGTGAGACTGGCGAGATTCATCGTGGCCGTGTACCAGCAGGTTCTGTTGTCGTACCAGGTAGCTTGCCGTCAGAAGATGGCACGCACAGCTTGTACGCTGCTATCATCGTGAAAAAAGTTGACGCGCAAACTCGTGCAAAAACATCAGTAAACGAGCTATTACGCTTAGCCTAAATATTTGGCAAATACCGTTGTTTATTGAATAATATTGTTTTATATGAAGATGCTAGAGGATGACTCCAGCATCTTTTTTGCAGCTTAATATAACGCGTTACGTTATAATCCTCTTTTAGTTTGTCTTTATACAAACACAAAATCATTCGTACCATCCCCTGCCTTTTTATTACGATTGATAAGCGCTTCATCGTCTTATCGACCTTTAACTGTATTTGAAATATTATGAGTGAATCATCATTACGCACCGCCGCTATCCCTGTCACTGACCCTGAAGCAGGGTTGCGTCTGACTGAGATTTTTTATTCCTTACAAGGTGAGGCAATCACCTCAGGCTTGCCGACGATATTTGTACGTCTAACAGGCTGTCCGCTGCGCTGCGTCTATTGTGATACCGAATATGCTTTTACTGGCGGCGAACGTCAATCATTAGAAACCATCATAGAAACCATCAAAGGTTATCCGTGCAAGCGCATCTGTCTGACTGGTGGTGAACCATTAGCACAGCCAAATGCCATTGAATTGATGAAACGTTTGCTGAGCGATGGGTATGAGATATCCCTTGAGACCGCAGGCGCACTCACGGTAGAAAACGTACCAACAGCAGTCAGTAAAGTAATGGATCTCAAAACGCCAAGCTCAGGCGAAGTCGATAAAAATCTATGGTCAAACCTCGACTATCTCACTCAGCACGACCAAATCAAGTTTGTCATTATGAATCGTACAGATTACGACTGGGCAAAAGCTAAATTGACCGAGTATAAGTTAAACGAATTGGTCGGTACGGTGTGGTTCTCTCCAATGTTTAACGTCGCAGATGATGTCGATGAACAGCTTAGCCCTGAAGTACCTGTATTGGCGCGCGAGCTAGCAGAGTGGATGTTGGCTGATGCCTTACCAGTTCGCTTTCAGCTGCAATTGCATAAGATCATTTGGGCAGATGCCAAAGGCAAGTAACTATCAGCAAGTAACAAACAGAAAGTGTGAACACGTTGAGTGCCATGGATAAGGTAGCGGTATGATCAAACTCATTTTATTGGGCTTGCTAGCAGGTGCGTTTTTTAGCTCGACATTTATCTTAAATGAGCTTATGAGTAGCGCAGGTGGACATTGGTTTTGGTCAGCGAGTCTGCGCTATGTCTTTATGCTATTGATTATTACCGCCATTATTGCGATACAACATGGCTTTGGTCGTGTTAAAGCATTAATGAAAATTTTTCTTCAGCATTGGGGCTTCTGGTGCATTACTGGCAGTATTGGGTTTGGACTTTTTTATACCGGTATTTGCTATGCCGCAGATCATGTTGCGGGATGGGTAGTAGCAGCTACCTTTATGTTTACCGTTGTCACCAGTTTGCTTGTACTATTGGCATTTGGTCAACGTTTTGATAAAAAATTCATCGTATATGCTGTCATTGTCTTTATCGGTGTGGCGCTCGTCAATATCAGTGAAGGTCTGCATGCTGCCTCTATAACTGACGCCGTTCCAATGTCTGACATGCTGCTCTACGGTGCGCTACCCGCTCTTATCGCAGCTTTTAGCTACCCAATTGGTAACCAGCTGGTTTGGCAGGCTTCTCATAATGCCCGCGAGCGCAATACTATATTACAGAAGGCAGCAGAGTTGAACGCTCAACGAGCTAGCATCAGTGTTGGTATTGATATTAATGAGCAGAGTAAACCGCTCATATCTGAAGATTATGATTTACCAACTACGACGTATGATGCTACCGACCTGGATAGCGTACTTCAAAGTGACAACACTGCGGCAACCTCATCCCTACAAAATCTAATTGCTCGTATTCCTTCTATCGAAACCACGCTACTGCAAAATGCTTTTAACAAAGTTTGGCTAATGACTCTCGGGTGTTTGCCATTTTGGCTGTTTTTGGGCATTATAGTGCGCCCTGACCAGCCCTACCCCTCACAAATAATCAATACGTTGCTCGTTGCTCTATTGGCAGGCGTGGCAGCGACCACTATATTTTTGTATGCGCGCGAGCAAGCTGTTACTTCAAGCGAGGTTGCAGGCGTTGACTCAACCCAAGCCAGTGAGGTTATCTTTGCCTTGATTGGGGGTATATTACTGTTAGGTAACGCCATACCTTCGGCGATGGGACTGGTCGGTATAGGGCTGATTATGGTAGGGCTGATATTATTTGCAAAAGACGGCTAAATGGCACTATAACACTACGCCCATTTCGTCACAGTTATGCATTGAATAGCCACCTAAAAAACACCTATCACTTTGATGATCTCGATTTGGCAATATAACCATGGGTAATGCTTTGATTTTTCCTGATATTCTATTATATTTATTGGACATGGTTGGCATTGTTGCCTGCGCGATTGCAGGGACTTTGCTTGCGCAGCATAAAGGCTTCGATATCGCTGGTTGTATCTTGGTAGCGATGGTCAATGCCATCGGCGGTGGGACATTACGCGATATGGCTCTCGACCGTCACCCTCTATTTTGGATGACTGATCTTAATTACGTGATCGTTATCACGGTGACCTCCCTTATCTTACAAATCTTCTTTCACCTTTATCATAAGATTGATAATGCGTTAAAGCTCTTTGATGCCATTGGGTTGGCCGCTTTTAGTGTCATTGGTTTTAAGGTGGCCTTAACCCTAGACATGTCTCCCCTTATTGCTATTATGATGGGTGTTTGGACTGCCATTATCGGTGGTTTGCTACGTGATATCATTTGTAATGAGATTCCACTGGTGCTACAGCGTGAGATTTATATTACTGCCAGTATCGCAGGGTCTGTGACTTATTTATGTTTACAGTATTTTGGAGTCGGTGCCAGTCTCAACGAATTTATTATGCTGTTTGTCATCTTTGCGGTACGTATGCTCGCGCTCAGATTCGACTGGCACTTGCCTTCTATTCGACTCGTAAACTGATTAATTGAGCAAGACTCTGCTGAGATAACCTTTGTTTGACTGACAATAATTGAAAATAGTGAGAACTGCCCATGTTGGCTATCGTATTGGACCCTACCGTACTGATCACTACTTTTGACCCCCGCTCTTTGATATATTTCTTCGATATGATTGGCATCATCGCCTGTAGCGTCTCAGGCACGATACTTGCCAAGCACAAAAACTTCGATGTCTTCGGCTGTCTGCTCGTGTCTATCGTTACTGCTATCGGCGGCGGCACGGTACGTGATGTCATTCTGGATCGCCATCCGTTATTTTGGATGGTAGATATGAGCTATCTGACCCTCATTACAATTTCATCGCTAGCGATGCAGATATTTTTTCATCCAAACTCCAGACGAGTAGATAAGTTCCTCAAACTCTCTGACACCATTGGTCTGTCAGCATTTACACTGATCGGTATCAAAGTCGCTGATAGTATGGGTGCCAATGTACCTGTAGCGCTGTTATTAGGTGTGATTACCATCGTGGTTGGTGGCATCATTCGCGATATGATTTGCAATGAGATTCCATTGGTACTGCAGCAAGAGATTTATATCACGGCAGCGTTGACAGGTGGGGTTCTATACTTTGCTCTAAAGAACTTAGGCGTGACAGATTGGGTAGCTGACATCTCTACGATGAGTACGATTTTTACTTTGCGTATGCTGGCTATTCGTTACGATTGGCAGTTCCCCACACTAGAGTGGAAATACTGATACTAGAGCGTGTCTTCATTTCGAAAATACCAATGCGCTCATCTTCGAGCGCGTTGGTATTATCGGTTTGACATTGTCGCTTTACCCCTGCTCTACCACAGCCAAATCTTTGACCATCAGCTGTAAGCTTTGTTTGCCATTCCATTCATTGATGTCTAGCTGAAATAATAAATGGACTTGCTTAGCACGGTAATCCCACGCGTCATTATCGAAGTTAAAGCAAATGGCCTCTATCGGATATTGAACGTCTGGATAGCGCAGCGATAACTTAAGATGTTTGTCTTTTAAAATCTTAAAGCTCAATACCTCAAACACACCATCAAATATCGGCGGTGCAAATCCATGACCCCAGATACTGGCATCGGCTAAATGCTCGGCAAACCATAAGCTAAAATCGCTTGCTTGCAAAGGTCCATCGGTGAATTTTTGCTCTGCAAATACCTCATCATCCATCTGAGCCATCACTTCATTAAAAGCTGTGACAAATGCCTCAAAGTTACGGCGTTTGAGGGTCAGACCTGCCGCCATCGCATGCCCACCGAAGTGACTGATTAAGTCTGGATAACGCTCAGCAACTTGTTCAATCGCATCACGAATATGTACGCCAGCGATAGAACGTGCAGAGCCTTTAATGGCGCTATCTTCATCTGTTTGTTCAGTGTCTGCTGGTGCAAATACGATACTGGGTAAATAATGGCTTTCTTTTAGTCGACCAGCGACAATGCCAATGACTCCTTGATGCCAGTCATCTTGGTATAGAATAATACCACGCGCACCTGAATTGCTAGCCTTAGCAGTAGAGACAGCTTGAGTAATTGTGTCGTCGTTACTGGCATTATCATCGCTATCACCATTAGCCCTATCGTCGTTATTATTTTCAGTGGCCAATGCTTGTACGATACTATCGGCTTGTGTACGCATCTCGCCCTCTACATGACGACGCGTACGGTTCAACTGTTCAAGCTCTTGTGCCAAACGTTGTGCGGTGCTCCAGTCTTCAGTCAATAAGCACTCGATACCGATGCGCATATTGTCCATACGCCCAGCTGCATTGATACGTGGGCCTAATACAAAACCAAAATCCTGCGCATGAAGCTGCTTGGGATCACGGCCCGCTTGCTCAAGCAATGCCAATATTCCCATACAGCAGCGGCCTTGACGAATTGCCGATAGCCCATGATGTACCAAGATACGGTTGTTTTTATCCAGTACCCCAACGTCTGCAATCGTCCCAAGTGCGACCAAATCCAAATATTGGCTCACCTGTACCGTAGACTTGCCAGCTTCGCGGCGTAGCTTTGCTAAGCGTCCGAGCACATAAAATGCTACGCCTACTCCAACCAATGCCTTACTAGCAAAGTCACAACCTAGCTGATTGGGATTGACTACCGCTTGCGCAGGTGGCGTCTCTTTGGTAGTAAGATGATGGTCGGTGATAATCACCGTGATACCATCAGCTTGGGCGCGTGCTACCCCTTCATGACTTGAGATACCATTATCAACCGTCACTATCATATCTGGCTGAAAAGTCTCAATACCTAACTCGACAATCTCTGGCGTTAGGCCATAACCGTACTTAAAACGATCTGGTACTAGGAAATCAACGACCGCACCCATCTTTGTGAGCGCGCGCATCATTAAGGCTGTACTGGTGGCACCATCACAGTCAAAGTCACCAACGATCAAGATGCGCTGACGCTCATCAATAGCCACATCTAATAAGCGCACGGCTTCAGTGACACCGTGCAGGGCCTCAGCAGGCAATAGACCTGATAGGCTAGTCTCCAGCTCATCAGGCGCAGTGATACCTCGACCTGCATACAGACGGGCAAGCGTGAATGATTGAGCGGCAAATGGTTGCAGCGCGGCGGGCAACTCGTCGATGCGAGTGCTGGTATAACGGGGGGTTAAATTTAGCATGAGGGTATTCTACTGGCTTTAGTAAAGGCTCACAATGACAATTTATACTACCTTTGTATATCATTAGGCATTGTGCAACCTGATGAATGATGCCCATATATTACTGATAATTCAGACTGCCATTTTTATAGCTTATACAAACCACCTTCATTTAATCACTTACAAAAAAGGTGCACAGTGTGAGTAATTTCATTCATTTTGCTACAAAGCAATGATTGTAAGCCACGCATAAATCCATAAAATAGTAAGCAACTGAAGGATTTGTTATCCATTGAACTTTTTATCATTTATATTTTAATTATTTATAAGGACACTTTATGAAAACTACGCCACTTGCTGAAAAACTTCCAAATACTATCGACCCTAACCTAGATCTTGATAAAGTCAAAAAAGAATGTCAGGGAATGGTAAAAAGACGCGCTAGAGTTTCTGCTGGTGTAGCGGTTGTGCCAGTGCCATTTTTTGATGTGGCAGTTGATGCAGGGATGTTGACGCAGTTGATTCCAGAAATTAGTGAGCGTTTTGGTCTTATTGAAGACCGTCAATCAGCCATTAACTTGGAATCTCGCGAAGTGCATTGGAGCGCAGTAAAAGATCGTACCGTAGATTTTGCTGGTCTCATGGCAACACGTGGTATCGTCAAAAAAACCATCCAAGGTTTCGGTGGTCGTATCGCTGCCAAACAAGTGACCAAGTTTATCCCACTTGGCGGTCAATTAGTTGCTGCAACGATGGGCTATACGATTTTTAAGAAAATTGCTAATGACCATATCAACGAATGCTATAAATTGGCAAAAGATATTCAGCAAAAAGAACACGGCAAAAATGTATAAATAAGCCGAATAGCTTAGTCTATATCAAGCCAGTTAAGTGATTACTTAGCTGGCTTTTTTGTGGTTAATACATATAGGTTATAGAGTTCTAGAATAAAATGCGCCTGTGGTTAATGATGTCATTGCTAGGTTTTACTGATAATATACAGCTTTATTTATGACAGACACCTTAAAGGACTAACTTATGAAAAAAATCTTGGCTTCAACGATGATGCTAGCGACTTTTGCCTTGGCGGGATGTACCTCAACAGGTACTACAAACAACGGTACAGGTACAGCAATCGGTACCGCAAACGAGATCGGCATGAATGTTTTTAGAGCTGCGATCGACAACCAATGCCGTAGCCAAATTGAAAAACAAAACGCATGGCGTGTTGCAAGCGTCGCCATGACAGAAGCACAGCAAGAATCTGTTAAAACTAATGTTTGTGGCTGTGTCAGTGAGCAAGCACCGCAGCAAGTGACGATTGTTGAGCTGGGCAATGCCGCGATTGACTCTCAGTACCGTACTCAGTTAGTCGCACAAGTCGTCGCCAAATCTCTACAGAGCTGCTATACAAGCTTTGTTCAATAGAACAATTAAGTTATTTATTAGAGTAAAAAATAATAAAAAGGGTGCGTTATACATAACGCACCCTTTTTATTGCTAATATATTGGTTCAATTAATTAGCCTAAAATTTATTTGTATCAGATGGTTGAGACGTTATAGATGCCGTAAAAGGTAATGATTGGCTGCGACGGAAATACTTCGAGGTGCTATCTATAATTTTATCTACTTCCTTAATTAAATCATTGATTACATCATCATAAATACCATGATATAGCTCTTTTTCAAATGCTGTAAATGGGTGCTTGCGCGACGCTGAACCCACCTCAGTCACGCCGTCTTTGCTATAAAAAATATCTACGCGACCATCACTATTCAACACACAATTTAATAATCCACCTTCAATCTCCATCTCTACGCGTTCTGGCATAAAAATATAGTCATCTACATTGATAAGCTTTTTCTCTACTTCTCGTTTAAAAAATGATTTGATATCGAACATAGGTACATCCCTAACTTTATAATTATAAGATACGTGAGCATGCCGAGCACTGTGACTGTTACCCAGTATTTATCTGCGTGATTAACGGGTCATGCTTTACTCAGTTATCCTATAAGATAGCGTTAGATTATTTAAGGTGCGATATGTAAAACTGCGTTTGATGTTGGTAAAAATGTGCGATTCATCATGGCTTCAATATAGGCCTAGCAAAACAGGCTCAGAAAAACAGACCCAACAAAAAAGGAAGCTGCCAATCAGCAACTTCCCTTCTATATTATAGAACTGCATGAACTAACTTAATTAAACCCAACCCTTTTCACGAAATGATTTAAGCACTTGTACAAATACCGCCATCTCATCAGGTCTACCAAGTGTTAGACGATTAAAGCCAGTGATAGGTGCAAACTCACGCCCGACCGCAATGCCATGTTCGTGCATTCTATCGATATAGGTTTGCACATCGCCTTGTATCTCATGAAATATAAAGCTTGCCTGTGATGGCAAATAGCGCAAACCAAGCTCATCTAATGCTTGCTCAACCAGCTGACGCGATTGATTGGCCGTACGTAAGCTCAATGCCAAAAAACCTTCATCATCGAGAGTCGCTAATGCAGCCACGGCACCTGCCAAGTTGGTATTATCAATTGAGATGAAAGCCTCTAGTTTGCCTATCGTTTGCGGGCTAGCAACTGCATAGCCGACACGCATGCCAGCGAGTGCACATAGTTTTGAGAAAGTACGCACTACAACGATATTTTCTGAGTACTCCTCTCGTATCCATGCGACACCACTCTCAAAACTTGGATCAGTCACATATTCCGAATAAGCTTCATCTAATAAAAAGTAATGGTTACTTGTTGCATTTCCTACCCATTCTTTGAGATTTACTGTGTCAGTAATAATCGACGTTGGGTTGTTTGGATTGCACAGATAAAACAAACTAATACCGTCAAAGTCATCGGCCACCTTTTGCATACTTTGCAAGTCAAAGGCGTAGTTTTCAGTCGTTAGCGGTACTTTTACCACAGGCACATCGATAGATGTCGCATACAACTCAGCATAGGCAAAGGTTGGATGTGGCACGATAACTTGGAATTTTTCGCCTGCTACTAATGCTTGATTTTGTAGCATTTGGACGACAGTACGAATGTTTTCACTAGAGCCACTGCCTAGAGAAATTTGACTCTCTGCTACACCGTTTATCTCAGCGACTTTAGTAATCAGCGCCGCACGTTGGTCATCGGGATAGCGAAAGCTGATGTCTAAAGAGTCGATAACGGCTTGTTTGGCAGCATCTGACATGCCGAGTGAATTTTCGTTAGAGTTTAATTCTATTAAGTTGTTGGTAAGCACAGTGAATAATACGCCTAGATTATGTCCATTCCAAAAATTTAGTCTGTGTTGACAATGTGAGCTATGAGAACGACAAGCCTAGCCTACCAAGAACATTACACGTACTCGGCTTATTCGCTTATGACCTAAATTTTTGAAATGTTATATGGATGGTGAGATTTATGCGGATATGGTAAGTGGCAATGCGTTGTATTACAAGTATTCTGTACGTTCCGATATTGAATAAACCATAAAAAAGTGAGGTACTCAACAAGCACCTCACCTTCACTATTGTTTAGCCTCAGTATTTAACCTCAGCCATCAGATTAAATGTGCTTTTAACTCTAGCACTTTATCACGCGTTTTTGCTGCTTCTTCAAACTTCAAATCACGCGACATTTGCTGCATTTGCTTCTCTAATCGTTTGATTTCTTTGGCAAGCAGATCAGGGCTACGCAAGATGTTGATGTCGACATCTGGCAAGTTACTCTTAACTGGGATAGCTTGATTGTCATTGGCATCCAAACTTTCACCCGTATCAATCTTGTCCGTGATACTACGGCGAGCACCTTTTGGCGTGATATTATGCTCAAGGTTAAAGGCAATCTGCTTATCACGGCGACGATCCGTCTCGTCTATCGCCTTTTGCATACTTGGTGTAATACGATCAGCATAGAGAATGGCTTTACCATTCAAGTGACGCGCGGCACGACCAATGGTCTGAATAAGCGAACGCTCTGAACGCAAAAAGCCTTCTTTATCCGCATCAAATATCGCTACCAATGATACCTCAGGCATATCCAAGCCTTCACGTAATAAGTTGATACCGACCAGCACATCATGCACGCCAGTACGGAGCTCATGGATAATCTGCATACGCTCAACAGTATCGATGTCCGAATGTAGATAAGCGACCTTTACATCGTACTCTTTAAGATAACTGGTCAGATCTTCCGACATACGCTTGGTCAATGTGGTAATCAGTACACGCTCGTCCTTTTCACGACGTTTGGTAATCTCTGATAGCACATCATCAACTTGCGTCAATACAGGACGTATTTCAATCTCAGGATCAATTAGTCCTGTAGGACGAACGACCTGCTCAACGACTTGCTCGCTGTGTTCAAGCTCATATAGGGCTGGCGTGGCACTAACATAAATGGTTTTAGGCTTAATGCGCTCCCACTCTTCAAACTTCATCGGGCGGTTATTCATCGCGCTTGGTAGACGGAAACCATAATTGACCAAGTTTTCTTTACGTGATCTATCGCCTTTATACATCGCGCCAATCTGTGAAACCGTCACATGTGATTCATCAAGGAACAACAAGGCATCTTCTGGAATATAATCAAACAACGTCGGCGGCGCTTCTCCTGATGGACGACCAGAGAGATGCTGTGAGTAGTTTTCGATACCGTTACAGTAACCAAGCTGCTGAATCATCTCCAAGTCATATTGAGTACGCTCTTTGAGACGCTGTGCTTCAATCAGTTTGTTGTTGTCACGGAAGTACTCTAAACGCGGCTCTAACTCAGCACGAATAGTATGGCTAGCAGCTTCTAGCTTATTACGCGGCGTCACATAGTGCGACTTTGGATAAATGGTAATACGTGGCACACTGCGCACCGTCTTACCCGTTAAAGGATCAAACCACGTAATCTTCTCAACCTCGTTATCGAATAAATGCACACGTACGGCTAGCTGCTCAGACTCAGCAGGATAGATATCTAACAGCTCTCCACGCAAGCGATACGTACCACGGCCAAAATCTAGCTCATTACGTGTGTACTGCATCTCAACCAAACGCTTGATGGTTGCCGTACGGTCGATGTTATCGCCCACAACGACATGCAAGAGCATTTTTAGATAGCTTTCTGGATCACCCAAACCATAGATACAAGATACCGAAGCGACGATAATCGCATCACGACGCTCTAACAAGGCACGCGTGGCTGACAGGCGCATCTGATCGATATGATCGTTGATGGCGCTGTCTTTTTCGATAAAGGTATCACTCGCTGCGACATACGCTTCTGGCTGATAATAATCATAATAGCTGACAAAATATTCGACCGCATTATTAGGAAAAAACGATTTGAACTCACCATATAGCTGAGCCGCTAACGTTTTGTTGTGCGCCATGATAATGGTCGGACGCTGAGTTTCAGCGATGACCTTCGCCATGGTATAGGTCTTACCAGAGCCAGTCACACCTAGTAGCAACTGCTCGTCCATGTCCGAATTGATACCGTTAACTAGCTTTTTGATGGCTTGCGGCTGGTCGCCTGCTGGCTCAAAGTCAGTCACCATCTCAAAGGCACGACTTGATATTTGCGTCCCTGACGCATTAACACCACTAATTTCAGCTTCGCCTTGGAGCTGAGTGGCCAATTGATTTAACTGACGCGATGAGCGCGGTTCAGGCATTCGCATAATGGCTTTCTTCTTCTTAAGGTTTATAACAATATGGGGTCTGAGCAGCGGTTTTTAAAGGAGAATAAGGAGTCTCATCCTATAATTAAAACACTGTCTCGCTGCCCAAAAATATGAGTGTATAAATGTACGGTTTATCAGAAATTAAAGCTTAATATTAGCGGATAAAACTTACATCGTTATAAAAAACGCACACAGTATTCGATAAATTTACAAAGCTTTTCACGGTTAACAAACTCGTTACACGACCACTCAACAAAGCCTAACACTCAAGGGTTCCAACACTGAGTTAAGCTGCTATTATCATTCTTGAATTAACAAGTTGATGACTTTTCAGTACTAGTGAGCAGTATTGATGAATTGAAAGATTTATAGCAATTCATATTGTTAGCTTTAACTTAATTGTCATCGAATAGAAGACCAATAAAAATACATTGAACTTTCATTCAATATAATAATTTTAAATAAATGACGGAGTAAAATATGAGAGAACGTTACGCAAGTGGTATTTCAGACGAAACTGCGAAAAAAATGATTGATTTATTAAACGCTAACCTAGCAAACGTTATCGATTTGACATTAGATGGCAAACAGTGCCATTGGAATCTACAAGGCACTGGCTTTATCGGTGTGCATCAATTACTAGATGAGACATCAGATCGTATCCTCGAAGTATCAGATACTATCGCAGAGCGTATTGTAATCCTAGGTGGTCAACCGAATGGTTTGGCAAGTCGCGTAGTCAAAGAGTCTATCCTAGATGACTACCCAACCGACATCACTGAAGTAGATCAGCATGTACGTGAGTTAACTAGCCGCTACAAGAAAGTCGCAGAGACATTGCGTGAAGCGATTGCTACCGCTGGTGATGCAGGTGATGAAGACACCGCTGACTTGTTTACAGAAGCTAGCCGTATTGTTGATAAAGATGCATGGTTCATCGGTGCAAACGCACCAAAGAAATAGTACCGTTTAAGTTAAAAAATTACTAAGTACTAGAGTTATAAGAAAAGCCGTCACTCATGACGGCTTTTTTGTGTTTTGATTTTTGAATTTAGAAAGTGTACTTAAAAGTATTCAATAGGATTTCTCTACCACATATTTAATCTATTGAGCCCTTATATCAAATACTCTCTAAACTTAGCAGCTCAGCGTTAGGTTCTGACAGCGTCAAGATAGCCTCTTGAAATACCGGATTACCTCTAAATAGATTTTCAATCTCTTCAAACTTCTGAGCGATATGCTCTTCTTTTTGATTGCCGGCGATATCTACTGCTGCCACCATAAATATCTTTTTCGGGCCGACCCACTCTAGGTGCAGATAGGACACACTATCGATATCTGGATGATTCAGCAGCTCGCTTAAAACGTATTCATGCATACGGTCAGTGACTCTATGCCCGACCAAGAAATCTCGGTTACGACTAATCAAGAATATGGCGACGACGCCCAGTAGTAGACCGACGATGATAGACCCTAACGCATCCCAATACGGTTCGCCCGTATAAGCATGCATACCCATAGCAGCAGCGGCAATCACCAAACCGATGACCGCTGCTAAATCTTCAAAGAATACACCGCGCAACGTTGGGTTAGACGTATCTACAACATAGCCAAGTGCACTGATATCGAGCGCTTCACCATGCTTTTTGCTTTGTCTGTATGCCTGAACCAATGAGATCCCTTCGAGCACAAACGCCACTGCCAATACGATAAAGCCAATCGTATAATTAGTCTCAGATTCAGTAGCGTTCCATTCCTTAATACCAGTATAGATAGAGACAATCGAGCCTGCCGTAAATACCCCGAAGGCAGCAATCATCGACCAAACATAAGACTCTTTGCCATAGCCTAACGGATGGCTTTTATCAGCAGGTTTGATGGACTTTTTTTCTGCGACGATAAGCAATGTACCATTGCCAGCATCCGCCCATGAGTGAGCTGCTTCTGCAATCATAGAGGCTGAGCCTGTCATAAAAGCGGCAACGGTTTTTGCAATTGCAATAACCAGATTGGCTCCGACCGCAATTAACACAGTGATAAGTGAGCCTGAATGCTCATCATTGGTTTCAGGGCTTTGATTAAGGGTATGTTTTAATTCAGGGTCATTTAAAATTTTAGGATTGCCTGCCCCACGCGCGCGAGGTGCTTGCGCTTTAGGAGAGGCTGGTAAATGGCGCTGGGGATTAGCAATAGATGGCTTTAGACTCATGCTAGACTCACTGAAATAACGTATTTATATAGAATTTTTCGCCGTAGATGAATGGCTTGAAATATATATCAGCTTAAAATAAGCGCTCTACAATATCAGTGTCTTTTTAGTGAGTCGTTGTATGAATTATTAATTCAATAAAACTGGATAACTTTATACAATTTTAGATAGCTTTGAATAACTTTAGATAGCTTTGAATAACTTGGGCTACTTTTCCACCTCGGCATTTTCTTCGTGTTCGCTAAACTGTTTATTAATTTCTTCAAAGTCGCAACTAGGACGATGGGAGCTTTCCATACGCAGTTTCTTTCGTTCTTTAGCCGCATCCGCTCGACATTGCTGCATCTTGTTTTTGATATCGAGTGGCGGTGCGGATGTCGGTTTACCATTGTCATCGATAGCCACCATCGTAAAGTAACAGCTGTTTGTATGACGGACGGTACGACCGCGCACATCTTCTGCTTCGACGCGGATACCTACTTCCATCGAGGTATTACCAACATAATTGACACTGGCTGCAAAAGTAACCAACTCGCCCACATATATCGGCTCACGGAACATCACTTGATCGACAGACAGTGTCACCACATAATTACCACTATAGCGACTGGCACAAGCATAAGCGACCTGATCAAGCATCTTGAGCAAATCCCCACCATGCACGTTGCCAATGAAATTCGCCATATCAGGCGTCATCAGTACTGACATATATAGCTCATGGTTTAATGGGGCTTTTTTGGCAGTGGAGCTGGTATTGTATTGCGGCATAATATTCCTTAATGGTTTGACACTTATTTATTATGCCTACCATTTATACAGCAGGTCGCCGTATAGCACAAACAGACCTCTGTCATTAGACAGTCTAAATTATGTAAATTGGTGCTATTTAAACAGCGTTATATAGGCCAAGATGTAAGCATTAGCTTAACCAGTGAAAGCGATACGCAAGCCACGCTACTATGGCGCTAACCGAACCGGTCAAAATACCACCCCAAACAAAATCTACCAACGCTGTATCTAGCGTAAAGCCCTTATACAGTGCTAAATTGGTAAAGTCGTATGTGCCATAAGCCATCAAGCCAATCAGCCCGCCGAGTAAGAAGATATGACCAACGGATGCGCCTGCTTTGATTTGTGGATATAGAACCAAAATACAAAGTGCCAATATATAAAACATATAAAATACGCCAGCGGCCATCATGTTTGGCTCATCAGCCAATAGATGCCCAATACGCGACTCATAAAAGGCGCCTTTCATGGTAGTCAGCCATACAGCATCGACACCCAAAAAGATAACCACAGCAGTGAGATAAATAAAAACGTAACCCATGATATTACCTCTTATAAAATGAATAAAAACGGATAAAATTTATAGTGTTAGTCTTGGTTGGATAAAGTCTAAAAATGCCAGAATACGCGAAGATACGGCACTGTTTTTATAATATACCGCCTGTATGGCTTCACGGTTATTTGGTCTGGCTATCGCCTCAGGCAACACCTCAACCAGTCGTCCAGACTCCAAATCCTCACCAATCATAAAATGTGACAATAAAGCAATACCTTGATGATTTAAACATAGCTGACGTAGAGTCTCGCCGCTACTGGCTATCATGTGGAAATTCAGTTTAACTGGTGTTTTTAGTGGCCAGCTATTTAGTTTTGACGCATCGTTAAAGCCAATTAATTTATGGGTGCTCAAATTATCAATATTCAAATCCTCAATATGAGTCACTTCATTATACTGATGTAAATATTCAGGACTGGATACTAGCCGCAGCTTACTTTTACCTAATAGACGTGCATGCAAATTTGAGTCTTTTAAGTCGCCAATTCTGATAGCCAGATCCGTTTTGTGCTCAAGCAAATCGATAATATTGTCATGCGAGGTAAGGTCGAGAGTAATGTGTGGATATTGCGCCACAAAATCACCAACCAAAGGCGTCAATTGATGAAAGACAAACGGGCTCGCGGCGTCAATTCGTAGATGCCCACTCGGCGCTTGTTTTAACAGCTTAATCGCTTCTTCACCGGTATATAACGTATTTAAACTCTCACGCGCATATCTTATAAAGACATGCCCTTCCTCCGTCAGCTCCAAGCGCCGTGTCGTTCTATTTAGCAGCGTGCATTGCAGCGTGTCTTCGAGTCTGGACACCGCACGAGATACTTTGGCAACCTGCTGATTCAGTAAGTTGGCAGCGCCAGTAAAGCTGCCCGTGTCTACTACCGTCAAAAATATCTCTATATCTTCTGTTTTAGCATGTCCCATCATCATGATTACCTTTACAAAATCGACAAAGGTATTTTGTCATTTGTGCTGTTTTTTGCAAACTATAAATCCGTCAAACTACGCGCATCATTTAATTATTAGGATGTCGTTATGCCACTCGCTTTATGGGCGCTTACTCTAAGCGCATTTGCAATTGGGACAACCGAATTTGTCATCGTTGGTCTGGTACCAACTATTGCCGCAGATCTAGGCGTGAGCTTGCCTTCCGCAGGGTTACTCGTCAGCCTATATGCTGTCGGTGTTGCCATCGGTGCCCCTATACTGACCGCACTCACTGGCCGCTGGAACCGCAAAATCGTACTGATGAGCCTAATGGGTCTGTTTGTCATCGGCAACTTGCTGGCTTGGCAAGCACCCAGTTATGAAACCTTAATACTTGCCCGTATCTTGACTGGTCTGGCACATGGTGTGTTTTTCTCTATTGGTTCCATGATTGCTACTAGCCTTGTCAGTAAAGAAAAAGAAGCCAGTGCAATTGCCATTATGTTTACCGGACTCACTGTGGCGCTCGTCACTGGCGTCCCCCTTGGTACATGGATTGGACAGCATTTCGGTTGGCGCGCTACGTTTTTGGTCGTCTCAGCACTGGGCTTAATCGCTTTAATTGGTAGCGCGATATTAGTACCAAAAAACCTAAAAAAATCTATCCCTGCAACCTTCAAAGAGCAATTACAAGTCATTGTAAAACCACAATTACTACTGGTTTATCTAATGACTATTCTTGGTTATGGCGGTACGTTTACGGCATTTACCTACCTAGCGCCTATCTTAGAGCAGCAGACCAAATTTGCACCATCAGCCATTGGTCTTATCATGCTCGTATATGGCGTGTCCGTTGCTATTGGTAATATCTGGGGCGGAAAACTTGCAGATAAACGTGACCCTATTAGTGCGCTTAGCATTATATTTAGCGCCTTAAGTGTCATTCTTTTACTATTTACCTTTACTATGCAATCCAAGATTGCTGCTGTGCTGACTATTTTGGTATGGGGTGCTTTTGCCTTTGGCAATGTACCAGGTCTGCAAATCTACGTGGTCAAGCAAGCTGAAAAATATACACCAAATGCCGTCGATGTTGCTTCTGGATTGAATATTGCTGCATTTAATATCGGTATTGCACTGGGCTCAATCATTGGTGGTAGCGTGGTTGAAAATATGTCATTACAAGACACGGCTTGGATCGGTGCTGTCATATCTTTAATGGCACTAGCGGTAACACGCTATTCAGGCCTGCGTGATAAGCGTGCCCTGCAAGCATCGTAGAACCTTTCGATATAGAAGCTTTCAATGTATAACCTCTCAACATATGGGTCTCAAACTGTCTATAGAGTTTGAGACCCTATGAATGTTATGAACAAACCATATCTATATCATCAGACTTATACTGACGCAGTGTCTGCCATATCTGCGTCATTAAAGGCCGTCTCATCGTTCGAAACCGTTTCGTTCTTCAAGACCGCACTTGGCAAATCGGAAAAATGCAGCGTGTCGATATTGTTAGGCTTGACCGCAGTGACTTGGACCACACCGATCGTGCGCTCCAAAAACCCACCTTCGCAATAGCAAAAGTAAAACTCCCATAGGCGGATAAAGGCATCGTCATAGCCAAGCGCTTGAATCTCTGTACGCTGCGCCATAAACGCAGCACGCCAGTCACGCAGTGTGTAAGCATAATCAAAGCCATAATCATGCAATTGCTTGACGACCATATCGGTCTGCTCAGTGAATTGGGTCGTCAGCTCTTGGTTTGAGAGCAGACAGCCCCCTGGAAAAATATGCGTTTGGATAAAATCGACTGAATCGATATAGTCTTGATAATTCTGATCGTTAAAGGTGATAGCCTGTAATACCATAAGACCTGTCGGCTTGAGCAAGCTATTACACTTAGCAAAGAAAGTCGGTAAGTACTCATGACCCACCGCTTCAATCATCTCGATACTGACCAGCTTGTCGTATTGCCCCGTCAACTCGCGGTAATCTTGCTTAAGAAGCGTGATCTTATCAGACAATCCTGCCGCTTCGACTCGTCGCTTCGCTTCATCATACTGGGCATCAGAGATAGTCGTGGTGGTCACATGGCAGCCGTAATGCTTGGCCGCAAAAATAGCAAAACCGCCCCACCCTGTACCGATTTCGATCACACTATCATCAGCGCTGAGCTGTAAACGTTGGCATATAAGCGACAGTTTGTGCTGCTGAGCATCGCTGAGCGTCACGTCAGGCGTAGGATAGACTGCTGATGAGTACATCATCGTATCGTCCAAAAACCGCTCATACATGTCATTACCCAAATCATAATGCGCTAGGATATTGGATTTGGATCCAGATTTGTCATTGCTACGTAGTTGATGCTTCGCTTTTTCAAATGCTTTACTAATACCAGCAAAACGATTTTCTAGTTTATTGAGTACGGCTAAGTTACGAGCTGCCAAACGAATCAAACCTGTTAGATCATCCGTATCCCATTCACCATCGATATAGCTGTCTGCTAGCGCGATAGAGCCACCAAGTAATAGCTGACGATAGACAGCGCTATCATGAATCTGTAATGTCACATGTAGTGAATGGCGACCAACCGCTGAACTACTAGCGTCGTTAGTAGCTACTTTACCAAAACTACTTGTCTTAGGTTCCTGCTCGCCAAATGTTTCAATCAGCGTGAGGCTACCAAACTGAATGTGCTGTAACGCACGAAATATAAGCTTTCTAGCTAAGTGATTCACACTATTGCTGACTGGCTGTAGTACAGCACTTTCATTAACCACTTTGCTCACACGAGCAGTTAATTTTTCTAGTTTTGTGACTGGTGCTCGATCGGTCGGTCGTGCTGGCATCGTGTATTTATCCTTGTTTAAATGCTTTATTGTTCAATAGTTGATTTTTAGTAGTACATTAACGAGATTTTTAGATTGTTGATATTTAAGATTGCTGTAAATATAAGACATCTTTTGCGTTCGATACTGCTAGCTGCTTTTCTGTTGACTGTCGGCCAATTTTTCATCGTAGTTGATATACGGCACTTTTTTAATCGCATAGAGCTTAAACGCGTGCCAATAAATACGTGTTAATGATGTTATATTCATCAGAGGGTTTTTTCGCAAGCTATGACGAACGGCATCTTCTGTCATTGGCACCCCTGATATCTTTATACCAGTTTTTAGCACTTCACCGCGCTCATCACTGATATTGATAGCGATACGCACTTGTAATCCAGTATTAGATTGCTCGTCTGTCTTTGTACGTTTTACCGTAACCTGCCAGCGATACAGCTGATCGATAGGGTTAAAAGGTGATACGTGAAAATCCTTGTCATGACAGAACTCAGTATCTTCTCCTTCTAACAGAAACCCGTAGTAATAACGCTTGTCCCATGGCGTATTAGACACTTCAGCTAATAGATGAGTTGGCGTCTGCTGCGCATCAAATCCTAAGTAAAAATTGACTGGGCTAAAGTACATGCCCGCATTGCGGCAAACAAGTAATCCCAACATATCGCCTTCAGGTGCGCTTCCAGCATATCTCTCGAATGCTCGGCTTAGACGTTTTTCTAGTGCTTGAATAGATTGTCCGTTACTATCATGTTTTTCATAGTTACTTAGGCTATTAGCACTCTGTAGGTCAGTATGCTGTAGGTAGTCATCCGGACAGAATCGTTGTAGCGCCTTTTTCTTTGCTGAAAATAGAGGCAGACCTTTCGCTAGTAGCTTTTTCGGTAATACTTTACGTAATGGTAATTTTTCTAAAAACTTACTCTCGTCAAATGACGCCGTGCTAATTTCAGGAAGTTCTTGCCCTGTCGCCAATGCGCTAATATTGACGCCCCAGTAGCGATAAGGGTAAACGAATTTATTCAAACTAGGTAGCAGCCGACTGTGCCATGTCGTACCCTCAAACAGCTGATGCGGCAATGCATTTGTATCATAAGAAGACTCATGATTTGGCTTAGTATTGGTATCTTGAGCGGACGTGGTCATAAATAGTCTCTTATGTAACGGCATACTTTTATATGGCGAATCTTTCAAAACACTTAGAATACATAACGGCATTAATCGTCATATTATTTGGTTTTACGGCGACCGAATAAGCCACGTTTCTTATATTGGCTCGTATCAGCAGTTGAACTCTGTAAACGATTAGCATACTCGACCAGCTCCTGATTGGTCGTCGCTATGTTTACTTCGCGCTTGTTCAGTCTACGTAATTTGGTATCCGCTTTTATAGGCAAATCTTTATAACGAAACGGCGTGTGCGCGCTATCAGCGTCAGGTAAATGAGCTGGGTCAACCTCATCTTTTATATCAATATCAAGACCAAGCGCCCGACAGACGCGTAATCCACTGCGTACACCATCTTCATGAAAGCCATTAAACCAATAAGCCCCGCAGAAATGTGTGTGCGAACCGTTACCCGAGATACTCGACCATTTAGTCTGCGCCTCAATCATCGCAAGATCGAACACTGGATGACTGTAATCGATGCTTTTAATTATCTGCTTATCATCAACGCTTTTATTGTCTACAGCTGGGTTTAATGTGACCAAATAATTGTGTTTTTTGGTCAGGCGTTGCAGGATATTCATGTGATAAGTCAGCACTGGCTTTGCAGGTATCTGTGCGTTTCCAAACGCTTGCTCATCCTTAACACTGCCTGAAACTGTTTCATCTATTAAGTAATTCCAGCTTGCCCATGCCAGTGGCTTCTTAGGTAAAACACTGGTATCGGTGTGCAGTACAGCTGTGTTTTTGGTAAAGCGGAAATGACCTAATACTTCAGATTCATCGGTGCCCGCATCCTTTAATATCTTTAGTGCGGTATCTGCATGACAAGCAAAAATAACCTCGTCGAATACAAGTTTTTCTCTACGGTTGTCAGCGTTACCTTTATCCTGCACTGTCAAAGCATTCTGTACTGTCAAAGTTACTTGCTCACCATCACGAACTACAGACTGTACTGGGCTATTGACCCGTATCTTGCCACCCGCTTTGATAAAGCGTGGAATCAATTTATTGACGTACTGTTTTGAACCGCCTTTTATCGTAAACCACTGCGGACGATTGACCACATCCAGCAACCCATGGTTGTCAAAGAACTGTGCAAAAAACACCAAAGGAAATGCTTGCACTTCATCTAGGCTGGTTGACCATATAGCCGATACCATTGGCAATAGATAGTTATCAGTAAATAGCTGACCGTATTTTTTTTGTGCCAAATAACCACCGAGCGTTTGCTCTGCAAAGCTACTGACATCTTGTCCTTGAGAGCGTGCGCTGTCGTAATCTTGGCGTAGTTGTTTGATATGCTTGTTAAACTGTAAGATATCTTTGATAAATTGCCAGAATTTTGGATTAAGTACATTTTTACGTTGTGACAATAAAGTATTGAGCGTATGACCATTGTATTCAAAATGACGTGCAGTATTTTTGACAGAAAAGCTCATATCCGTTGCCTGAAACGGCACCTGCAACTCATGAAGCAAACGGAAAAAGTTCGGGTATGTGCGCTCATTGAAAACAATAAATCCTGTATCTATCGCACTACTCTCTACATTGCTACTTTTTGCTTTTTTACCGTCTTGTAGTGCCACGTCAATCGTATTTACATGCCCGCCGATATAATCGTTGGCTTCAAATACCGTCACATCATGATGCGTACCTAGATAATGGGCACATGTCAGTCCTGATACACCTGAGCCGATGATAGCAATACGTTTTGGGGTAGTCTGATGGTCAGAGTTTGTTTTAGCATTTTTTTGGTTACTTGCACGCTTGAAACGAGTAAACGGCATAAAAGCATTCCCTTCTGTATTTTTCTGTCGATATGATGGCTAAGAGTTCTATTGATAGTAGATTATTTTTAATAGTAGATTATTTTTTATTAAGTTTTTCACTAACTTGCTGCCAGACCAAATCAGGCAGCGTGCCCAATGCTTTTAAAGGCATGGTTAGTTTTTTCGGAAATTCAATCACCTCATGCCCGCTTTCGATACCGTCGCGTATGGCTTGGCTAGCCTGCGCTGGCGTTTGGATAAACGGCATCGGAAAGTCATTCTGTTTGGTCATCGGTGTTTCGACAAAACCAGGTACGACTAAGCTGACTGACACATCATGCGGAGCAAGGCTAATCTGTAGTGTCTTCATTAGATAATGGATAGCAGCTTTTGAGCTACCATAGGCCTCAGCGCGCGCAAAAGGCACATAAGCAGATGCTGAACCGATACCGACCAAGCGACCTTTTGAAGCAATTAGCTTTGGCAGCACTCCTTCGATCGCATGCGACAACGTACCCATATTGACCGACATGACTTTCATAAAGACACTGCTATCAAAGTTCGGCATATCTAAGTACTCGCACATGCCAGCACCGCAAATTGCTAGATCGACATTGTCGATTTTTTCAAAAGCTTCGATGACCTTTTCTCGATCCATTAAGTCTAAATCAATCGTTTCTGCGCCTAACGCCTGAAGTTCAGTCAACGCTTCGTCGTCACGGCCGACCGCATATACATGATGATCTGCTAGTAGATAGTCTTTTGCCAACTGCTTACCAATGCCTGACGTCGCCCCAGTAATGAGAATATGTAATTTTTCAGTAGAATCTGTCATCGTAAATATCCTTTTTGAGTATTCTTATCTTTTTAAGTATTTTCATAATATGGAATTAATGCTCTTAAACTGATTACCTAATAAAACCTTAGACCTTTGATAGCAACTAGCTATTAATTATCGTTATTCTTCGCAGATATCATTGGGCGCATTTTATTAAGCTATAAGCCATTTTATTTAACAAATCTAAATAATTATAGTGGTTGGCTACAGGTTTATTGTTGTGTCTTCGCAATCGTCTGGCTCAAGCTTAATATAAGCATGTTATTTGTCATCTTTATAAGGGTGCTACTATCACAAGCAACGACACAATATTCTGTTACTAGCGTCGTAAGACAGCTCAATATCAGCATGCTACAATTCAAAAATTAGCAATCGCGTCGTTTGCCGAAGCATTATTACCATCATCTATAATCGAATGACCACCGTATTACGGTAAGATAAGGCTATCTTTTCTTAAACTATCTGACATCTTGTCCTGATAGCAATGAAAACGTTATATAATTAATATCAGATTTTCACAAATCCCACCCTCATATAAAAAAGGATCTCTCATGAGCGAGTTGCAACTGTCTGACCGCGTCAACAACATCCAACCATCACCTACGCTAGCGATTACCAATAAAGCCAAAGAGCTCAAAGCAGCTGGTAAAGATATTATCGGCTTGGGCGCTGGTGAACCTGATTTTGATACTCCTGAACACATCAAAAAAGCAGCAATCGATGCAATCAATGATGGCTTCACTAAATATACGGCTGTCGATGGTACGCCAGAGCTAAAAACAGCCATCATCGAGAAGTTTAAGCGCGACAATGACATCAGCTACGAGCCAAACGAAATCCTAGTATCGGTCGGTGGTAAGCAGTCATTCTTTAACCTTGCCCAAGCATTTATCAATCCTGGCGATGAAGTCATCATCCCAGCACCATACTGGGTCAGCTATCCTGACATGGTTATCATCGCAGAAGGTGTGCCAGTCATCGTCAAATGCCCAGCGGAGCAAGACTTCAAAATTACCCCTGAGCAGTTAGAAGAAGCGATCACTGACAAGACTAAACTATTGGTATTAAACAGCCCATCTAACCCAACAGGTATGATTTACACATTAGATGAGCTAAAGGCCATCGCTGAAGTATTGAAAAAACATCCACAAGTCTATGTAGCTTCAGACGATATGTACGAGCACATCCGCTGGACAGGTGATAAGTTCTACAATATCTTAAACGCGGCACCTGAGCTAAAAGATCGCGCAATCATCTTGAACGGTGTGTCTAAAGCATATGCAATGACAGGCTGGCGTATCGGCTATGCGGGTGGCCCTGCTAAGCTAATCGGCGCGATGAAAAAGGTACAGTCACAATCTACCTCATGCCCAACGTCAATCAGCCAAGTGGCAGCGGAAGTCGCTATCAGTGGTGATCAGAGCGTACTAGAGCCGATGGTAGCCGCCTTTGAGAAACGCTGTGACCTAGTCGTAGATGGTTTAAATGCCATTAAAGGCATTACTTGCTTGCGTCCTGATGGCGCATTCTATGTATACCCAAATATCGTACCGCTCATCAAAGCAGCTGGCCTGTCATCATGTACTGAATTCTCAGCATGGTTATTGGACAAAGTAGGCGTGGCAGTCGTACCTGGCGATGCGTTCGGTCTCGGCGGCTATATGCGTATCTCGTACGCTACTGATGAAGCGACGCTAAAAGATGCGCTATCGCGTATCGAAAAAGCAGTGGCTGATTTAGACGTTGCTGAATAAATCGTAAATAGCAACGAGCCTTACCGCTGTTCATAAAAAAGACGCCCTATACACTCTATAGGGCGTCTTTTTTACGAGAGTCTTAGGCATAACTAGGAAAAACACGCTATCTCATCATTAAAATGACAATTTTTACTAATTATGCAAAAAAAGGCTTGACGTATTTTTTAACTTTGCTAGAATACGCCCCACTTAGCAAGAACTCGTTAGAGACTGTTAAGGCTCGTTGTAAGGTCTCAAGTACTTATAGCTTATTCTCCAATAGCTCAGTTGGTAGAGCAACGGACTGTTAATCCGTGTGTCCCTGGTTCGAGCCCAGGTTGGAGAGCCACATTTTAGTAGTAAATTTCTTGAGTCAACTTTGATTCAATTATGGCATTTGCCAAAACCCTCATCAATTTGATGAGGGTTTTTTTATGTCTCTCATTTAATATTATTTATCACCGTTGCTCTTTTGATAAACGCTTACAACTATTTTATCTCATTCTTGATTATGACAATGATATTTAAAAGTAAATATCATTGTCACGATAGGATATAACTGTAGCAAGCTTTCTGTTGGCTAGCTTAGCTTGGCAACATTGGCAACCATAACACCAATGCCAACAGTGTCACTAACAACACAGGCGGCGTGATCAGTAGACCAATCTTTATGTACTGCCCCCAGCTGATTTTGTAGTCCTTTTCTGCCAACACATGTAACCATAGTAAAGTAGCCAGACTACCAATCGGCGTAAACTTAGGACCCAAATCATTACCGATGACATTGGCATAAATCATTAGCTCTCGTGTTGCCGCAGGTACTTGTGCTTGATCAATCGCAAGCGCGCCGACTAGCGTTGCTGGCATATTATTCATCACAGAAGCGACGATAGCAGACAAGAACCCAGTTCCGACGGTAGCAATGACTGCGCCTTGCTGACCCAACCAGTTGAGTACTTGCGCACCATAAGCAGTAAGTCCTGCATTACCCAGACCATATACCACCAAATACATACCGATTGAAAATAGTACGATTTGCCAAGGCGCTTTACGTACCACATCGCTCACAGAGACCACCGCACCACGCCCGCCTTGCCATATGCGACCAGCGATTGCCATTAGTGCAACAGCAGCGATGCCTGTAACCAGTGAAATAGGCAGCCCCAACGGCTCTGTTGCAAAGTAGGCGACCAGTAGCAAGCCTAATAGTGGAAAAGCAGCTCGGAATACTAATGGATCGGTAATGGCAGATTCTGGAGCGCTTAGCTCGCTAGTTGAGTAGGTTTTTGGAATATGACGCGCATAGACAACCCACAACACCAGTAGCGTCGCTAATACAGACACTATATTGACCGGTACCATTACCGCCGCATAACGACCAAAGCCAATATCGAAATAATTGGCACTGACAATGTTGACTAAATTTGAGGTGACCAATGGCAAGCTTGCCGTATCAGCGATAAAACCAGTCGCTATGATAAATGCTAAAGCTGATGGTGGCGAAAATTTCAGACGTAGCAAGATAGCAATGACAATCGGGGTTAGTAATAGCGCAGCACCATCATTGGCAAAAAAGGCAGAAATAAAGGCGCCCAATATGACAATCATCGGAAACAACAAGCGCCCTTGCCCATTGCCAAGACGTGCCACGTGCAATGCAGCCCAGCCAAAAAACCCTGCCCGATCTAAGATAAGCGAGATGATAATCAGCGCCACAAAAGTAAAGGTCGCATCCCAGACAATATCCCAGACGATACCCACATCTGATAACTGCACGACGCCAAGCGCTAACGCGACTAAAGCACCACCCATGGCGCTCCAGCCGATGCCCAATCCTTTAGGTTGCCAAATAACTAAGACTAAAGTGACCACAAAAATAGCAAATGCAAGCATTGTACGACCTTACTTAAGCTGATTTTATTCAGCCGATTTAATATAGGAAATTAGATCGATTAGGAGGTTAGATCGATTTTTGATTGACGCGGCTCGATAGTTCTTCAGCACTCTCAACGCGTTCTGAATAACGATCAGTGAGATAATCTGAACGTCCGCGTGTGAGCCAAGTAAACTTCACTAGCTCCTCACAGACATCGACAAGACGCAGATATAACGGAGACATATCCATGCGATTGTCGTCGTTGAACTCCAAAAATGCTTTGGGTATCGAAGATTGATTGGGGATAGTAATCATCCGCATCCAGCGCCCAAGAATACGCATTTGATTAACTGTATTGAAGCTCTGACTGCCGCCGCTGACTTGCATCAGTGCTAGTGTTTTACCTTGAGTTGGACGCACGCCACCTAGTGACAGCGGTATCCAGTCGATTTGCGCTTTCATAATACTAGTGATACTGCCGTGACGCTCTGGACTCACCCACAGCATGCCTTCTGACCACTGCGCCAGCTCCCGCAATTCTTGCACTTTAGGATGGTCTGAGTCTACATCGTCAGGCAACGGCAAGCCGGACGGATCAAACATTTTTACTTCACAACCATACCAACGTAGCAATCGGCTAGACTCTTCAGCGGCCAATCTAGAAAACGAGCGTGCACGGACAGAACCGTATAGCACTAATATTTTCGGCGGATGACGTGAATCATTTGGCGCAACTAAAGAATCAATGTCGATAGGCTGAAGATTATCTATATCAATATTGGGCAAATCGTCTAAGCTAAATTCTGGCGAAACAGTAGGATCAACTGCTAATGTTTGGTCAACCTCAGTGTTTGTCATGAGTAACAACCTCGCCGTCTTCTTTGGTGAAGCTACTTACTGGATTTGCTAGCAATTCAAACACACGCTCTGACGGACGGCATAGAGCAGCGCCTTTATCCGTCACTACGATAGGACGGTTGATTAAAATAGGATGCGCAATCATGGCATCGATAATTTGGTCGTCAGACAACTCAGGATTATCCAGACCAAGCTCATCATTAATAGCTTCTTTGCTTCTTAATAGCTCTCTAGGCGAAATCTGCATTTGTGCCAACAGCTCCACTAAACGGTCGCGCGTTGGCGTATTTTTCAGATATTCCACCACTTCTGGCTCTTCACCCGACGCTTTAATAATGGCAAGTGTGTTACGAGATGTACCGCATTTAGGATTATGAAAGATTAATGGCTTCATAGTGTTTACACCTATTTTATGTATTTATTGAATTGATAATTGGTTTAATCATTACTTTGCTCAGCAGACTCATTTACTCTGCAGTCGCTCAGGCTATCCATGAGTGACGCACACAGTTTTGGATGTCCCGCACAGCAATCTTGCAACAGGAACTGAATGACGTTATCCATATGTAATAACGAAGCACGATAGATAATCTGCCGGCTATGACGCTGTGAGACCACCCACCCTGCCCGTGCCAGCACCGATAGGTGGGCTGACATTGTGTTATGAGGAACAGCGAGCTGACGGGCTATTTCGCCCGCAGGTAGGCCTTCAGGCTCATGGCTGACTAGCAGCTTAAAAGCCTTTAAACGAGTATCTTGAGAGAGCGCAGCAAAGCTTGCGATAGCATTAGTTATTTCCATATGTCCAATAATACAGACATATTAAAATAATTCAATGTGTTTTGAACGAGGTTGTTATTTTTTTGTGCGTTTAAATACCCTACCAACATGAATCAAGCTGATTAGCTTAATTAGCGGTTTGATAAGTAGTTGGGCGCTGCCAAGGATAAATAGCCATGTGCCGTCCGTCGTTAACGATTCTTTCAAAAAGAAAAAGCTACCAATCAAAAACCAAACAGCGATAAGTAAATCATTTACTGCGCCCAAAGCATCATATCGTCGCTGTATGGCAATATGCTCTTGCCCAATATCAACATCTAACGCTTTGCAGTCGCTCAAAATTTATCCTTTGCTTGCATGTATTTGAACAATAGATATATCAATTGGCTAGCACGGCTGTCAATGAGCTATTGTAGAATAGCTTATCAAATAAGACATCTGTTTTTAACCTCACTAACTAGCGTTCAATAACTTTATTACACTTATAGAATTTTCAGACCTGAAAATATCATACATGAGACGCTAAAGATCAATCCTAAATAGTATCTAAGATCTTGGCTAAAAGGCATTATCATCGATATTTTAGGAAATGATTTAACAACGTAAACTTTACTTTCATTCAGACACTTTGACAGTCTCGCATTAGCACTTTCATAGCTAAGCTTCATCACAGAATTCGTAGAATTAAGTAAACTACTACTATAGTTCTTTTCTGATACCTCATATTCGTAGACTATATTTATAGAGTGCCAATGTCCTAAGCAAAACTCTCTACCAACAGGAGATATGTTATATGAAACGGTCTTGAAGTTGATTTTCTCTCCAAATAAATAGACAAATGCATCTACTAAAAAAGTACCCACTATAATAATAGTGATAAGCGAAGAAAAGAATAACATGGTATATAGAAGAAATATTTCGTACATAAGCTGAATCGCTATAATTTTTTATAATCATTCTTACAAGAAAAGGAAATATTATAAGAATATAAGTAATTTAGAACTATTTTTGTAAACAGCAAAACAGAGCTTACAATGCCAAATACAAAGAACCGTAGTAGAGCAGCTATAGCTATCAGAATACTAGAATAGTGAACTTAATTGAATAGTGACTTACTTATAATTGTCACGTTAGATTAATATATACCTTAACCCCACTCTCAACTTGAAATAAGCAAATCAAACTGAAGAGGCGGATTACCAAGTTTTT
>NZ_VZIZ01000039.1 GCF_009812035.1 Psychrobacter nivimaris | reverse complement strand
ATTAGAGTAAGGCGTTGCTTATTTTTTTCAATGCTTTCTCAATTCTATACAGTCCCTAATTTATAGTGTCAATATGAATTTTAATTCGCTAAGGAACTATGTAATCTTACGTAATTGTTGCGATACATCATGTAGTTCCTTGTATTAATTTCTAAGAAATTGGTTATTTTAAAGACAAATAACAGCTAAAATAGGTTACATTGACATAAAGAGTTACATATCCAAATTTATTTTTAGCTTTTGAAGTTCCACTATCTGATGAAAAAATTAGGTTTAGGAATAAAAATCCTTGTACTAACATAGATATTAATTCTGCAAATGGAATGTATCTTGTTAGAACTGCATTTATATTTATTTGTTCATGCACCTCGATACTCATTTCTAATAAGCAGACTGCTTACCCCAATCATAAATACCGCGTTTGTAAGCGTAAATTAGCATGATTAAGCCCGCAACAATCATCGGTGCGCTTAATATCTGACCTTTGGTCATCCAGCCTAATAGTATAAATCCTTGGTCAGCATCTGGCTGACGGAAGAATTCAATGATAAAGCGGCTGATGCCGTAACCCAGTAAGAACACAGCAGAGGCGGCCATACGTGGACGCGGTTTTGATGAATACCACCATAAAAAGATAAATAACAGTAGACCTTCGGCAAATGCTTCGTATAGCTGCGATGGGTGACGAGGCAGTATGTATTGTCCATTAACCTCAATCATCAACTCTTGTAGCTCAGGATTGGTTTGTAATTGCTGCATATCAAAGGCAGCGGCTTGCGGGAAATAAGTTAGCCAGTTATAGCCACCGTCTGAGACGCGACCCCATAGCTCACCATTGATATAATTACCGATACGACCAAATAGTAAGCCAGTTGGTACACAAGGAACGATAAAGTCAAATACTTGAAAGGTAGTCTTTTTATATTTACGGGCAAAGAACCACATACCTAGCATGACGCCGATAAAGCCGCCATGGAAAGACATACCGCCTTCCCAGACTTTTAATATATAGGCAGGGTTTTGTAGTAATTCGCCGAACTGATAAAACAGCACATAGCCGATACGACCGCCTAATATGACACCAAGCGCGCCATAAAAGACTAAATCAGAGACCATGTCGGTGGTCCAGTTGTCGCGTTTGGTACTGCGATACCAAGCCAAACCGTAAGCGGCAGCAAAGGCTAGCAAATACATTAGCCCATACCAGTGCACTTCCACTGGACCCAAGGAAAGCGCTACGGGATCATACTGAGGATGAATCATCATAAAGGCATCATAATTATTGGTAATAGAATGTATGAAATAGGCTTATATAAGAAATTTTTTGTCCAACAATTGAAAAGTACAACTATCGCAAGTCAGAATCTCATCTTATGGATAGAGAGACCTTCCAAGTAAACTCGCCTTCGATCTAATCGGAGCGGTTCATAGACAGTATGAAGGTATTTACTACCTGGCAATCAACAACTTTACAGCAACCTCAAAAAGACACTCATCTTTGATAGTAATACTAACTTTGCCATTATGAGCATTGGCGATAGCTTGCACAATAGATAAGCCTAAGCCTAAGCCTGTTCCTGAATGCATCGTATTCGTTTTATCATGACGATAGAATCGCTCAAACAGTTTATCGGCTTCAATCTGATTTAATGGTTTGTCTAGACGGTTGGTCATAGTTATTCTTAACCAGAGCTGCTCTGGGGATTGAATATCGTCTTTTGGCGCATTAAGCGAGGTGCTTGAAGTGAGGACAGTAGCGGATATCATAATAGTGCTATTACTAGCCGCATAATAAATCGCATTTGACATCAGGTTGGCAAACAGCCGTTGCAATAAGCCTTTATCACCTAGTACTGTTTTAAAATCACCCGATTTTTCAAAGATTATCTCACGATCCTCAGCAATCATCTCATAATAATCTATAAGCTTTGTGATCAAGCTCTCTATATCGACATGACTGATTTGCGAATCACTCAGCTCTTTTTGAGTTTTTGCCAGTAATAACATATCGTTAATCATGGCGGATAACTGCTTTAACGTATCATGCTGATGATGCAATTGCTCAATGTATTCGTCGCTTTCTCTTGGCTTAGTTAACATGACTTGCGTTTGCGTACTCAGCGTCGCTATTGGCGTACGTAGCTCATGGGCGATATTGTCTGAAAACCGTGATAATGATTCAAAGTTACTTTCAAGCTTGACCATCATAGAATTATAAGACTCCGTTAGTGGACGTAATTCTAACGGCATATCGCCAACCACAATTCTTTCATCTAACCTTTGAAGATTAATGCCTTTCATCTTTTGTACGATAGTAGCTAGGGGAGCAAAACCCCAGTGTACACTTAGTGCTGCTACTGAAACCAATAATAAGGTAATGGCGATAAGTATCAAGCTCAGCTGGCGATTAAACTGGATAAGATATTGATGATGCACATCGATAGGTAGAGCAATAAATGCCAAAACCTCTTGATGTGTAATGATAATGGCTCGGTAATGCCTATTATTTATCTTGATCATAAACTGCTGATCGCGATAGTCCTGCAATAGTTGTAACAAGCTAAAATCTGCCGGTAGATCATTGATGAAATTACTGGGATCGCTGGACAATAAATTGCCGTTTTTGTCTGATATTAACGTTTTTAAATCATAGTCTAACCAAGAAGAATGTAGATGATTGGCATCAATTAGCGCTTGCGACTTTGACACTGTAAAAGGTTCTATGTGATCGTTAAAATTCACCATGCGTTTACGCAGGTTAAAAGCTGCATGGGTAATAATCTCTGAGTCCATTTGCTCAAAGTGCTCGTTAACAGAGCGCTGAACCCATATATAAATAATAACTTGAGAGATAACAACAAATATTGTCAGTAAAAAAACAGTACGCCATAACAAAGGCCAGCGTCGATTCTTAAATTTATGTCTCATTTGATGTCAGACTGTCTTTATTAATACTATCGTCGCCCATGCCACTATCCACGTCGACATTCAGTGGCTCTAACTTGTAGCCCATTCCGCGTACCGTATGAATCAGCTTTATATCAAATCCATCATCAATTTTTATCCGCAAGCGCCTTATAGCGACGTCAATGACATTCGTATCACTTTCAAAGTTTATATCCCATACTTGCGAGGCGATCACAGTGCGCGGCAGTACCTCACCTTGACGTTCTAAGAAAAGTTGTAATAAAGCAAACTCTTTAGCAGTCAATTTTATATTAGTGTTGCCTCTATGAACGGTGCGTTTGGCAATATCCATTTTCAGATCAGCTATGTGTATGACCGAGCTTTTATAATCAGATTGATTGGCACGGCGCAATAGGCTTTTTATTCTAACAATCAGTTCAGCAAAAGCAAAAGGCTTGGTCAGATAATCATCGCCACCAATTTCAATACCTTTGATCCGATCGATTAAATCATCTTTAGCCGTTAAAAATAAAACTGGCGTATGCTTTCCAGCAGCTCGGTAGCGCTGTACCAACTCAAAGCCACTGACGTCAGGTAGCATGACATCCATCAAAACCACACTAAAATCTTCAGTCATTAACGCATGATAGCCATCTAAACCTGTCATGTGATGATCCACGATGAAACCGGCCTCAGTTAAGCCTTTCTTAATATATTCTCCAAGGTTTTTCTCATCTTCTATCAATAGCACTTTCATAGTTTTTCCACCTAATGTCATTATAGTTATCAATAAAGTCTATCAAGCCCTTTGTCATAAACGATTGCTTTGGATAAAAGTATATTCTGACGCCTAATATTAAGAGAAGAAAGATGACAAAGTTGTATTGTTTATGACAAACATGTCATGTCTCAGTCATCAAGCTGTCAGTCACCATTTAGTATTATAAATCAACGCTACATAGAAGCTCTTCTATAATACAGATAGATTCTATAAATTCAGCGGTTATTTTAATTAGACATTCTATTACTCATCTACTCATCTTTAAAAGGACTTCACATGAAAAATTATAGTTCACTCAAAAAAGCGGTACTACTATCAGCATCGATGCTTATCGGTGTAACAGCGGCTAATGCGCATACGACCAATCTAAGCACTTCAATTATCGATAGCTGCGATAACGTTACCAAGTTTGCTAAAAACCTAGATCACAATAATGCAAATGTATCGGATGCTGAAATGAAAAGCTATATCGATGCTAGAGTTGCTTGTGAAGTTCAGCATCAAGATCAGCACTTGCAGTCTGAAAAGGATTTCGTGAACAAATATGGTCGCGATCGCGATAGAAGCCCTCAAGTCATACTAAAGGATTCTATTAAGAATTAAAATCTAGAAACGTTAAGATGACAATATTGTAATCTTATTGTCATCTACCAGTCAGAAAGAATAAGGTATCATCTAAACCAATTTAACAGTCTTGACATTAAACAGACTCAGGCGTTAATAAAATAAATAGGAATTAATTATGTCATTATCTAAATCAATCGCTGCCACTGCTGTAGCTCTAATCCTTTCAACCTCAGCTATGGCGCATGATCCAAAATTGCATGCTAAAAAAGATCAAATGAACTGTGAAAAAATGCAAAAGAATATGCAAATGATGCAAAAAATGGATCATAGCAAGATGGATATGAAAGATCCTGCTATGAAAGCAATGATGGCTAACATGGGTAAAATGAAGCAAATGTACCAAAAAAACTGCGTTACTAACGACAGTAAATCTTAAAAATTTTAGCTCTGCTAAATAGCAGTCAACACTTAACGAAAATAAAGTTTTAGGAAAACATATGAAATTTTTATTGGGTGCGCTCTTTACCGTATTTGTGGCAATCGTTGGCGTGTTTGCGGTTGTTACTAGTGGTGTTGTCAATGTGGGAGCTGACCAAGAGCATAGCCCAATGATGTTTAGCTTTTTGGAAACCGCTCGCAATCGTTCCATAGCAAATGCCAGTAAAGATATTGTGGTACCAGACTTAGAGAAGGTCGATATCATTTCTGGGGGCGCGGACTATAAGGATATGTGTGCAGGCTGTCACTTGTCTCCGGGAGTGGCACAAACTGACTTTAGTGAGGGCTTATATCCAAAGCCGCCCAACTTTACCAAGGCTGATATTGTCAAACGTTATCAAACAGAAGACGGTGCAAAGCAAGGCTTTTGGGCAATCAAGCACGGTATTATGGCATCTGGAATGCCTACGTGGGGTGCTTCTCATGACGACGCTAGAATGTGGGCAATGGTAGCCTTCATTAGATCGTTACCTGAATTAGATGAAGCTCAGTACACGATGCTAACCACTAGGATAGATGGCGATATGATGGACATGTCATTTGACGGTGATATGAATATGTCGGATGATGAATCTGGAATGCAGCATTAATACTTTCTAGATATGAAAGCCTCCTAACTCACGGTTGTCGCTATTATATTAATAATGCAGTACTGAACAGTGCTGCACTTAATGTTTTTAGTTAAGTACATAAGAATTAAATATAGGGTGTAAGTTTTTAGAATATCGAGCATAATAATAGACGTTTAGGAGTAATTTAATGAGACATTACACACATGTGCTTTCTAATGGACATAGCTGGTTATCCGGTCGTGTCCTTTTATTGGTGGTGACATCGTCACTCTCGTTAACGCTAGCCGCTTGCAGCCAATCTAATACCAGTGGCTCTGATTCTCAACCAGTAAAGGTTGAACAGTCTGCTACCCAGAATGCACAAGTACAAAATGAAAGTTCTGCTCCTACAAATGCTCCCGTTAACAGCTCGTCATCATTACTCAAAAACGTCTCAGCCACGGTTTACAAAGATGCCAACTGCGGCTGCTGTAAAGAATGGGTAGGCTATGCCGAAGGTCATGGTCTAAGCGCAACTGCGCAAGACGTTACAGATTTATCTTTATTTAAAGAGCGTTACGGTGTCCCGCAGCAAATGCGCTCTTGTCATACCGCCGTTACCACCGACGGTTTTGTCTTTGAAGGGCATGTCCCTGCCAAATACATGGCACAGTTTCTAGCCAATCCGCCAACTGATTCCATCGGTCTTGCGGTACCGAGTATGCCAGTTGGTAGTCCGGGCATGGAATATCAAGATAAATTTATGCCCTATAAAGTCATGCAATTGAACAAGGATGGCAGCACTCAAGTGTATGCGGCTATTGAGTCGCCAGCGCAGCAGCTGTAGTTCTATTAATAAGTTATCAGATATATAAGTTCAACTCTCATTTCATGGATTAACTTAGGTCAATATTATGAATAAAAACAGATTTAACCGCAGGCGTTTTTTGACAGGGTCATCCACCTTGCTCGGCGCGTCGATGCTATCCACACTACCGACGATGGCTAATAGTGCTTTAACTAAAAGCCAAAATGTCGTAGTCAATAGTGATAGAGCCGATCACATTGTACCTATACTGACAGGCAAAGAGTTTGATCTTTATGTCAGTGAGAAGATGATAACGGTCAACGGCAAGTCAAGCATGGCAACGCTGATAAATGACTCACTGCCTGCGCCAACGCTTAAGATGCAAGAAGGCGATACGGTCACCATTCGAGTCCATAATCAGCTGAATGAGTCGACCTCTATTCACTGGCATGGCCTCTTAGTGCCGTTTGAGATGGATGGCGTACCGGGTATCAGCTTTGATGGTATTCCTGCGGGTAGCACCTTCACGTACAAATTTAAACTGATACAGTCAGGCACTTATTGGTATCACTCGCATACTGGCTTCCAAGAGCAGACCGGTATGCGCGGGGCTATTGTGATTGAACCTAAAGGGCGCGAACGCTATCCTATCGAGGAAGATCACGTTATCCTGCTTAGTGATTGGACGCATCGCGATCCGCATAATCTGCTAAAACTACTTAAGCAGCGTGCTGACTTTGATAATTATCATCTGCCAGACTTTAAAAAGCTATTGTCCGATATTGCCGCTACGGATCTTGAGGCGGCTTTTGATAAGCGCAAAACGTGGAATCAGATGCGGATGATGCCGACAGACTTTACTGATTTATCTGGTGAGACCACGTTTACTTATCTTATGAATGGTAAAACCACAGCGGCTAACTGGACGCAACTTGTCAAGGCTGGACAGCCTGTCAAACTACGTTTTATTAATGGTTCAGCGCAGACGATATTTGATGTACGCATCCCCGGCCTAAAAATGAAAGTCGTCGCGACGGATGGGATTGATGTCAGTCCCGTCGATATCGATGATTTCCGTATTGGGGTGGCCGAGACTTATGATGTCATCGTGACGCCCACTAAAGACGCGCATACCATATTTGCTCAAAACATAGATCGGTCAGGCTATGTTGCGACAACGCTTGCGACCAAAAAAGGTGCTCGTCCTGCGATACCTGCTATGGACAAAATCGAATGGCTGACGATGGCCGACATGATGGGCGCCATGGGATCGAATGGCTATAACGCTAAACATGCCAAAACAGAATATGACTTTAAGTCCGATATGCGCGTTGATAGTCCGCGTATGAACCTTGATGACCCTGGTATTAATCTACGTAACATTGATAGAAAGGTTTTGAATTATAGTCAGTTGCGCTCTGTCGGCGATGAGATAATGGCAGAGCAGCGCAAACCCACCAGAGAGATTGAAATACATCTGACGGGAAACATGGAGCGCTATATTTGGGCTCTAGACGGGGTTATGTTCAAAGATGCCGCACCGGTCAATATTAAGCCGGGTGAGCGCGTACGTATTACCTTAGTCAATGACACCATGATGAATCATCCCATGCATTTGCATGGTATGTGGAGCGATCTGCGGATGCCTTCAGGTGAGTTTCAAGTACGTAAGCATACGATAATGGTACAGCCTGCACAAAAGATAAGCTTTGATGTCACCGGAGAAGCTGGCAGATGGGCATGGCATTGCCACTTGCTCTATCACATGGAAGCAGGGATGTTTAGAGAAGTTGCCGTTGTTTAAGCAAATCTTTGGTTGATAGGTGAGAGATGAGATGAAAATACATAAAGTAGGTTTACGGTTCGCCGGGGTATCATCATTGGTATTATTAGCATCATCATTTGCTAATGCTGCTGACCCGTCCACGGTTAAAAAAGACATGACTATGTCAGATATGGACCATAGTAGTATGGACATGTCGAACATGGATCATGGCAGTATGGACATGTCTGGTATGGATATGTCTGGTATGGATCACAGCAGCATGGATATGTCGGGCAATATGTCAGATATGGACCATAGTGGCATGGATATGTCAGGCGATATGTCAGATATGGACCATAGTGGCATGGATATGTCAGGCGATATGTCGGATATGGATCATAGTGGTATGGATATGTCAGGTGACATGTCAGATATGGATCACAGTGGCATGGATATGTCAGGCATGGACCATAGCAAAATGGATATGTCAGGCATGGACCATGGCAGTATGGATATGTCAGGTACGCAAGGTGGTAAAGCTCCAGCTGATGCTCGCAGTCCTGACTATTCAAACGGCGTTCCCTATGGTCGCTTTGGTAAGCCTGTGATGATGGATAGCTTACCGTTATGGGGTGTGTCAGTAGAAACTTTGGGCTATCAGTTTGAGAATGACCAAATCGATTTTGAGTTTGATACGTGGTACGGTACTGATAGTAATCGTGTCACTCTACGCAGTGAAGGTAGTGCTCAAACTAACGATGATAAAGAGATCGATAGCTTAACCTCACTCGCTTATTGGAAGCCGCTCGGTATCTTCTGGAATGGAGAAGCGGGTATTGCTTATAATACTGAAAACGATAAGTCCGCAATCATGGCAGGCATTGTTGGTACGGCGCCGTACTTCGTTGAGACTGACGCAAGAGCTTATCTATATACTGATGGTCAAGTCCAGCTTGATCTTGGGACAGCGTACGAGTGGCGCTTAGATCAGCGTTGGGTGGTCAGACCAGAAGTGCAGTTGACTGCTTTCAGTAAAGATGATACTGACAACGGTATTACTAAAGGTTTTAATGAGCTTGAAACTGAAGTTCGGTTAGCTTATGAAACCCTAAGTCGTCAATTATCACCCTACGTTGGTTTTAGTTATGCATCAGCCTTAGGGGATGCACGAGACTTACGCCGCCAAGAAAACGTAGCCGTTGATTCTAATAGTCTGACTGCTGGTGTGATGTTTTGGTTCTAGTGTTAACCATGTAAGTAACAACAGTTTATAACACTAGCTCTAAAAAAAGGCACCTCTTTATTTAGGTGCCTTTTTACTAAATTAAGGACAAGAATATGAATAACCATATGGATAATAAACAGAAGCAAATGAACCCTTATGTAAAGTTCACAATCATGATTTTAACATCGACAGTCGTGATGTTTATCATGATGTATTTTAATACTTATCAATGGGATCACGTTTATTTTAGCGAAACCAGAGCTTATATGGCGCTGTATATGGGCGCGGTAATGGCAATTATCATGCTCGCCTTTATGACTAATATGTATAAAAAAACCAAGATAAACTTGATGGTTTATGGGATTAGTGTCGTGCTATTTGCCTTTGGTTTATGGGGCGTTAGATCACAACAAACGGTCGATCAAGTGGATTGGATGCAGGCGATGATACCGCATCACTCGATTGCTATTTTGACCAGTTCGCGTGCTGATATCGAAGATCCACGTGTACGTCAGCTTGCTGATGACATTATCGAAGCACAAAAGCGTGAAATCGGTGAGATGCAAGCGCTTATTGAAGAGTTGGAATAATATATTATGATACCAATAAGTAAGCTCTTCTTTAAAAACTATTTACTATATCGCGTCTTTTAATTCTAACTATACCTACTCCTTACTTCAAAAATAACCTGTAAAACTGAAGTTCTACGAAGAAATAAATTAAGGTCGAATAAGTATGAAGCAAGATAGAACGACTCGCTATCAGAAGGATAGTTTGACATTATCAGGAACAGTTATGCTAGGTACCGGTGTCATGATCGGTGCTGGTATTTTCGCTCTGACCGGTCAGATGGCTCAGATGACGGGTTCGCTTTTCCCACTTGCTTTTCTAGCCGCCGCAATCGTTGTTTCTTTTAGTGCCTATTCTTATATCAAAATCTCTAACGCTTACCCGTCGGCTGGCGGTGTTGCAATGTACCTGCATCAGGCATACGGAGATCGTTTACCGACTGGATTTAATGCCCTGCTGATGTATTTCTCCATGGTTATAGCGCAGAGCTTTTTGGCCCGGACGTTCGGGTCATACACTATGCAGTTATTCGGTGGCGATGACAGCGGTCGCATGGTATCCATCCTTGGCGCCGCGCTTATTCTTGCTGCGTTCTTTATCAATTTACTTGGTAATCGTTGGATTCAGGGGGTTGCATCGGTTATCGGTATTATAAAAATTGTCGGTATTCTTATATTCGGGTTGGTTGGTATCTGGCTAGCTGATAGCTTTGCAGTTGATTCTTCTACATTAGATGACACTAATACTATTGGTGACTTTCTTGGCGCAACGGCGCTAGGCATACTGGCATTTAAAGGCTTTACCACGATTACCAACAGTGGCTCGGAAGTAAAAAATCCTCATCGCAACGTCGGCCGTGCCATTGTAATATCAATCGCAATATGCGTAGTTATTTACACTCTAGTCGGTTTCGCGGTGTCTAGTAATCTATCTCTTGCCGAAATCATCGAAACTAAAGATTACTCCTTGGCTGCCGCCGCACGCCCAGCACTTGGCGACTATGGTCTATGGTTCACAGTTGCAATCGCAATGGTAGCTACCGCTGGCGGCCTCCTTGCTAGCATCTTCGCAGTCTCTCGTATGCTTGCTATGTTGACTGAGATGAAGCTGGTGCCTCATCGTCATTTGGGAATGCCGGGAAGCGTTCAAAAACATACGTTGGTCTATACTGTGGTGTTGGGTTTAGCTTTTACGACGTTATTTGACTTATCACGAATTGCAGCGCTTGGCATTGTTTTCTATCTAATTATGGATATCGCCATTCATTGGGGTGTTTTGCGATACCTTCGTCAGGATATAAAGGCGGTGATGTGGGTGCCTATAGTGGCCATACTTCTTGACCTGTTGGTTCTCGGCGGTTTTGTCTGGATTAAACTAAACTCAGATCCATTCGTACTTGGCGTAGCAGTCGTCACTATTGTAGTGATTGCTGTGGCTGAGCAGGTTTACCTGAAATCTTCAGCGAGGAAAAAAGCTATCGAAAAAGATACGCTTGCAGACCATCATTGACAGTAACATCAAAGAGTTTACAGAAAATTGTTTGGTTAAAAATTGCATAGATTTAAGTGTCTGCTTACTATCTTCAAGAATTGATTTCATGCAATACGATATTCATAAAGACAACAGGGAAAGTAAGCTATGAATGAGTCATTTAATCACGCTGGAACTTGGGGTCTCGCACTAATTGTTATTGTTCTGATTTCTTGGTTCTTTTACCGTTATTTCGCACCAAAGAACTGGCGTGAATGGGCGGGTGCTGGTGTAGTTCAGGCTTTCATTATTGCACTTTACGCAGAAATGTATGGCTTTCCGCTCACTATATATTTATTAGTACGGTTTTTTGGTTTGGACAGCCAATATGTCAGCGCTAGCTTATGGTCGACCCTTGTTGGTTTAGGTGAGACAGGCATGATGATCTCAATGCTACTCGGCTATGCTATTGCATTTTTAGGAGTCGGTCTTTTTGCTCAAGGTTGGCGCCAAGTCCACAAAGCACGAGGGGAAAATCGTTTAGTAACTGATGGACTCTATGCCTACGTACGTCATCCTCAGTACACCGGGTTGTTTATTGCACTGTTCGGTGAGGGTGTGGTGCATTGGCCAACTCTGTTTTCAATCGGTCTGTTTCCAGTGATTGTGCTTGTATACACATGGTTAGCTCGACGTGAGGAACGGCATATGTTTGAAGAGTTTGGTAAAGACTACCTTGCTTACAAACAGCAAGTGCCAATGTTTATTCCTCAATGGGGTCAATGGCGTCAACTTGCCGCCGCCGCACGAGTTAAAAAGTAATATCAATACAGGATAAAGCTTTAATTCATACAAATCCTTAGAGTTAGCATGGTTAGATACGATTGGTTATCTTGAGCTTGAACCACATCATACAATAGTGAGGATTACTAAGATGGTCAAATCAAACTTAACAACAAGTACTTTAAGGATTGCCCCTGTTGGCAATAGTGTATCGTTGTTTCTACTTATTAGTTATCTATTATGCATAGGGTTTGGTTTACTTGCACCCGAACAGATAGCGATGCACGAAGCTTGGGCACCTCTACTACCTGGCTTTGAGTGGTTAACATGGACAGGTTTTCTAATTGGACTTGTAGAATCATATCTTTACGGTTGGTATTTCGCCATCTTGTTCGTGCCACTATATCGTTGGTTCGCCAAAGTGCGCTAAAGATATTGATATATTAACAGTCAGTAAACCTCTTCGGTTCGAGTAAAAATTAATTGAAGAGTTGGAGTGATCACAGTTTAGACTGAGGAGAAATCATAATGAATGGGTCAATGCATGGCATGATGAACGGCTCAATGATGTATGGCATGGGCTGGGTTATGATGCTTATCTGTTTGTTATTCACCCTACTATTTTTCGCAGTACTAGTACTAACAATCATGGCACTGCTCAAGTATTTGCGTGATAAAAACTAAATTCCAATTGAAAAGTATAGAAATTATTTTTTAGAGGTTTTTAGATTAATGATTAGATGAATAGCAATCGAGGATTGATGATAGTGCTTTAAGAGTTGTACTTATTATCAATATTTATTGTCTTCAAGGAGTGATTTTATGAAACATATTGCCGATGAAAAATCTATCAAAGGTGGTCAGTACGATAAAGTGCCAGAAAACTATAGTGGTACGGTTTATATCTGCCCGATGCATCCTGAGGTTAGAGATACTGAGAAGAGCGATTGTCCGATATGCGGCATGTTTCTCAAACCTGAAGACGAGGTTGCTGAATCCAACAACCATGAAGATAGTCATGCGCATTGTCATGGAGCAGATGCTAATAATAGTAATGAGGTAAATTCTGTCGAAGACGATAAGTACGACAAGATACCGGAAAATTATAGCGGTACGGTCTATATTTGTCCTATGCATCCAGAAGTAAGAGATGTTGAAAAAAGTGACTGCCCAATATGTGGCATGTTTCTTAAACCTGAAGACGAAGTTGCTAAAGATGATAGTCACGCTAGCTGTCATGGAAAGGATACTGATAGTAGCGGAGTAAAATCTGTTAAAGGCGGTAAATACGATAAAGTACCTGCTGATTACGATGGCACGGTATATACCTGTCCTATGCATCCTGAAGTGAGAGACGTTAGAAATAGCGGTTGTCCGATATGTGGTATGGCGCTTGAGCCCGAAACGCTTACTATCGGTGAAGAGGACACCTCAGAGCTTGACGACATGACTCGTCGTTTTTGGATATGTACCGTGTTGACTGTACCGCTATTAATATATGTGATGAGCGGTATGTTTGGAGTTGACTTTAGTCAGTATGGTATACCTTCACAGGTTTTACAATGGGCTGAGTTAGTGCTCGCGACCCCTGTAGTGCTTTGGGGCGCCGCCCCGTTTTTCGTTCGTGGCTGGCAGTCTATAAAAAGCCGCAATCTAAATATGTTTACTTTGATTGCGATAGGCGTAGGCGCTGCTTATATTTTTAGTATTGTCGCGACCTTTTTTCCCGATATTTTCCCAGACAGTTTCAGAGATGCCTCTGGTCAAGTCGGAGTCTACTATGAAGCAGCAGCTGTCATTGTAACCTTGGTGCTACTGGGTCAAGTATTAGAGCTCAAAGCTAGAAGTCAAACTTCAGGTGCGATTAGAGCTTTGCTTGAGCTCGCACCACCAACCGCAAGACGTGTCGATGAAAACGGTGAAGAAGTCGAAGTCTCGCTTGATGAGGTCGTCACTGGCGATAAGCTACGGGTTAAACCAGGTGAGAAACTACCCGTAGATGGTACAGTGATCGATGGTAATAGTAGTGTTGATGAATCAATGGTGACGGGTGAGCCAATCCCTGTATCAAAAGTAGCAGGAGATACAGTGACTGGTGGTACGGTAAATGGCACCGGAACGCTATTAGTCGAAGCGGTCAATGTTGGAGCAGATTCAGTATTATCTAAAATTGTACAAATGGTTGCTGAAGCCCAGCGTAGCCGCGCGCCTATCCAGCGCTTGGTAGATCAAGTGGCGGGTTGGTTCGTACCTATTGTTATTGTCAGCTCTATCATAACCTTTATTGTCTGGGCGATATTCGGCCCTGAGCCCGCTATGGCCTATGCTTTGGTTAACGCGATTGCGGTACTGATTATTGCTTGTCCTTGTGCCCTTGGTCTAGCGACGCCGATGTCCATTATGGTTGGTACCGGCAAAGGCGCGCAAAACGGCGTCCTCATCAAAAATGCTGAAGCGTTAGAGAGTATGGAAAAAGTCGATACCATTGTCGTCGACAAGACCGGAACACTGACCGCTGGTAAGCCCGAGCTTACCGCAATTGATGCGCAGGTAGGTCAAGATGAAGACGAGTTCCTCGCATTGGTAGCCTCAGTAGAAAGCGCTAGCGAGCATCCTTTAGCAGAAGCTATCGTTAGAGCAGCTCAAGAAAGATCACTCATTATTCCTAAAGCTACTGACTTTAATTCGACTACTGGCGAAGGCGTACAAGCCGTGGTCGATGGTAAGAAAGTCGCTATTGGTAACTCTAAGCTTATGGAAAGCCTAAATAGTTTTGATAATGAGCTGTCCACTAAAGCTGATGTCCGTAGAAAAGACGGTGAAACGGTAATGTTTGTGGCTATAGACGGTAAAGCTGCTGGTATTATTTCAGTTGCTGACCCTATTAAACCAAGCACTAAAGAGGCTATTTCACTGCTTCATGACGCAGGTTTAAAAGTTGTGATGCTAACCGGTGACAACGAAAAAACCGCGCAGGCAGTCGCCAATAAACTAGGTATTGATGAAGTTCATGCGGATGTCTCACCAGAGGATAAAAACCGTATCGTCAAAGAAATGCAAGACAGCGGTAAATTGGTCGCTATGGCGGGTGATGGTATCAACGACGCACCAGCGCTAGCGCAAGCTAATGTTGGTATCGCTATGGGAACCGGTACCGATGTGGCGATGGAGAGTGCGGGCATTACCCTGCTAAAAGGTGATTTAATGGGCATTGCCAAAGCTTATAAGCTTAGCCGCGCCACCATGCGCAATATCAGACAGAATCTGTTTTTTGCCTTTATCTACAATGCACTTGGTGTTCCTATTGCCGCAGGTGTGCTCTATCCCATATTTGGGCTTCTGCTCAGTCCGATGATAGCAGCGGCAGCGATGAGCTTGTCGTCATTCTCGGTGATTGCTAACGCGCTGCGATTGCGCCGTTTGAAACTATAATTCTGGTACGGTAAAAAGTGTTCTAAAGCACACTGACACATACTGGTCTAAACAAGATCACAAAATATAAGGATACCGTTATGGGCAGCTTTTCTATTACACATTGGCTGATTTTATTGGTCGTAGTGGTGGTCGTATTTGGTACTGCCAAGCTTAAAAATGCAGGTAAAGATTTAGGCGGTGCGGTGAAGGGTTTTAAAGAAGCGGTCAAAAATGAAGAACCCGAGAATGCTCGCAAAAATCATGTGCTTAGCCATGAAAATAGTACGCCAGCTGCAAGTAATGATTTAAATACGCGTGTAGGTAATCAGGCTGATGATATGGAAATCAGCCCTATTTCCACTGATGACCAGCCTAAAGTATGAAGCGCGCCGCTTATAAATAGCGGCACTAAGTAGTCTATTAATATATGTGACTGTTATGTTTGATATTGGGTTTTCCGAATTACTCTTGTTTGGCGTCATTGCTTTAATCGTATTGGGCCCAGAAAAACTGCCGCAAGCCGCACGTACCGCTGGGCAATGGTATGCCAAACTGCGCCGTACAGTATCCACTCTACAATCTGAAATAGAAGCTGAGCTTGATCTAGCTGAAACACGTCAACAAATGCAAAATGAACTTGCGAAAATCCGTCAGACCGAGTCGGATATGAAGCGCGAATTAGCAGAAATGCGTGGCAGTATGCAAAAGTTTGAGCAGTCACAGAACCAAAGCCTAGACGCTTCACATCAGTCAATCACCCCTTATGATAAAGACCATCAACAGAATACTACCTCTTCTTCAGCTATAGAGAAGGGGGATAAATGAGCTTATTTAAGCGCCAAAAAAGTCGCCAAAGAAAGTTAGCAAATACAGATGCTAAGGCGTCAGATGCTACCCATAATGTTGAGACTGATAATGTGCTGAATGTGCTTAGCGACATGCCTATTACTGAGCATTTGATTGAATTACGCAAGCATCTCATCAAAATATGCGTAGCCGTTTTGATCGTCTTCTTAGCATTGGTAGGGTTTTCGCGTGAGCTCTACAATCTTTTATCAGACCCATTAGTGGCGCAGTTACCCATCAATTCGACCATGATTGCCACTGATATAACGTCAAACTTTATGGCACCTATTCGCTTGACGATTTTCGTTGCTGCCTTTGTAGTGATGCCGTATATTCTGTATCAAATTTGGTCATTTATAGCGCCTGGATTATATAAAAAAGAGAAAAAAATCACTATTCCAGTGCTGATATCTTCGATATTCCTATTTTATTCTGGTGTCGCTTTTGCCTACTTTGTGGTACTCAAAGGCGTATTGAAGTTCTTTATTTTATTCGCTCCGCAAAACGTTATACCTATGACCGATATCGACAGTTATTTAAACTTTGCGCTAAAGTTATTTATGGTATTTGGACTCACTTTTGAGATTCCAGTGGTTACTTTATTATTGATAATGGTCGGTATCATATCCACTCAGAGTCTAGAGAGTAAGCGCCGATATATCATCGTCGGTTGTTTTGCTGTGTCAGCGGTAGTCACACCGCCCGATGGGGTGTCAATGCTATTGCTCGCGATTCCTATGTGGCTATTATTTGAGCTGGGTTTACTCTTAGCAAAGATATTAATTAAAAATGAACGAAATAATGATTTAGTCTCAGGGAATGAAACATTAGAAAGTAGCTAGCACTACTTAAATACGCCAAGAACCTTTTTTACTTTTTACTTTTTACTTTTTACTTTTTACTTTTTACTTTTTACTTTTTACTTTTTACTAGAGTATGTCAGCGTGAGTACTCTACTTAGCGACGGACTCTAAATGGAACACCCAACTAATAACAACGAAAAAAATGACGGTCTTGCAAATCGACTTAACCAAGAGTGCTACTGCATTACCCTTGATCGTAAAGCGCTTAATACAAGCCTTCAAGATCAATTGGTAGAAACTAGAAACAATCCAGTAGGAGCGAACGAGCTTAATAAGCTTTTTTCAGCAACACCCGTGTTCGTTCCCAAAACAGAGATAGAGGCGATGGAGCGAATCGTCAGGGCTATCGAGTCAGCTGCCGAACTGCCATTGTATCAAGAGCAAGTGCTGTCGTGGGCACCAGAAATAGCTGCTTTCGACCCAGGCCCAATAGGGGCCCTCATGGGTTATGACTTTCACTTGGGTAGCGATGGACCTCAGCTCATCGAGGTCAATACTAATGCCGGTGGCGCATTTCTGAATGTGTTGCTCGCTCGCGCACAAAAACGCTGTTGCAACCCCTCAGAGCAAAGCGCTGCAACCAATCAAATGCTAGATAGGTTCGAGGAAGCAGTGTTTGACATGTTCAAACAGGAATGGCAGCGACAGTCCGCTGTTGCTATGCCCAATCGGATAGCTATTGTGGACAATGACCCCGAGAGTCAGTTCATGTTCTTAGAGTTTGAGTTAGCCTGTCAACTGCTCCAAGCTAGAGGTATTGATACTGTGATACTTGATCCCTCTGAACTCGAGTATATCGACGGTACGTTAACAGCCCATGGCCAGAAAATCGATATGATTTACAATCGGCTTGTCGACTTTGCATTTGAGGACCCTGACCATGTATTGCTTAAGCAGGCTTATTTAGAGGGTGCTGTGGTAGTGACACCCAATCCCCGCGTACATGCTATGTTGGCCAATAAGCAAAACCTGACATTGCTATCAGACTCCCAAATATTGCGCTCTTGGGGTCTGGATGAGGCTGCAGTGGAGTGCCTCGAAAGGTCTGTACCGAGGACTAAGATTGTATCAAGAGACGATGCAGCAGAGTTGTGGCTTACTCGGCGGCAACTGTTTTTTAAGCCAGTTGCTGGTCATGGAAGCAAAGGCGTTTATCGCGGTAGCAAACTGACTCGACGCGTCTTCGAAAACATTCTGGATGAAGATTATATCGCACAGACCTTTGTCCCTGTAGGAGAGAGATCACTCAAAATTGATGACATCGTAACAACAAGAAAGGTAGATATACGTCTTTATACGTATGGCGGAAAAATGTTACTACCTGCTGCGCGTGTGTATCAAGGTCAGGTGACTAACTTCCGTACGCCAGGCGGTGGATTCGCGCCTGTCTTTCAGGTGTGATCGTCTAGGTCTTATTTAGATGGCATTAGGCTGTTATAAGTCCGGTTAACTAATTCAATATTCTTCTTACCTAACAAAAGATGGTTGTATATTTATGATTGTCTATTACTTTCGGCACGCTTTTCAAAACACTTCGAAAACAATTGGAGCTAGAGATAGCAGTAAATTTCAATAGTTTCCAATAATAAAAATCCAACCGTTACAGTGAGCTTAAATCATATTAGAGTAAACAGGGTTAGACCGTATGTTAATCACAGAATTGGGTTATTTTGCCTTGCTAGCCGCCTTAATCTTGGCGATTTTGCAGGTGGTATTACCAACGATAGGCGTTATGCGTGACCATGTTGCTTGGCAGCGTTTGGCACCGAGTTTGGCATGGGCGCAGTTTGCTGCCATGATTTTTTCATTTGTTGCATTGATGGCAGGCTTTTATTTTAATGACTTTAGTCTCGTCTATGTCACGCAGCATTCTAATACCTTGCTGCCTTGGTATTATAAGTTATCAGCAACGTGGGGCGGACACGAAGGCTCGCTACTGCTATGGATGACGATCATGGCCACGTGGTGCGCGCTGGTCTCCTATTTTAGCCGTGGCTTACCGTTGTCGATGCGCGCGCGGGTACTCGTGATATTGGCCGGTGTGCAGGTCATGATGCTAGCGATGCTGATTTTTACCTCGTCGCCATTTGATCGTACCTTGCCCAATCTGCCAGTCGATGGCGCTGACTTAAACCCTCTTCTACAAGATTTTGGTTTGATTTTTCATCCGCCGATGCTGTATATGGGTTATGTGGGCTTAGCGGTGCCATTTGCTTTTTGTATGGCGGCATTGTGGGAAGGGCGTTTGGATGCAGTATGGACACGTTGGTCGCGTCCATGGGCGCTAGCGGCTTGGGGGTTTTTGACCGTTGGTATCGCACTTGGCTCTTGGTGGGCGTATTACGAGCTTGGCTGGGGCGGCTGGTGGTTTTGGGATCCTGTAGAAAACGCCTCACTGATGCCTTGGCTTGCCGGTTTAGCCTTGCTGCATTCGTTGGCAGTGACTGAGAAGCGCGGTGTCTTTAAAGCATGGACCATTATGCTGGCTATCTTTGCTTTTGCCTTAAGTCTCTTGGGTACTTTCCTTGTACGTTCAGGGGTTATTACCTCAGTGCATTCGTTTGCCGCTGACCCCACTCGTGGTCTGGTAATTTTAGTGATTCTTGGCATCATCGTCGGTGGTGGTTTGCTGATGTTTGCGCTGCGTGGCTGGCGTTTGACGATTGAAAGTCAGTATCAACTGGTTTCGCGTGAGTCATTTTTAGTCATTAACAACGTCATCATTTTGATTGCAACGTTAGTGGTATTGCTTGGTACCCTCTATCCTATCATTGCCGACGCCTTTAGCTTGGGTCAGGTATCGGTAGGTCCTCCGTACTTTAATGCGCTATTTGTGCCTTTAACATGGCTATTGCTGGTTGCCATGGGTATGGGCTCCAATATCCGCTGGAAACAAGATAAGCGTCCATTGTTAGGCGTTGGAATGGTCATTGCGGCGAGCAGTCTAGTATTAGCTGCAGTCATCACTTACTTTGCTAGCCCCTCTGCCATGCTTAATATTGGTGTAACACTAGCAGTAAGTTTTTGGGTACTGTTCTGGATGGTGGTTGATTTCAAAGACAAAACCAAAAATGCACCAAGCTTTTTGCAAGGCTTAAATAAGCTGCGTTTAAGCTACTGGGGTCAGCAAACGGCACATATTGGTGTGATTGTAGCGGTCATCGGTGTTGCCTTTACCAGTACCTTGAGTATCGAGCGCGATGTGGCATTGAGTGTTGGCGAAACGGTCCATGTCCAAGGTTACGACTTCACCGTTAAAGGCTTCCGCGAAGTCAAAGGCAGTAACTATGATGCGACCCAAGCTGAGGTCGAAGTGAGTAAAGATAGCCGTGCTGTGACTACGTTATACCCTGAAAAACGCAATTACATTATTAGCATGATGCCAATGACCGAAGCAGCGATTGATGACAGTCTGATGCGTGATGTGTACGTCGCACTTGGTGAACCTATAGCTGAAGGCAGTAATAAATGGGCCGTACGTATTTATGTGAAGCCATTGATTCGTTGGATATGGCTCGGCGCTATTATTATGGCATTGGGTGGTCTGCTGAGTATGCTTGATAGGCGCTATCGTCTCAAAACATCCAAGACCCCTGCACAAATTGCAGCGAGTAAGTCAGGCTTTACGACGGTTACTGATTTAGATGTTAAAAGCACTACTAATAACACGACACTAATAGGGGAGAAGCAAAATGACTAAGTCTAATCATTTTTCCGAGCAACCCCCTGAAACAAAAGGTAATCGAACAATGAAAAAAAGCCAAATTAGAATATGGTTTTTGATCCCGCTGATCATCTTTGCTGCTGTTATGGTTATGCTTTATTTTCGTTTGGGGCAGCCGACTGAAATCGTAACCAATACCGCGCTTGAACGCCCAGTACCAGCGTTTGAGCTGCCATTGTTGTCCGATACCAGTCGGATCATGACCAATGACAACTTACCTGATGAGCCCTTTTTGATGAATATTTGGGGCTCTTGGTGTCCAACTTGCGTTATTGAGCATCCTTTTTTAATGCAATTAGAAGAGCGCGGAGTCAATTTGGTTGGTGTTAATTACAAAGATGACATCGGTGATGCGCTAGGATATTTAAATCGTGGCGGCGACCCATTCTCCATGTCTATTCAGGATTTGTCCGGCCAGTTTGCCTTGGACTTAGGGTTGACGGGTGCGCCTGAGACTTTCACTGTCGATGGTGAAGGCGTTATTCGCCAGCACATTGTTGGTGAGATTAACGAGAGTAACTGGCAAGATCGTATTGAGCCTTGCTTAACGGTACTCAATGATGCCAATGATAATAACGTCAGTCCAGATGCGATTCAGGTTGAAGAGGTGTGCAAATGATAGCCCGTTCAATAAAGGCCGTTACGATAAAAGTAGCGAGCTTAATACTTGCCTGTCTCCTAAGTGTGACCAGCTATGCGGCGATTGACGTCTATGATTTTGATTCTGTCCAACAAGAAGCACAATACCGAGGATTGATCGAAGAGCTACGTTGCCCGAAATGCCAAAACCAAAACTTGGCAGGTTCTGATGCGCCGATTGCCCAAGACTTAAAGCAAAAAGTCTATGATTTGATTAAAGACAGACGTAGTGATGCGGAAATCCGGGATTATATGCAAGAGCGCTACGGCGATTTTATCAGCTACAAGCCGCCTGTACGTCCATCGACATGGATTTTATGGTTTTTTCCGCCATTGCTACTGATCGTATTATTGATAGGGTGGTTTTGGCAAAGCCGTCGCCGCCAGCTGGTAGCGAGCGGTCAGAGTAGAGTGACGGTAGATAATACCGCCTCGGAGCTGACTGCCGCCGAAAAAGCCGAACTTGATCGTCTGCTATCGCGTGCCAATAGCACCGATAATGACGCTCATGACACCACAAGCCCCGAGGACAAAAAATGACCATATTCTCTACTTTTGGCTTATTTATTGCCCTAAGCTTACTGATTGCCTTACTCCTTGCTGTTATTACCATCATGCCATGGCTGCGCGCCACGCGTACATCAGGCACTTCTGTGGACAACCAGCTACTAGATATCAACGTGGCGGTGTTTCGCGAGCGTCTGGCAGAGCTAAAAACAGACAAAGACAGTGGCACCATCGATGATGCTCACTACCAAAACCAAAAGCTTGAGCTTGAGCGTCAGCTATTGGATGCTCAGCGTGAAGTAACACCTATGGTCGCACCTGGTATCAAGAGCCGCTTGATCCTCATGGTTTGGGTGCCTGTATTGGCTGCGCTGGCGTATCTGATGGTGGGTGACCGAACGCCTGTGTTTGATCTGTGGACGGCCGAAGACAAGGTCGGAAAAGTCGCTGATGACTTGTTGACTGGCAAAATCGATCAGCCACCTGTATGGGCAATCGAAAACGGCCAGCAGCTTATCAGCGCGATGCAGACCAACGTTTATCGTCATGCCGATGATCCTGATCGCTGGATGCGTTTGTCAGAGCTGTTTTTATCGCTTGAAGCTACCGACTCAGCGATTGAAGCTTTGTCACGCGCTTACCGTCTGTCACCAGACAATGAAGAGATTGCGACCACTTATGCGCAGATTAGCTTTTTTGCCAATAAAGGTCAGCTTGATGCCAGTAGCCGCCGTGTATTACAAGATGTCCTTGCCAAAAATCCACAGCATGAAGGTGCGCAGATGCTAATGGCAATGGGTGAGGCACGTGGTAGTAACTTTGCAGAAGCGCAAGGTTGGATTAAGCGTTTACGTGAGAGCATCGCTGCCAAACCAGGTGACCATAGTAAAGCGCTAGCGAGCCTTGATGAGCTAAGTGCTAATGTCATCGAGCAAGAGCAGCAAGCCGCGCAAGGTATCGAAGTTACCGTCTCTATTGATGCGAGTCTATTACCATTGGTTAAAGCCAATGATGTGTTGTTTGTAGCGATACGTGATGTGAAAGGGGGCCCTCCGTTTGCCGCCAAACGTTTACCTATTAGTATCATCAAGCAAGGTAAAGCCAGTATCCGTTTAAGCGATCTTGATGCGATGATGCCAGAACGCACGTTACAATCTGCCCGTAGCGACAAAACTCAGTTAGCAGTCGTTGCTCGTGTTAGCCATAGTGGGACTGCGTCCGCAGAGTCGGGTGATCTATCAGGTAACCCAGTAGTGATTAGCGCTGAACAGACTCAAGTTAATATTGAAATCAATCAACAGATCCCTTAACAAATGATTATTACAGTAAGTTTCATAATACTAGAACCGTATGTAGGACAGCTTTTGAAAGTGGTGCTATCAATAGCTGTATAACCTATTAGTAAAGAAGTAAAAAACGGCTATGGTGTTTTGCTAGTGAAATAATTGGACGGATGACTATAGAAAGTCTTGATTAAACATAACAGACAGCTCATTTTCAGCTTCCCGCAGAAGAGGTATATGGCTTAATAACTCTACTAAAGACTTTTTAACAGTGGGACCATGAGTAAATACGGTGGCAAAGGTTTGCTTGCTGCTCACTATTTAGAATTAGTACCGCACAGGCAACCATGCCTCGAATGAATTCTTAGTTATCTATCCCTATCTGAGTATCCCGCGTTTCAGCTATGGTCCGCGTAGCTTGTTTTTACATCAGTATTGTTAGCTCTAGCAGTGATAATGAATATATTCACTGTCAGATAACTTTGGTTTAATTTAAAACAGAATCATGACGTTTTGGACAATCATCACTACGCCACTAATGACCATTAATAGGATCAGCATCACTCTAAACTGCTTGATATTCATACCTGCTAAAAAGCGCTTACCAATGATGTTGCCAACCACAGCACCAAGCCCTAAAGCAAAGCCATAAATCCAAAGATTGGCAGTCAATACGCCAAAAAAAGTATAACTACCAATCTGAGCCAATCCTACAAAGAATGAATTAGCTGTTTTAGTAGCGATTAAATCTTCTTTTTGTAATCCCGTATTCATATAGAAAGGATTGAGCACAGGACCCAAACCGCCGACGAGTGTGCTAATGAACGCCGTAATAAAACCTAAAGGCACAAACCCCAGTTTAGGCATATTAAAAGATTTTTCTACTTTGCCAAAACGATACTGCAAGACGGTAGATATCAAAAATGCACCCACTAATAACTGAATCCAGCTCCCATCAAGACGGCTAAATAATAATGCAGCTAACCACGCACCAACGATAGCGCTTGGCGCATAATACTTTATTAGCGACCAGTCGATATGATGCCAAAATAAATAAAGACGTGAAGGGCGACTAATGAAATTACCTAAATTAATCACGGGTGGCGCAGCCGAGATCCCTATCAGCGCAGAGGTGACAGGTATAAGTAAAAGTGCACCGCCACCTCCTGATATGGTGGAAATCACAAAAGCAATCATACCCGCCAAAAACAGCCCTGCAAGATGCCAATTAGGAATTGCTTGTAAAATATCGAGCACGGTTAAGCTCCAACATTAACAGAAGGGAACGAGATTGTTTTAGAGCTATATCCTATCTAAAGTCACCATAAAACGTTACCTGAAGAGCAAGATGCCAAGCGTGCCAAAAATGAGCTCATACAGTTTGCTACTGATCATGGTCATAAACTTGCTGCGTTCTACGTAGAGAATGGGTCAGGGGCAAAGCTAGTACATCCAAAGCTGATAGCTATCATAACCCCAGTTCGGGATAAGCCACATTGTAACTCATTGATACTATTTACAATGTTGCTAC
>NZ_VZIZ01000038.1 GCF_009812035.1 Psychrobacter nivimaris | reverse complement strand
ATTCTGAAATATCCCCCGACATTAGCTTGTCGGGGGTTTTTCTTTGTGTGCGGTTTGGTGGCAGATCTACTGATTTCAGTCTAATTTATTCTAGTAAGCGTATTACTATGTTTATTATAAAAAAACTTGAAGGTATGCTATTTTTTATTGAAAGCGCTTCTAACTTGTAAAAATCACTGTATCAAAGACAAAGCCGTCATTAGACTAATAAGGAAGTATGCGTGTCAATTTGGTTGCTAGTTCTAATATCATTTTTGCATATTACTATTGCCGGGGCTTTTGCTTTTGGGTTTCTTTTTTATATATGTGCAGAGGGAAGCCCAAGCTTAACCAAAATTGAGAATAATATTCTGTTTACCTTGCTGATCGGATATGCAGCTTCGCTTGTAATCAGTGTTGGAATGGCTGTTTATTTTTACGTATTTATTACTAGCGATTTATATTATTGGTGTTTTGCCATACCGTGGGGACTACTGATCCTACTATTAGGTTATTGGGCATATATTTTAGCGAAATTCAATGCATTCTGAGGATTCTATGAGCATGTCTGGCCTGATTCATTACTTCTCAAAATAATTCACCTATCTCAGGTATCTCTTCAAAATCGAATCCTAACTGTTCATCTTTACGCTGTCTCATTTGTTCTATACGCAGCTTACGTCCTGCGATAAGCCTTAGCACCTCGCGCTGCTGCTCTGTCGTCATATCATGCCATAGCTGGCGCTCAGTTCGACTACGCAGGCAACTAAAGCAATAACCCTTCTTATTGCTTTGACAAAGACCAATACATGGATTGGCAATCTCGAACAGCTCAAACTGTTGATTCATGACTCCTCCATAATGACTACCGTCATTCCTTTGACCTGCATAAAATCACTGTACAACATTATTATGTCGCAAATACCGACTAATAGTGTGCCATTTTATTATTATTATTTCCGTCTAGCGGGTGCTATGCTTAGCTTTGATAGCCTTTATAAGATAATCATAACAAAATTAATAAGTGAGATGATACGTGAACTTGATTTATATCCATGGATTGGACAGTGATGCCAACTCGACCAAAGGGGTGCTGTTAGAAAAATATTGCCAGCTACATCATCCTGATATTAATGTGCTGCGTCCTGATTTAAATAAGACCCCCGCTCAAGTATGTAAGCAACTACTGTCTTTGATCGAAGTGCTAAATAATAGTGAAGATGGAAAATCAGCAGATAAACAGACTGAGTTATCAAATACGGTATTAATCGGCAGCTCGCTAGGTGGGTATTTTTCTACTTTGATAGGCAATCAGATAGGTTGCCCAGTTTTATTGCTTAACCCTAGTATCCAGCCCTATATCACTTTAAAGCGTTTCTCTAATCAATCAGTATCAAGTCAAGATAACTTAAATGAGTCATCTACTAGCAAAGTCCTGCATACGACAGCGGGTGGCTGGAGTATTACGACTGCAGATTTACAGTGGTTTGCAGATAATCAGCTATTATCAGTAAATTATCCCGATAAAGTTGCTGTACTATTAAAAGAAGGTGATGAATTGCTAAATTCTGAATTGTCTAGAGATTTTTATCAAGGTCATGGCGCATCGGTAACAGTGCAAGTGGGTGGCGATCATCGCTTCAGTGACTTTGATAAGCAGTTGCCCATGGTGATGAATATCTTACAGAGTTTAGTGCAAGTTTAAATAGACGACATTATATGACGTAAGCGATGGAGTATTAACGTTAACGTCGCTATTTTTCGTTATAATGGTTTAATAGAATTAAACGCAAGCGAACAGTTAAGGATGCATTTGTGAGTCAATATAATGCGCAATCGTTAGAAGTTTTAGAAGGTCTTGAGCCAGTCCGTCGTCGTCCGGGTATGTATACCGATACCACGCGCCCGAACCATTTGGCGCAAGAGGTCATTGATAACTCAGTAGATGAAGCGTTGGCTGGTTATGCGAAAACCATCAAGGTGCAATTGCATAGTGATGGATCGTTGTCTGTCGAAGATGACGGGCGCGGTATGCCAACTGATATCCATCCTGAGTTTGGTCAATCTGGTATTGAGCTGATTTTGACCCGCTTGCATGCAGGTGGAAAGTTTTCGACCTCTAATTATGAAGTGTCAGGTGGTCTACATGGCGTGGGTATCTCTGTCGTCAATGCGCTATCAACTCGCGTTGAGGTTACGGTATGGCGTGACAGTACGCAGTTTGATATGGCATTTGAAAATGGTGCACCAGTTACGCCATTGACTGAAGCAGTCAGCTCAAATAAGCGTAAACGTGGCACTAGAGTGCACTTTTGGGCGGATGGTAGTTTCTTTGATACGCCCAAATTTAATGTAAAACAGCTTAAGCATAATTTAAAAGCAAAGGCTGTTTTGGCCGCTGGACTGACGATTGAATTCACTGACGATATTAATGATGAAAAGGTCGTTTGGCAGTTTACGGATGGGGTAGTCGAGTATCTAAGCGAACAATTAGATGGTTTGGAAACATTACCTGAAGCACCGTTTTATTATAATTATGATGCGAAAGCAAGTGAACGAGCGGCTATTACCTTTGCCTTGTCTTGGTTACCTGATGGTGGCACGCCGATTCAAGAAAGCTATGTGAACCTGATTCCCACAGCTCAGGGCGGTACGCACGTCAACGGACTACGCACGGGCATTTTAGAAGCACTTCGTGAGTTCTGTGATATTCATAATTTGCTACCACGTAGTGTGAAACTAACCGCGGAAGACGTCTGGGATGGAGTGAACTATATTCTGTCTCTGAAGTTCTCTGAGCCACAGTTTTCTGGACAGACCAAAGAGCGCTTATCTAGCCGTGAAGCGGCGGGCGCTGTACAGACATTGGCAAAAGATGCCTTTAGCCTATGGTTAAACCAGCATGCGGACATGGGCACGCAAATCGCTGAATTGGCGATTAATAAAGCTGGACGTCGTCTAAAATCTGCCAAAAAAGTCGCTCGTAAAAAGATTACTCAGGGACCAGCATTGCCTGGTAAATTGGCAGACTGTCGTGGTGATTTGCGTGATGGCGCTGAGCTGTTCTTAGTAGAGGGTGACTCTGCGGGTGGTAGTGCTAAGCAAGCAAGAGATCGTCATTATCAGGCGATATTACCTCTGCGTGGCAAAATCTTAAATACATGGGAAGTATCATCAGATACGGTGCTATCAAGCCAAGAGATTCATGATATTGCCATAGCTATCGGTGTCGATCCTGCCTCTGATGATTTGTCCGAGCTACGTTACGACAAGATATGTATCTTAGCTGATGCTGACTCTGATGGACTGCATATCGCGACATTGATCTGCGCGCTGTTTGTAAAACATTTCCCTGCACTAGTGGATGCAGGTCATTTATTTGTGGCCATGCCGCCATTGTACCGAGTAGATGTGGGTAAAGAAGTTCACTACGCGTTAGACGAGCCGGAGCTTGCACATATTTTAGCCAATGTGCCGGGTAATAAAAAAGCTCAGATTACACGTTTTAAAGGACTTGGTGAAATGAGTGCTGAGCAACTACGTGAGACGACGATGAGCCGTGATACACGCCGCTTAGTACAGTTAGATATGGATGACATGGTACTGACCAATAGCGTGATGGATATGCTACTGGCTAAGAAACGTGCCTCTGATCGCAAGTCATGGCTTGAGAGCAAAGGTGATTTGGCCGATATTTCTTAATACTTAGCAATAAGTTTAAAGAAATATGTGTGCAAAATATCGAAAATAGGTCATTACTTATATTTATGGCTAAACGATTTATCACATAATAAAAGCACGCAAAATTTAGCCTAGCCACAAAGGCTTAATGGTATTATGTCAGTACCTTTCATTATATTGTGCTGTCATGATACCGAAGATTTTTAACCGTTCTAAGTCTGTTGTTTCTAAACCTGCGCGCTCCAAAGTACTCCCAAAACTTAGCAAAAAGCATTTGGGAGACAAGGTTCCAAAGCGTGGCAATAAGTTTGCGCCTGTTATTGCATCCGCGCTGTTAAAGGCATCAGGTTGGCGTACGGTAGGCGAGATTCCAAATATCTCACAAGCTGTAGTGCTTGCTCTACCACATACTTCTAATGTGGATGGTATCTATGCGATTCCAAGTCTGTTTGCATTAGATATCAAAATCAGCATTATGGGCAAGCACACGCTATTTAAAGTACCTGTATTTGCGCAATTATTAAATTGGATAGGGGTTATTCCTATCGATCGTGGCAACAAAGGCTCTGTACTTCAAGCCAGTATTGATAAGTTCAAAACTGGTGAACCATTATTTTTGGGATTATCGCCAGAGGGTACACGGCAATATACTGAGTCGTGGAAGACAGGTTTTTATTATTTAGCGGTGGGTGCTGGTGTACCGATTTTGCCAGTAGCGATGGACTACAATACTAAAGAAATACGGTTTATGTCGCTGGTTTATCCTACAGGTGATATCGAAGCAGATTTACCAAAAATATATTCTCAGTATAAAGGGGTGTTGCCAAGACACCTTGCGCGTTTGTCGCAGCCACTACAAGATATGAATAATGCAGCTGAATAAGCTAGATAGTATTAATAGTAGTTCAATTAGTTAAGTTAAAATTACTGGTTGTATGACAGGTATGAAAACTTAAAGCTGTCTACAACTAAGTTCCAATAATTCATATTTAAAAAGCCCCTGATATGATGATATCGGGGGCTTTTTTTTGAGTAATATTTAGATACCTATCAGCTTAACAATTTAGAACTGTGGTTGGCCGTTAGAAGCGCTAACACCGCCGTCAACAGGTAGATTAACACCAGTAATCATAGAGGCATCATCGCTTGCTAAAAAGGTAATAGCAGCGGCGATATCCTCTGGGGTTGCCAAACGTCCAAGTGGACAGCGAGCTAAGAACTTATCCGTCTTAGACTCATTATCTTGGATAGCCGTAGTCATATCGGTTTTGGTGACACTTGGATTAACCGCATTGACGCGAACACCATCTGAACCATGATCTAATGCTAATGTACGGGTCAAATTGGTCACACCCGCTTTAGCAGCATTGTAAGCAGCCATATTCCAGTCACCACCTACGCCCGAGAGCGATGAAATATTGACGATATTACCCTTTGATGCAATCAAGTGAGGCATAGCAGCTTGAGAGACGTAGAAGGTCCCATTTAGATTCACATCGATAGCAGAGCGCCAATCATCAGCAGATAATTCTGTGATTTTACCTTGAGTTGCTTTGCCCGCATTGTTTACCAAGATATCAATCTTGCCGAATTTGTCGATAGCGCGCTCAATCATCTCTTGTACTTGGCTTTGAACGCTAATGTCGCATGTAATAATGAGATAATTATCAGTATGAATCCAAGTACGATCTTGTGGTAATTCTTTGGCAGTTTCTTCTAGTGTTGCTGCCGTACGTCCTACTAGAACCACGCTAGCGCCTTCCTCGGCAAAGCGAATAGCAGTCGCACGGCCAATACCAGAACCTGCACCCGTTACAACGACGGTCTTTTCTTTAAAACGCTTCATAATGTTTAATCCTTATTATTATATAATAGTCATTAGAGTTTCGATGATTAAAAATTCGATGACTACGGTCTCGATAAATACAACTAAGTACAGTTCGTCATCCATAAACTTGCACGCAAGCAATACTGCTTTGATATCATCATAACAAGTGATCGTCTTGAAAGCGACTGTCTCTGATAGTGCTTATGTAGCATAATTTTGCATCATTCAAATATTTGTAATACGCGATAATGATGTTGTTATCATTACGAGCTGGCATGTGCGATATTCACCATACGATAATAGAAGGTTGGAACTTGTGTCCCATTCGATTACTACCATGCCCGACTGGGGCTACCTGACGACCGAGCTAGTCAGTTATTTACAAGCAGATGCTATGGCAGTGACTTTAGAAGGCATGCATACGATTGAGCATGAATACAATGCTCAGTATATCGCTCGTCACTATCAATATCAGTTGCCACTTGGCAAGCTACAGCTGTTGGAGCTGACACTATATCTACCCTATGATACAGAGTCGGTTGATATTGAGGCTGTACGTATGACGGCGGTCAAGTCAGCACTTACGTGGTACAAGTCATTATGGTCTCAAAATGAAGGCAATGCTTCAGTTGGTTATGAAGCTATGATCTTTGACATTCAGCTTGTTGGAGGAAGTAGCAGTCTCAATCAAGGTGATAATGATGACAGTGCAAACCCTTCAAATAGTGCTCTACAGCGACTTAAACACAATTTTGGGGTTCGTTACTTTTTAGAAGATTTAGTTGTCGACATGAGCGAAAGCATGCAGCAGCTACAAGTATTTAGCTGGTATGACTGGTACTCGATAGCAGCAGCGGTACGAACCCCGTGTGAGTTATGGCGTTTCTTAGCTTATCATTTAGAACAGCTGCAGCAGTCGGCCGTAAACCATATCCCAAGTTTTGAATCGGAACACGCTTTGGTTAAACGCTTTTTGCAAAGTCCAGACCTGTTTGCCCCTGCCATTGTAGTCGACAATGCGCTCATAAAAAATGAAGTACAAGACGAACCTAACTCAGCACTGGTCGCCATTACGCTTGCCTACAAGAACCAAAGTTCAACTGCTCAGATGTACCATCAGCATATGATACAAGCAGCCACGATATGGTCTCAGCTAAGTATGCAGATGATAGATACGTATGGTAAAAAGCAAGTAGCTAATAACGACGAACAGACAGAAACACCGCTCGCTCACTGGCAACAACAACTACTAGATGAGTCTTTGTTTTCACGTCACGAGCTTATTCGTACGCTATATAGACACCCTAAACAAAGTGCAGCGCTGCAAAAAGATGGCTATGTGGTACACCAACATTCTTATGAAAGTTTGGGACGACATTATGTACTGGTGTTTTATGGTCAGGAGTCAAAGGGTTCTAATAGTAAAGCCGCTGTCCAACCGAAGCTAGCGAAGATCGCACAAGACGTTGCTACGCGTTTGCCAATTATTGAGCTACATCATGTAGTCGTGCTTGGTATCGAGTTTATCACTGAGAATAATGAGAATTTTTTCGATATTGATTTGTGGATTCAGCCAGTCGATGCGATGACTCAAAGGGAGCGCCAACTTACTAAGCAAATGCAAAAGCTAAAGCAACAGGAGTTAGATAAGCAAAATATGCCAGCTGCTAGTAGCGTGGAGGATGGTAAACCTGCGAAGGCGCAAAAAGAGAAGCTACCTCAAGTACAGATGAGCTTGACGATTCCAGCACGTAAAGATAAGCAGTAGATTGTAGCGTGAAATTGTTTGAATGACATTTTATACTAAGAGCTTCGATAAAAATAACCATAGATTTATTAATATATTTACTGATATAAAAAAAGACAGCCTAGGCTGTCTTTTTCGTATCTAAACTAAACAATCAAAAATACTTATTTATTGATATCGTCATTGAGACCACTACCAGGAAGTACATCATCACTGTTGTAGATGTCATTAGTATCAACACGTGGTGTATCAACTACATCGGTACGTAAATCAGTGGTAGGTGTACTAGCAGCAGATGGCGTGTTTTCACGAACTGAATCAACAACTTTTTCTTGAGTTGATGAACTTGGCTGTAGCGCAGATTTTGCTTTCGCTTCAGTGCGTTCATGATCCATCTTATCCTGCATTTTACGTAGGAAGCGAGCTGCAGCTTCTTGACCACCAAGACCGAATGATAGGGCAAAGGCAACGGCTACCGCGCCTAGTGTTAGACCAAATGCTAAGTTAACGATTGAATCGGCAATACCCATCGCTTTTAGACCCATTGCTAATACTAGGCCCATGATTAATACACGTACGATGTTTGCTAGGAATTGTGAACCTTGCTCAGAACGTTCAACCACACCTGCAATGATATTGGCAAGCCAGAATCCGATGAATAGGATAATTGCGCCTAGGATGATATTTGCACCGAATGCGATAAACATCGTGATAATAGCTGAGATAGGCTCGAAACCTAACAAATCAGCAGCTGCAATAGCGGCAAATAGCATAGCGAAGAAGATAATCGCATAACCAACTAGGTCAGAGATTTTCTTATCACCCATGGTTTCTTGTAGACCAACTTTCGCAGGTAATTGATTGATTTGAGTGTTCTCAATCAGACCCTTGATGATGTTGGCAACCATACGTACAACATAGAAAGTCACTACTAGGATAGCGACTGCCATGAAGATGTTTGGCAATGCTTCCATGATTTTGTTAAGCATATTGGTCGCAGGGCGAGCAATTACTTCAATTTTTAATGCGTTTAGAGCAGCAATAATGGTTGGAATAATAACCACTAAAAATGCTAGCGAACCTGCAATGTTAGGTAAGCTATTTTGCTCACTTAAACCTGCTTTTGACGCCAATTCTTGTACATTAAAAGTAGAAACAAGGTTGGTTACGATGCCGCGTACGACTTTGGCAATGATATAACCAACGACGAAGACCACACCAGCAATCAAGATATTAGGGATGAAGCTAAAGATTTTGTCGACCATGTTAGTTAATGGAGCGAACAAGCCATCAAGCTCTAATTGACCAAGTACCATGGTCAACACAACCAATAAGATGAACCAGTAAACCATATCAGCAATCGTACTGCTCATAGGTTTTACACCAGCTTGTGCACTTAAACGCTCATCCATAGAGGTTTTCGCGAGTGCAGCGTTGATCGCTGTGCGTGCAACAGTAGCCACGACCCAACCGATCACACCAAGTGCGATAGCGCCGATAAGATTAGGGATAAATGCCAATACTTGATTAACCATATTTGCGAATGGTGCTGAGATAGAGTTTAAGTTTAATTGGCTAAGTGCGCCTGAGATAGCAATGATGAAAATAAACCAGAAAACAATTTTGGAAATGATACCTTCAAGGTCGTAGGTCTTACCAGTTGAAGAGTTCATACGCTGATTGAGATTAACTTTAGAGAGTACGCCGCGTACCAGTGCTGCGATACCAAGGGCTACTAGCCAACCAATAACGAATATCAAAATAGCACCAATGATGGAACCGATAGGTCCACCGAGATAGCCGTTAAAAGATGTGTACATTGGGTTCATCTTATCCTCCTTGAAGCATCTTATATAACTCGCCAAAAACAATGTTCATACAGCGATTAGTGAGCAAGACATACAGATGGTTGTCATAAATAGTATTTTTAGAATCAGTTATATAGAGATGTTATCGTTTTTGAGCATAAATCATTATCAGCAGTATCTCTTATTTATATTACAGTGACTTCGCTATCGATATCTGCTTATTTTTGATAAAAATTAACGCTCGGTTACTTATCTCCTCAACTAATTCAGCTTAGCTGATGTATTGATGGATTTAAAGACAGAAAGCTTTACCTGTTACTATATTTGTGTGATAACTTGTTATTATGATAGAAGATATTAACATAGACTATACATTGACCCGATAATTTCGTGCAAAGCGTAGTTCCCAAAACTAAGATTTGTTATTATAGAGGAATGTGACATCTCGCCACTATTCTTACAATTAGAGAGTACTTTATGAAAAAAATCACTACTTTAGGCGTTAGTGCACTTGCTAGCGCTATGTTGTTAGTAACAGGCTGTAGCACCAACAATGGCAATCAAGAAACAGCCGCTCAAAGCGTTTCCATTACTGAACAAAGCTCAGCTAGTGAAAAAGTAGGTTATAGCTTAGGTTTCATGATGGCAGAAGGTAATAAAGACGCTGTCAAAGATCTAGACCTAAATACTTTTGAACAAGGCTTCCGTGATGGCTACGAAGGCAATGAATCAGCATTGACCCAAGAGCAAATGCAACAAGTATTGATGGACTATCAAAAAGAGCAAGAAGAGCAATTCGTTAAAGACATGGAAACCAAAGCGACAGAAAATAAAGCCGCTGGTACTGCATTCTTAGCAGAAAACGCCAAAAAAGAAGGCGTTAAGCAAACAGAGTCTGGTTTACAGTATAAAGTTATCAAAGCAGGTACTGGTAAATCACCAAAAGCAACTGACGTGGTTGAAGTAAACTACGAAGGTAAATTGCTTGATGGTACGGTATTTGACAGCTCTTATGAGCGTGGTGAGCCAATCGAGTTTCCACTAAACCAAGTAATCGCTGGCTGGACTGAAGGTCTACAGTTGATGAAAGAAGGCGGAAAATACGAGTTCTATATCCCATCAGACATCGCTTATGGCGAAGCGGGTAACGCTGGTATCGAGCCAAACAGCACGCTTATCTTTACTGTTGAGCTATTAAAAGTAAAATAAGTATCTAAAGCAAAATTATTAGTTTAGGTACTTAGCCTACAAAAAAGCCTTCATATAATTATGAAGGCTTTTTTACGACTAATATTTTACCTCAGATTGATATCGAGCTTACAAAGCCGATATCAAGTTGGTGATAAATCATAGATTTTTTTGAAAGACTTTAGAGTTACGGCCATTATGGTATTTCTCTAAACGTGCTTCAGGTAAAGCGCTGGCTTCAACCTCAGCAAAGCCTTGCTCGACGAACCAATGGGCAGTACGAGTGGTCAAAACAAATAACTTGTACAAGCCATGGCTACGCGCTTGCTGTTCTAGAAACGCTAACAAATCTGCGCCGCGGCTACCACTACGATACTCAGGACGTACGGCAACACAGGCAACTTCCGCTGACTCTGAATCTAGCGTATGCAATGCTGCACAGCCCAAAATCATACCATCACGCTCAATCACACTATAGTTGTCAATCTCTTGCTCCAAGCGCTCACGTGAGCGGCTGACCAAGATGCCTTGCTCTTCTAGAGGTGACAACAGCTCAATAAGACCAACCACGTCATCGATATTAGCACGGCGAATTTCTTCATAAGGGTCATGGCTAATCAGCGTACCAGAACCATCACGTGTGAATAGTTCTTCTAGTAATGCGCCGTTTTTGGCATACGAGATAATATGCGTGCGATGCACGCCTTGACGACAGGCCAAACTTGCACAGTTCAAGAAATAATTGATTTCACAATTTAGATCACGATCACGTAAGAAACGATCAACTTCGTTTGGAATCATTTCACGTAATAAACGATCGTCGTCGTTGATACCTGCTTCTTCACCTAAGAATATAAGCTTGTCAGCCCCCAGTGCTACAGCAGCGCTTAGGGCAACATCTTCCGCTAATAAGTTAAATACTTCGCCAGTCGCAGAGTAGCCCATCGAGCCTAAAACAACGATATGGTCGTGAAGCAGGTTATTTTTGATGGCTTCCACATCGATAGAACGCACTTCACCCGTCATTTGGTAATCAATACCTTCACGGATACCGTATGGACGCGCTGTCACAAAATTACCCGATATCGCATCGATACGCGAACCATACATCGGAGAGTTGGCCAGCCCCATTGATAGCTGAGCTTCAATCTGTAAACGAATAGCACCAACGGCTTGTAAGATAGATGGCATCGCTGCACGTGGCGTAATACGGATGTCTTGATGTAGCGGCGATTCAATGTTAGCGTCTTTTAAGTTCTTTTCAATTTGCGGTCGTGCCCCGTGTACCAGTACCAGCTTGATACCCAAGCTATGCAACAAGGCAAAATCATGAATAAGTGTGCTGAAGTTCGCATGATTGACCGCTTCACCACCAAACATGATCACGAAAGTTTTGCCGCGATGGGTATTAATGTAGGGTGCAGAGTTACGGAACCAATGGACGTATTCAGGGTTAATCTGGGGCATGGAGCTAGTAGTCATAATGGGAGCAGTAGTCGTTAGAATAAGAAAAGGGGCGCAGCAAAAAAATGCCTAACGCTAAAGATTTACCATAGCAAAAAACGCGGTTATGAGCTATCTTTTATTTCAGCTGTATTCAAGCCTTCTTATTGCCAGTCGCTGATATACACAACCTCAACACTGGGTTAATGTACGTACAAATGCTTTTTGTTATGCTAAGCGCTATTGCTTTACAGATGCTGAGCGAAGATAATCAGGTTAGATAAGTGAGTTCATGTTTTTCATAGATTGTACGAACTATTTCACAGCGATATCTTATATACATCGTAATGCGTTTTATCTGTTGAACAAATTATAAAAATAACTTAAGTTGCACCATCTGTGTTTTACCGATATATCAACCAGGGATAATGAAAATCATGAAAAAAAGTAACCAGTTTGCTAGCCCGTTCAGTGCTTGGAGCGGCCACCGCTTATTTCACGTTGTTGCCGGTACGCTTATCGGTGCAATGGTAGTCACACAAGCCTCAGCGATGCTACCAACACCAGAGCAAGCAGTTGATAGTTCAATGGCAATGCAGGCAAGTGCGAGCAGCAATTCAAGTGCTCAGGCCGTTAATAGTAGAATCACAGCGTCGTTGGTCAGCGTTGATGCCAATGGTCAAGAAGTGCTCGTCCCTGTAGATACCAATACTCGTTTACAGTCAGGCAATGTATTGGAATATCAAGGGTACTTTACCAATACCAATGCAGATCGCGTACGTAAAATGACCGTTACGATGAGTATTCCAGAGCAGGTAGAACTACTAAAAACGGTTGCTCCTGAATTCCCATATGGCAGTGTAGATGGCAATAGTTTTGCTCGTATGCCACTACGTACCAAAGTAGATAATCAACTACAAGACGTCGCGCTTAAGTACTATAAAGCGGTACGTTGGGACCTAGAGGGCGTAGGTCTAAATGATACCGTCGCTGTAAAATATCGCGCGCGCGTTAAATAGTCCTGAATTTTTGGATTAGAATTTAGCCAGCATTGATGTAGTTAGCACTGAAAACTATCCATTTAGTGCTGAAAGCTATCAATAAAAAAGCACCACAGTTTATAGCTGCGGTGCTTTTTTATGGTGTGTTAGGACGTTTGATAATTTTGCTGATAAGTAAGTAAAAGTACTCAATTACAGCGTGGTATATTGGCTACTAGATTTCTCTTGGATAAGTTGTTTGATAGCATTGATTTGTGGCGTTGTAGCTTGAGCGCCTGCTTGTATTAGACTGCGTCGCTGCCTAGTATCTATTGAACTGTTACGACCGACATTGGGAGTAATAACAATATCTGCTCGATTCTGCTCGCTCTGTTTTGACGCGGAGCGCTTAGCAGGCAGGTTAGTAGCTATAATATTGGTTTCGAGAAAGCCCCAAAAGTCACTCAATGAGTTCATAGTCGGTATTTGATTATTAGTACTACCACTGCCTTGAGCTCCCGTCACATCTACAGCAATGACAATATCAGCACCTAAGTCATAGGCGCTATCTACTGGTACTAAACTGACCACACCACCATCGATATATTTTTTACCGACCTTTTCAGGAATGCGCGGGGCAATAAAAATATTGGGTACGCTACAGGACGCTTGTACGGCAAGCCCAGCGTCACCAGTGGTAAAGATCGCTTTCTTCAGTGTGTGTTTTTCTGCTGCGATTGCCGCAAAAGCAATAGGGAAATCCTCTATAGCACGCGCATTCACTTTGCTATTGATAAAGTTTTTTAACTTAATACCTTCGATAAATCCTTGATTGGACAAGGTAAAGTCTGTGAGCTGGCTATCAGTAGTAGTCAATGCCAATTGCTCAAGCTGGGCAGGCGTGTAACCACTGGCGTACAAGCTGCCAATCAAACTCCCCACACTTGTACCGACCACCAATGTTGGTTTGATACCGTTTTCCTCTAGAGCTTTGATGACGCCCACATGGGCAAACCCTTTTGCACCGCCACCACCCAACACCAGTGCGACAGTAGGGGCTTTAATAACAGGCTCTGGAGTTTTGGGAGTAGTAGATGTCAACGTGCTACACGCACTAATATACAAACCGAGAATAGGTATTAAGCTCAACCTCAGTAGTTTTAGATTATGACGAATTAAGTTATGAAGCAACTGACGAGGCAAAATAGAAACAAGCATAGAAAAACACCTTATGAAATTGCCAGAATTCAAAAAATAAGACATCAGTTATTGGTATGATGAGGAGAAGCGGTTTATCTATAGTAGATGGACTGTATAGGTGCTATTTTACTAAATAGCCTAGCATAAGCAATTGTATTGTCAGCTATAATGAAATGAGTGGACTTTTTTATACGTACTATTAAAAATGCTCGATTTAGCATACAAAAATTAAAAATAATATTGTTAGGATCTTTAATGCCAATATCGGAGAGTCATGCCTCAGCCAACTCATTAGATCACTTTAGATCTGACATACCGTTGTCAGCACTAGATATGCCAGTGTCTGCGCTAGCAGGTGTAGGGGTAAAAGTCGCAGAGCAGTTGGCGCAATTGAATATCAAGCGGATATTCGATTTGCTATTACATTTGCCCCGTGATTATGAAGATCGTAGTCGACTGGTATCAATCGCTGATGTAGAGCATGGACAATCAGCGCTAATTACTGGTCATATCGTTCATGTCGATACCAAGCGCAGTGGGATGACTGTGACGGTGGACGATGATACGGGTACGATATCGTTACGGTTTTTTAAGGTCTATCGCGGTCTGGTACAGACCATGAATTTGGGAACGCGCTTACAGCTATTTGGTGAGGTCAAAGTCAGCCGCTACGGTAAGCAGATACATCACCCTGAATATCAAGTTATCACTGACAATACCGTCATGACCGATATGGGATTGCAGCCTATTTATCCTACTGTCAAAGGTTTACATCAAAACAAGCTGCGCACTTTAATTAAACTGGCATTGCAAACGGTTCGGAGCCAAGGTCTGCCGATGACATTGTTTACGGCTGAAGATTTTGCAGTTGTATCCGATTTGCCATTAGTGCCTTTTGAGCCATCCAAATCAGCGGTGTCAGAGGCCGAATATACCGAAGATATTTTTTCGACGTTAGCACGCAGTGTGCCTGATAATGCTCTTGGCAATAGCGTATACAAACCCAATCCTTCTAACTATCAGGCAGATAATGACATACATAACGTCGCTGCCAGTATTGCTCAGCACAATGTCTATAATTTAACGATATTTGAAGCATTGGTGCTGCTGCATACGCCGCCTACTTATACCAGCGCGTCTCAGCAATACAAACTATTCACTCAACTCAGTGCCCGTACGCATGCTGCTTGTCAGCGCTTGATTATTGAAGAGTTGACTGCGCATCAGCTCAGTTTGCTATATCGTCGCCAGCAGCTACATCAGCATAAAGCGCCTAAATGCACTACCAATAGTCCTCTTGCTGACAAGCTGTTTTCTGCATTGCCTTTTGATTTAACGGGTGCGCAAAAAAGAGTGATGAAAGACATCACTGCGGATATGGCAACCTCAATTCCGATGCTACGACTGGTACAGGGTGATGTGGGTGCTGGCAAGACATTGGTTGCAGCAGGAGCAGCGGGTTATGCGCTCGATAGTGGCTGGCAGGTCGCGGTAATGGCACCGACTGAGATTTTAGCAGAGCAGCATCTACTGAATTTTAAGCAATGGTTTGAGCCATTAGGTATTGGTGTCGGTTGGCTTGCCGGTAAGCAAACGGCCAAACAGCGCCGCGAAGCGTTGGAAGCAGTCGCGGAAAATACCGTACAAGTGGTGGTCGGTACTCATGCACTGTTTCAGGAGCAAGTTCAGTTCGCTAAGTTAGGCTTGGTTATCATTGATGAGCAGCATCGATTCGGTGTTGAGCAGCGTATGGCATTGACTAATAAAGGCGTGGCTAATAGTACCCCGCACCAGCTAATCATGACCGCGACACCGATTCCAAGAACCTTAGCGATGAGTGTCTATGGCGATATGGATACCTCAATCATTGATGAGTTGCCACCGGGGCGTACCCCAATTACGACGGTAACTATCGATCGCAATCGACGCGATGAAGTCATAGAACGTATCGCGATTAATTGCGAAGCGGGCAGGCAAGCGTACTGGGTATGCTCACTGGTAGAGGCGTCTAGTGTCTTGGATGCGCAGGCAGCCGAAGCCACTTATGAGGACTTAAATGAACGTCTAGATATTCGTATTGGACTGGTGCATGGCAAGATGAAATCTGCCGATAAGCAAGCCATCATGCAAGAGTTCAAAGCAGGTAATTTAGACTTGTTGATTGCGACAACTGTCATCGAGGTGGGAGTCGATGTGCCCAATGCGTCGCTCATGGTTATCGAAAATGCAGAGCGTTTGGGGCTATCACAATTGCATCAGCTGCGCGGGCGAGTCGGACGTGGCTCGACCAAAAGCTTCTGTGTACTGTTATATCAAAAGCCACTATCGGAGACAGGTACTGAGCGACTAAATGTCCTACGCGATAGTACCGATGGCTTCGTCATTGCTCAAAAAGACTTAGAGCTACGTGGGCCAGGAGAGCTGTTAGGCAAACGTCAAACAGGTAACGTTGGCTACTATTTGGCTGATCTGATCCGTGATGAGCAATTATTTGCCATTGCTCAACGGTTAGCGAAGCATTTGATAGCAGACCCTGCGCGAAAAACAGATGTCAGTCAACTGATTCATCGCTGGATGCCTGAAGCAAGTCGCTATACCAATGCTTAGTGCTTAGTATCCAGTGTCTAGTAATCAGTGCTTAGTATTGGTATCGGTAAGTGGGTTCAGTATGTCATTGAACCTAGCTCTGGATATAATCAAATAGTATGGCCACAACGTTAAAATTATTTATAGACGATACTCAATCCATAGTCAGTCGTTGAATACATCAGAGATTCAACAGCTGGCTATACGCGCTCTGATTTCTTTAAATTGGTAGATATACCTTTAATACTGCATATATATTCGGTCTAAGTTTCAATTAAAATTATGAACGCTAGACGCTATATATAAAAATAAGGTGATGACTAAATATATGCTATTCTCGATAATTTGATGGACTATTATAATAATAAACAGTGCTTTAGAGAACATCGTAATACTCTCTGTAAGTAACGCTCATAGCCCTATATCAGGCTATCCAAAAATTGCTTCGATTGCGTGCCACTTTTTATTATTGCTGTGACTGATTGATATTTTTAGTCATTCTATATCGAGTATTTCAATATTGACTGTACCTACAGAGAGTTATCATGAGCGATTTTGAAGAAACCCATTCTAAGCCGTCAGCTGAATCTGAGCTGCCGCCGTATCGTCAAACTGACACTTTATCTCAAAGGCCATCTGCGAAACCACCAATATGGTTATGGCCCGTGTTGGCAGCCGTGCTAGTGGTTGGGGTGCTGCTTGGCAAGTATTGGGGCAATGATAGTAATTCAGCTACAGATGAGTCAGCAGCTTCTAATTCTGTCGCAAACGATCAGGTAACTGGTAGCGATGCCAGTATTGAGCAATCAGTACTCTCAGTAGAGACGGTCAGTCCAAGCCAAGATGATATCGGCAGCACGCTCAGTGCCGATGGAACCATCAATGCTAAGGACACTGCGAACGTCAGTGCAAAAGTCAATGGTGTGGCTATTGAGCGTATCTTGGTCGAAGAAGGCGACCGCGTCAGAGCAGGTCAAGTTTTAGCCGTGTTCGACACCGATGCTATGGAGCAGCAAGTGCTACAGGCGCAAGCAGATGTCGCAGAAGCGGAAGCTACCCTTGCCAATGCTAGTGCTGACGCTGCACGTGTGTTGCCATTGATCGATATCGATGCCATCAGCAAACAAGAAGCCGATCGCTACCGTACCTCGGAAGTCCGTGCCAAAGCTTCTTTGCAAGCATCCAAAGCTCGTTTGAGCAATCAGCGTTTAACATTAGAGAACGCAAAAGTCGTCGCTCCTGTCAGCGGTATTATCAGTGAAAAAATGGTAGAAGTTGGGCAGGTGGCAGGTGGCAGGTTGGCAGGTGGAGATCCATTATTTACGATTATCAAAGGCGGCGTTTTGGAATGGCGAGCAGATATAGATCCTAAGCTTGTCGGTGATATAAATGTCGGTACGCCTGTACAAGTCAGCCTACCCGGTGGTGATACAGTGATGGGGCAGGTAAACCGCATCGCACCTACCGCAGACAACAACCGCCAAATTACGATTTATGCCAGCCTAGCTGCCAACTCAAAGATACGTGCAGGCATGTATCAAACAGGCGAATTCCTATTAGGAAGTACCAGTACGCAAACGATTCCTAATAGCGCCGTGGTCAGCAATGATGGTTATGATTATGTGATGCTCGTTACCGAATCGACTACTCGAGACGATCGGTCGATGGGACGTATCAAGCAGCAGCGAGTGACATTGGGTGAGCGATTGGGCGAGAGCGTAGCAATGCTAGAGCCTTTGCCAAGTGACAGTCGTATCGTAAAACAGGGTGGTAGCTTCTTAAATGATGGTGACCTAGTGCGCGTTGTTGATGGTGTGGCTCAAACCAGTAAGCCAGCGCAGGCACAGCCATGAGCTTAAACGTCTCCGCTTATTCGATAAAGAACCCGCTCGTTGCTATCTTGCTGTTTGTGCTGCTGACGCTGGGCGGCATTTACGGTTTCATGAAAATGAAAGTCCAGCAGTTTCCGGACATAGATTTGCCAGCGGTGGTAGTCACGGTCACGCTACCGGGTGCTGCGCCGTCGCAACTCGAAAACGATATCGCCAAAAAGATTGAAAATAAACTGACCAGTATCGAAGGCGTGAGTCATATTCGCACCACGCTACAGACGGGTGCGGCAACCATTGCCACTGAATTTACCTTAGAAAAAGACATTCAAGAAGCGGTAGACGATGTGCGGTCAGCAGTCGGCGAAGTACGGGGTGATCTACCAGCTGCGGCTAATGATCCTATTATTACTAAAGTATCTACTGCTGGGTTTCCAGTCGTTACGTACTCTGTCGCTGCTGAAAATATGAGCGTGGAGGATTTATCGTGGTTTGTCGATGATACTGTTACCAAACGACTATCTGACATACCAGGCGTTAGTACCGTGAGCCGTGTTGGCGGGCTACAGCGTGAAATTACAGTTGCTGCCGACCCAATTGCGTTAAGTGGTCTAAAGTTTTCTATTTCGCAATTATCGCAGCAAATCGCTGGTATCCAGCAAGACAGCTCTGGTGGGGAAGCGGAAGTTGGTAATACTACTCAGACCATCCGTGTTCTCGGTGCCGTTGAGCGCGCAAATGAGTTAAACGATTTGCAAGTGGCTGTTCCTACGGGGGGCACACAAGCTTTAGGTCGTATGGCAGAAATCACTGACGGCGCAGCAGATCCAAGCTCGATTGCTAAGCTGGACGGTCAAACCGTGGTGGCATTTAACATCACTCGCTCGCGCGGTGCCAGTGAAGTCGATGTGATGGAGCTGGTTGATGAGGAGCTTGCCAAGCTGACAGCGGATGTCGGTAATATCAGTATTGAAAAAGTCTATGACCGAGCGACACCCATTGCAGAAGATTATGAAGCCTCATTAAGAATGCTCATCGAGGGTGGTCTGTTGGCTGTAGTGGTAGTCTTCCTGTTTTTGCGCAATATTCGCGCGACTATTGTTGCTGCGGTTGCTTTGCCATTATCAGTGATTCCAACCTTTTTAGGTATGTATCTGTTTGGCTTTAGTCTTAATATCATCTCACTACTGGCATTATCATTGGTCATTGGGGTGCTGGTCGATGATGCAATCGTTGAGGTCGAAAACATCATACGTCATCTACGTATGGGTAAGACGCCTTATGAAGCGGCGATGGAAGCCGCTGATGAAATCGGTCTGGCCGTTGTCGCTACTACGTTTACTTTGATTGCGGTGTTTTTACCAACGGCCTTTATGGGCGGTATCGTTGGACAGTTTTTCCGTCAGTTTGGTTGGACGGCTGCCTTATCAATTTTTGCCTCGCTGATGGTGGCGCGCCTGATTACCCCTATGATGGCAGCTTATATCTTGCGACCTGAGAAAAAGCACGTCGAAAAACAAAGCGCGATGATGAAGTACTATCTTAAGATTGTGTCTTGGACCCTACATCATCGCTGGATAACCATGGGTGCAACGCTTGTTTTATTTGTGGCATCGCTAGCTTTGGTTAAGCTGCTACCTACGTCATTTATCCCTGATAATGATATCGATCAAACTCGAGTGGCTATTGAGCTGACACCTGACGTCTCTTTGGAAGATACTGAGCGCGTGGCGGCGCTAGCAAGTGATCGTATTTTGGCTATGCCTGAGGTGACTAATATTTTTACTTCAGTGGGAGAGGCGCAGGCGTCGATGGGTGCGTCAGATGGTGGCGGCGGTAAGGCTGAAAACATTGCCGGTTTGGATATTGTGCTTGCACCGCGTGCAGAACGAGGCACCAAGCAAGAGATAGAGCGCAAAATTAGTAAGCTAATGACAGAAGTGCCAGGAGCACGGTTTACAGTTGGGCTATCGAGTGGTGGTGAAAGTGGCTATAACTTTTCATTAACCAGTACCAATCCGCAACTGCTTGAACAAACTGCACAAAAAATAATGTCTGAGATTCGAGGTCTGCCAAGCGCAGGCGCTGTGACCAGTGATCGCAGTTTGCCACGCCAAGAGCTAACAGTAACGCCAGATAGATTGGCAATGGCTGATAAAGGGGTGACCACGCAAGATATCGCTACGACTCTACGTGTGGCGACCGTAGGCGACTACGAGCAGCAATTGTCCAAGCTCAATCTTGATACGCGCCAAGTACCAATCGTCGTACGTCTACCAGATGTAGCTAAGCAAAATGTTAATCAGCTAGAAGGTTTGTACGTGCCGAGTACTATGCCTGCAGGTCAAGGCGTACGCGTCGGTGAGGTTGCTACGCTAGACTTTGGCACTGGGCCTGCGCAGATTAGTAGATTGGATCGAGAGCGTGCTATTAGTATTACGGTACAACCTGCGAGTGGCGAGCTTGGCGATTTGGTACAAGCGGTCAAAGCAGTGCCGACCATGCAGCAACTGCCGCCTGCGATTACCATCATCGATCAGGGTCAAGCCGAAAACATGGCAGACCTTTTCAGTGGCTTTATCATTGCGATGTCCGTCGGTGTGGTTTGTATTTTAGGTGTGCTGATTCTACTATTTGGTCGTTTGTTGCAGCCTTTTACCATTTTAATGGCGTTACCTCTGTCGATTGGTGGGGCGTTTGTCGGCTTGGTTATTACCAATAGTAGCTTATCGATGCCGTCGATGATTGGTTTTATTATGCTCATGGGTATTGCGACCAAAAACTCTATTCTATTGGTCGATTACGCGTTGATTGCCCAGCGCCGAGGGCTGGCACGCTTTGAGGCTATTGTAGATGCATGCCGCAAGCGTGCACGGCCTATTATCATGACGACCATTGCGATGGGTGCAGGTATGCTGCCATTAGTATTTGGTTGGGGCGATGCAGATCCTACCTTTAGACGACCGATGGCAGCAGCGGTATTGGGTGGTCTAGTAACCTCTACGCTATTGAGCTTGGTTGTTATTCCTGTCGTCTATACTTTGATGGATGATCTGTCTGGATGGTTTGCTAAATGGCTGGCTCCACATGGGAAACCTAGTGACCTCTAATAGTCACTTCTCATAGAGAGCTAAATAGCTAACCAACTAATGAGCCAAGACACGACACAATAATAGCAATCTGGAAAACGATGTATGATTAACACGCTCTCAATTAGGTCATATACTCGCCAAACTAGAGGACATTCTCATGACTTTCATCAGATTGTTTTGCCTTTGCGAGGGGCAATCAATATCGAAGTTGGGAGCTATACTGGAAAAGTTATCCCAAGCGAATGTGTTGTGGTTAAGGCAAATGAAAAACACTACTTTAGCGCTGAAGAGAATGCAAAGTTTATCGTTGTGGATACTGATCTGTTGCCAGAAAATGTGCTTCATTCATCACAAATTGTCTTTTCTATAAGTGCGCCATTGTTGGCATTTTTGGAGTTTTCAGAAAGTCAGTTAAGATATCAAATCAATCCTGAAGTCGAGAGACTGATGTTTGATACCTTTTATAAGCTCCTAGAACAACAAAATCTATTTGTGCAATATGACGCTCGAATTAGAGAAGTCGTCGCATATATTCACCACAATTTTGCTAAGAGCCTTTCTATCGAAGTGTTGGCGGATATCTCTTGTCTCAGTGCTACACAGTTTAAAAAGAACTTCAAATCGCAAACAAACCAAACCGTCACTGAATACATCACAAGGATCAGAATGCAAAAGGCGCAAGCTTTGTTACTACATACTGATTCACCTATCGCTATCATAGCCGAACTGGTTGGTTATACGGATGTTAGTGCTTTTAGCCGCCGATTTTCTAAATATTTCGGTATTGCTCCTTCCAAATTAAAACACGTCTAACCAGACATGCAAACCGTCTAATCTGCACAAATAGTAGTCTATAACCCTCTATAATAATGTTATTCATTATAACGTTAGAGGTAGCTACTATGCTGCAGAATAAATCTAGTCTAAGTGCTATTTTATGTGTGATAGCTGCCAGTGTCCTTTGGGGAACGACAGGTACAGCCTCTGCTTTTATACCTGACGTTAGTCCATTAGCCGTTGGTGCATTTTCCATGGGGGTGGGTGGTGTATTGCTAGTATTGAATGCTAAGAATAATTTATTAAGCGATAGACAGAAACTACTTTCTAAACCCAGTCTCTTATTTATCGGTAGCCTATGCGTTGCTATCTATCCTTTGGCTTTTTATTCCTCTATGAGATTGGCTGGTGTCGCTATTGGTACAGTGATCTCAATTGCCAGTGCACCATTTTTCACTTTTATCATGGAGCGTCTGATTAGCAATAAAAGAGTCACTAGTCGATGGGTGGTAAGTTTTATATTTGGTGTGGTTGGCGTCATTTTGCTAACCTTGGGAAAAACCCAATATTTGGATATAAACGCACAAGCAAATAATCGAATACTAGGCGTGTTGTTAGGGTTAGTTGCAGGATTGACCTATGCCACATACTCATGGACAGCACGTCAGATGATAGAGAACGGGGTAAACTCGAAATCAGCGATGGCAAGCATGTTTGGTCTGTCGGCGATCTTATTGTTGCCATCATTATTATTAACAGGGGAAAACCTGTTTTTAGATGCAAAACATATAAGCGTTGCCCTATATTTGGCAATTGCGCCGATGTTCTTTGGTTATTTACTTTTTGGTCAAGCGTTGAGAGTGATTGAGGCGAGCAAAGCGACGCTTATCACGTTATTAGAACCTATTGTGGCCACTATATTGGCTATCATTATAATCGGTGAAACATTCTCTCCTATCGGCTGGCTAGGAATGTCACTCATGATAATCTGTCTCTTGCTGCAAGTAATAAAGACGCCAAAACTGACAGGTTATCGAGGAAGGCGTGCACTGTACAAGTAACAAAGCAATATAAGTAACAAAACAATGTTGCTGATAACAAGCAGTATTTTTGATGAGTGACTGCCTACTAAGTATGACTCTTTGTATGACGTTAGTCTAAAACTGGTAAGTTGAATGGATTAAGTGGGTCAGTCTTTGCTATAGTCTGTCCAATCAAATTTATTGAAGAAATTGTTTATATCTTATAGCGCTATTTTAATTTTACTAACATATTAATAGCTTCTAGAACGATAAACCAATCGCTATAAACTAATCTTTAAAAAACTAGAAAATAAGGAATAATTATGATTAACGCATATGCAGCAAAAGAGAAAGGTGGCAAATTTGAGCCTTATGAATATGACCCAGGTGCTCTAGGCGATCACGAAGTAGAAATCGAAGTACATAGCTGCGGTATCTGCCATAGTGATTTATCGATGTGGCAAAACGAATGGGGTATGACTTAATATCCGTTTGTCGGTGGGCATGAGGTTGCAGGTAAAGTCCTCAATAAAGGCAAGCACGTCAAGCATTTAGAGTTGGGCGACAAAGTCGGACTTGGTTGGCATAAAGGATACTGTAACGTCTGTGATCTATGCATCGATGGAGACCACAACCTATGCCCTGAGCAAGAAGGTACGATCATTGGTAATCATGGCGGCTTTGCAGATAAAGTACGCGCAAAAGATACTAGCGTCATCAAGATACCTGAAGGGCTTGATTTTAACGCGGTAGGACCACTGCTATGTGGCGGTATCACAGTGTTTAACCCACTTATGCAGTACGACATCAAACCAACTTCTAGAGTGGCTGCAATTGGTATTGGCGGCTTGGGTCATTTGGCATTGCAGTTTGCCAATGCGTGGGGCTGTGAAGTGACGGCATTTACCAGTGAATCAAAAATGGAAGAAGCAAAAGAGATGGGCGCTCACCATTCACTAAACTCAAGAGACGATAGCGAAATTGAAAAAGCCGCAGGTTCTTTTGATTTAATCATCTCAACAGTGAACGTTGATATGAACTGGGATGTCGTGATCAAGACGCTAAGACCAAAAGGTAAGCTACATTTTGTTGGACTGCTAGAAGCACCACTAGAGATATCGGCTGCACCAATGATTATGGCTCAAAACAGTCTATCAGGCTCGCCAGTTGGCTCACCAGCGACGCTGCGTAAAATGTTAGATTTTGCTGCGCGACATAATATTCAGCCAGTCACTGAAACGTATAAAATGTCTGAGATTAATGAAGCATTTGAGCGACTAGAGAGTGGTAATGCTCGCTATAGAGTGGTGCTAGAAAGAGACTAAACGTCGTTACAGGCAACTAAATGTAGCCACCAAATAAGCACAATAATAGTGATACTCTAGTGAATAGATAGAGTGTCACTATTTTTTTTGTATCGAAATTCTGCTTTTCACCAATTTTTAAAATATGCGGATTATTTGGAGCTGGATCTAAGTATCTTTATTTAATTTTTGCTCAGGCAATTATTACTACTTTTTTAAATTGCTAGTAGGTCGTTTTAAAATCGTAAAAAACCCCTGCTACTGAGTTCACAATAGCAGGGGTAAATATGTCAGCGAGTAATAAAGTATCATCCTAACATACTCGTAAACTATTGATTTTATTATACAACATTTTATACAGAAAATAATAAAGTGTCATCCTAGAAAAGTGCTTTTAATAAAAATTCTTCTTTTTAGAGTAATAAAGTATCATCCTAGAAAAGCTTCTAATATTAATGTTATTAACTCTAGAATACCTTAAGTCAGTTTCAAATAACTGACTGTAATTGAATAATCAGTATTTTGCACACCTCCTAGAGTTGCGTAACTTATTTGCTCTAAATCTTTCTGAGACCTATATGGACTGAATAGCTCATCAAGAGTGTGGTAAAAACCACCATCATCTATTCCAAATACATAATCAAAAAATACCTTAGCCATAGCAGACTGAGGATGACTGGCGTCACGAAAAGATTTATTGGTATGCCAACTTCCACTAGATATCTTACTGAAAACGCGTTCGATGTTACCTGAAATAGAGTTTGAAGCATGTCTTCGAGTAATACCTGGTTTTTGCACGTATGCAGCAGCATTTTCAACAGACTTCCAAATTACATAATGCATGGTCGATACAGAGCATTCAGCTAAACATGCTCTGAGAATGCTAATTAGCTTGTCACCGATAGGCGGTGCTAGATAGTTCAGTCTTGACCTAGTAATCAGGTAGCTTAAACACTCTCCTAGCTGTAGCTTTTCACACCAGCTCTTAAATTGACTATCCGCTACTAGAGCACTGGTATTTTTTTTAGATTTAGCGTTTATCAATATTTCAGTAAGATTCTCAATACTATAAGCAAACTCAAAGATCGCTTGATAGAAATCTATCTCTAGCTCTTTTTCTTCGTTGATAGTTACGTATTTGTAGCTATGTTCAGGAGCTAGTATAAGTAAATTCCGGTTAAAGAGATGATATAGTATCTCTTCATCTAATTTAGAGAACGGTGATAAAGGTAATGATAAATTGTCACGTAGAGAGACTGTATTCCTTAAATTATCTGCCCCTAAGCTCTTTACAGTTGCAGCAAGTAAAAGCCTATCTATTTCATTAAGCTCAGTTACCGAGGGGACCTCAGCTAATTGAGTGCCTCTGTAATCATTAACATATTTGAGAACTGCGTGTCTTCGTTCTTCTTCTAAATACTTTTGTTCAAGACGATACTCTAAGTACTCTTGATCCCTTCTTTTTTGAAGCGCTTCCCAACAATCATCACACCGCCATCTAATAGTATCCAATCGAGTTAGCTGTGAACGCGTATAGCAAATCTTAGTTTTACCGCAGTCTATGCATTGACAGTCTAGTACGACAAGATGGGCATTTATTTTAACGATACTAGGTATATCCTGATGCTTAATATTAAACTCTTGACCTATCTCTTTACAGGTATATATAAAACCACTTCGTTTATCGCCTTCTCTTAACCAGTACCTCTCACAGATAAGCTTATTAATTTCTGTTATATCTGACTGATACTCTAGTTTAGTTTTCACGCTTACCTCCTAATACCGACTATATCCCGTGGATATTGTAGCTTACCGCTGTGAGTATTGCTATCTTTAGCAGTGGTTAATGAAATGACAACAGATGATCGCATGATTGCCTTTGGAAAGCGTGTCCGTGAGGTACGAAAAGGCAAAGGAATATCCCAAGAAAGATTGGCGGAGATGGCAGGTATCGATCGAAGTTATATGGGAAATATAGAGCGCGGTGAGAAAAATATTACGTTGAAAAAGGCTTATGAGATATGCGATGCGCTGGAGATTGAGATACAAGATCTAATTTGAACCCCAGCGAACAATAATGTCTGACTCTTTCCCAAGCTTTATGTAAGAGGTCTAATTTCCTATAGGCCTTCAAATGGCTAATGATAAACGGTTATTTAGAGGTGCTATTTCTCTAAATGCGATTTTCTACGAGCTTCATCTTGCTCATAGAAAGCCTCTTTTCTCTCTAACTCTTCAGCAGTAAAACTGCTAATATCAGGCATATTTTGTTCAAAAAATTCCGACCAACGTTTGTCAATTATATTTAAGGATACATCACTTATTGAGAGCTCTCCTTTATTTGTTTGATCTTCGCATAACTGCTCTAATTCAGAAGCAATACTTTTATCTTCAATAATTCGCTTCATAATCCATAGGTAAACATCAACCAGTTCTAGGCCTGCACTTTCATCTCCTGGAGTACAAATAACTGGAACTTTAGGAAAATCTCTTAAGTCCATTTCTGGCATACCTAGTACACCTAAAGCATGTACATCGTTCTGTTTCTGATAAAAGTTATGAATATACTCTTGAGCTCGATTAAATTCTGACTGCCGATCTACGATTATCGCCTTTGCTTCAGTTGAGGTTGATTTTAACTTTTGATGAATTTCAAGGATTACTGACTGAAAACCGACTAGATTAGGTGATATTTGAAGAGACTGTTCCTTTGAAGATATGTTGTAGCATATTTCTGAAGGGTTTTTTATAACCCAATTCATTGCATCACTTATGAGCTCTTTCGCTCTTGCATCTGTCATCATACCTAAATTGTTTATCACGGATGAGCAGACGTTTATTAACTTCTTCTCAGCTTCTTGATCGTTAGTCTCTATGCGCGCTTCCCAAGCTTCTTTAGCCATATTCTCGTCAAATAATTCAGATAGTTTCAATAGTAGGGGATAACGAAGAGGTGTCCAGTAACTTGTCCAAGGTACGGTGGGATTTACGCCCTGGTCAAAAGCTTGGTCAAAAAACTGAATAATGGCATGGTCTGGTTTGTAGACTGTGTGGAGATCAAATCTTATGTCAAGATCTATTGCTAACTGTCTCAGAAAGGGAGCTATTTTCACTAACTCACCATTCCCTAATTGAGATGCATGAATTCTATCTACATTTAACATTGCCCGTAAGATTTTTAAGGCAGGCTCAGCCACTATATCAAGGTCTAGTGGAGAGCTTAAAACGCCATAGTAAAGTCTAGGCTGGGTAGTATCAAACAGGTTAAGGCCAGTATGACCGCTTTCATCAACATAAAAGTACATTTGAACTCCTAAGATTTTTATTTAAATTACGTACTAACTGAATATTTATCCTCGATAATCTATATGAAATTAAAATGGAATAAAATCATCATTTTTGGTATCTTTTGTTTTATCAAGAGCAGTCGCTGATTTAGTTTTTATGCTAGCCTCTAGCTTTTTTATAAAACGTATCGAAGCTGCTACATGGTTAAAAATAAGTAAGCTTTCCTCATAGTTTAATATTGGATTATCGTGGGCAAGACTTTTATTATTACGTACGTCGTTGAATGCTTCCAACACAGAAATACTAGTTCTTAATATGCGATCAGTCATAGCTGACTCAAGATGCCCATCTTCACGCAGTTTCTTTACGTACTCGCCAAAAACACTATTTAGCGGCTTATCAACGGTAATCTCAATGTTATAGCGCTCACAAGTAATACGCACAAGTTTGTTTACAAAAGTATGTAAACGATCCAATGCTGCCTCAGGCTGATTTTTATCTATGGCCTCACGGACGTGGTTAGCTACTATTTCAAAATCATAATCATCCGAAATAGCAGTTAAAGCATCTAACTCAGCCACAGGTTGATCGCTAAGCAGTCGCTTCGCGATATTTTGGCAGTTGGTGACTAATGAAGGATTACTATCACCAAAGCACTGCTCTTCATTAGCATATTCGATCAATCCTTCAATGACGCGTCCTAAAACATGATTATTAGCCACTGTCCAGAAAGTGCGCATCCGGTTCGCTTTTGATGTACCTCCTGTCTTGTACTGCTCATTATCTATCTCAACTCTATATTCATCAAAAAAATCACCAAAGGTACGGTCTGAAAAATTCAGAACATATCCACTTCCCATACCAAGTAGCTTTTCCAGTTTGCGACGTTCACTTCCACTAAGATCAGACATTTTCTCACTCTAAGTTCATAATTTAAGCATTGTAGTATAGTATTAATCTAACAAAAGTTAGATAGTATTTTGAGGTATAGCTATAATAGCTTTTCAGAACTAACTGACAAACATAAATCTACTAAAATTCTTATAAGCTTAATGTCTAATTCGTTAATAACGTATTAAAAAAACAGATTACCAAAATAGCTTTGAAGCTATTACAAAGGAAATAAAGTGAACGTAACCCAAATAGAAGAAACCGTTAAGAAGTTAGCTTCAGATGTCATTAGTAGTGCAGTTGACAAGGATCAATTCATATACGAGTTAATGGCAGCTTATGGGCATAGAAGGACGACAGTAAGCCGTATCAAGTCAGGGGAGCGTAACTTAGCTAAGGTCGCAGGGGAAGTCAGAGCCAAGCGGCATATCTATTTTAAGCACAGTGATAGCAATAAAGTGTTCTCAGACATCGATGACATGAAGAAAGAGCCTTCAGTTATACGAGAGAAGATACGCTTTATTATAGCAACTGATTTTAATCAGTTTGTAGCTGTGGATACACGTACTCATGACACACTTGATATTGAGTTTAGCGAGCTTGGTAAGCATTTTGACTTCTTCTTACCTTGGGCAGGTATGGAAAAAGCAGTATATCAAGGTGATAATCCAGCTGATGTAAAAGCAGCTGAGAAGATGGCCAAGCTGTTTGATTTGATTAAAGCAGATAATTTCAGTGAAGAAAATAAGAATGATACTGCCGCACTTCATAGTCTGAACGTATTTCTAACTCGCTTACTTTTTTGTTTCTTTGCAGAAGATACAGGCATATTTAAGGATAACCAATTCAGTGCTGAGCTTGAGTCTCATACCAAAGCAGATGGCTCTGATGTAGACAGTTACCTCAACCGTTTATTTGAGGTTTTAAATACTAGCAAAGAGAATCGTCACGATTTACCAGATTATTTGGCCAAATTTGAATACGTTAATGGTGGGTTATTTGCTGATACTATTGATTCACCAAAGTTTTCTACCAAGTCTCGCAGAATGCTCATTGAGTGCGGCAGTGAGTTAGATTGGTCAGGTATTAATCCTGATATCTTTGGTTCGATGATTCAAGCCGTCGTACATCCCGATCAGCGTGGCGGTATGGGGATGCACTATACATCAGTCATCAATATCATGAAGGTCATTGAACCACTGTTCTTGGATGGTTTGTATGCAGAGCTAGAGAATATTGTAGAGAATATTGATCTTAAGCAAAAATCTAGCCGTTTACGTAAACTTCATGATCGCATAGTTAATATCAAAATTTTCGATCCTGCTTGCGGTAATGGTTACATGAACACTTTAAATCCTACACAATATAGTCACTGCACTACAAAAGAGTTATGTTTTGGATGAATATCATAAAACAATTTAGAT
>NZ_VZIZ01000037.1 GCF_009812035.1 Psychrobacter nivimaris | reverse complement strand
GAGCTGACGATGACCTACTCTCACATGGGCGAACCACACTACCATTGGCGCTACGATGTTTCACTTCTGAGTTCGGGAAGGGATCAGGTGGGGCCATCGCGCTATTGTCGTCAGCAAAGGGGGTTAGATATGAGTCTGTTATTGTTTTTATTGACATCAAGTTTGAGCTTGTTGTCGATCAACTTGTAACCTAACTGAATCAAGGTTAAAGGTGATATCGAAATGTTCTTTCTTATTCTATAGCCTGAGCTATACAAGATAGATTAATTAGACTTGTATACAAACCACTTGGGTGTTGTATGGTCAAGCCAAACGAGCAATTAGTACAGGTTAGCTACACGCATCGCTGCGCTTCCACACCCTGCCTATCAACGTCCTAGTCTTGAACGGCTCTTTAGGGAAATCTAATCTTGAGGTGGGCTTCCCGCTTAGATGCTTTCAGCGGTTATCCCATCCGAACGTAGCTACCGGGCAATGCCACTGGCGTGACAACCCGAACACCAGAGGTTCGTCCACTCTGGTCCTCTCGTACTAGGAGCAGATCCTCTCAAATTTCCAACGCCCACGGTAGATAGGGACCGAACTGTCTCACGACGTTCTAAACCCAGCTCGCGTACCTCTTTAAATGGCGAACAGCCATACCCTTAGGACCTGCTTCAGCCCTAGGATGAGATGAGCCGACATCGAGGTGCCAAACACCGCCGTCGATATGAACTCTTGGGCGGTATCAGCCTGTTATCCCCAGAGTACCTTTTATCCGTTGAGCGATGGCCCTTCCATACAGAACCACCGGATCACTAAGACCTACTTTCGTACCTGCTCGACTTGTGGGTCTCGCAGTTAAGCGCGCTTTTGCCTTTATACTCTACGACCGATTTCCGACCGGTCTGAGCGCACCTTCGTACTCCTCCGTTACTCTTTAGGAGGAGACCGCCCCAGTCAAACTACCCACCATACATTGTCCTCGGTATTGTTATACCTGAGTTAGAACCCCAACATGACCAGGGTGGTATTTCAAGATTGGCTCCACCAAGACTAGCGTCTCGGCTTCAAAGCCTCCCACCTATCCTGCACAAGTCAGGTCAAAGTTCAATGTAAAGCTGTAGTAAAGGTTCACGGGGTCTTTCCGTCTAGCCGCGGGTACACAGCATCTTCACTGCGATTTCGATTTCACTGAGTCTCTGCTGGAGACAGCGCTGCCATCATTATGTCATTCGTGCAGGTCGGAACTTACCCGACAAGGAATTTCGCTACCTTAGGACCGTTATAGTTACGGCCGCCGTTTACTGGGGCTTCGATCAAGAGCTTCGCTTACGCTAACCCCATCAATTAACCTTCCAGCACCGGGCAGACATCACACCCTATACGTCCACTTTCGTGTTTGCAGAGTGCTGTGTTTTTAATAAACAGTTGCAGCAGCCTGGTATCTGCGACTGCCAACAGCTCAAGGAGCAAGTCCTATCACCATCAACAGCGTACCTTCTCCCGAAGTTACGGTACCATTTTGCCTAGTTCCTTCAGCAGAGTTCTCTCAAGCGCCTTGGTATTCTCTACCTGATCACCTGTGTCGGTTTAGGGTACGATTCGTTTATAACTATTGCTTAGAAGCTTTTCCTGGAAGCATGGTATTTGCCACTTCGCTGTACAAGTACAGCTTGCTATCAGATCTCGGTATAAAATAGCCCGGATTTACCTAAGCTATAAACCTACATCCTTTCACCTGGACAACCAACGCCAGGCTGACATAACCTTCTCCGTCCCTCCATCGCATTATAAACAAGTATCGGAATATTAACCGATTTCCCATCGACTACGCCTTTCGGCCTCGCCTTAGGGGTCGACTCACCCAGCCCCGATTAACGTTGGACTGGAACCCTTGATCTTCCGGCGTGCGAGCTTTTCACTCGCATTATCGTTACTCACGTCAGCATTCGCTCTTGTGATACCTCCAGCATGCTTTACAACACACCTTCACAGGCTTACACAACGCTCCCCTACCACTTGAAAACAAATTCAAATCCGCAGCTTCGGCTCCTAGTTTGAGCCCCGTTACATCTTCCGCGCGGGCCGACTCGACTAGTGAGCTATTACGCTTTCTTTAAAGGATGGCTGCTTCTAAGCCAACCTCCTAGCTGTCTATGCCTTCCCACCTCGTTTCCCACTTAACTAGGAATTTGGGGCCTTAGCTGGCGGTCTGGGTTGTTTCCCTCTCCACGATGGACGTTAGCACCCACCGTGTGTCTCCCGGATATCACTCATCGGTATTCGGAGTTTGCATCGGTTTGGTAAGTCGGTATGACCCCCTAGCCGAAACAGTGCTCTACCCCCAATGGTGTTCGTCCGAGGCGCTACCTAAATAGCTTTCGGGGAGAACCAGCTATCACCGAGTTTGATTAGCCTTTCACCCCTATCCACAAGTCATCCCCTGGCTTTTCAACGACAGTGGGTTCGGTCCTCCGGTGCCTGTTACGGCACTTTCAACCTGCTCATGGATAGATCACTCGGTTTCGGGTCTATACCCTGCAACTAAACGCCCTATTAAGACTCGGTTTCCCTACGGCTCCCCTAAACGGTTAACCTTGCTACAGAATATAAGTCGCTGACCCATTATACAAAAGGTACGCGGTCACCCAACAAGTGGGCTCCCACTGCTTGTACGCACACGGTTTCAGGTTCTATTTCACTCCCCTCACAGGGGTTCTTTTCGCCTTTCCCTCACGGTACTGGTTCACTATCGGTCAGTCAGGAGTATTTAGCCTTGGAGGATGGTCCCCCCATCTTCAAACAGGATTTCTCGTGCCCCGCTCTACTTAATATGTTAACTCTAATGTTTCGAATACAGGACTATCACCTACTACGGTCAGCTTTCCCACGCTGTTCTTCTACATTAGAATTAATCGGCTTCTCCCCGTTCGCTCGCCGCTACTAGGGGAATCTCAATTGATGTCTATTCCTAAGGGTACTGAGATGTTTCACTTCCCCTCGTTCGCTTCCTAATAAATTAGGATACCTACCTTATGGTAAGTGGGTTTCCCCATTCAGAAATCTCCGGATCACAGGATATTGCCGCCTCCCCGAAGCTTATCGCAGGCTGTCACGTCTTTCATCGCCTCTGACTGCCAAGGCATCCACCATGTGCGCTTCATTACTTGACCATACAACCCCAAGTAGTCTTTCGACTTCTAAGTGTCATACAATCTAATTATGATAACGATATCACCTATGTTTATACGCTTGATTCAGTTCTCTTTACTTTTTTTAATAACTCACCCCTGGGATAACAACTGATGTCGTTAAGAGGTGAGTTATTAAGGTTAAGAAGTGCGCGTGAACACGCGCTTCCTAACCCAGACTCATATCTATGTTTTTAAATAGTCTCTATGCTCTCGTCGAGTCACAGATTCTGTATAAAACAGAAAGAAGTAATCAATTAAAATCACTTGTTTCTATTTAATACCTATTTATTTATTAGCATCTAAAGCTTACTTAACCGTCTTAGTAGTGGTGGAGCCAAACGGAGTCGAACCGTTGACCTCCTGCGTGCAAGGCAGGCGCTCTACCAACTGAGCTATGGCCCCATTGTAAAATGGTGGGTCTAGGTGGACTTGAACCACCGACCCCCGCGTTATCAACACGGTGCTCTAACCAGCTGAGCTACAGACCCTAATACGTTTGTTAAAAACGTAAGCTTAAACTAAAGAACAACTTGTTGTGAATTCTTGCTGACCGAATGCGTCTATAAGGAGGTGATCCAGCCGCAGGTTCCCCTACGGCTACCTTGTTACGACTTCACCCCAGTCATCAACCACACCGTGGTGAACGCCTCCCCGAAGGTTAAGCTATCCACTTCTGGTGCAATCAACTCCCATGGTGTGACGGGCGGTGTGTACAAGGCCCGGGAACGTATTCACCGCGGCATTCTGATCCGCGATTACTAGCGATTCCTACTTCATGGAGTCGAGTTGCAGACTCCAATCTGGACTACGATAGGCTTTTTGAGATTCGCATCACATCGCTGTGTAGCTGCCCTCTGTACCTACCATTGTAGCACGTGTGTAGCCCTGGTCGTAAGGGCCATGATGACTTGACGTCGTCCCCGCCTTCCTCCAGTTTGTCACTGGCAGTATCCTTAGAGTTCCCGGCTTAACCCGCTGGTAACTAAGGACAAGGGTTGCGCTCGTTGCGGGACTTAACCCAACATCTCACGACACGAGCTGACGACAGCCATGCAGCACCTGTATTCTAATTCCCGAAGGCACTCCCGCATCTCTGCAGGATTCTAGATATGTCAAGACCAGGTAAGGTTCTTCGCGTTGCATCGAATTAAACCACATGCTCCACCGCTTGTGCGGGCCCCCGTCAATTCATTTGAGTTTTAACCTTGCGGCCGTACTCCCCAGGCGGTCTACTTATTGCGTTAGCTGCGTCACTAAGTCCTCAAGGGACCCAACGACTAGTAGACATCGTTTACGGCGTGGACTACCAGGGTATCTAATCCTGTTTGCTACCCACGCTTTCGAGCCTCAGTGTCAGTATGATGCCAGGAAGCTGCCTTCGCCATCGGTATTCCTTCAGATCTCTACGCATTTCACCGCTACACCTGAAATTCTACTTCCCTCTCACCTACTCTAGCCTAACAGTTTCAGATGCAGTTCCCAGGTTAAGCCCGGGGATTTCACATCTGACTTATCAAGCCACCTACGCTCGCTTTACGCCCAGTAATTCCGATTAACGCTTGCACCCTCTGTATTACCGCGGCTGCTGGCACAGAGTTAGCCGGTGCTTATTCTGCAGCTAATGTCATCGTCTCCGGGTATTAACCGAAGAGTCTTCTTCACTGCTTAAAGTGCTTTACAACCAAAAGGCCTTCTTCACACACGCGGCATGGCTGGATCAGGGTTTCCCCCATTGTCCAATATTCCCCACTGCTGCCTCCCGTAGGAGTCCGGGCCGTGTCTCAGTCCCGGTGTGGCTGATCATCCTCTCAGACCAGCTACAGATCGTCGCCATGGTAGGCCTTTACCCCACCATCTAGCTAATCCGACTTAGGCTCATCTAATAGCGAGAGCAGTAAACTGCCCCCTTTCTCCCGTAGGTCGTATGCGGTATTAATACGAGTTTCCCCGTGCTATCCCCCACTACTAGGTAGATTCCTAAGTATTACTCACCCGTCCGCCGCTCGACGCCTGGTAGCAAGCTACCATCGTTTCCGCTCGACTTGCATGTGTTAAGCCTGCCGCCAGCGTTCAATCTGAGCCATGATCAAACTCTTCAGTTTAATCTTGCTATGAAGCTCTTTAAAGAAGCTTCTAAACTTGGCTCAT
>NZ_VZIZ01000036.1 GCF_009812035.1 Psychrobacter nivimaris | reverse complement strand
GATGATGTACGGTACGCCAACCTGACGTGAAAGCAAGATGTGCTCACGAGTCTGTGGCATTGGGCCGTCAGTTGCAGATACTACTAGGATTGCGCCGTCCATCTGTGCCGCACCAGTGATCATGTTTTTAACATAATCGGCGTGACCTGGGCAATCTACGTGTGCGTAGTGACGGCTGTCTGTGTCATATTCTACGTGTGAGGTGTTGATTGTGATACCACGTGCTTTTTCTTCTGGTGCTGAGTCAATAGACGCGTAGTCTTTGGCTTCACCACCAGAGGTGATTGCAGCTACGGTTGCGATTGCAGCGGTAAGGGTTGTTTTACCATGGTCAACGTGTCCGATTGTACCGACGTTGACGTGTGGCTTGTTACGTTCAAACTTGGCCTTTGCCATGGGTATTTCCTCTTTTTTTGGGGTTCAAGACTTAACTCATATAAATATGATTATTAAGACGATTTTGACCACATTAAGATAATTGTTAAAAGGTTGCACATACTAATGTGCAGATATTATAAGAAAATCGCGGCCAATAACAAGTCTTTTAACAAGTTATTGGTGTATTCTTTAGTGACAATACACAGACGTACTCTATATTGTCACTTTCAGTAAGCTTTATTTACTCGTCATCATCTTTAGAGTTGAACTTAGAGATGATTTCAGCAGCAACTGATTTTGGAATTTCAGCGTACTTTTGGAATTCCATTGAGTAAGTTGCACGGCCTTGTGACATAGAGCGCATTTGAGTGGCATAACCAAACATTTCCGCTAATGGTACTTCAGCACGAATCTGTTTAGTACCGCCAGGTAGATCTTCCATACCCTGTACCAAACCACGACGACGGTTAAGATCGCCCATGATGTCGCCCATGTAGTCTTCAGGTGTTTCAACTTCTACTTTCATTACTGGCTCAAGTAGTGCTGGATCAGCTGCTAAGAAACCTTTTCTGAAGGCCATAGAACCAGCCATCTTAAATGACAATTCATCAGAGTCAACGTCATGATAAGAACCATCATACAAGGTCGCTTTTACGCCAACTACTGGGTAGCCTGCAAGTACGCCGTTTTTCATGCGCTCTTGGATACCTTTATCAACAGCACCATGGAATTCTTTTGGTACAGTACCACCAACAACTTCTTCAGCGAATTCATATTCAGTGTCGCCAGCTGGATCAAGTGGCTCAAGACGTAACCATACGTGACCAAACTTACCACGACCACCTGTTTGACGTACGAATTTGCCTTCTTGTTCAACAGTGTTACGAATCGTCTCACGATAAGCAACCTGAGGTGCACCGATGTTTGCTTCAACGTTGAATTCACGCTTCATACGGTCAACAAGAATCTCTAGATGTAGCTCACCCATACCACTGATGATTGTCTGACCAGATTCTTCGTCAGTGTGTACACGGAACGATGGATCTTCTTTTGCCAAACGGCCAAGAGCGATTGACATTTTTTCTTGGTCAGCTTTGGTCTTTGGCTCAACAGCTAGAGAGATAACTGGATCTGGGAATTCCATACGCTCAAGAGTGATCACGTTGTCTTCATCACATAGCGTATCACCAGTAGTCACATCTTTCATGCCGACTAGAGCTGCGATATCACCAGTACGAATCTCTGCAAGCTCTTCTTGAGAGTTTGCCATCATCTGTACGATACGGCCAACACGCTCCCGCTTCATCTTAACTGGGTTATAAACACTGCTACCCTGCTTCATTACACCAGAATAAACACGTACGAAGGTTAAGTTACCAACGAATTTGTCATTCATGATTTTGAACGCTAGTGCTGAGAAAGGTGCTTCATCTGATGCTTCACGGCTGCCTTCGCTTTCGTCTTTGTCATCAAGAATACCTTTAATAGCAGGTACGTCGATTGGTGCAGGTAGATACTGAATAACGGCATCTAGCATCTTCTGTACACCTTTGTTCTTAAAGGCAGTACCACAAAGAAGCGGGATGATTTCGTTATCGATAGTTAACTGACGAATAGCACCGTGAATTTGTTCTACAGTCAATTCACCGTTTTCTAGGTATTCGTTCATCAACTCTTCGTTTGCTTCAGCAGCGTTTTCTACAAGATGCTCGCGGTATTCTGCTGCTTTTTCTTGTAGTTCAGTTGGGATTTCGCGCTCATCATACTGCATACCTTGAGACGCTTCGTCCCAATAGATAGCTTTCATGGTCACTAGATCAACAACGCCTTCGAAGTCATCTTCTTTACCGATTGGAATAACCAATGGTACAGGGTTACCGCCTAAGCGAGTTTTGATCTGTTCGATAACACGATAGAAATCAGCACCAACACGATCCATTTTGTTTACAAATGCAAGACGTGGTACTTTATATTTGTTCGCCTGACGCCATACGGTCTCAGACTGTGGCTGAACGCCGCCTACTGCACAGTAAACCATGCAAGCGCCATCAAGTACACGCATAGAACGTTCAACTTCGATCGTGAAGTCAACGTGACCTGGGGTATCGATGATGTTGATACGGTGTTCGTCAAACTGTTTAGCCATACCTGACCAAAAACAAGTTGTTGCCGCTGAGGTAATAGTAATACCACGCTCTTGTTCTTGCTCCATCCAGTCCATAGTGGCTGCGCCATCATGTACTTCGCCAATTTTGTGGCTAACACCGGTATAGAATAAAACACGCTCTGTAGTGGTTGTCTTACCAGCATCGATGTGCGCTGAGATACCAATATTGCGATAGCGTTTTAGGGGAGTTTTACGAGCCATAGTGTTTTCCTAGGAAAAGTCGTGTATATAATAATGTATTGTGTCTCTACCTCATACTCTATGACAAAGCGTTCAGCTTCGTAATATTACTTACTGATTATTGAGCCTAATACGGACAAAAAAAGAGCAAATACTAAGAATAGTGCGGCATCAAATTTGGGATGCTCTCCAGCAAAAACTGTATTTGTTAAGAGAGACATCTGGATAGATGTCCGCCACCTCAGTCATCAATAAATAACATTTATATATGACCGAATGATGATGGCGGCAATCAATAGAATAAACAACAATGTAAGATTAAATGGCTTGAGCCTCTAATCTCAGGCTACTATTAAAAAGTAGCTTAGAAACGGTAATGAGAGAATGCTTTGTTAGCATCTGCCATGCGGTGAACTTCGTCACGCTTTTTCATAGCAGCGCCTTTGCCATCAGCAGCATCATTCAATTCGCCAGCTAAACGCAAAGCCATTGATTTTTCAGAACGCTTAGCAGCAGCTTCAGCTAACCAACGCATAGCCAATGCAGTACGACGGGAGGGGCGTACTTCCATTGGTACTTGATAGGTTGCACCGCCAACGCGGCGAGCTTTTACTTCTACCATTGGGCGTACATTTTCTAGCACTTCTTCGAAGAAAGATACTGGATCTTCAACTTTACGCTTCTCACTTACTGTCTCAAGTGCACCGTAAACGATACGCTCAGCAGTAGATTTTTTACCATCACTCATTACATGGTTGATGAATTTTGCAACAGTTTGGCTACCAAACTTAGGATCCGGTAGGATCTCACGGGCAGCAACGACGCGACGTCTTGGCATAATAAATTTCCTTATCTTCAGGAGTGTCTAACATTCACAACATCTACTACTTATCATTAGGATATAGCAGTGAGTTATCAGTTAGCCTTACTGCATGGTGGTATGTTTTAAAAGCAAATCACAGATATATATTTATATAAAAGCGATATTACTACTGACACCAAACCCATGCACAGTTATTGGGTAGTGCAAAAAGCTTATCTAATAACGTTTAGTTATTAAACTTTAGGCTTCTTAGCACCGTACTTAGAGCGACCTTGCTTACGGTCTTTAACGCCTGCGCAATCTAATGCACCGCGAACAGTGTGATAACGTACACCTGGTAGATCTTTTACACGACCACCACGGATTAGAACAACACTGTGCTCTTGTAGGTTATGACCTTCGCCGCCAATGTAGCTTGATACTTCATAGCCTGAAGTCAAACGTACACGACATACTTTACGCATGGCAGAGTTAGGTTTTTTTGGCGTGGTAGTATATACACGAGTACATACACCGCGACGCTGTGGGCACGCTTCCAACGCAGGAACTTTTGACTTTTCCTTGATGGTTTTGCGACCTTTACGAATCAATTGGTTAGTTGTTGCCATAAGGCATCCTTCTCCCGTTTGGTATAAAACAAAAAAATGGGCCAATGCACCATCTATCTGACAATAATTGCAGATTTCGGGGCACCCATTTTTAGGACAGTGTATTATAAAGAGTTGTTGCTGCTATTTCAACCACTTATGAATGGTTTCGCTTTACAACATTTGACAGATATGCATTCAGCCTCTCATTGTATCACTTTATCGTTTTTTCGCCGAAAAATAGCGTAATAAATAAAGCAAACAAAGCGAGCTCAAGCATCATTAAGAAAAGATGTTTAATATTGAAATGGTACTTGATAGTAACTAAGTGGTGGTATTTATCCTAATTTTCAAGTCGTATTACTCAATCAAACTAAGATAAATCCCATCGTACTTATAAATATATAACCCAACTAGCAAATTATATGTCTATTACTTGGCTTTTTTATCAGACGTTTGCTTGTCTGCGTCTTTTTTACTGCTAGTTTTTTCTTTACTAGCTTCTTCTTTATCAGAGACCTTTTCTGAATCACTGCTTTTTTCTTTGCGCTCTGTGTCTTTTTTCGCCTCATCAGTACTAGTCTTTTCTACTTTAGCCTCACTGCTGCTGTCATCGGTAATGGCACGATTAGCCAATTTTGCTTCTGGTGCAAAGGTCGCCTGAGCAACGCCAATAACTTCGTCGATCAATTGGCTGTTATAGTGCATGCCGATCGCTACGGCGGTGACAGGAATAAAACGACGAACCCATGATAAATTGATCTGATCTAAATCTACACCTACTTGGCTTGCGACTTTGTCTATTTGCGCAGCATAGAAATTTACATTTTTATTTTTTAGACCGAGATTTTTAAGTTCACTATGTAATCCGTTGCTTTGAGCATTATCAAGCAAACCTTTACCAATACCTAGACCAGCTAGTAGCGCTTGTTTTTCTTGCATTTTGCTCAAATCAGCGTTTGATAGTAGTTCGTACGCCATCTTGACGCCTTGCTTACCTGTCAGCGGCTTATTATATACAGCAGCAATCTGATAAACTGTACGTAATGAAACCAATAATAGCCACAATGTATCAGCTAGCAAACCTGGTAGACCTGCCAAACCTGTCAAACCACCCATCATTGCAAGCGCGCGGTTTTGATTAGCGATATCAGTAGCTAGCGCATAACGCTCTTCGTCATCTAAAGTGGCAATATTGGCAAAACGATGTTCATTAGGTAAGTCTAGTTGACTCCAGTTGGCAGCGAGGTTGGCCACTTGGGCAAATGCGCCGTCAACTGTCGACTGGAAAAAACTATTCGGCACGACTTTCTTGGCATATTTACCATAAGTAGCAAAGCGTGGTCCTAATAATTGCTGCGTAGCCTTTAGCGTTTGCTCACGAAACAAGTCTTGTTGGTAGTCTTCATCGCCTAGGTCTACAGCTTTATATTGACGCGGTTTGCCCGTTTTAGCGTTTACGCTATCAATCATAGCCCCTACACGCTCTAGATTGTTTCGAGTAAAAGAGCCAATGGTATTGATGCTTTTAGAAAGAGTGCTACGCTTTGCCATCGTGATGTCCTTAATATGATGAGTTGGTTTTTTAATATAATTGTATTTTAATATGATAGTTAATTATTAATAATAATGAATCTATTATTCTAGCCAGTTATCGTAACTGGTGTCAGTGCGAACAATGTTATTAGAATCACAAATTTTGTATCTAAAGTATAATTCCGTCCATAGTCAGTAGCTAGTCTTACTTCTCATCTCTTTACTCAAAACTCAGTCATAAGTGTTATTTTGTCGTTATTTTACACTTGTCCGAAGATTTCCAGTGCTTGATACGTTATCATGTGCCATAACTGAGAGCATAATTGTACACTGAATTTATATTGCCTCTGATAGACCGTTAACAGAATTTCGTTACCTAAATTCATGATATCGTTATCTACATAGACTATTTTTTCATTATAATGCTCGAATTAACTCATAGTTAAACATCATATATAGATTTACCACGATTATTGCAACCAACTGCTAGCAAGTCGTTACTTATAAGGAATAGCATATGCGCCGCGTCGTTATTACTGGAGCAGGGATTGTCTCTTGTATTGGACATGATTTAGATACTGTCACCACTGCCCTCAAAGAGGGTCAGTCTGGCATCACATTTAACGATTCTTATGCTGAGCACGAGTTTAAATCACACGTGAGCGGTAGTATCAATCAATCAGAACTTGATACCAGTGGTATCGATCGTAAGCTGAAACGGTTCTTTAGTGACGCCAGTCTTTATGCTTATGTTAGTGCGCTAAATGCGATTGAGCACTCTGGCCTGTCACTTGATACTATCAATAACAACCCACGAGTGGGTGTAGTGGCAAGTTCGGGCGGCGCATCAACAGAAAATATCGTCAATGCTATCGATGCTATGCGCGAAAAAGGTCTACGCGGTGTCGGCGCAATGGCAGTACCAAAGACAATGGGCAGCTCAGTATCAGCTGCTTTAGCAACTGGCCTCAAAATCCAAGGCGTCTCCTACTCTCTCGCCTCTGCTTGCGCGACTTCAACACACTGTATCGGTCATGCTGCTGAGCTTATCCAATTGGGTAAAGCCGATGTGATATTGGCTGGTGGTAGTGAAGCTGAGCATTGGACGCAGTCTTGTATGTTTGATGCAATGGGCGCAGTTAGTACTCAATATAATGACACACCAAAACTTGCTTCAAGAGCCTATGACAAAGACCGTGACGGTTTTGTGATTGCTGCTGGTGGCGCGATGGTAGTTGTAGAGAGTCTAGAGCATGCTCAAGCACGCGGTGCCAATATTTTGGCTGAAATCGTTGGCTATGGTGCCAGCTCTGATGGTGCGGAAATGGTTGCGCCAAGCGGTGAAGGTGCTGTTCGCTGTATGCAACAAGCCTTGGCTGAAGCGGGACTAGAAAGCGTTGATTATATTAATAGCCATGGTACTAGTACACCACTGGGCGATATTACTGAGCTTAAAGCGATTGCTAAAGTATTCGATAATGACGTCAGTAAAGTACCTGCTATCAGCTCAACCAAATCAATGACAGGTCATAGCTTGGGCGCTGTTGGCGCACAAGAGCTGATTTATTGTCTACTAATGCTACAGGACGGCTTTATCGCTCCAAGTATCAATGTTGATAACTTGGATCCTGCTGCTGAAGGTTTTGATATTGTCACCGAAATGCGTGAAGCAAATCTTGAAACATTGATGAGTAATAGCTTTGGTTTTGGTGGTACTAACGCTACGCTAATTATCAAAAAGTTTGACGCTTAACCCATGCTTGTATCAAATCACAATACAACTGAGCAGACAGATTCTGCGCCATCGCTAGCTAGCAAACCTAGCTGGCGTTTTGGTGATTTGTCTGCTGCCGAACTGATGCCGCAGCTACAGCGTCACTTGCTCGACCAAGATATTAAAGCAAACTGGCAGCTTGTTTGGCTTAATAACGATGGTCGACCAGTAATCGGTTTCCTCCCAAAAGTCAGCTGGTCTGTTTATCCCAATGATAAGCAAGCTCTTAATAGTTCACCCAATATTTATAAGATGATTAAGAGTTGTCGCAATACTGACTTGAGTCGCGATACTAATGTAAATAGCGTTGATAATAGTTATGCTAGTACGACAGCTTATATAAGCTATCTAGAGTGGCAAGAAGAGCTAATCGCTTATAGTAATGCTCAAGAAGTTAATCACGACACCTCATATATCAATAACGAAGAAAGCCCAAAACCCAATTATCATCATGGGCTAATCGGTTTTATTGGTTATGATATTGCGGCTCATGAGCTAAGTCCTACCGATAGGATTGAATTGGCAATGCAGCCGTGTGCCTCGTTGGGACATTATGATATTTATCTAACGCCTACAGCACATGCTGATACAGGTTGGACGTTAAAGAGTCATCTGACCGATGCTGACGTTTCTGAAAATATTGGTCATAAGACAAACGATACTCTTATAAATACTCTTACCTCTTACCTAGACGAACTGGATCAAAAACTGTCTGATAAATATCTCAATCAACCACAGTTTAAAGATGCATCAAGCATCACTCCCCTAGTTTTAAGTCCGCGATGGAGTAAGCTTGATTATCAACAAGCATTTAATCGCACACAAGACTATCTACAGCAAGGCGACTGCTATCAGATAAACCTGACACAGAAATGGTCTGGCAGTTTAGCGTGTAAAAATAACGATGTTCAATCAGCCTATTCACTTATTGACTATTTGCCTGCGCTATATCGCAATACAAAAGCGCCTTTTGCAGGATATGTGAGCGTTGATATCAATGATGGTGATTACCTAAATAGAAGCAACAGCTTTAACGCAGACAGCAATCATTTTGAATTGTTAAGCTGCTCACCTGAGTTGTTTTTTACATTCACTAGAGAAATCGACACTGGCAAACACTCTATTCGCACCAAGCCTATCAAGGGAACCATGCCACGAGGTAATACTAACGAGCAAGATGAAATGTATAAGCAGCAACTGGTCAATAGCGAAAAAGACCGTGCCGAAAATGTCATGATTGTAGATTTACTGCGTAATGATTTGGGTAAATACGCTAAAATTGGTAGCGTTAAAGTACCACAGTTATTTGCGATTGAGAGCTTTAGCAACGTGCATCATATGGTGAGCACCATCAGCGCCGAACTCAAAACTGATACTCATCCGTTGGCTGTATTGTTTGGTAGTCTGCCTGCTGGCTCGATCACTGGCACACCAAAAAAACGCGCCGTCGAGATCATCGCTGAATTGGAATCTACACCACGCGGTGCTTATTGCGGCACTATGGGTTATATGAACTTTGATGGTAGTGGTCAATGGAATGTACTCATTCGTACATTGCAAGCCAATACTTATTCAAATGACGGCCTTAATAAAAAAAGACACATCAACCTGTGGGCAGGTGGTGGTATTACAGTCGCGTCTGATTGTGACGCTGAATACCAAGAATGCTTAGATAAAGTAGGTAATTTATTATCAGTGCTGGCTCAAAAAACCTAAGATAGCGAACTCAAACATTATTACTAATTTGAAATTAAAAAGCCTGCCAACGTTACGTTAGCAGGCTTTATTTTTAAGACTTATCGATAGTGCTTTACGTGATGAGTAAAGAGACTTACCTATTCACATTCTACATTAAGCTATCAATCTAATATTATTCAGCAGCAACGCTAGCATCGACTTGCAAGGCTTTTAAAGCATCAATCAAACGGTTGTTCTGCTCTGCCGTACCGATAGTAATACGCAAGTACTCTGCAATACGTGGCTTATCAAAATGGCGAACGATAATGCCCTGCTCGCGTAACGCACTCGCGACAGCACTTGCATCGCCATCTTTTGGACGAGCGAATACGAAGTTAGCATGTGACGGTAGGACCTTATAGCCCAATGTCGTCAACTCTGCTGTTAGCGACGTACGTAAATCAATGACTTGCTGACGGGTCTGCTCAAAATACTCAGTATCTAACACACTCGCAGTCGCCCCAGCTTGAGCCAACTTATCCAATGGATAGCTGTTAAAGCTATTTTTCATACGTGTTAGTGCTTCAATCAACGATGCATTACCAAAAGCCATACCAACGCGCAATCCAGCAAGCGAGCGTGATTTTGAAAAGGTTTGGGTCACGATAACGTTATCACACTCATTGATTAGGCTAACTGCTGAGACTGGCAGGTCTGCATTGCTTTCATCTATCTGAGCAAAATCGATATACGCTTCGTCAATAACAATGACCGCATTAGAATGCTCACTTGCAAGTTTACGAATATCAGCAAGTGATAATAGCAAGCCCGTTGGCGCATTAGGGTTGGCGATGATAATGCCGCTACAAGGCTGACGATAAGCATCAGGGTCAATGCTAAAGTCTTCTTCTAGAGGAATCTGTACAAGCTCTACACCGAACGTCTGTGCATATACTGGATAAAAACTGTAACCAATATCAGGTGATAGCAGCGGACGCTCTTTTAAAAAGAAGCTAGCAAAGACTAACGCCAAGACTTCATCTGAACCATTACCAACGAATACTTGATTGATATCAAGGTTGTATGACTGTGCTAATGCAGCACGTAGGTCATTAGATTCAGGAGCAGGATACAAACGTAACTCATCAGCTTGCTGTTCCAAGACCTTGGCAATAGCCTCCCCTACTTTTGGCGAGGGTGGAAACGGGTTTTCATTGGTATTTAGTTTGCATAGATTGTCGTGTTGCGGCTGCTCACCTGGAATATAAGGTGACAAGTTGCGCGCTTTAGACGACCACAATCTGGTGTCTATCTTTGACTCACTCATAAATTATCCTACTATTAGCCACAAAGACTATTAAAAATAAATATCAAAAGTAAAAGCTAAAAATTCAAAATCAATTACTGATAACGATAACGAGCTGAACGCGCATGGGCTTCTAAGTCCTCACGCTGCGCTAAAATATCAGCTGTCTCAGCCAAAGGCTTACTGCCGGATTCACTGCAATAAATGATGGATGATTTCTTTTGAAAATCGTACACACCTAGCGGCGAAGAAAAGCGAGCAGTGCCTGATGTTGGCAGTACATGGTTCGGTCCTGCACAGTAATCCCCAATAGCTTCAGGTGTATGACGACCCATAAAGATGGCGCCAGCATGACGAATATCGTTTAACAGTGCGTCAGGATTATCAACAGATAACTCTAAATGTTCAGGAGCGATACGATTGATAAGCGCCATACCTTCGCTACGATCTTTTACCAGTATCAGTGCACCGCGATTTTGCAATGAGTCACGCGCGATATCTGCTTTTGGCAGTTCAGCCAGTGCTTTTTCTATTTCTAGCGCTACTTCGTTGAGCTGCTTTTCGCTAGTCGTCACAAAGATAGCTTGTGCAATACGATCATGCTCAGCTTGAGACAATAGATCCATCGCTAGCCAGTCTGTTCTATCTTGTGCTTCGCCTTCTGCATATACCAATACTTCTGAAGGTCCAGCAATCATATCGATACCAACTTGACCAAATACTGCGCGTTTGGCTGCTGCGACATATTTGTTGCCTGGTCCTGTAATTTTGTCCACGGCTGGAATCGTCTTAGTGCCATAGGCCAAGGCTGCTACTGCTTGAGCACCACCAATAGTGAAGACGCGATCGACTTGGGCCAGATGGGCCGCTGCCAATACTAACGGATTAAGCACACCTTTAGGCGCTGGTACCACCATGATAACTTCAGTGACGCCAGCTACCTTAGCAGGAATGGCATTCATCAATACTGAAGAAGGATAAGAAGCTAAACCACCAGGCACATAAATCCCAACGCGATCAAGTGGTGTAACTTTTTGACCCAATCGGTTGCCTAGCTCATCCTCATACTGCCAGGTTTCTTGTACTTGGCGCTCATGGAATGTCTGTACCCGAGTCGCTGCTGTGGTCAACGCTGTCTTCACTTTTTCATCAAGATTGGCAAACGCTTCAGCAAGCGCTTCTTTAGACAACTCTAACTCTTGCATCGACGTTGCTGGATGCTGGTCAAACTGCTGAGTCAATGCCAATACGACGCTATCACCATCAGCACGTACTTGGGCGATGATATTATCGACGGTATGTAATAGTTCAGCATCATTGACTGTTTCAAAGGCAAGCAATTGTGTCAACTGGCTATCAAAATCGGTATCTTGGGTACTTAACTGGCGCATGACCTAATCCTATATCTGAGCATAAAATACTGCTAAAAATAAATGAGGTAAACATAACTAACGTATGCTTAATTTTTATAAAATTACGGCTTATTCGCTGTCTTCTACTGTAGAGTTTACTTATATTTTATTTTTTGACAAACCAAGACAACAAAACCAGTTTAGCACGCTGTATCTATCATAGAGCGCCAAACTGGTTTAAAAATTTGTATAACCGTGCTTTATATTACCAATGATTAACACTGGTATATTAGGCATTGGCAATACTGTCTTTAAAGCTGTCTAAAATTGGTTCTAGCAGGGCGAATTTGCGCTTGTAGCTGACCTGATTAACGATAAGACGTGATGAGACATCACAGATATGGTCGCGGGCTTCGAGCCCATTCGCACGTAGCGTATTACCAGTATCGACCACATCAACAATCAAATCACCCAGACCCACCAGTGGCGCAAGCTCCATCGAGCCATACAGCTTGATGACATCGACTTGCTGACCTTGACTGGCAAAATAAGCGCGCGCCACGTTGACGTATTTGGTCGCGATGCGTAGGCGACGATTGGGTAGCGGCGCATCTTTCACACCAGCGGTCATTAGCTTGCACTGAGCAATTTTTAAATCGAGCAGCTCATATACATGATTGGCACCATGCTCAAGTAGCACATCTTTACCCGCCACACCAAAATCAGCTGCCCCATGCTCGACATAGGTCGGCACGTCACTGGCACGCAAAATTAATACGCGTACATTTGGGTTTGATGTCGGAAAAATGAGCTTGCGAGAGGCTTCAGGGTCTTCTAGTAAGTCAACGCCAGCTGCACGTAAAAGTGGCATGGTTTCTTCTAGAATACGGCCTTTTGACAACGCTAAGGTTAGACCTGAAAACGCATCGTTTACTTCGTTTAATAAACCACTGGCTGGTAAAGGTTTGCTTGTCTCAGTCATAATGACATCATGTCCATGTACAGTTGATACCTCCCCCTAATTAAAAATGATAAAAAGGTAAGGAGATTTTAATTTATGGTGTAATTTGCCCAAAAGTTAGCATCAATCTGATGATGCTAATCGTTGGTATTCACACGCTGAATATTGACACCAAGGTTACGCAGCTTTTCTTCGACATGCTCATAACCGCGATCAATATGATAAATACGGTCGATTAAGCTCTCGCCTTCTGCAGTTGCAGCCGCCATTACCAATGACATAGAAGCACGTAAATCCGTTGCCATAACTGGTGCTGCAGTAAAGTTTTCCACACCTCGTACTACGGCAGTGTGACCGTCAACCTGAATAGACGCGCCCAAACGATTGAGCTCTGGTACATGCATATAGCGGTTTTCGAAGATATTTTCAATAAAAGTACTTGTACCGTCAGCTAAGCAAGCAATCGCCATTAGCTGAGCTTGCATATCCGTTGGGAAACCAGGATGTGGCTGTGTACGGATATCAACTGCCTTTGGACGACCTTTCATTTGTGCGCGAATCCAGTCATCACCACTCGTGATAGTTGCACCCATGTCTTCGAACTTCTCTAGCACTGGCGTCAATAATAGAGCGGATGTTTTTTTGGTCAATACGTCACCACGTGTCATCAAGGCACCAGCAAGGTATGAGCCTGTTTCGATACGGTCAGGGACAACTGAGTACTCACAGCCGTGTAGACGCTCTACCCCTTCAATAGTCATCGTTGATGTACCGATACCGCTTATTTTGGCACCCATTGCAACCAACATATTGGCCAAATCTACTACTTCTGGCTCTAACGCACAGTTGCCTAAGACAGTTGTGCCTTTGGCCAATGCTGCTGCCATGATGACGTTTTCAGTACCGCCGACGGTAATCATATCAAATGAGAAATTACAGCCTAACAGCTTGCCACCTTTTGGTGCTTGGGCTTTTACATAGCCATTCTCTACACTGATTTCGGCACCCATCGCTTCAAACGCTTTTAGATGCTGATCAACAGGACGTGAACCAATCGCGCAGCCACCTGGCAATGAGACTTCAGCTTCGCCAAAACGTGCCAGTAGCGGCCCTAGCACCAAGATTGACGCGCGCATGGTTTTTACCAAGTCATACGGGGCATAAAAGTTATCGATACTCTTGGTATCGCAAGTGACTGTATCATCTTGCTTTTGGATTTTGATACCCATACCACCGATCAATTCAATCAACGTTCGCACGTCTTGTAGTGACGGCACGTTATGCAGTGTCGTTGGCGTCTCAGCCAATATCATAGCTGCGAGTAACGGCAAAGCGGCATTTTTGGCGCCTGAGATGGTGACTTCCCCTGCGATACGACTACTACCAGTGATTAAAAATTGATCCATAAAGGTGACAACCTAGCGATGAGTATAGAAAATTATGAAAACCAGAATTACGACTTTCAACCATGCATATGGCCGATTCAGTAATATCTAGTCATATAGACAGCTATTTAATTAGCCTTTTGATTGAACGTCCCACTCAGCAGGCGTCAGCGCTTGGATATTGAGTGCGTGAATATCGCCACTCGCAATCTTATCATTAACTAACGCATATACTGCTTGCTGACGTTGAACCGCGCGTTTGCCTTCAAAGCTGGCATCGACCACGCGTACGTCAAACTTATTACCTTGGTTGGCAGCTTGAATAAAAGCGTCTGGGAAGTGAGTCTGTAAAAATGCGATCAAATCGTCAGCGTTCATGCTCATAGAATAGTCTGCCTTAAAGTTTAGAATAGGGTATAGATTTAAAGTGATGACATTATAACAAGAGTTTGCATATCTTACAGTACTGTCTTACTCAAGTGTGTTTAAGCATTAAGACAGTACTATCAATTAAATGGTCAAAAGTCGTCGATATGCATAGTGATAAGCTATTTGAGCGTTTTATCCAAGTAGGTCAATACTTGCGCACGTACATCATTGACCCAGCGCAGCGGCGGTGCCATCGCGCCAATACTGGTTGCATGACTGGCCCCTTCGATTTCGCCCGTTTCAACGGTGACGCCTGCTTTTTTAAACGCTTCTGTCATTTTGATTGTATTCGTCACATGTACAATTTTGTCTTTTTCTGCCGTTAATAATAAATATGGCGGCTGCGCGCCTTTAATCTGACGATCTGGCATCACCTCATCAGGTGTGGCATTAGGGCCAAACGCTGTTGCACTACTGAACTTGCGGAAATCATAGCTATAAGGGCCCGCAATCCCAATAACGGTTGCAATATCTGTTGGCTTAATACCATAAGGCGCCAAAAAGTCTTCGTTGGCAACGGCTGCTACTGCATTAAACGCGCCAGCAGAATGCCCTATCACCGCTAGGCGTGACGGATCAGCATGGAGACTGGTCGCATTTTCAATACTCCAAGCAATTGCCTGAGCCGCATCTTTGACATAATCAGGATAGACATGCTCAGGCGCTTTACGGTAATTAATCACTGCGGTGACATACCCTGCTTTGGCTAAGCTCTGACCGACAAAGGCGTATTGTTCTTTATTACCACTCTCCCATGAACCACCATGGACAAATACCACCATAGGATAGCTAGTATTAATAGCATTTTGAGATTTCATTGCTTGTGCTAGCGGTTTTGGATAATAGATATCTAAGTCTTGTGAAGGCTGATCACCGTATAAAATATCCTTACTCACTCCAACGCCACCACTAGAAGTAATCCCATTGACGATAGCCAATGGCGATAATGCCTGTGCGTTCTGCGTGGCTAACGCGATACTGCCCAATGCCAATATTGCCGCACCACCAAATCTCAACGTTCGTGTTTTCTTATGAGCAGGTTTATTGTGTATGCCTATATTACCAATGGCACTTGTCTCTTCATTTGGTTGTATATTTGCCTGTGCATCCTTCATGACCAGTATCCTATTATATTTATTTATCAATCAGTAGTAACAGGCTAACAGCGATAATGGTTCATCCATTAGCCAATGATGTTTTTGATATTAGTATCATTGACCAACACGCTGACTCTGCTACCTCTTGCTATTGATATAGTACTCACTGGCTGAGGATTTCTCGTGCCTTTACTGTTATTACTATTTAGGCTTATTGTGATTAACGTCATTTATCGCTTGGCGAACTAGAGTGCCTACTGGTTCTGATAAAGGTCGATATAAGGGCTTGAAGACGGCTGCGCAGTAGTGGCCTCTTCTTCCGTTATGACGATAGGCGTTGCCGTGCTGATAGTATTATCTTGAGCAGCTGGCGCTACTGCAGGATTGGCCAAATTATTCTCATACATGATGTCATCATTATTTATTTTCACCCCTCTATCGTCAACGACAGTTGTCAGCAATACTAACTCAGTGACCCCAACAGTACTATTAGCGATATCAATCAGATGACTCTGCTGAGTGGGTGTCATACGGCCCATAATGTAGACCACGCCATTATTAGTAACGGCTTTAATTTGTGACGCACTCACACCATCGCTAGCGGCTATTTTCGCCAGTAGCTTTGAAGTGATATAACCATCATGAACCGTTGAGCTATACCCTTTTGACGCACTCACTTCCATCTCATTGTAGACACGGCGTACATCTGGCATAGAGCTAACGACTTTTTCTACTTCTGCTTTGAGCGTTTCAGTTGGCACTTCACCTGTGAGCAGTACTTCGCTATTGAAGCTATCGATACCCATACGGCTGGTTTGCTGCAAGTCTTCTTTTAGCCCGTATATATTGATTTTGGCAGTATGTTCAATACTACGATCGAGCAGACGCTGCGGAATCGTGCGCTCAGTCATTGGCACACCATAAGTCCCTTCTGTACTGTTGGTCAGATAGTTGGTGGCACAACCTGTACTGACAACGCAGGCAGCAATCATAATGCCAGTCGTAATACGGCGTGATGAACCAAAAATAGCAGTGCGCAAATGCATCCGTGTCATTATTTACCTCTTAGAACATGGTTGTGACAATTTTATAAATTGAACAAATCTTAATCTAGGTCGTATCTTCATTGTAAAGAAAACACCCTCTAGTAGTGAAGAGCTAGAAATAGCTATAAGCTAATACTGTATCTAATTTATAGGAAGTTGACTATAACCGCTACTTTACTTAATTTTGGCCATCAGCGGTTAGCTTTTTAGTAACGAACCTTACTTATCAGATATGGTTAGATGCTTTACTTGGCAGCATCTATCTTACTTACTCTATTACCATGCACTGGCTATAAAAGCATTTTGAATCCATTCTGGCTGATTGTCTAACTGCTCACTTTTTAAATTTAACTTACTCATCGTGTTGTAAGCAATGACATCAAACCGGCAATCATAATGAGCGTACTCAGGATGCTGCTGCAAAAAGGACTGCGCTGTCTTAATAACTTTGCGCTGTTTGCTTGCTGTCACGCTGAGTGCTGCATCGCCATAATTCGAGGACTTGCGCTGGCGAACTTCAATAAATACCAGTGTTGGCCATGCTGAACCTGTCTCAATCATGACCAGATCCAACTCACCTACTTTTGGCTGTTGCCAATTTTGTGCGACCAACCTCAACCCTTGCGCTTGTAAATACTCACACGCCTGCTGCTCAAACCGACTACCTTGGCGTTGTTTTGGTGAAGTTAATATTAAGGGCTTATGATTCGGCATAAGGTTAATTGGTCTGATTAACATTTGAGAATTATCATAGCACAACATGCTAAACTAGCTACTTCTGCGCATTCTACTCTCAAAATCTATCGATTGCCTCATTCGTTATTTGACTGAAAAACCATAGATAACGACTGTACATACTAGCGCACTATTATTTTTTAATGTCTTTTTAACGACTCGAGGTTTTCATGTCTACCCCTACTGCGATGCCAGCTTGTCTCTATATCGTTGCCACGCCGATTGGCAATATGTCCGACATGACTTCGCACGCAATTGATGTCTTAAAGCAGGTCGCCATTATTGCCTGCGAAGACACCCGCACCTCAGGTAAGCTACTGTCGCATTTTGGCATCGATACCAAAGGCAGTAAAGGTGACGAGACAAAAGACTCAGAGACTCGTCCTGCCAAAAGCAGTATCGAAAATGATGACACGACTACAAAGCAAAAAGGCCACAATAAGCTATGGGCCTATCACGAACACAATAGCGCCATTCAAACGCCCAAAATTATTGAAATGATTGAGCAAGGTTATTCAGTTGCCTTGATTAGTGATGCTGGTACACCTCTAGTCAGCGATCCAGGTTATCAACTGGTGCAAGCCGCGCATGAAGCTGGCGTGACCGTATCACCTATCGTTGGAGCTTCTGCTGCCATTGGTGCATTGTCAGTAGCAGGATTGCCTTCTGATCGATTTAGTTTTATTGGGTTTTTGCCCGCCAAAACCCATGGTCGTCAAAAACAGCTGAGCGATCTAATCGCACGTACTGAAACTTTAATCTTTTATGAAGCGCCGCATCGTATCGTAGCTAGTCTAGAAGACATGGCAACGATATTTGGTGCAGACCGCGCAGTGACTTTTTGCCGTGAATTAACTAAAACCTTTGAAACGGTACACAAGAGCACCCTTGGCGAGTTGGTTGAGTTTGTCAAAGCAGATGACAACCAGCAACGTGGCGAGATAGTCGTGGTCGTCGCTGGCGTCGGTGTGGCAAAAGATACTGACGATATCAGTACGCATGATAAATTGCTACAGCGTTTGCTAGAGGATTTATCAGTCAAGAAAGCGGCCGCACTGGCCTCTGATATCACTGGCGTGAAGAAAAATGCGCTTTATCAGCGTCTGCTAGAGTTGCAAGCTGACTAGCTTTTAATCATAAAAAGATAACTGTTTATAAATGAATTGAGGAGAGATAAGCAATGTACGATGTAATGGCAATAGGTAATGCGTTGGTTGATCACGAATATGTGCTGTCAGATGCGGCACTAGAAGAGACCGAGCTGACCAAAGGTAATATGACTCTGGCTGGTATTGAGGAGCAGCAGCAACTACTGGCTTACTTTAAACTGGCTGAGATTGAGCCATCAAAACAAGCAGGCGGCGGATCAGCAGCAAACACCATGTTTACCTTTGCAAGCTTAGGCGGTAAGCCTTTTTATGCTTGCCGCGTTGGTGATGATGATCAAGGGGCGTTTTATCTCAGAGACTTGCACGAAGCAGGTGTCGCGACTTCAGACAAATCTATTTATGCAGGCGGCGTGACCGGCTCATGTGTGGTTGCCGTTACCGAAGATGGCGAGCGTACCATGCAGACCTATCTTGGCACCTCAAGTGAGATTGCCGCTGACAATGTTGATTTTGACGCGTTGACACAAGCAGATTGGCTATATATCGAAGGCTATCTGGCGATGTCTGAGAGCATCCAACCAGCGATGACTCAATTACGTCAACAAGCCGGTATCCATAATGCAAAAATCGCGGTGAGCTTTGCTGACCCTGCGGTAGTAAAATTTGCCAAAGATGGCTTGCTCAATATGCTCGGCAACAAAGTCGCAGTGATATTCTGCAATAGCGAAGAAGCCAAGCTATTCACCGATAAAAAACAAGTCAAAGCAGCGGCGCGCGCCCTGCTTGAATACTGCCAAATTGCCGTCGTCACTGATGGTGCCAACGGTGCGGTCATCGCCCACCAGCCTAATGACGAAGCAGAAGTTGAAGTCCATGACGTTGCAACGCCAGCAGTGGCCAATGTCATCGATACCAATGGTGCAGGTGATAACTACGCTGGCGCTTTCTTATACGCATTATCGCAGCAGTATAGTCTGCCAGAATGCGGTCGTCTTGCAAGCGAAATATCAGCACAAGTTATTCAGCAGTTTGGACCGCGTCTTGCCTCGCAGGATTATCGAGATATCGCGCAGCGTGTACTGTCTGCTTAATCGTTAAGTACATCTGTTGGACGCAAAACAAAAAGCCCATATCAAATCGATATGGGCTTTTTTTATATCATTCAGACTTGTTCAAACAGTTTGCTCAACTTAATAAGCGCTTGTTGTTAAGCAGAAGCTAATGCTTGGGCAAGATCGGCTTTGATGTCTTCGATATGTTCGATACCAATCGACAGTCGTACCATGTCCGTACTGACGCCTGCATTTTCTAGCTCTTGCTCATTTAACTGACGATGCGTGGTCGTCGCTGGATGGCATGCTAGTGACTTCGCATCACCAATATTTACCAGACGAGTAATCAGTTGCAGCGCATCAATAAAGCGCGCCCCAGCTTCCAGACCGCCTTTCACCCCAAAGGTCAAAATAGCAGAAGGCGTGCCCTTCATGTATTTTTTGGCAAGCTCGTGCTCAGAATGGCCAGACAGACCTGCATATTTAACCCAAGCAACTTTATCATGATCACGCAGATATTCTGCAACGGCTTGTGCGTTTTGCACGTGACGCTCCATACGTAGACTTAGTGTTTCCATACCTTGCAAGATACCAAAGGCATTTAGCGGGCTGAGGGCTGCGCCAGTGTTACGTAGTGGTGCAACGCGAGCACGGGCAATAAAGGCTGGCGCGCCTACGTCTTTGACGAAATTTACCCCATGATAGCTGTGATCTGGCGTGTTCAAGAGTGGGAAACGCTCAGGATAATCACCCCAAGCAAACTTGCCACTATCGACAATTGCACCACCGATTGACGTCCCCGTACCACTCATGTACTTGGTCAATGAGTGAATCACAATATCTGCACCGAACTCAAATGGACGACATATCGCAGGCGTCGCCACCGTATTATCAATCACGACAGGTACGCCGTATTCATGAGCGACATCACTGAGCGCTTGAATATCGACGATATTACCTAGTGGGTTACCGATACTCTCGGCAAATATCATTTTAGTTTTATCATCAATCAAGTCACGAATGGCTTCTGGGTCTTTATGATCAAAGAAGCGCACTTCGATACCTTGACGCGGCAAAGCATGGGCAAATAAATTATAAGTACCGCCATATAGCGTTGATACAGCGACGATATTGTCGCCTGCTTCACAAATGGTCTGAATCGCATAAGTAATGGCAGCCATACCAGAAGCTACGGCAAGCGCACCGATACCGCCTTCTAACGCAGCCACACGCTCTTCTAGCACCGCGTTGGTTGGATTCATAATACGAGTATAGATGTTGCCTGCGACCTTTAAATCAAATAGATCTGCACCATGCTGAGTATTATCAAAGGCATATGAACTGGTATGATAAATAGGCACGGCGACTGCTTTGGTCGTTGGCTCTACACTATAGCCGGCATGAATCGCTAAGGTCTCAAGACGTTGAGGGGTCTCTAATGGTTGGGCTGTCTGCTGGTCTGCTGATCCATCACTCATAGTACATTCCTTTATTTTGATAAAAGATGATTTGTTGACGACGTATCGCTCAAAAACCACCTTAAAAAACTGTCTGCTAAATCATAGCAATAAAAAAAGCTGAGTTCATCATAACTCAGCTTCTTTATTAAAAGAATAGCAAAATACTCATCTCTTCATGACAAATATTCATAAGCAGCAAACCAAACAGGCATATCTATAATAGAGATATGGTCACCTTTATAGCTGCCAATTGACTTTTATCTACTCTTATTTTTATTTGTAATAAGCATTCTCTGTACGAGTATGGTCAGTCTCGTCAACCACTTGGGTCAATTCTGGAATTTGCTGTTTCAACTGTACTTCAACGCCTTGGCGTAAAGTCATATCAACCGCTGAACACCCTTGGCAACCACCGCCAAACTTCAATACAGCGGTTAAACCAATACCTTCTTCATCAATCAGCTCAAGTAACTGTACGTCACCGCCATGCGCTGCCAAACCAGGGTTAATCTCTGACTGCAATACATAGTTGATGCGCTCTTCGACACTGGCATCAGCGCCTACTTTAGGTACTTTAGAGTTTGGCGCGCGGAAAGTCAGCTGACCACCGAAACGATCTTTATTATAATCAATGACCGCATCTTCTAGATAAGGTACTGACGCCGCTTCAATAAAGGCAGAGAAGTTTTCATACGTAAAACGCAAATCAGCGCTGTCTTCTTCGCCCGGCTGGTTATAAGCCATGCAACACTCTGCACGCGGTGTGCCAGGATGCTCAACAAAAATACGCACGCCGATACCATCGGTATCTTGCTTAGATAACAAATCTGCCAAGTAGCCTTGAGCTGACTCAGTGATAGTAATGTTACTTTTCGCTTCGACTTGCTCGGTATCTAGGGCTGATTCATAGCCAGCAGTTTGGTCTAGTTGGTTATCAGCTTGGTTTTGCTCACTCATAATGTTTCCTATGCGTTATGACACAAACGCTATATCTATTATGGCTACTGTGTCGTGAATTTGGATTTTTGAAATGTTTACGATTTATATAAGGCATGCAGACTGGCAATGATTAGTATTTATTATTGTATGACATTGGCCGACATGAGTATAAAGTTTAATCCATCTATAGCAGTCATTATACCTGAATCAAGCATCAATTCCGACCACGCTACTGTGAATTGAACTGAGGCTATTGTAAATGGTCGTCATTGGTTTTTCTAATGATGCTAACAGATGGCAAAGTAACTTTATATTTAGATGAGAAACCACAAACACACTAAATGATTAAGTCGGCTGCCAAGTTATTCTCTATATAAAGACAGCTGTGCCATTTATCAAGCGCGCTCAGCATTTTCGATATGCCATACCGTTCACATCTAGTCCGAGCAAGTCATCTGGTTTTGACGTAGTATTGATAATTTGAATGATTTTATGCATTAGCGTTATGAGCATAGTAGCTTTTAATCGCCTTGTATAAGTATAAGCTTGTATAAATATCAGCTTGTATAAAGATTATGTGTTTTTTGGATAGGATCATTTTATGATGATACGGACGTTGCACCTAGTAAGTACCAAGGACGATGAGAAAATTGCCGTTTGGAAAGTAGTTGATAATTCAGAAGAAGATACGATAGCTAACACATCAGAAAACAGCCTGCCTAACACTACACCGCAAAACATATTTTTGACGCATGGTACGTTTTCTGACAAGCAAACTTGCCTCAAAATCGCCGAATATTTTGCAGGGCTTGGTCATCATTGCTACATCATGGAATGGCGTGGACATGGTGATAGCTCGCTACCGAAAGAAAAATTCAACTTTGAGACTGTCGCCACTTACGACTATGAAGCGACTTTTCGCTATTTCTTTGAAGAATTAAAACTCGATAACCTGCACTGCGTTACTCATAGTGGTGGCGGTGTTGGCTTGACCATGTTTCTCGTCCAAAACCCAAGCTATATCGATAAGGTCAATAGCATCAGTATGTTTGCCTGCCAAGCTTTTGGCGCGGCGCAAGACTCGACCAGCTACGCGAAAATCCTTACGGCCAAGATAGTTACGCGACTGGTTGGCTTCATACCCGCTAAGCAGTTCAAGGTAGGCCCTTTTAACGAAAGCTACTATACGATGACCCAGTGGTATGATTGGAATTTGGGTAAAAACTTTAAAAGTAGCTTTTTGAACAAGGCTAATTTTGAGAAAGGTAGAGCGAATATAGACGAAATGAACGAAAGCATTAATCAGCAGAAAAGTACTGGCGATGACTTTATCGACTATCGTCATCATATGCCACAGATTACCATTCCTGTTTATTCTATCAGTGCGAAAGGCGATACCTTCATCTCCCCTACTCGTGGCTGTCGTTTGTTTTTTGATAGCTTTGATAATTCAACTAATATCTTTCGAGAGTACTCGCTCAGTAACGGCGATTTAGATGACTATACGCACAGTCGCATCATGATCAGTCGCAATGCTGCCACAGAGATTTGGCCAACGGTGACGGCATGGATAGAGAAGTATGCCAGTTAAAGTAGAGATTTCGTTTGGATGATTTCGATAATGACACACCCCTAAACATCTTTATACTTGTCAGAAAGTCATAGGCTGTGTCAGTATTAGCGTCATTAATTTTTAATCAATAAAAATAAGTCGTAGGAAGTTGGCGTCTATGAGTGAATTATCAGAGCAACAGTCAGATAAGCAAAACCTAGATCAAAAAAGCAGTAAACACTATCGTTATCTGGTCTTTATCGGACGCTTTCAGCCGTTTCATGCTGGCCACAAAGCCGTCATCGATGAGGCACTAAAACGCTCAGACGAAGTGATTATGCTGATCGGCTCAGCCAACCTGCCACGTAGCTTACGCAATCCGTTTAGCGTCGCTGAGCGTGCCGCAATGATCAAAGGCGCCTACTCTGAAGAAGAAGCCGCACGCATTCACTGTGTTGGTCTAGACGACGCACTCTACAATGACACCCGCTGGCTACAGTATGTGCAGGCAGGTGTAAAATCTGTCACTGGCGACTTGCAGACGGATATTGGTTTGATTGGTCATTCAAAAGACAGCTCATCGTACTATTTATCACTGTTCCCCAACTGGGACTCTGTGTCAGTGCCCAATTATCATAACTTATCAGCCACTCCTATTCGTGATAGCTATCTGATGGGTGCCACGCCGACGCCCGAGCGTACGCCTGAGTCGACGCGCAACGTCCTCGATGCATTCAAACAAACTGACGATTATCATCAGCTGCATGAAGAAGCAGACTTTATTGATAAATATAAAAGACAGTGGGAGTCCGCACCATACCCGCCTACCTTTATGACTGCCGATGCATTGATTGTACAGTCAGGCCATATCTTACTGGTTGAGCGACGCAGTATGCCAGGACGCGGACTGTGGGCGCTGCCTGGTGGATTTTTGAATCCAAAAGAGACGCTATTTGATGCTTGTATCCGTGAACTACGCGAAGAAACTCGCCTCAAGGTGCCTGAGCCAGTATTACGCGGCTCATGCCATAGCCAACATACCTTTGACGACCCATATCGCTCAGCGCGTGGTCGCACCATTACTCAAGCGTTTTATTTTCAACTCAAAAACGATCCAAAAGGTCTGCCAAAAGTAAAAGGTGGCGACGATGCGACCAAAGCATTTTGGTTACCCTTAGCTGAGCTCGATGCGAAGATGATGTTTGAAGATCACTATGCAATTATTACCAAGATGGTGGGCTTGTAGTTCGCTGCTAATCGCTTTTTCTAGTAGCTTTCTTTAGTAGCGTTTTTTAGCAGCTTTTTATAATAGCGACTTGAGCAAGTTATTATCAAAACAGCTATCACTAAATATCTCACTAATAACCTGATTCCAACGCCGATAGACGGCAATCAACCGCCGCCACTGCTCTTTTATTAAGACAGCTGCGGCATTTCAAAGCAGAGGAGTTCTGTGATGTATACCAGCAATCTAAACAACTTAATCTTAAATAGCGACAGCTATAAGACTTCACATTGGGTGCAATACCCAAGCGGTAGTGAATATCTGTCAAGCTACATTGAGGCGCGCAAGGGCGACTACGATGTGGTGTTCTTTGGTTTACAAGCCTTTATCAAAGAGTACTTAAGTACGCCTATTACTCATCAAGATATCGATGAAGCCGAAAAGGTCATTCAAGCGCATGGCCTGACCTTCAATCGTGCTGGCTGGGAACATTTAATCGAAAAACATGACGGCTATTTGCCACTGCGTATCCAAGCCGTACCCGAAGGCAGCATCGTGCCTGTGTCCAATGTAGTCTGCCAAGTGATCAATACCGATCCTGAGTTTTACTGGCTACCCAGCTATATCGAAACAGCGTTATTGCGTGCGATTTGGTATCCATCCACGGTCGCTAGTGTTTCTCACTATTGCAAAGACATTATCCGTCAAGCATTAGAAAAATCAGCGGACAATACAGAGTCCCTGCCTTTTCGCTTGCATGACTTTGGCGCGCGCGGGGCATCAAGTCAAGAAACGGTTGCACTTGGTAGCTTAGCGCATTTGGTCAACTTTGCTGGTACTGACTCGATGACAGCGCTTATTGCTGCTAGTCGCTGGTATCAGATGGGTGATGATATGCCTGCATTCTCTATTCCAGCGGCCGAGCACAGTACGATGACAGCTTGGGGACGTGATAGCGAGACTGCTGCTTTTCACAATATGATCGAGCAGTTTGGCGGTAAAGACAAAGCCTTTTCGGTCGTTTCAGATAGTTATGATTTATGGAATGCCATCGACAATATCTGGGGCGACGCCTTAAAAGACGAAGTCAAAAATATGGGCGGCACTTTGGTCATTCGTCCAGACAGCGGCGAACCTACCAAAGTCGTCCGTGAAGCGTTAGAGCGCTTGGCAGTGAAGTTCGGTACGACCATAAACAGCAAAGGCTATAAAGTGCTACCCGACTACGTACGCATCATCCAAGGTGATGGCATCAGCTCGCAAAGCTTAAGTAAAATTATTGATGTGGTCATCAAAGCAGGCTTTAGCATAGAAAACGTGACATTTGGTATGGGCGGTGGTCTATTGCAGCAAGTCAACCGCGACACCATGAGTTGGGCAATGAAATCTAGCGCTATCTCTATCGATGGCGCATGGAAGGATATTTATAAAGATCCTGTCACCAGCCGCTCAAAACGCTCGAAAAAAGGACGATTGGCACTGGTAAAATCCGATAGCGGCCAGCTAACAACCATAAAAGAAAATGAGATGAGCGACCCAACTGACAATCTATTACGTGATGTCTACGTCGATGGTAAATTGTTAATTGAAGACAGTCTTACGACTATTAGGGAACGTGCAGGATGGTAGATACTAGTAAGCTGACATCAGTCGCAAAGGACGTTTTACTTGCCCCTGTCTACCTCTATCAAGGCCGCAAAATCAAGCGTGATACAGTCCGCTTGCCTGAACCACATGGCGAAAGGCACGGCGTGATTGACCTGCCTCAAGCGAATAATGAGGTATCAACGCAAGACGCTAAAACCTTTAACCTTATGGTCGTCGGTGATTCGGCAGCAGCAGGTGTGGGTAGCCAAACGCAGCAAGAAGCGTTGGTCGGTAAGCTCATCCCGATACTGGAACAGAACAAGGCTATCCAATCAAATTTTGCTCGACTCAATTGGTCGTTGCAAGCGACAACAGGTCATACCAGCTTTGATATTCTACGCAGGTTATATGTCCTACCGGCTCCTGAGCAGCCTATTGATGTGATGTTGCTAAGCGTAGGGGTTAATGACACGACGTCCAATGTCTCTGTACATAAATGGCAACAGCAAATTGAAGACATTATCAATATCGCACAGCGCAAATTTGGCGTACGAGAATTGGTTTTTTTAAGTTTGCCGCCGATGGCGCAAATGCCTGCAATCCCTGCCCCGCTCAATAACTTTGTGGGCGCAAAAGCATCGATACTTGATGGGATATTACAGCAGGTCTGTGCGGCTCATGCTAGTGTCACTTATATGGCAACCGACTTTACAAGGATGCTAGAAGAGCATGCAAATGGTTCGGCTATAGATATCAATGTGATGTTTGCCAGTGATGGATTTCATCCTAGCAGTCTGATGTACGGCTATTGGGCACAGCAGATAGTAGAGACTATTATCCAATTATTAGATTCTATTCAGTTATTAGACTCATCTACCACTGAGTTTGAGCGCTAAACAGCCTGTTAGCTTTATTTTTAGACAATAGAAAATTAAACCAAAAAAAACCGCTGAATAATCAGCGGTTTTTTATTGCTTAGCGAAATATATTTACACCATAAGTGTAAATTATTCAGCAGCGTCTGCAGCTTTCTTGCTACGGCCACCAAATGCGCCAAAGCGTTTGTTGAAGCTTGCAACACGACCTTCAGTAGAAGTTTTACGTTGCTCACCAGTATAGAATGGATGCGACGCACTTGAGATATCAAGTGGGTAGTATGGGTATTCTTTACCTTCGTATTCACGAGTCGCTTTAGTCTTAGCAGTTGAGCGAGTCAAAAAGAACACGTCAGCGTTAGTGTCGTGGAATAAAACTTCTTGGTAATTAGGATGGATATCTTTACGCATAATATACTCTCTAGGTCCGATGTATGTACAACGTCTAAATACAGCATCAGCGATGATGTATCAAACAAATGATGACATACGTAACTGAGGCACTAAGGACATTACAAGTATGGCAACTGCGTCACTGGCTTATTCCAGCACCCAACACCACCCTTCTGTTCGCTTAGCCTTTCCCCAGCGGGAAAATTAAACCGCGATTTTAACGGTTTTTGACGTAAGACGCAAGGAGCAGTTGTGATAGAGATATGTGATAAGTTGTCAATAATAGAGAAATAGTGTTGAGATGTATGAGTTAACCCAGTACAATGTTTTGGTTAGATATATTAATCAATTACATTTTTATATGTAGTTAATCTAACCAAATATAGGTTGGCTGCGCTATTTATTTATCGCAACTCTAGGACACATAGCTACAATATATTTACTCATTTTTTACAAAAAATGTTTTCTTCTTTGTTCATCGGCGAGCACCAATACCCTAATACTATGTAAGGACTATTCAATGAAAACCACTACAAAAGCCCTATTGATCAGCTCAATACTTTCTATCACTACCATGGCAAGCGCTGCACTGCCGACTCAGTGGCAACTAGATAACTCTCACACTCGTGTCGGTTTCTCAGTTGATCACATGGGATTTTCTACGGTCATGGGACACTTTAGCGATGTAGACGGTACCGTTAAATTTGATCTAAAGAACCCTAACCAAACCCAGCTGAACTTTGTCATTGATACAGACAGTATCGATACTGCTTGGGCTGCCCGTGACAAACATTTAAAAACGGAAGAGTTCTTTAACGTTAAAAAATACCCTACTATGAGCTTTAAATCTACTCAGGTTAATTTTGTAAATCCGCAGCAAGCAAAAGTAACTGGGGACTTTACTTTACTGGGTCAAACCAAGCCGCTAACTCTTAATTTAACGCTGAACAAAATCGATAACAGCCCTCTGACCAAAGAGCCAGTCGTTGGCTTCCGTGCTACTGGCACTATAGACCGTGCAGCTTATGGTATGACAGCCTACTCTGCTGGTATTACGACCAATGTTCCTATCCAAATCGATGGCGAGCTAGTAGAAAAAAAATCAAAGTAAGCTTATAGCTCTCTAATAGCTTTCGACCAGAACGAGAAAAGCAGCCTACCCTCATTTATAGAGGCAGGCTGCTTTTTTATTTCCTATAGATTCTTCTACGCTCTAATAGTATATTCATTATTTTACATAAAAGGTTTTTATATACTTGAAGGCTTCATAATTTGTTGTTATATTCGTATATACGGATTTACGAATATATAACGCAACACTGAGGGAGCAGCAACGTGGATACAGTACAAGTTGATTACATAGCGATAGATGCTGAGTGGGATAAGAAGGTATCAAATCATCATTTTGATATATATCACTTATCTGGTTGGATTGCGGCCTCAGCTGTCATCGACAAAGGCAAGCCTCAAGGCATCATCGCTCACTATAAGAACAAGGAAGTATTGTTACCTATCATAGTTAGAGACATTGACTCAGAGCACTGGGATGCTACTTCCACTTATGGTTACGGTGGCCCGTTGATGGACAAAACCCTCACTGATGCCGAGTTAGACATCATACTGGATGAGATAAGAGCTTTTCTTTGCGAGAGAGGCTGCGTGTCTTTGTTTATGCGGTTGCATCCGATTATTAATAAAGAATGGATACCCACAGTTGGCAAAGCACTGACTCACGGGCTGACTCTGGTGTCTGATTTGAGTAAGTCAGAAGAAGAGCATTGGAGCGAAACACAAAATCGACATCGCCGCGGTATCAAAAAAGCCATAAAAATGGGTGTCGTGACAAAAACAGAATTCTTAACCCGACAGAACGCGATGGTGTTCTCAGACATTTATAAAGAGACGATGCGACACGTCAAGGCCAGTGATTATTACTTCTTTGATGATGATTATTTTTTTAATTTGCTTGAAAACCTTCAAGAAAAAATACTGCTGATAACCGCCTATCAAGACGATAAAGCAATTGGGTCTTCTATATATACGCTCTGCCAAGAGTCTGGCGTTATGCAGTTCCATCTTGGCGGCACGTTAAACGCCTATACACATCTGCAACCTTCTAAACTTATCACTCATGTCGCTCGCAATTGGGGACGAGAGAACCGTTATGAAGTGCTACATCTTGGTGGCGGCGTTGGCTCCAATTTAGATTCTTTATATGAGTATAAGAAAGGCTTTAGCTCACAAGAGTTACTATTTAAGACTTACAGGCTCATCGTCAACGTAGCAAAATATACAGAGTTAGTAGCGGATATCTGGTTCACGGAAAGTGATCTGCTCTCAGACTTTTTTCCTTTATATAGAAAAGAGCCTAGCAAAGAAGAAGTGTTAGAGACCATTCAGGTTGAGCCTTTAGCAAATGTGACATAGTACAGGTCACATCTATTATTAAAGAATATACGCACGGTAGTATTCTCGATAGCGGAAAATAGAACCAAACAAACGAAAAGCAGCCTGCCTCTATACTTGAGGATAGGCTGCTTTTTTACCTTAACGTTTTCGAGTCAGTCTATATCTAATGCGTACTATTTACTTGGGATAACGTGCCAAACGCCAAGTTTATCATCACCGTCTTTGTCACCAACTTTTGTATCGTTAGCATAGAAGTATAAAGGCTTACCGTTCATTGCCCATTGATATTTGCCATCTTCACGCTTAAAGGCAGCAAACTGACCTGAAGCTTTAGCATCGCTAGGCGCTTTGAAAATTGGCCACACAACTTGGCAAGCTGCACCGCAATCTGACTTGTTCATAGAGTCTTTATCAAACGTATATAACGTCATATGGTTGGTAGCATCCACCAACACCCCATTCTTGCTAGTGACTGGTGCTGTATTATTGCTCGTTGCCTGTACTTCATGCGTACCTGACATATCATTACCGACTACGTTTTTTAAGGTAGTACAGCCAGTTAGTGCCAATACACCTGTTAGTGCCGATAACATCATTATATTTTTCATCATAACTTCCTTGTAATTTTAGTCGTATTTTTTATAGCGATAAGCCTGTTGTCGTTTACTTTGTCGATTGTCCCTGTTGTTGATTTCAACATTTGTAATTTTGAACAGTTATCAAAACAGAACCTACGCTTCTTGTTAAGCAAAATAAATATAGCATATGGCTTTATATTATCTTGGTAATCAATATACACGCTTACAAAAGTGGTCGAATTTTACAAAACAATAAAACGAGCTTATTTTCGATTTCACAGGTTTGCCACTTCTCTCGTTTACTCTATTTTTAGACAGGCTCGTTTGTCTGAAAAACTTCACACATATAGCGACTCGTTGACAAAACTCATGCATCTTCTTACGTATTTCCCATCATATTGTCTGTAGTTCTTCGTAAAATAAACCTATAGAGATGAAGAACGGCTAAACAATAGAAAAGATGACTATTGAAGTTCAGATTTGTGTGTTGAACTTAATTACCTTCGCACGCATATCAAGAAATATGGAACATTGAATAAATATACCGAGCACGGCCTAATACAGATGCTATTAAGGATACAACGACGACAATGACTCAGTCTTTTGATAAAAACTACGCTCAATCCTTTAATCGTGACGCTCATTCTGGGGTGTTATCTTATGGGGCACTAAACACTCAACCTAAAAAACGTGTTGGCATTTTGGGCGGCGGTACTGCGGGATCGACAATTGCGATTCGACTTGCTGCATTAGGATTAGAGACCTACTTATTCGAGAAGAAAAAATCACTCATTGATGGACCACCTATGTGTCATTTGCACGCAGGTGGTAACTTGTATCGTGAAATACCGGACGAGGATTGCGTAGCACTGCTCAAGCAATGTATCGATATTTTGCGTTTATATCCGCACACTATTGACGTTCGTCCTACTGTGTTTGCTGTACCGACACGTGACGAAGGACTGCCTGAAGATTTACTACCGCGTTTAGACATTTTGACCGATGCTTATCAAGAATTGATCGAGCAAGATGCTAATAATAAGGTATTGGGTGAGCCTGAAGATTACTATCAACTCTACAGCCATGAGCAATTGATTGAGCTGTCTGAACGTGAGCAAGTCGCTGTACCAAGTACGGTTGATGAGTGGATGATTCCAGTCGCTAGATATTTGGATTTGAACAAGGTTAAATTTCCATTAATTGTCGTTCAAGAATATGGCTGGAATATTTTTCGTTTAGCCGCTTCTGCTAAGCTTGCGCTCGAAGAGTACGACAATGCGCACGTATTTACTGAAACTGCGGTACAAAAAGTCGTGCCGGTAGATTGTGAGAACTGTACCAACGCTGACCATCATGTCACTAAATGGCGTATCGACTATCAACAAATCCATAATCAAGAACACGCCTCTCAGCCTGAGTCTATCGAAGTTGATTATTTAGTCAACGCTTGCGGATTTCGTACAGGTGTCATCGACGATATGGTTGGTGTCGAAGTAACACGTATGGTCGAGTTCAAATCGTCTTATGTGACCCATTGGGGTGATGCTGGTGGACAGATACCAGAGATTATCGTTTATGGTCAACGAGGAACGCCAGAAGGCATGGCGCAGCTTACCCCCTACCCTGGCGGATATTTTCAGATCCACGGTATGAGCAAAGCCATTACTCTGTTTGATGATGGTCTTGTCGCATCAAGTGAAGACAGTGCGCAGCCCAAACTGCCACAGCAATATGTGCACTATATTGAAGATGGTTGGGATAAAGCGCCCCTACAGGCACGTAGTCAGCAAGCGATTGAGTATGTGGCGGAGTTTGTACCGACATTTAACAGCGCACGTACTGTTGGTAACGCGCTATACGGTGGGCAGCAGATTCCTGGACAGGATGATACGCTGCGAGTCGCTGATGTGAGTTTATACTCTAATATACGCTATGCCCGTGCAGAAAACGTCAAAGCATCTTCGACCTTGATTGCCGCTGATCAAATCGTTAATGAGCTGACAGATCTAGGTTTGATAGAGAACGATACGCCTATGAATCGTAGTCGCTATGCTCACGAGTGGTCGTACCTTGTCCATAACGATAGCCTCGCTGTCGATGAGGTTGCTCGTGAGCTCGCTGAGCAGCGTGGATTTCCAATCGCTATGGCTCATGTTAATCATAGTATTCGTGAAGTAGCATTGGACGATCTCACGCCTGCTGATGCCTAATAGACATGATTCGCTGATAGGTTGTTAATACATATAACAAAGGAGCAGATAACCGAGATTTGGTTATCTGCTCCTTTTTTCGTCATAGCTTTTAATATTTAAGCATTTGCTATGTATAAATAGCTATACGGCTTAACTATTACTGCCTGCCATCTTCTCCGTATCCACAGCATCATCTATGGTCACTACTGTCTGTAGCATATCAATCGCTTCGCTGATGGTATTGCACACTACTAGACGATCTAAATCTTCCTGCTTCATAAAGCCTTGCTCAGTGGTATATTTCAAATGCTCAATCATACGGTCATAAAAACCATTGATGTTCAAAATAATCATTGGTTTTTCGTGCTGGTACAATTGACGCCACGTGGCGATTTCCATAATCTCTTCTAATGTTCCTAGCCCGCCCGGTAGCGTGATAAAGGCATCGGCATACTCTGCCATGACGGTCTTACGCGTGTGCATAGTGTCAGTCAAATGCAAGCGAGTCAGCTGCTCATGAGCGATTTCGTGCTTGAGCATAAAGGTTGGAATCACGCCCACTGCTTGCGCGCCGCCATTGATTACTTCATCCGCAACTGCGCCCATCAGACCGATACTAGCGCCACCATATACTAGCCCCATGCCATTATTTGCCAAAGCACTGCCAAGCTCGCGTGCCGCCTGTTCATACACGTCGCCATTGCCCAAGCGTGAACCGCAATACACAGCCACGAGCGGCATTGATAGGGCAGACTTGTCGACTGCTTTTTCAATATTTGTAATGTCTTTGCTTGTGATTACGTCATAAGTATCATCGTTAATTTTCATTTGCATATAGCTTCCTTAATTACCTGTCAGTTTTTATTGAGTGCTTGTTATTAGTGAGGGCTGCATACTGACACCTATCATTTATATTGTCATGCACATGATTCATAAGACAAACTCAGCCAAGCTATATAAAACTTGGAAGTCATATTTGAGCAACTGTCTTGCCAGCATTTATCTTAACATAAGCAATGCTACCACATAGTCACAACGATTTATCACTACGCAACGACTACACTTTCAAGATGCGCATTTATTGTTCATCATAGTTCGATATTCATTATCTACTAATAAAAATACTAAGGTATACCCATGGATAATCATAACGCCTCTCATACTGCCGAGCTATCAAGCTCTGTGGTTAATAGCACTCTCACTAATAAAAGTAATGTGAATGACGCGAGTAATATTGACACTTACTCATTAAGCATCATGACTGATCGCAACCAAGCATTGGCAGCCACTGTCTATCGCCCTAAAGATGCGACAAAAAAAGCCGTCATGATGGCACCCGCCACAGGTATTAAGCGCCACTTTTATCATAACTTTGCGACCTACCTAGCAGAGAGCGGCTTTGGGGTGCTGGCCTTCGATAACGAAGGAATCGGTGAGTCATTATCGACCGATCTGGCAAAATGTAGCGCTTCTTTGATCAGTTGGGGTCGCCACGACATGCCTGCCGTACTTGATGCCTTACAAGATGAGTTTCCTGATGCCTCTTATCATCTTATCGGTCATAGCGCGGGCGGTCAGCTCATTGGCTTGATGCCTAACTATCAGGCGATTGGCTCAGTGTTCAATGTCGCTTGCTCGTCAGGGCGTATCAAAAATATGGGCATGCCATATAAACTCAAAGCTATGGGCTTTATGGATGCGTTTATTCCATTCACTAATTTAACACTAGGCTATACGCCGTCAGACAAAATCGGTATGGGTGAGCCGCTACCACGCGGAGTAGCGCGTCAATGGCGTGAATGGTGCAATGGCGAAGGCTATATCAAGACCGCATTTGGCAAAAGCATACACACGCATTTCTATGATGAGCTCAGCATGCCAGCACTGTGGCTTGGCTTTAGCGATGATGATATCGCCAACAGTGAAAACATGGACGATATGATAAGGGTATTTACAAAAATGCCCGTAGAAAAGCGTTTCTTGGACCCTGAGGATTTTGGTCTAAATCATATTGGTCATATGCGCTATTTTAGCAGTAAGACCAATATCAAAGCGCCGCAGCTATGGCAGATGGCGGTGACATGGTTGCACGACCAACCATAAGCTTAGCACCATGTCGCACCATACATGGTAGACCCTCGATAATTCAGGTTACTTTTTTGCATTTTCTGCTTCTTCCAGTTTTAAGCGTTTAGTCAGTGCCGAATACAGGGACGGCTGCATATTATGAATATTGCCTATCATCCATTTAACATAGCTGATGGGCACGTCTTTGATCGGCTTGCCTTTATGCTTACCAAACGGCATCTTGCTCACAGGGGTCGCTTTATTAGAAATAGCATGTGCTGCTGCAAAATCTGTCGGCGCAATTTCTAGACGCTCGCAGCATGCTTGATACAGCAAATAGCACATTCGAGCATCGCCAAGCGCATCATGAGCGGCAATCGTCATTGCACTCGCTTCACCCTTACCCAATAACTGTTCGATACACTTAGACTGACCGTAAGCACGCCATTCTGGAAAGGCGGCCCGCGCAAGTCTCACCGTACAAATCAGCTTAGCAGAAGGACTGCCAATCACTCGCCAATCAAAACGTACATTGTGACCAATCAAGTACTCTGGCAATTCAAACTGTTCTAGCTCAAAGCGCTCAAGTCCAGCCACATCAGCATCGGTAATACCATGCACCTTTATGACAATGGGTGAGATAGATCGACCACTGTTAAAGTATTTCATCCATTCAAAGCCAGTTGCTACATTGATAGTAGCAACTTGGATAGGTCTAGGATCACTGCCCTGATCTGTTTCAGTATCGATAACCAGCGCTGTTTCGCGCGTGGCAAAAATATCAGCAGGATTAAAAGCATCATTCATAAAATATTAACCATCAGTAGCAACTGTCTATGCTCAGCAGAAATGTTAAGTAGATAAAACTGTATTTGCTGTTTATTTCCTTAACCATAAGGATATCTATTGGGGTAAAAACGATAGATAACAATGCGATACATACGTTATCAGACGAAGCTTTTATAATAAAATCTCAAATGACATAAAATATATATGAGACATCAATGCTAGCAGATGGAAATAACCAGCCTCCCAGACCTTCTTTTTTTAGTCGTTTAATAAGCCTATTGATTAAGGCTATCGTATTGCTAGCACTGTTATTTGTCTTCGATAAGCTACTACCTAGTATTAGCCAACAGACGCAGTCATTTGTGGTTGCCAAATGGCAGCAATTGAGTCTATTGCAACAAGAACTGCCGACCGAAAACAGCTTGCCCAGTCCACTATCAGAACGAAACCTGACAGATACTTGGGGCGCGGCACGTAGTCAAGGCCGCTCCCACGAAGGTATCGATATCTTTGCGCCGCGTAATACTCCCGTGCAGTCGACTACGCAAGGCGTAGTAAGCAAGGTTGGTGAGAACACATTGGGTGGGCGCGTGGTTGTGGTGGTAGGGCCTGGTGGCGCAGGACATTACTACGCTCATCTAGAAGACTATGCTGACATCTCCCCCAATGACTGGGTCAATCAGGGCGATGTGATAGGTTATGTGGGTGATAGCGGTAACGCAAAAGGAACACCAACACATGTACATTATGGTATCTATATTAATGGCAGTGCGGTTAACCCTTATCCACTTTTGCAAAAGGATTAACGAATACAAAAAAGTATGTCGTTATCCTAATTTGAAGTCATGCTAGGTTTATATTAATCAAGAAACTGAAACCGAAAAACCAACGCTAATACAGACTAGAAATCGTATTAATTGGCAGTAACGGATCTGACATAGTTTGAAGGAAATACCACACTAAATGTCGACCCTTCCCCTTCTACTGAATCGATTTGCAATTGCGCTTCGTGCTGGTGCAGTACGTGTTTTACAATCGCTAATCCCAACCCCGTACCACCTGTTGCACGGCTACGACCTTTGTCGATACGATAGAAACGCTCTGTCAAACGGGCGATATGCTCTGACGCAATACCGATCCCATCATCTTCGACCGCGAAACGGCAGCCATCAGACGTCCTTGTCCAGCTGATAGTGATATTGCCACCCTTTGGCGTATATTTGATCGCATTGATTACTAGATTGGATAGCGCACTATTCAAGTACATCTCTGACCCGTACAGCCCATCATACGTATCTATATGCAAATGAATGATGTGTTTGTACGCTTGGTTGTAGGCCTGTGCATCGTCATAGATATTGGTCAGTAGCTTAGTCATATCTATGTAATGCAGCTCGTGTGACTCTTCGATTTCAATCTTAGACAATAGCAGTAAGTCGTTCACAATTCTGTTCATACGGGCTGTTTGCTGGGTCATCAGCTCAAAACCACGACGCCATTGCGGCGGCATATCTGGCTGATCGGAGAAATTTTCTAGGTAGCCCATCATTACCGTCAATGGTGTTCTAAGCTCATGCGAGACATTTGCGACAAAATCCTGACGCATTTGCTCTAAGTGCCGCAAGCGGGTCACATCATATACAAACAGCAGTTTTTCATCACCGAAAGGGGTCAGTTCACACTTTAAGTAGCGACTAGGATCTCGCCATGATTCTATATGGACGCCATCGTTGGGTATCGTTGTACCTTCATAATACTGACGGAACTCAGGTACAGTAATAAAGTCAAAAATGTTCTGACCTTTATCTTCTGGCTGTAGCAGCAATAAGTCTTGTGCCGCCTGATTCCACCATTCTAGTCCATCATTATTGTTGAGCAAAATCACTGCATCGCGCAAGGCTCGTAGTGCACTGCCGATTTTTTTGAGTTGCTCCGCTGTACTTTGAGTAGATATTTGCTCTAATAGAGCTGATTGCTCACTTTGTGCTGGCGCTATCTTGTCCATCTCTTATCCTTACCACTATCCGCGGCCTTTATATCGCTGCGGCATTATTTGTACAAGATTAACTTGGCTCAATCAGGCTAGAAAATCGGTAGCCTGTTCCACGTACCGTCTGTATCAATGTATCACAGTCATAAGGTCGCAGTAATTTACGTAGACGTTTGATATGCACATCGATGGTTCGGTCTTCGATGTATACATTGCCGCCCCATACCTGATCGAGCAGCTGCGTTCGTGTATAGGCGCGCTCAGGGTGACTCATAAAAAATGCCAATAGGCGATACTCTGTGGGCCCAACATCAACGATTTTACCGGCAGCTGTCACGCGCTGACTCTTAGTATCTAGACTTAACTGTCCAATTTCGATAGGTTTATCGCTGCTCATCGCGCTACTGCGGCGTAGTACGGCTTTGATTCTAGAAATCAGCTCACGAGTCGAAAAAGGTTTGGTCATATAATCATCTGCGCCTGCATCAAGACCGTGCACCTTACTATCTTCTTCGCTTTTTGCCGTTAGCATAATGACTGGTATTTCAGAGAGTAGCTCATCGTTTTTGAGCATACGACAAAAATCCACACCGCTCTTGTCACCCGGCAACATCCAATCTAATAGTATCAGTGATGGTCTATGATCGACCACTTGCTGATGCGCCTCTGACACGTCAGCTGCTTGCAAGCTATCAAACCCAGCCATCTCTAGCGTCATGACAACCATTTCACGAATCGCAGGCTCATCTTCAACAATCAAAATTTGCTCATTATACATAGGACATTCTCGGTGTTAGCGGACAAAATCTAGCATGTAAAAAGGCGATATATACTCACCAGTCTCTACCTATTAAACGGATTAATTATGACAGCTTGATGACACTCTAAAATCAGATTTCTAGTAAAAAATTAAGCGGCCCATCATTGACGCTCGACACTTGCATATCAGCACCAAACTGACCAGTTGCCACGTTCGGGTGCTTAGTTTTGGCATAATCGACCAGTTGTTCAAATAACGCTTGCGCCGCAGCAGGTGCCATTGCTCCACCAAAGTCTGGTCGGCGTCCTTTGTCAGTTTTTGCCATCAAGGTAAATTGCGAGACCAATAATAGCCCACCACCAATCTGCTGAACGTTTTTATCCAGTTTACCAAATTTGGCCGGATCTTCGTCATTTTCAAAAATGCGATAGGTCAGTATTTTGTCAATCATACGCTGTGCAGCGGCGAAATCGTCTTCATGCCCTAAGCCAATATATGCCAATACTCCATGCTCAATCTCACCAATACACTGTTGATCGACGACCACACTAGCGTGCTTCACCCGTTGTATGAGTGCTTTCATTTACTAATTCCTTAACAGATTATGGCCATACAATAATATACTGTCCATGATAAAATACCGTCATTAACTTAACTATTATTAGGGCGTGTTTGATATTCACAAATAGGTACTGCGGATCGCTAAAACTGTTCCAGACAAGGCGTAAAACGACGATAATGCTCATGCCTTATCTAGATTTACAACGTAGTATGGCGCAATTTTAGCCACTGCCAGTGCTATGGTCGAACTTCCAACACGCCCCTATTATATTACACCTTATTTTGGTAGCCTTATTATGAATGTATTTACCACCTTACAACAGCTTGTGCCGCAGCAAAAGCTCAGTAAAGTCGCTGGACGTTTGGCCGCCAGTCGCCACCCTTATGTCAAACGCACCTTTATCCGTAGCTTTGCCAAAGCTTATAATATCAGCTTAGACGAGTACGAACGCCAAAGCCTTAACGCTTATGAAAGTTTTAATGACTTTTTTACCCGTGAGTTAAAAGAAGATGCTCGTACTATCGACGCCACGGCAAACGGTATCGTGAGCCCTGCGGACGGTATTATCTCTCAGCTAGGACAAATCGAAGACCATAAACTACTACAGGCAAAAGGTCGTCACTATGATGTCGGCCAACTACTTGCTGATAGTGAAGATGGCAGTTATTTCGCTGATGGTAGTTTTGCAACTATCTACTTAGCGCCTAGTAATTATCACCGTGTGCATATGCCGTTTACTGGTACATTGACCAAGACTCGCTATGTACCTGGCACCCTGTTTTCGGTCAACAATACCACGGCGGCTAACGTGCCAGACTTATTTGCGCGTAATGAGCGTCTGGTCTGTATGTTTGATACCAAGTATGGCAAAGCAGCTGTCGTAATGGTTGGTGCTATGATCGTCGCTGGTATTGAAACTGTCGCCACTGGCAAAATTGCTCGTACTGACGACATATTCGAGTCCGATCATGATATGCAGTTTGCAGCAGGCGAAGAGCTGGGACGCTTTTATTTGGGCTCAACGGCTATCGTAGTATTACCAAAAGCAGCAAAGGCTGACTGGCTAGATAGTATGCAAGCCAACAGCGTTGTGCAAATGGGTCAATTGCTAGGAATGGCAAATGCTCAATAACACGCCTGTATAAGAGTACTGAAAATATCAGCCCAGTTAAGCGTAAATCATAATGCTTAATTGGGCTTTTTTTATGCCTGTTACTTACGTAGATTTATGCATCAATCAGCCAGCCTTGCTGAGTTGCGTATGCAATATTATGTGAGAGCCAATCATGGATAGGAGGAAAGCTGTCTTTGATAAATGCATGCGCACCCGCCACTTTCGAACGCGTGACACCAAGCTCAATCCACGTTTTACCGTTGGTATTCAGATTGAGTAAAAACGGCAATAAGCGATCAACCACTCTGAGCAACTGACTTTCTTTGCTATTTCCTGTTTCCTGCGCTTCCCAAACCTCGCTTAAATCACTAATGCCATTGCCTCGCTCACGTTGCAATCTAGCAATGCCTGCACGCTCTTCGACGTGTGCATCAGTACGCGTATCGGCATATAAAAAAGTATCACCCGCATCAATCTCACCCAAATCATGAACCAGTGCCATCTTCAGCAATTTTTCATGATTGACGTCTAGTGCAAATAATTCAGCAATTGACCAACAGGCCATCGCTAAATGCCAAGAATGTTCGGCAGAGTTTTCTTTGCGAGTGGTCTGTGTCACATAGCTACGGCGATTCACGCGTTTGAGCGCATCTAACTCCAATAAGAAATGAGTGACATCGTCGATGTCGATATGTGAAGTAGATTCGGAATGAGTGAGTGATATAGAGCTGGCTTGCGACATTGATTTTCTCTGGTTTTCTCTAGTTATTGGTTTTAATACTTATGAGTTCTAGCTATTTTAAGTTTCATTGCTCAAGATATTATAATTGGTTTGATATATAGCAATGGTTAAAAGAATATTACCGTTACCAAAAAAATAGCGCTTATTTTACCAAGCGCTATCTATTCTAAGTTAGAAGATAAATGGTCAAATTGACTCCCTATTTATCCAAGTTTTTAACCACCTACTTAATCAAATTGATAATCGTTTTAAATGCAGGGTCTTCACTGCTACGGCATAGCTCAAATAAGATTGATTCGACAGTGCTAATCACCCCACCTGCACGGCGAATACGGCGAATTGCTTGCTTTTTGTCATAAGGAAAACGAGAACCCACCGCATCCCCAATAATGACAGGCTGCATACCATTATCCAATAAATCCAGTGCCGTTTGCATAATACAAACATGAGCTTCAGCACCAAAAAGCAACACGGTACTACGGTTCTGCTGCGCTAGATGGTGCCATGAATCATTGTTATCGCAGGCACTAAACGTAACCTTTTCAAAGCTCTTGGCATTGTCTCCTTCGAGTACGTCGCGCAGCTCTGGTAAAGTATCGCCCAAGCCTTTTTTATATTGTTCATTGAGCATGATTGGAATATTGAGTGCCTGTAACCCTTTAATCAAGGTAACGGTTTTTTTGACAATATTTTCGTGGTCATAGATATGCGGCGTTAAGCGCTCTTGCACATCAACAATCATCGCTTGGGTATTCTCACGAGCGATTCGATAGGTGCGATCATTAATCATAGTAGACATAGTACACTCCTTGTACGGCTGACAGTTGCAACTAAAAACTATTTTAGAATTATCATAAACAGTGCCATGGTTCATCTTTCTCTTATTTAGTCATAGTTTCATGAATGCGTCAATGGAGATAATTTTTAATCGCCGTAATACTGTGTTTTTCGACTCTGTGATCTATTAGCTTACCAACTATTAATTTGACCCATAAAAAAACCTCTAGCCGTTATGACTAGAGGTTTTTCGTTAGCGAGTAGCTACTTGTTGAGTGTTCAAATAATCTTGTTTATACAAATAAGATTAAACACGCTCAATAATAGTAGCAATACCTTGGCCAAGACCGATACACATCGTCGCTAGACCAATTTCAGTATCTGACTGCTCCATTGCGTTTAGCAATGTCACTGTGATACGAGCACCTGAACATCCTAGTGGATGACCTAGAGCAATGGCACCACCGTTGATGTTAACGATATCTTGCTTATCAGATAAATTTAGACCTTTTAATACCGATAGACCTTGAGCAGCAAATGCTTCGTTTAGCTCGATGGTTTGCATATCATCGATGCTCATGCCAGCACGCTTCAATGCTTTTTTGGTAGCAGGTACAGGACCATAACCCATGATAGCAGCATCACAACCAGCCACAGCCATACTACGAATACGAGCACGTGGCTTTAGACCTAGATCTTTGGCTTTTTGTGCGCTCATGACTAGCATCGCTGACGCACCGTCAGATAATGCAGATGAGGTTGCCGCTGTTACTGTACCGCCTTTTGGATCAAACGCTGGACGTAGCTTTTGCATTTGCTCCATCGTTGCATCTGGACGAATCACTTCATCAACCGTACATAGTTGCAGACGACCAGCAGCATCATGACCTTCGATACCGATGATTTCATTGTCAAAACGACCTTCAGTGGTTGCAGCCCATGCACGGCGATGTGACTCAAGACCAAACGCGTCTTGCTCTTCGCGCGTGATGTTGTTCATACGACCTAGCATTTCAGCAGTCAAGCCCATCATGTTTGACGCTTTTGCATAATGCTTAGAAGCAGCAGGGTTTAGATCAACACCGTGCATCATGCCTACGTGACCCATGTGCTCAACACCACCGATGATGAATACATCACCTTGGTTGGTCATGATTTGTGCAGCAGCAGTATGTAGCGCCTGCATAGAAGAACCACATAGACGGTTAACCGTTTGGCCACCAGCAGTCTTTGGGATACCAGCTAGCAAACCGATGTTACGACCGATGTTCAATCCTTGCTCTAGCGTCTGGTTGACACAACCCCAGATAATGTCTTCGATATCATTGGTATCAAAGTCATTACGTTCTACTAGCGCACGTACTAGTTCCGCTGACATGCTGTCAGCACGTACATGACGGAACATACCGTTTTTGGTTTTGCCCATTGCCGAGCGTACGCCATCTACGATGACCACATCTTTTGGACTTAAAGTTGTCATACCATATTCCTTTTCAATTTTTATTGTCAGTGTAGTCAGCCCAATTTACGACTATTACCTTGTTAATCCCACTCAAAGTACAATAGGTACATTTTCGCTTGATTTACTCGTACTAGCATTAAACTGAACCAACTATGATCGTACGTTCGCTATTGGAGACGATTCATGTCTCAACTACTTTTATGCAAAATAACAAACGTACTGCACTTCATCCTAGTAATGACTGACTATTACGCTGTTGCGTAAAAAGTCTCGCCTGCGGCTGCCATGTCGCGAATCTTTTGTGGCGCTTCATAAGCTTTGCCAAGATGTGCGTATTTTTCACATAGTGCCAAGTAGTTATCTAGACCCATTTGATCGATATAACGGCATGGGCCACCACGGAATGGAGGGAAACCTACGCCCATAATCATCGCCATATCGGCCTCGCTTGGTGTGCTTACGATGTTGTCTTCTAAGCAGCGAACCGTTTCGTTGCAGAAAGCAATCATAGTGCGATCAATGATTGCTTGATCGTCAAAGGTTTGTTTTTCGCTATCGGTCGTGGCTTTTAGCAGCTCGTAAGTGGCTTCGTCAGCAACTTTCTTTGGCTTACCGCGCTTGTCCATTTCGTATTTATAGAAACCGATACCGTTTTTCTGACCCAGACGCTCATTGTCATATAGATGCTGAATCGCACCTTTATAATCAGGCTTCATACGATCAGGGAAACCATCAGCCATCACTGCTGCGCCATGTACACCTGTATCTAGACCGACCACGTCGATTAGGTATGCAGGGCCCATCGGCCAGCCGAATTTTTCCATAACTTTATCGACATGAGCAAAGTCAGCACCTTGCTTCAGTAGCAAGTCAAACGCGCCAAAGTATGGGAACAATACACGGTTTACCAAGAAACCTGGGCAGTCGTTAACCACTACTGGCACTTTACCCATTTTAGAAGCGAGTGCAACAGTAGTCGCGATGGCTTCTTCAGATGACTTCTCACCACGGATAACTTCTACCAATGGCATACGATGTACTGGGTTGAAGAAATGCATACCGACGAAGTTTTCTGGACGCTCAAGCGCTTCTGCTAGGAACGTAATAGAGATAGTCGAAGTGTTTGACGCTAGGATACAATCATCTTTTACCAAGCCTTCTACTTCTTTTAGTACCGCACGCTTCACGTTTGGATTTTCTACAACAGCTTCGATTACGATATCAGTCTCAGCAAAATCACCATAGTTCAAAGTAGGACGGATACGGCTTAAGGTTTCACCCATTTTTGCAGGGGTCATCTTGCCGCGTTCTACCATTTTGCCAAGCAGTTTGCTCGCTTCGCCCATACCAAGGTCTAATTGCTCAGACTTGATATCTTTCATAATGATTGGCAAGCCTTTGCTGGCTGCCTGATAAGCGATACCGCCACCCATGATGCCAGCACCTAGTACGGCGGCTTCACTGATGTCATGTGCTAATTTGCTATGCTGTTTCGCTAACTTTTTAACCAATTGATCGTTTAAGAACAAACCAACCAAGCTTTCTGCTTGTGGGGTTTTAGCCGCTTTTGCAAAACCAGCCGCTTCTACTTCGATTGCTTTGTCACGTGGTAGGTTAACGTGTTTTTCAATAGCTTCGATTGCTAGCGCTGGTGCTGGGTATTGCTTAGGATTGGCTTTAGCGAAAATAGCACCTTTGGCACTGTTGAACGCCATTGCTTGCTCAAGCTGGTTTAGCTTAACTGGCGCCAGTTTTTCTTCACGTTTTGCTTTCCAATCAAGCTCACCTGAGATACATTTTTTGACTAGATCAATCGCTGCATCTTGCAAATCATCAGCAGGTACAGTCGCATCAACCAAGCCTAGCTTCAATGCTGCCAATGCTTTCTTTGGGCTACCAGTCGCGATCAGCTCAAGTGCGTTATCGATACCGATGATACGCGTACTACGAACTGTACCGCCGAAACCTGGGAAGATACCTAGCTGAGTTTCTGGTAGACCGATGATGGCTTTGTCACTCATGACACGGTATTCACAAACCAAAGTCATTTCACAACCGCCGCCCATCGCCGCGCCATTGATAGCCGCAACTTTAGGGAATGGCAAGTCTTCAAAACGATTGAAAGCGTCATTGACATGAACGACCCAATCTTTGATCTCGCTTTCTGATTTTTTGAAAGAACCGACGAATTCTGTAATATCAGCACCAGCGATAAACACGCCTTTGGCTGAAGTAACGATAAGACCTTTTACGTTGTCGGCTTTTTCTAACGCACTAACTGCTTCACCAAACTGTTTGTTGGTTTCGGCATCAAATTTGTTCACGCTCTCATTTTCGGCGTTGTACTGCATGTTGGCGATGCCATCCTCTAGCATTGTCACCGTGATGCGATTTCCTTGGTATACCATTTGAAACTCCTTTCTATATAACGAAAGCTACGTTTTGAATTAAAATAAATAGCCAGTTACTGTTAGTAAAATGGGTAATAGCACTGTGCGCTTGTCATGTTATAAAGACAAACATATAACCAGCTCACAAGTGAAGATGTCTTTATTATCCAGCGTTCATCATGATGCACGTATTTTGCGTCTCTTGCATGACATCATATGACGCTTCATTTATATACTGCTGTTGCAGGTACTGATGTTCAAAATATTGACTGAGACTTGGTCTAACACTCGGTATCGACGATTGAACATCCTGAGAAAAAACCCAGTAGGGTCACCATCAGACCATTTTCACGTCAATTAGTGTAGGGGATTATGCCCCTAACTGTCACAAGCTAATACCATACTCGCAAGTCACTCTTAAATCACTTGCAGGCATTTACCTTACGCTAAAAGTGTTTTAGTGAATAAATGTATACTGAATTGTTAATTTAGATTTATTTCGTGTCGTTGACCCAATGTACGACAACTTCAGAATGACAGTCCGTTAGCGCTGCTTAATAAATGCTACTTAGTCAGTGCTAGCTATTCAGTGTCAGCATTCATTACCACTTTTCTACGGTAATAAGATTAACGTGCCAGCCTAGCTTGCTCTTTTATCAGAACATATTCAACCAGAGAGTGACATCATCCATCGGTAACGAAATCTTGTCGTTATATTGCAGCTAAGATTGCTCTACTTTCGAATAGCCTTCGGCAGAAAAATGCAAAAAACAATCAATTGATACCGTGTGTCACATAAGCGATATGACTGATCATGCTACACTAATAGCGTTTTTACCTTATCCCTAATAAGTTTTACTGTATCCCTGATAAATGGTTGGATTATGACTGTTTCCCTTACTTCTAGCACTACCTCTACTGGCTTCATCCCTTCTAACTTTGTCTCTTTTCAAAGCACTGAGCAGTTTCATGGGGCTGTACGCGAGCAATTGGCGCAAGATATCGAAGTCTTGTTCGCTTATGCCAAGCTCCCTAGCCCGCTGGTAGATGCCTGCCGTTATGTGATGACGGGTCAAGGCAAGCTGGTACGCCCACTGATGGTTGCCAGCGCTTTTGCCAGTATTAATAGCAGTAATAATGAACGTACAGACGAGCCTAATGACGATATCGATACTATCGATGCTGATCTGGACGCGCTACTAGAAAACGACTCAGACTATAATATGTCGCGCCGTGCCGCATTGGCCGTAGAGCTACTGCATACCTACTCACTGGTGCATGATGATTTGCCGTGTATGGATGACGACGAGCTGCGTCGTGGGCAGCCGACTGCTCATATTGCCTTTGATGAAGCAACGGCTCTGCTGGCAGGAGATGTATTGCAGACACTAGCCTTTGAAGTATTGACCGCGGAGATGCCAACTTTTGCGCCATTTAATGCAAATATCGCAAGTCAGCTCATGGCAATATTTGCGCCGCGCGCCAGACGCATGGTATCGGGTCAAATGCTAGACCTTAATGCCGAAGCCAGCATCAGTATCGCGCAGGATGATTTAGAAGCTATCCACCGTGACAAGACAGGGGCGTTGATTGAAGCGGCGATACTCATGGGCGGCGTCTGTGCTGGTGCAACGGCCCCACAGCGCATGGCATTGCAAGAATGCGCGCAATATATCGGTCTCGCCTTTCAAGTTCAAGACGATGTGCTAGACGTCACCATGACGACTGATACGCTTGGTAAGCCTGCGGGTAGCGATGAAAAATTAGACAAGTCTACCTACGTAAAACTAATGGGTGTCGATGACGCGACTAGTTACGCGCAATCCCTATTTAATGACGGACGTGCAGCCATTTCTCATGAACTAAATAATCGTGAGCTTAGCGACAATGAAGATGTCATTGGCACAAATAATGATGCGCTACTGGCACTGATTGAATGGCTCTGGTCACGTAAAAAGTAGCTTGTCGAATAGCAGCCGATAACAGATATCGTAGTAAATTTTATTACCCAAAACGGCAGTGAGTGGTCAACATGGACAGTTCCCCTACCCCGCGCATTTACCTTGGCACTGGTGGCTATAGCGATACCGACTTGCTCGGTACGCTGTATCCTACCGGTACCAAAAAGACCGACTTCTTACGTGAATACGCCAAGCAATACGGCGCAGTAGAAATCAACAGCACGTTTTATGCGCCCATCGGACAAAAAGCCTTTGCTGGGATGGTTGATAAAGCTTATGTACAAGCTGACAGTCAGTTGAAGTTCGCCGTCAAACTGCACCAAGACTTTACTCATGCACGCAAAGGCACTGCTGAACATTCACAGGCATTTCTAAACGCCTTATCCCCGCTTATCGAAGCAGATGCTTTAGCGCCTTTATTACTTCAGTTCCCGCATGGCTTTAATCGTACTCGCGAGCATCGACTCTATTTAGCAAACCTAGTTAGTTGGTTTCAAGACTATCCACTCGCCATTGAATTTCGTCATAACGGCTGGCACACGCCGCAAGTGGTCGATAGCTTTCGGCAGCAAGGGCTCATTTGGTGCAGCGTTGATTACCCCAAGGTCAGCGGATTACCGCCGTCACGGTTGATATTCACTGAACGCACTGGCTATCTGCGTATGCACGGCAATAATCTAAACTGGTGGGATGCGATGAGTGCGGCTGATCGCCATGATTATCGTTATAGCGAGGCTGAGATGCAGGACTGGGCGCAAGCGATTGCTAATCAGCGTCAGCACTTTGATACGCTCTATATTTTCTTTCAAAACACTGTAAATGCACACGCCTATTATAATATCGCGATGCTGCGAGAAGCGTTGGGTAATTTTGGGTTTGAGGTGCATTGACGTTAGTAAACCATGACTATTCAAATCTAAAAAATAGCATAACGTCAATTGAATTTTTCTAACATATATTTTATATAATCTAAGCTTAAGATATTATGTTTGTTCGAAATTTATATTATCGATAGTATAAGCATAAATAATTGGAGTCATATATAAATGGATATTTTTGAAAGCATTGCGAATGTTAGTCTATTCAAGCCTAAAGGAGTTACTATTGACTACTTAGCTGAAGTTGATGAAAGCGTAAGAGAAATTGATAAGCAACGTCCTCTAACTGCAGAGATAACTCATAAATTACAAGAAGAAATATTATTTGATAGGGTTCATGCCTCTGCAGTAATTGAAGGTAACTCTCTATCTAGAAGAGAGACTATCGTTGTTTTAAGCTCTGGTATCTTGGAAGCTGGATCTCGAAAAGATCAGCAGGAAGTAATTAACCTCGCCGATGCTTGTTTATATTTACAAGATTGTTTAGAAAATAAACTACCTTTGAGTGTTAAGTTGATTAAAGAACTACATCAGAAAATGTTGACCAATATTGATGATGAAAATGCTGGCCGTTTTAGAAATAAGGATGTAGCGATATCTGGCGCTAAGATAAGCCCTCCTTCACACATGGACGTTCAGTCGCTTATAGAAAAAATTATAGAGGTTGAATCTAGTCTAAATGTACATACTATCCAAAAAGCAGCTTGGATGCATTGGGCTATTGCTAGAGTTCATCCTTTTACAGATGGTAATGGAAGAATTGCTCGAATGCTACAGGACTATGTTTTGTTAAAAGATAGATATGTTCCAGCATCAGTACAACCTGAAGATCGTGAAAAAAACTACTATGAAGCACTTGAACAAGCTGACCTCAACAACGGTGAAGAACTCCTAGAAATTATTGCTAAAAATGTGTTAAGAATGAGTCAGCGTTACTTAGTAATTATAAGAGATGAAAAGTCTCGTAGTTCATGGGTCAAAGGTATTGCAAAAGCAGCCTCTGAAAAAGTAAGACAAACTGACCACCGTTCATTCCTAATTGCTCAGAAAACTTTTGATTTACTAAAACTAGAGTTTTCAAATCTTTGCAGCGAATTGAATGAAGAGTTAAGTGATATGTTTATTGGTTTCAAAGATTATGGCAGCATAGATTTTGAAAAATATCAAGATTTAAAAAATAAGGGAAGAGCCTCTCAGGCATGGTTTTTTGGCTTAAGATTTGCGTATGGAGAGGTAGATCAACGCTTCATTTTTTGGTTTGCTAAGCATTTCAAATCTTCTGATGACTATAAGAACTTTGGTAATTCTGTATGTATTCTGATTTCAATGCAAGATGGAGCAGGAAGTAATAAGAAATTAGACGACTATGAGTCTGAAGATCGAATCACATTACGCGAACTAGTTTTAGATGGTCGTGATTTCTCAAGAAGACGATATAACCCTGTTACTCAAGAATCCGAATGGGATTCTGAAGTTACACCGACAGAGATAGCACAAGGCTTTATTACTGAGGTTTTAGGTAAAATGGGGTTAGTATAAAGTAGTATAGCAATCCTATATCTACATACAAAATAAAACTCAAACCAAAAAAAAGGACACCTCACCGTGTCCTTTTTTCTTCCAAACTCTCAATAGCTAGAGACTAACTTTCCACGCCAACCTCTTAAACTCTACGCTTTACATCCGCATAGACACAATAGATAAATTTATCCAAAACAAGCCTACAGAATCGCTCTATTTATTGGTTTGGCACACTGGTAACTTATATCCTACTAATCAAGAGACATCAGTCAAAACGCCATATGCGCGTGCTGATATTCACTTATACTATTGGAGAAAGTATCGATGACAACACTAAAAAATAAAGTCGCGATTGTAACCGGTTCATCAAAAGGTATCGGCGCACAGATAGCCTTATCACTTGCAGAATCAGGGGCTAAAACCGTCATTAATTATGCAAATGATGATTCAGCAGCCAATAATATCGTAAGTCAGATTAAATCCGCAGGCGGTGAAGCCATTGCCGTTCAAGCTGATGTCAGCAATACCAAGCAAGTCGAAGCAATGTTTGATGCCACTATCAGCGCGTTTGGTAAGCCAGATATTTTGGTCAATAGCGCAGGTATAATGATTAATAAACCCATTGCCGAGACCACCGATGAAGACTTTGACCGTATATTTGCTATCAATGTAAAAGGCACGTTCAATACATTGCGTGAAGCTGCGACTAAACTCAATGACGGTGGCCGCGTTGTAAACCTCTCAAGTACGACCACTCGTATGCTACTACCTAGTTACGGCACCTACTGTGCGACCAAAGGTGCGGTCGATCAGCTCACCAGAATCTTTGCCAAAGAAGTTGGCGAGCGCAACATCACGGTCAATGCAGTATCTCCCGGCCCTACTGATACTGAGCTATTTCATCAAGGTAAAGCGGATGACACGGTAGAAAGACTTGCTAGCATGTCACCGTTTAACCGTATCGGTGAACCAGTCGATATCGCTCGTGTGGTAGCATTTTTAGTCAGTGAAGAAGCCGCTTGGGTTACTGGACAAAATATCAGCGCAAACGGCGGTATTGCCTAATAGCGTGATTGAAATGCTTTATTAAAGATATATGTTGATCAGATATCAAAATAGAAAGCTATATAGAAAGTTATCACAAAAAAAAGGACACCTCGCGGTGTCCTTTTTTTTAATCAAATACTTGGTCGTTAAAGATTACTCTTCAACGCCAGCATCTTGACCTTTATATTTTGCGTTTGCGTAGTCCCAGTTCACTAGCTTGTCTAGGAACGTGTCAACATAGTCAGGACGACGGTTACGATAATCTACATAGTACGCGTGTTCCCATACATCACAAGTCAATACCGCTACTTGGTCATGTGCAAGTGGAGTATCAGCATTAGCAGTTTTGGCGATTGACAATTTGCCACCGACTTTATCAGCGACTAGCCATGCCCAACCTGAACCAAACTGAGTCAATGCTGCATTTTTGAACTCTTCACGGAACTTGTCGTAGCTGCCGAAATCTTCTTCGATTTTTGCTTTTAGATCGCCAGTAGGTTCGCCGCCGCCGTTCTTTGGCGTCATGCAGTTCCAGTAGAACGTGTGGTTCCATACTTGAGCTGCTTGGTTGAACATACCTTGCTTACTGTCATCTTTAGCAGTCGCTACGATGATTTCTGGCAATGTTTTGTCTTCTAGACCAGAACCTGGCAACATGTCTTTTAGCTTGTTTACATAAGCAGCATGGTGCTTGTCATGATGATACTCTAGCGTTTCGGCACTGATATGTGGCTCTAGTGCGTCTTTTGCATATGGTAGGTCTGGTAAAGTAATGTTTGACATAATTATTTTATCCTTGCTGTTTAGCCGTTAGTTTATAAAAACTTGCTTATAGAAACTGAATTTTACGCTATTTTTACACCGCAAAAAACACTATAAAATAGCGGACTAAATTGGCTGAGTTTATTGTTTGAAATGAACTTTATTGCTTGATACACGGTACTGCTCAATACAATATCACGTATCATTATGAATCCAAAATTAACCTAGCAGTTACTTATTGCTATTATTCTTCGCCAAAAAGCCAAGTCTCTGACTTTATAGACTTTTATTAACTTAATATTCACAAGCTATAAGATATAATTCACTGTAGCTTGGTATCTATTATAGCAGTAGTGACCAATAATATCAGTTACCAAATGTTATAGCCCGTACAATCTGTATAGCGATTGGTTATTTATTAAGCAGTAACTGCATTCATTTTAAACTCATGCGTTATCATGATTAGTATAACTACTTCAATCGACAAATAATTTATCGGTTAACGCTATAAAAGATAAGTAAAACCTACTCAAATAATAACTCTTCATCATTTTCATATAACGGAATGACTCTATGAGCACCACTGTTAACTCGTTAACTGCTACCCATCCGACATCTGGCAACCAATGGGTACTGGCCAGTAACAATAAAGGCAAATTGGCTGAGTTTAAACGACTATTTGCCGAAGCGAACTTGGACGTGACGATTATCCCGCAAGGTCAACTCGATATCGAAGATGCGATCGAGGATGGTCTAAGCTTTATAGAAAACGCCATTATTAAAGCCCGTCATGCGAGCCGTATCAGTGGGCTGCCTGCAATTGCTGATGATTCGGGACTGTGCGTGCCTGTACTAGGTAATGCGCCAGGTATCTACTCTGCTCGCTACGCTGGTGAGCATGGTAACGATAGTAAAAATAATGCCAAGCTCGTCGCTGACTTGCAGCCTATCCGCGTAGCAAATCCGAATGCTCCGATCAAAGGTACGTTCGTTTGCGTACTGGCAATGGTGCGTCATGCCGATGACCCGCTACCGATTGTCGCCCAAGGATTATGGCATGGCGAAATCTTGGATACGCTACATGGTGACGGCGGTTTTGGCTATGATCCATTGTTTTGGTTACCTGACTTGCAAGCCAGTGCGGCTAGTCTAAGCGCTGCTGATAAAAACAGCATCAGCCATCGTGGTCAGGCAATCCAACAGCTATTGGCGCAGCTACCTTTATAAGTATTTGTAGCTGTTCTATCCATAACTATCCGTAAGCGCGCTCAATGCTCATAATGCGCTTGCAACCTTGCCGCTGTTTCTTGTCCGTTATCTGATTTATTGAATACGAATCTGGCTAAATTTTTATATAAAATTAAGCCATATAAGAGCAAGCAACATAAGGAAACATGCTGTCAAAGAGATAATTTTTACTTTAATAAACAGATAGATTATACTGTTCTACTTTTAAAATTTTGTTGAAATCCGTTATTTGGCTGTATAATTCACCAAAAAGCGTTATTATGCGGTGCATTAACGGTTTATTATCGATATTTGATAGCATGGACAACCTCAGCAGGTTCACCTTTTGGTATCAGCGGCGATTGCTACTGGCACTGAATTTGACGTTGTGCGCTATCGCTATCCCCTATTTATTTCAACGGCAGCCCGTCGTACATGCCCGTAATTTGAGGCGCGGTCTGTCTATTACAATTTAACCCTAAGTACTATTTCATTAATCAAACGTACTACTTAATCCTAAAGGTGTAATTAACATGGCTACAGATTTACAAGTCACAACCAACAAGCTATCTAATAAAGAAACCCAGCTAACGGTTAAAGTACCCGTTGAAAAAATTCAAAACAAAGTTGAAGGCCGTATTCGCCAAGTTGCGAAAACTGCCAAGATTGACGGTTTCCGTAAAGGTAACGTCCCTATGTCACACATCCGCTCTCAGTACGGTGCTGGCATTCAACAAGAAGTTATCAACGATGTGATCCGTGATACTGTGTTTGAAGCGATCAAATCTGAAGACATCCGTGCTGTTGGCATGCCTAACATCGACGACGTAAAACTTGAAGACGATTTCTTGGTATATCAAGCCACTGTTGAAATCTTCCCAGAAGTAGATGTACAAGGTATCGATGAGATCGAAGTTGAGCGTCACACTGCACAAGTGAGTGAAGAAGACGTTGACACTATGATTGAAAACCTACAAAAGCAACGTGAAGAATTCGTTGAGAAAAAGGGCATGGCTGCAAAAGACAACCAAGTGACTTTTGACTTTGAAGGCTCTATCGACGGCGAAAAATTCGAAGGCGGCTCTGCTGAAGACTTTAAACTAGTTATCGGTAGCAACCAAATGATTCCAGGTTTTGAAGCTGGTATCAAAGGCATGAAAGCTGGCGAAGAAAAAACTATCGACGTAACTTTCCCAGAAGATTACCAAGCTGAGAACCTAGCTGGTAAAGAAGCTCAGTTCAAAATCAACGTAAAATTGGTTGAAAAATCTAAGCTACCTGAAATTGATGATGCGTTCCTTGAGCTATTCGGCGTGAAAGAAGGCGGCGTTGAGAAGTTGAAAGAAGACGTACGCAAAAACATGGAACGCGAAATCAAAAACGCTGCGCGTAGCCAAGTTAAGCAAGCGACTTTTGACGCATTGCTAGAAAAGAACGAGTTTGATGTACCAAACGCTATGCTAGAGCAAGAAATCGAGCGTCAACGCAACATGATGATGCAACGTTTTTCTCAGCAGTTCGGCGCAAATGCTGATAGCTTCGATAAAGACATGCTGCCAAATGAGCTATTTGAAGAGCAAGCGCTACGTGCTGCCCGTCTTGGCATCATCGTTGCCCGTGTTATCGATACTAAAGGCCTAGAAGTAGATCAAGAGCGTGTAGAAACCTTCATCAAAGAAGCCGCTGAAAACTACGAAGATCCAGCAGAAGTTATCGAGTACTACACCAATGACAAGCAGCAGCGCGCTAACATTGAGTCTGTAGTACTAGAAGACCAAGTAGTAGATTACTTGATCGCTCAAGGTAAAGTAACTGACAAAGAAGTTAGCTACCAAGACTTGCTAGCTGCTCAGCAACAACAGCAGCAAGCAATGTAGTTGATACGACAAGCTGTCTTTTTAGATATGCTGTAGTCGGTTATCAAAACTAAAATGCGCCCCCGACCTTTTGATCGGGGGCGCATTTTTTATGGTGTTCGATAGCTAAGTAAGTTCAGCAGCAAACATCGTACTTGTACTATAAAGCGCGCTTTATACCAAAACAGGTGCAAATACGGCGCTCAATCCTAGCAGCACTAGCCCGCGCTGTAACCACAAGCTATCATTAAAGCGTTGCTGCAACTGCTGACTAACCAGCGTACCAACTGCATATAGCGCTAGCATCGTGACCATCATCCCTGCATAAAAACCTAGCTGACCGCTCATACCGACATTTGCTGGTACTTCCATTGCGTGTGCCATGCCATGAAACACTGCCAAACTACCAAAGCCAAATAGTGATAGCTGCTGAATACTTGGTGTGCGTGCTGTATGAGTCTGCGCAGAGAATGCTTCTTGTCTGCTTTTCTGGCTCATCAAGACCATAGCCAATACGACTACCGACAGTGATATCGCCACTTCAATCAGCCCAGATGATGCAGCAAATGCGATACCGCCAATCAGCACGCCAGCCGTGCCCAATATCGCGCCTAATGACAACCCTGCCGTCAATGACATCATGCCTAAGCGCTGCTTTTGCAGGCCATAAAACAACATGCCCATGCCTACTGCCAAAAACAGATGATCAAGGCCAGTGACTGGATGCATCAGTCCTGCTTGCAACGTACCTAAAAACGACGGTGCTTGCGTGGTAGTGGAGTGAATATGACCTGAATGCGCCTGCGCCAATGACGGCAGCATTAGCGATGTCATCATCACAGCCGAACCAGACACGATATGACGAGCTGAGAGCACTTGTGAGAAGCGAGAGTTTTCGATATGAAGACCTTTTGTATACTGTGTCATGCGGGTTTTCCTTATTCTTTATATTTTAATGGTAAAAGCTCATCTGCTCTTTAGGCAAGCATGCCATGTTCTTTAATAAAGGCGATAATCTCATTTAACCCATCGCCTGTTTTCATATTGCTAAATACAAAAGGTTTGTCGCCACGCATTTTTTTGGCATCGCGTTCCATCACTTCCAGCGAAGCACCAACCATTGGTGCAAGGTCGGTCTTATTGATAATCAACAAATCAGACTTGGTGATGCCAGGGCCACCTTTACGAGGTATCTTATCGCCTGCAGAGACATCGATGACGTACAAGGTCAAATCAGACAACTCTGGGCTAAATGTCGCGGCTAGATTGTCGCCACCTGACTCAATGATAATCAACTCCAACCCTTCAAAAGTCGCTTGTAGCTCAGCAATCGCAGTCAGATTAATAGAAGCATCTTCGCGAATAGCCGTATGCGGACAGCCGCCTGTCTCTACACCGCGGATACGCTCAGCAGGCATGGCATCATTGCGGGTCAAAAACTCTGAATCTTCTTTGGTATAGATGTCATTGGTCACCACTGCCATATTGATCGTATCACGCAGGTTTTGGCATAGTCTTAATGTCAAAGCAGTCTTACCACTACCAACTGGCCCGCCAATCCCAAGGCGTAAACACGATAAGGCAGAAGATGGTTTCTGGCTATCACTATCAGTCTGTACGTCTAATGCAGCGTGAGAATTTTTTGATTTGAGCGGAGTTAGAGACATATTAATTTCCTAAAACAGTTTGTATATTAATAAGTATAAATAGAAATAAAGGTACAGTTATGAGCGGAACAACCGACTGTATTGCTCCTCATGCATACTCGAGAGAATAGCCAAATTGGGTAAATTATTCGAGATATTAAGCGATTCATAGAGGTCTTGGCATAGCTGCTGACAGTCCGACTCTTCACTATTACCTAAAGTATTGGACGTGTTTGTCGATGTAATTAAAGTATCAAAGGCATGCTGCACATCATCGCTTAGAGCATCAACCTGAGCACCCAATTCGCTTTGCAATTGCCAAAGAATACGCTGACCCGCCATTTGTCCTAGCGGCACTGTCTTAACAGCGGCGAGCACCATGTTCTCTAATTGAGCAAATCCATAAGTAGTCATTGACTGCGCTAGTGGCAGCTGCCAATGCTGAGCAATATGTGCAAATAGCGGCAAAAATCCATCTTCAGGTATTTCGGCCGGTATGCCAAGACTCAATACTTCGTTGAGCCACGACACCATCGCCTGTGCCAACTGCTGCGACTCCAGAACAAACTCTTTACTCTCGAGGCCAGCGTGATAGTCGTGTGCTAGATTTGCCGCTATCGCTTCACGACCTTGGCTTAGTGCACACATGATCAGACCCAATATAGGCAACTCATAGCCAATGACTGCAAGCGCTAGATAGTCCTGCATAAATGTAAGCGTACTGGATTCATCAGAGACAACCCCTGACTCAATCGCTGACTCCACACCTTGCGAATAGGTATAACTACCAATCGGCAAATTGCTCGATGCCAGCATCAGTAGCTGTCCAAGTTGGGCAGATTGAGTAGGCTGAGCACTGGTATTAACCATCATTTGAACGACCTACAGGCGCATCATGATGACTATGGCTATGGTGATGTCCGTGGCTGTGGCTTTCGTCATGGCTATGACTTTTCTTATGACTATGAGAGTCACTATGCGAATGTGCATGGAAGTGAGCATGACCATGCGAATGCCCTTGTCCCGTTTGATAAGCGCCCGTTTCAGGCTCAAATGGCACTGAGGTAGACTCGATATGTAGACCAAGATTTTCTAACATTTGTGCAAGTACATGATCGTTTTCAAAATATAACGCATAGCCTGCATTACCCTGATCAAAACTGTGGTCAAACATCAATGGCACATGACGGTTGCCCAAGTGATAAGCGCCTTTCATTAGTAGAAAGTCATCGTCAGCCGTCACTTTGGTCACCGCTTGCGGCTTGGCGATGACTTGCATCAACTCCCCTGCTGCATTGATAAGGACATCATTTCCTTTTAGTACACCTGTACGAGGCAAGTCAACACCAACTGCCTCACCTGAAACAGTAATGGCTCTAAAGCGGGAATGCTGACGAGTATCAAAATCCAATAGCAGGTAATCATCGGCTTGATACTGTTCTACCAATTGTGCTTTTTGGGTATCGCTAAGCGTACTTAAACGGGTATTAAATATTTTCATTATTCTTCTCTGGCTGTTGTTGCTCAAACTATTGGTCAATAGTATTGATGGTAAAAGTATTGGGAATAAAGACGCGATCTCACTCAAGAAACCAACTGACTATTGGTGTACATAGTTTATGGCTCACTGTCCTAGAGCTCTTATAAACGTATATCATAAGCTCTAAAATAAAAAGTAACGCTGTGCCATGGGTAGTACATCAGCTGGCTCACAGGTCAGTGTTTTACCATCCGCACGTACTTCATAGGTCTCAGGATTGATATCCATATCTGGGCAGTAGCTGTTAAAGCGCATATCGCTTTTACGAATTTTACGAATACCGTGTACTGGCTGAATGACTTTGGTCAATCCAAGCTGCTTATCCACTTGTTTGTCGATCGCCGCTTGCGACATAAAGGTGATGCTAGTTTGGGCGACTGATTTTGGATAAGTAGCAAACATAGGACGATAATGCACAGGCTGAGGAGTAGGAATAGAGGCATTAATATCGCCCATCGGTACCGCAGCAATGAGCCCGCCTTTTATAATGCACTCAGGTTTTACCCCAAAAAACTTGGGCGACCATAGCACCATATCTGCCCATTTACCCACTTCGATTGAGCCGACCATATCGCTAATACCGTGAGTAATCGCAGGGTTTATTGTATATTTCGCGATATAGCGTTTGATACGAAAGTTATCGTTGTCCGTACTTTGGTCATAGTCTGTTAAAGTGATGTACTGTTGCTCATCTTCAATGGTCGCTGTTGCATCTGGCGCCAGATGGCCACGTTGAACTTTCATTTTGTGCGCGGTTTGCCAAGTACGAATGACCACTTCACCCACCCGTCCCATCGCTTGCGAATCACTACTCATCATCGAAATCGCACCTAAGTCATGCAAGATATCTTCTGCGGCGATGGTTTCTTGACGAATACGGCTCTCAGCAAAGGCCACATCTTCAGCAATAGCAGGGCTCAAGTGATGACAAACCATCAGCATGTCGAGATGCTCATCAATGGTATTGACGGTATATGGTCGAGTGGGATTGGTAGATGATGGCAAAACATGCGACTCGCCAATAGCCTTTAGAATATCGGGCGCATGGCCACCGCCTGCCCCTTCAGTATGAAAAGTATGGATACAGCGGTCTTTAAAAGCAGCAAGTGTACTCTCTAGATAGCCACTTTCATTTAAAGTATCGGTATGAATGGCCACTTGCACATCATAGTCGTCAGCGACGCTCAAACAGTTATCGATGGCTTGCGGCGTTGTACCCCAATCTTCATGTAGCTTTAGTCCCACGGCACCTGCTTCTATTTGTTCAGCAATGGGTTCTGGTACACTCACATTGCCTTTACCTAGTAGTCCAATATTCATAGGGATGCTATCAGTAGACTTTAGCATCGAGGCAATATGATACGCCCCCGGTGTACAGGTGGTGGCAAGCGTACCTTGAGCTGGACCTGTACCGCCGCCCAGCATCGTAGTTACCCCTGACATCAGCGCGGTCTCACACTGCTGAGGCGCGATAAAATGAATATGACTATCGACGCCACCTGCTGTCAGGATTTTGCCTTCACCAGAGATGATTTCGGTAGCTCCGCCAATAGGAATATCAATAGCAGGCTGGATATCAGGATTGCCCGCTTTGCCAATGGCACTGATACGGCCATCTTTGATACCGATATCCGCTTTATAGATGCCTGTATAGTCAACGACTAATGCATTGGTAATAACTGTATCGGCAACTTCCGCACCTAGTAACTGCCCTTGCCCCATACCATCACGGATGACTTTACCACCACCAAATTTGACTTCTTCACCTTTAATTTCAATAGGCTTGCTACTACTTTCACCACTTTGCGACGTATCTGCTTGATCAACAGCTGTATCTTTATGACTGGTTAAATCCGCCTCAACCTGTAGCCAAAGCTCAGTATCGGCAAGACGGACTTTATCGCCTGTGGTAGGACCAAAATGCTCAGCATAAATACGACGACTGACTCGCTTCTTCGAAGTAGCGGTTACCTTCTTATCAGTAGTGCTCTCTGATATTTTTTCTGGATGAGCTGCGCCCATGACGCGCCCAGCAAAACCATAGACGTCTTGCTTGCCAGCGTATGCTACCAATTCGACTTCCCGTGATTGACCAGGCTCAAAACGTACGGCAGTCCCAGAGATAATATTTAGGCGAAAACCCCGAGTCTGCTCTCTCTCAAAACTCAAGGCATCATTGACTTCATAAAAGTGATAATGCGAGCCAATTTGGATAGGTCTATCACCAGTATTACTCACACTGATCGTCTGTACCTGTCGCCCTTGGTTTAAGATAATATCGCCATCTTGGATATGGTATTCGCCTGCTTGCATGGTAGCCGCCTTATTTTATAGTGAGCATTTCAGTGCTATAACAATGGTATACAGCGTTACACGATGGGATTATGTACCGTGACCAGTTTGGTGCCATCAGGAAAAGTCGCCTCGATTTGCACTTCATCGACCATCTCTGCGACACCTTCCATGACATCATCAGCAGACAAATACGTAGCACCTTCACTCATCAGCTCGGCAACTCTTTTACCATCTCGTGCGCCTTCCATCAGCAGCATACTGATATAAGCGATGGCTTCGGGATAGTTAAGCTTAACACCGCGATTTTTGCGGCGCTCTGCTACCATACCGGCGGTAAATAGCATGAGTTTATCTTTTTCTGTTGGGGTCAGGTGCATGACAATTCCTTGTTGTACTTATCATTATATTTATAGCAGATTAGAGGTTTTCAAAGCATTTGATATCGATTAAAAACAGTCGCAATATATCTTAGTTTCATTGTTTAAAGTGGCCGTATTAGGTGTCCCAAATACGTGGACGACAAGGCTCAAGTTGCCACCAATGATTTCGCAAGACTTCTCTCAGCTGATAAAACGCTTCAAAACAACCACGTACATCTGAGCCGATGTAGCGGATATTGATCGCTTGGCAATTATGCGTGCAGTAGACAGGCAGTTGTGCTTGAGCAATGACTTGTCGTAATGCTGCTATGGTGTTATCTAGATAGCGAGTTAATGACTGCTTGATAGTTGCTTGGGCTGTTTCGGTCGATTGCGTGGTTTGTGACGCGGAGAGTGCAAGATTGTCATGGACATCGCTTAAGCTTGGTACTGCCCAAAACGATCCATAAATATGCTGGTTTGCTAATCCTAAATTTGAGGTAAACCAGCGATTTTGTGCTGCCTGCGCCACTCGCTCAGCAACGATAACCTTACCATCTCGGTAGATATTCAATCCAGTATGATAACGCCCTTGCAAAAACTGCTCGTCGTAAGCTTGCCGCCCAAATACGCTAATCTCCCATGTCAGTAGGCTAGATGAATCTGTCAAATCGAAGCGACTCACTGCATGCATATTGGCTTCGTTATAAATGATACTTTCTTGCGGCAGCCATTCTAAACGGGTATGTGCTGCGAGGTTGGCCTGTACATGTTGACTAGCATAATCAGCTATCTCGTCTTGACTCATACTTTGGTGAGCAACATCGCTGCCCAATGAAACTTTATGTTTTTGACTGACACTGTCCTTGCCGTACCATTTGCCTGCCCCTGGTGTAGTGATAACAGCATGGCTACCACTATTTAAATTTAGGTCTATGGACAGCGTATCACCGCCTGCGATACCTGCTGGCGGATACAGCATCAATATGTGACAAATACCCTGCTGCACGCTTGGCTCAGGATATAGAGCACGCTGTACCATCAAGGCACCTGTATGCTTACGATGATAAAGCCGCGTTTTTGAGTTATCAGCCGTACCTTCTTTGGCCGTACTTGTACTGCTAACAGTGTCAAAGCTTAATGCTAAAGAAGAGGCCCAACTCATTTTATATACTCATTTACCAATTAAATATGTTTCAGTATTTTGTATGACAGCTATCATTTGCTATGTGTTAAGAACCCTATTGCCAATCGTTAACTACAGTTCATTAGCGACAGTAATATCAGAATAGTAACGGAGTAATACAGCGTACATCATTTATCGTGCCCAGCGCACCATGATAAATCAAAGCGTCAATGTTTTTATTGATACAAGCATTGTGCCAACCCTTGATAGCAGAGAATTAAATAGACAGCCTTACCGGCTCAAAACTTTGATTTGTCTGTGCTTTTTTTTATTTAACTTACATGATAAAAATAACCGTATATTTCCAGCTATTTTCTAAACGTTTTTTGAGCCTTATCTATTTATAAAATCAGCAGATATTTGCACCAAAACAGTACATTTTGTCCATAACAGTGCATTTTTTAGCGTTATTGTTAGCGCAATACCCTCTGAGGACATTAGATAAGCAAAAATACTAAACACATAACTATTTGCAGACTTAGTCAGTAAGATAGGTGGATTGTAGGGCTATTAATCAGGTATTCTATGTTAAAAAGTCAGGTCAGACATGATTTACGCTATTTGTATCGATACAGATACTGTCGATACAGGTACTATCAATATCTGTACGACTTGATAATAGATAAGATAGTATTTATCTACTTCTAGACGTATTTTTAGTATAAGTTTTAATATAAGCAATGAGTCCTAGACATATCGGAGGGTCACTTTTTCACCTATTTTATGCACAAACCCGTTTTATAGGCTTGAATAGTGAGCGCAGCCCCCTTATAAACAACCCATTAGTCAAAAACTACTAGACAATAAAATCATTCAATCCATTTTTATTTTATACATTTATCGATAGGACTTTTCTATGACAGATTATGATCGCATCACTGCCAACCCGCATTTTGATATGCTGATGAGTGCGCACAAAGAAGTACAGACCACACAAGCGGCTTTAGTACCTATGGTGGTTGAACAGTCCTCACGCGGTGAACGCTCGTTTGATATTTTTTCACGCCTATTACGTGAGCGCGTTATCTTTTTGACCGGTCAGGTCGAAGACAACATGGCTAACCTTATCGTCGCCCAGTTACTATTCTTAGAAGCTGAAAACCCTGACAAAGATATCCATTTGTATATCAACTCACCAGGTGGTTCAGTAAGCGCTGGCTTGGCTATTTTTGATACCATGAACTTCATCAAACCTGAGGTGTCTACTATCTGTATGGGCGGTGCTTACAGCATGGGTTCATTCCTATTGGCTGCTGGTCAAAAAGGCAAGCGCTATTCACTTGCTAATGCTCGCGTTATGATTCACCAGCCTTCAGGCGGCGCGCAGGGTCAAGCAACAGATATCGAAATCAATGCTCGTGAAATCCTTAAAACTCGTGCACGTCTAAATAGTATCTTAGCTGAGCGCACTGGTCAGCCAGTAGAGAAAATCGAAAAAGACGTTGAGCGTGATTATTGGTTAGATGCTCAAGAAGCCAAAGAATATGGCTTGGTTGACGAAGTATTAGAGCGTCGCCCTGAATCTTTGTAATCTAAGCATTAACGTGATGCCTCTTAATTAAGAGTGCAATCATAAGACCTTTTATAGTTTATTTGCCGTACAGTAAACCGTTATCAATGTCATACCTGATCTATTGGAAGGTATGACATTGAATGGATACGATAATCGACATACTACAAATAAACTAACCAGTTTTAAATTTTAGGAGCGCCTTTTATGGCAGAAGATAATACCCCGCAGTGTTCGTTTTGCGGTAAAGCCAAAAGCGATGTACAGCAATTGATTGCTGCTGACGATGCCAATATCTGTAATGAATGTATTGAGCTATGTACTGACTTAATCGCAGACAGCGCAGAGCACGGTGATGACGATAGCGAAGTAGATACTTCTTGGGTTAATAAAAAATTACCAACGCCAAAAGAGCTGCGTGCCAAGCTTGATGAATATGTCATCGGTCAGGACGCTGCCAAAAAAGCATTGGCTGTGGCCGTTTATAACCATTATAAACGCCTAAAAGTTAGCCAGACGCTAGCCAACGACAGCAAAAAAGCTAAAATTGGCGCTGACGATGCAATGGTAGAATTGGCTAAGAGTAATATCTTGCTAATCGGTCCAACTGGTTCTGGTAAGACGCTACTTGCGCAAACCTTAGCTCGTCTGTTAGATGTACCTTTCGCGATGGCTGATGCCACGACATTGACTGAAGCTGGTTATGTTGGTGAAGACGTTGAAAACATCGTACAAAAGCTACTTCAAGCTTCTGACTATGATGTGGCCAAAGCTGAGCAAGGTATCATCTATATTGATGAAATCGACAAAATCAGTAAAAAAGGCGACAATCCATCTATTACCCGTGATGTGTCAGGTGAAGGCGTACAGCAAGCGTTGCTAAAGCTAATCGAAGGTACTGTGGCTGCTATCCCGCCGCACGGTGGTCGTAAGCATCCGCAGCAAGAGCTGATCCAAGTGGATACCAGCAACATCCTAATCATCGTTGGTGGTGCATTTGCTGGACTTGATAAAGTCATTCAGCAACGTACCGAAAAAGGCGGTATCGGCTTTAACGCTGATGTCAGCTCAAAAGATGACAGCCGTCGCAGCTCAGACTTGCTACAAGAAGTCGAGCCAGAAGATTTGATCAAGTTTGGTCTGATTCCTGAGCTGATCGGTCGTCTACCTGTACTTGCAGCGCTAAAAGAGCTTGATGAAGAAGCACTGGTACAAATCTTGACGGAACCTAAGAACGCACTGGTAAAACAGTACAAGTACTTGTTCGATATGGAAGGTGCTGAGATTAGCTTTACCCAAGAAGCCCTAGATGCCATCGCCAAAAAAGCAATGGAGCGTAAAACTGGTGCACGTGGTCTACGTTCTATTGTAGAAAATGCGCTGCTTGAGACCATGTATGAGCTACCTTCTATGGAAAATGCTAAAACTGTAATGGTTGATGCGGACGTTATCAATGAAGGTAAAGTGCCTAAAATTGCTTAAGTTATAGTTAGTTTAAATAGTCCGTTATCATTAACGGACTACTAAAAAGCGTCTGGCTAAATAAGCTGAGACGCTTTTTTTATGCCTATTATTTAACCAATTTATTTATTAGATAGCTTGCCTATTAGATAAGTTGCCTACCGAAAATTGGCGACTTTCATTACATCTACTTCGAAATGACAGCAGCGTTTATTAATCGCGAGTAAGCATCAGTGTAAACCATGCTAATGTAGATAGTCTGTTTTGACCTTTATACTTTATTTCTATGTATCGCAAGATATAGCCCGTACAACCCATATGATTAATAAGACAAAGGATTGTTTATTATGCTCACCCATGTGACTGCTATGGCGACTTCATTGCGCCAACATCTACCGTTTTATTCTAACCGTACCTCATTGGATGACTCAGACGGTGCATCCTACTATCGCAACCATGTCGCTGCCATTACAGGCGCAGGCTCTGGTATGGGGCGTGAGCTGGCCATTCATTTAGCAAAAATGGGCTGTCATGTTGCACTATCAGATATCAATCCTGAACAGCTGGCAGCGACCAAACAGTTACTTGCCAATTATGATGTCAACGTCACTATGACCGTACTCGATGTGTCAGACAATAAAGCCGTGGAAGCATGGGCTGATAACGTAATGAGCGATCATGGCAAAGTAAATTTCATCTTTAACAATGCAGGTGTTGCGCTCTACTCTACCGTCGAAGGCAGTAGTATTAGTGAGCTTGAATGGGTAATGAACATTAACTTTTGGGGTGTGGTTTACGGTACTAAGGCGTTTTTACCGTTAATCAAAAACAGCGTTAAACAAAGCCAATTTGGCGAGCATGGACATATTATCAATATCTCAAGTCTGTTTGGTTTGACCGCTCAGCCATCACAGTCAGCCTACAACTCTAGCAAATTTGCCGTACGCGGCTTCACAGAGAGTTTACGTCAAGAGCTAAATATCCAGAACTGCGGGGTATCAGCGACTTGTATCCATCCGGGCGGCATCAAAACCAATATCGCCAACAGCGCGCGCGGTAATGAGAGCATCCATGATATTGGCATGAGTACCGGACCCAAAGCCATCAGAAATTTTAATAAATTCTTAAAATTCGATGCCAATGAAGCAGCTTGGATTATCCTACAGGCAGCAGCGACCAACCAACAGCGCTGCCTGATTGGTAACGATGCCAAGATAGTCGATGCCGTTCAACGTGTATTTCCATCGCACTATAGCCAAGTGCTGAACGACTTCCATCAACTGTCCCGCAAACTAAAACCACGTCGTCATAAGAAGCTAAAGACCGTTAAATAGTATGTTATCAATATTCCCTATTTCATGGGAAATTGATGAATTTATATATAAAAAGCCCAGCTATAGTCGTAGCTGGGCTTTTTGAAAGTTGCCATTATCGATTGAGGATAAGACTGAGTTTGGAGACTGTTGAGGATATTTTAACTCAATACTTAAAAGATTAAGGAAGCTTCATATCACCAGCGACTAACCAACCCATACGGCGCATGATATAAGCCACTAACCCTGCAATCACCGCAGGCAATACAAACATCAATAGAATAATCGCTGTCCATAATTGTCCAGTGCTCATGATTTCTTGTGATGCCTCAATAACCCCAAACACACCGACCAAACCAGCAGTACCCATACCCGCACCTGTCGCGGTACAAGCTAATCCAAAACCAACGGTCGCGATCGGCCCAACGATAGCGCTAGCAATGACAGCAGGTAGCAGAACGATAGGTTTTCTGAGCACATTAGGGATTTGCAGCATACTGGTACCCAAGCCTTGAGAGATAACGCCACTAACGCCATTGTCTTTAAAACTTGCAACAGCAAAACCAATCATATGCGCTGCACAACCCACCACTGCTGCCCCGCCCGCCAATCCACCCAGTCCAATAGCAATACAAATAGCTGCACTCGACGTTGGTAGGGTCAATAAAATACCAACCACTACAGCGATGACGATACCCATTAACAGTGGCTGTAATTCAGTAGCGGCATGAATACCCTGACCGATAGCTGCGACCCCTGCTACGATAGGCGGATTGAGCAGTGCGCAAACTAATAGCGCGACGCCGCACACCACTAAGGGCACCAATAAAATATCAAGCTTCGTCTTACCAGCGACCCAACTGCCAGCACGATAAGCAAACACAGAGGTCAGATAAGCACCGATTGGATTGCCCGGTAGTGCTACAAAAGTTGCAGGCCCACCCACTTGCGGCGTAAAGAGCGTGCCTGCCATTAGTGCTTCGGAATGGGCACCAAGCATACCTGCCACAAGGCAGCTGAGCATCACTAGCGTTGGCGCTTTGAGATAGTAAGCGATACCTACACCGATGCCAGCACCCATTAATATCGAGGCAAGCTTTCCGACCGCGACCAATGCTGACAAATCTAACCAACCACCGATTTGCGAGATAATCAGACCTGCGATCAACGTGACAAATAGCCCGAGAGCCATACCAGTAAAAGCATCGATAAAGTACTTTTGAAAGAACGCTTTAATAATGCTTGCTTGCGGTGTTACTGAGTTAGATACGGTCATAACCATACTCTTAATGGATATTTAATAGGATAAAACAGCTAGAAAGCTTTTAATAAAATAAAGAGATAAAAAAAGCGCCATTACGACGCTTGTTTTATAAATACAATAACTATAAACGACTGAACCTAGCGACGCTGTTCAACGATAATAGAGTCTATACCATTGTTCTGTAGGCGCTGCTGTGCTGTCGTAACTGCTTGACGGTTATTCAAAGGACGCGAGATGACTTGATAAATTGGCAAGCCATTGCCCGTCGTGTTTTTGACCACACGAGCATCGACACCCGCCATCAGTACTTGCGCACGGCGACGATCCGCTTCATCTGCATCACTAAAGCTATTGATCTGCAAGATGTAGGTCGCCGCAGGTTTGGCAGCTTGGATGCTGGCCGTCCCTGCTGCTGTATTATTGTTGCGGGTTGTAGCGTTGCTAGTAGCAGGCGGCGTACCATCATAAGTTGCATCTTCTTCAACAACGACGATATCCTCACTCGACCCAGTATTATTAGCACCAGCAGGTTCGACAGTCGCATTCTCCGAACCGCCAAAGCTTCCCGTTTCTGTACTGCCTGCATCACTCTCTGGTTGAGTCACGACGACGTCTGGTTCAAATGCACCGATATCACCTATTTGATCATTATCAATGTCAGCGATATCTTCATCAGGGATGGTTGCCATCTCTTGATTTGGCAAAATATCGTAGAACTCATAATCCCCATTGTCGGTATCAGTATCCACACGTGGCTGTACTTGGCGATCAGAATCGTTCTCAGCACTACCATCAGCGGGGCTGAAATTAAATAATGGTGAGAGGTAGATAAACACCCCGATCATAAGGGTCAATACGGCCCCAACAAACATCCACAATAAGCCTGATACGCTACTTGATTTGCGCTTTTCTGTTGCGCCTTTAGGTTTTTTGGCTAGCATGGATCTCGTTCTCCCTACTGAATTTAACTATCATCATCGAATTAATGCTATCAGCTGTCTATACTCATGTCACATATTAGAAAAGTACTACATGCTAGACGGTGCAGACAAGCCTAGCAGACTAAGGCCATTTGCCAATACCTGTCTAACGGCTTTTGACAAGCGCAAACGTGCTTGCATTAAGTCTAGCTCATCCTGACTTGGCGTTTCACCTGATGTCAGGCTCATAGGCAAGATACGATTGGTGTCATACCAACCATGGAACAATGCCGCGAGCTCTTTTAGGTAGTTGGTCAAGACATGCGGCTCGTAACCAGTCGCTGCGCGAAGTAACGTGGCTGGATATCCTGCTAACAGTTTAATCAGCTCGTCTTCATTGGGCGCACTTAGCAAGTCCTGATGTGCCAGACCAACAGCATCATCTACGGTCAAATCGTAAGTTGCCAGTTTTTCTAACACGCGGCAAACGCGCGCATGAGCATACTGGATATAATACACTTGATTGTCTTTGCTTTGTGATTTAGCAAGTTCTAAATCAAAATCAACATGCACTTCAGGCTTACGCGCTACATAGTAGAATCGTGCAGCATCGTTACCGACTTCTGCACGTAGCTCACGCAAGGTCACAAACTGACCAGAACGCGAAGACATTTGTACTTTTTCACTACCGCGCCATAACGCGACAAACTGTACAAGCACTACATCTAGACGTTCTGCATCTATACCAAGAGCTAGTAGAGCGGCTTTTACGCGTGGGACATAACCATGGTGGTCTGCGCCCCAAACGTTAATGACTTTATCAAAGCCACGATCAAACTTGTTTTTATGATAAGCGATGTCAGAAGCAAAATACGTTGATTGACCATTGGCACGGCGTACAACACGGTCTTTCTCATCGCCGAAATCAGTCGATTTAAACCAGATGTTGCCGTCTTTTTCATATAGATAGCCTTTGTCACCTAGTATCTGTAATACAGGCTCAATCTCGCTATCGATAGATCTCTCGCTAAACCAGCATTCGTAGCTCACACCAAAGTCGTTTAAGTCGTCTTTGATATCCGCCAAAATGCTGCTCAATGCTGCGTTTAAAAATAACGCGTAGCTGTCACCTAGCAATGATTTGCTATTGGCAATCAAGCCATCAATATGCGCTTCTTTATCACCTGAGATAACGGTTTTTTCGCCATCAGCATTAATCTCAAACTGAGCATCTTCTGGCACATCTTTGGCAACGTCTGCAAAGCTATGTACGTAGCTATCGCCATGCTGTGTTTTTAGCGTCTGGGCGATGTCACTGACATAATCACCTTGATAGGCGTTGACTGGGAAAGTTATCTCTTCACCATTTAGCTGTAGATAACGCAAATATGTACTGGTGGCTAAGATATCCATTTGTCGGCCAGCGTCATTGACATAATATTCACGCGTGACGTCATAGCCAATAGCTTCTAGCAGGTTAGCGACGCTCATGCCAAATGCAGCCCCGCGACCGTGACCGACGTGCAGACTTGACGTTGGATTGGCAGAGACGAATTCAACTTGGACTTTTTGGCCGTCAAACTGATTACTCAAACCAAAGCGATCTTGCAATGTAAAGATATCGTCCAATACAGAAAACTTAGCTTCCGAGTTTAAGAATACGTTGATAAACCCTGGTCCTGCGATTTCTACTTGGCGAATATCTTGATTGTCAGGCAATGCGCTGACGATTTTTTCAGCAAGTTGACGCGGATTGGCTTTGGCTGCTTTCGCTGCCGTTAGCGCGATATTACTGGCAAAATCACCGTGGCTTAAATCTTTTGTACGGGTGATTTGACTGTTATTTTGCCAATCGCTTGGTAGCGTACCATCTGCTTGTAGGGTTTGAATTGCATCGTTAAATAGGGATGCAAGCGTATCAATTTGGGCTTGTGACATAGGAATTTGAACTCAATTAAATAAACAACAAAAACGGTGCGAATGCGAGCAATCGATAACTGCTTATTATAATAGCGACCGACATTGCAGGGATAGAATAATGTAAAAAGATAAGTAACCTGTAAATATAACAATCTTTGCGCTTTATTGCACCATTTGCGCCAAAATTAGCACTAAAATCTTACCGTTATCAGGATTTGGGCTGACTAATATCAATGATGCAAAACTGATAAATAACTCATAACGTGAATTGTAGCGTTACTGTTGCTCAATACTGGGCAGTCGTTTATACCTGACTGCTTCCACGTTATAATAATGGTTTGTACGGCTCTTCTAAAATATAGAAGGCACGTTACTACTCTATTATAGGATTACGCCATGTTTGCTATTGCCGCCAGTACTGTCACCAGTTGGGGACTGTACGTCTTGTTGCCGATATTCATCGCTTTCTTGTTTTTTATTATGTGGGATATCTCTAAAACGTCTGATGCTGGGCGCGCTGGTACTTTTTGGATATTCTTAGCTCTAGGCGCAGGTTCTGTTGGTTTTATTCTAAAGATAGTCATGGAAGTTGCTTTCAAAAAATGGTTAATCTAATTAGTCATTTTTATCACTATCCTTTGATATAGGTTAGGACATAAGTAGCAAAACTAAAAACGTAATATATGGCTTATGACTGCTGCGCTTTATAAGGTGTCAGTCATTTAAATCAAGGCTTTTGAATCAAAGCCCCTTAGATCAATGCCTTTTTAAATCGAAAAAGCTACTGAGCCTTAGCATCGTTTCTTATAACCTGACTCACATACGTTGGTAGGTCCCACGCTCCACCAGCAAAGCCTCGGCACATTCCTGTACTAGACTCTTCGCTCTTAGCAAATGTTTTACCATTCCATATCCATGCAGTACGATTCCAGCAGTCACCAATGCCTCGGTCTTTGTGAGTGGCGGAAATCTCACCATCAAAATAATCATTCCCTGCTGTTGTGATAAGCATAGGCTTGCTAGGTTTTGCATTATCAATGAGCCAATAGCCATTACTAAAATTGTAAGCGCCTAGCCAGCAAGTATGCGTGGCTAACATATAACTATCATCAACCGGTATAAAGTCCCAATCAAGCATCGTAGAACCATACTCTGACATTCGCTGATATGTTTCAGTTTTTGGGTTGATTAGCTCACAGTCGCCCATCACGTCCTTAGACCCTATAAGCTGCTCGGCATTAATATCGACCCAGTTATCAATATTTTTCTGAAAATACGCCAGCTTTGATGGAGCAAGTGTTTTGTTGTCTTTTGCTGAATACGCAAATGCTTTTTGAATGATTGGTTTTGGTAGAGCTGCTTTAGGAAGTTGACGATTTGGGTGGTTCTTACTAACCAATGCTATCGGCGTCCCTACTCGACCTTGTACATCGTCTAGTTTAAGCAATACTGCCGACATACCTTTATCGCTAATCTGCCAGTAGTTATCACCCGCTCTAATCGCTATCTTGGTCGCGATACGAGCATGATCAACCAGTGCTTGGGTCTGCTTGGCTGATAAGTCGTATAATAGACTGTCTTCTTTGTTGGCTTGCAGTACACCATAGTTTTTATTATTTAACCAGAGCTCAGCCTTATCTTTGGACGCTTTTGAGATAAACTGAATTTGCGCTTTTGGCAGAGCTACTTTTGGCAACGCTGTGAACAATATTGAGGCAGGCTCATCTATGAGTGCTTCAATAGCGTAACCAGCCGCTCGACAAGTCCGCGTATTATCACAAACCACCTGCCAGTCGTCTTGTACAAAGCCCCAGCCTTCGGATACAGTTCCATAACCTGCTATAGCAGGTAGCGATAGCAAGCTGATGGTAGCTACAATCAAAGTCTTTAATGTCTTCATAGTGTTTTCCTTATGTTAGCTACCACCATCAATGCTACTTTTTGGCAATCAAAGTCGCACGCATGGGAGCAGGATATCCTTCGACGGTCTTAGTAGAATCATTAGGATCTAAGAAGTCTGCTAACGAATGATAGGCCATCCATTCGGTTTGTCGTTGTTCTTCAGTCGAGGTGACTGCCACATCGACGCAGCGCACATCTGAAAACCCTGCTTTCTCTAGCCAGCCAATTAATGCCGCCACCGATGGCAAGAAATAGACATTATTCATCTGCGCGTAGCGGTCATGCGGCACCAGTACAGTATTGGCATCACCTTCAATCACCAACGTCTCAAGTACCAACTCACCACCTTTGACTAACTGTCCTTTAAGCTGTTGTAAATGCTCAAACGGTGACTGACGATGATACAGCACTCCCATGCTAAATACGGTATCGAACAGCTGACTGTGCTCAGGTAACGCTTCAAGCGGTACAGGGATATAATGCGTCCGATAGCTACCTGTATCACTAGCGTCTGCAGCACCAACAAAGTGACGAATCGCCATAAACTGATGATAAAATAAACATGACGGATCAATAACAATAACGGTATCCGCACCAGCCCCTGCCATACGCCAGCCATGATAGCCAGAGCCCCCGCCTACATCCAATACGCGGCGACCGTCCAATCTACTTAAATGCGGCGCAACACGTTTCCATTTCCAATCACTATGCCACTCGGTATCAATCTTAATACCTGACTCATCATCGCCGATTTGACCGCCAATCTGAAATGGGCCTTTACGCCATGGCATCAATTGCTTTAATAGTGCCGTTGTTTGTTTGCGCTGAGATTCATTTAGATCTGCCTCAATCGTCAATGTATCACTATTTAGATCGACATGATTGACAGCTAGGTTTGGCAAACGAGCGACTGACGCTTGGTAGGCAGGCGCATGCGCATAGTTAGCTTTGTCTTTTATATCACCTAGCCATGTTGGTAATTGCTTGAGCCATTCATAAGCGCTCGGCTGCTGCTGTGCCAGCTCTAGTAGGGTTAGATATAGTTCGCGTTCGGCATTGATAATAGTATCATTGAGCATAAAAGCAGGTTACCGTATTGATTAAGAAATAACTGTGTTAAAGGTAAGGATTATTTAAACGCCACAATAGAGACAAAATTCAAAAACTGAAACCATGTCAAATGACGCGCAAACCCAACATTACTCAACCGTGCATGATGCTCATCTAATGTGTCAGTAATGAGGACGTTTTCTAACGCATTACGCTTGCCACTGATTTCCATTTCGGTATAACCATTGGCACGTTTAAAGTCATAATAACGCTCAACCAACCACGCATCATATTGCTCATCAAACGCATGGGTTTTTTCAGTCAGTACCAATATGCCGCCTTCGCTCAATGCCGCATAAATCTTCTCTAATACTGCTACCCTATCAGCAGCTGGCAAAAACTGTAGCGTCAAGTTCAAAATCACCATATCACACGGCTCAAACTCAATATCGCGGATATCTGCAGTGATTACTTCGATATCGTGCTCAGGATAATTCTCACTCAATAACGTGGTCGCCTCGGTTGTCATCGCAGGCGAAATATCAATTGCTTTAATCTGCAAGTCTTGCGGGTCGAACTCACCAGCTAGCGTCATGCTGGCTGCACCCAATGAACAGCCCAAGTCATAAACGCGACTAACACGCTGACCACTATCGCTCTGCTGACGATACTTGCAATGACGACGGGCGAATATAGGCAGCATCGCCAGTACCTGACCATAACCGGGTACACTGCGGCGAATCATGTCAGGGAAACAAGCGACCACTTGCTCATCAAATGAAAAGCGTGCGGCCTTATCCAGTGGCGTAGTAAACGGTTTATCAAATAGGGTGTCATGTTCGATAGCAGGCTGGGATTGGCTCATGGGACGACTCATTTTTTAGAATAGAACTGAAATTAAGAATTACTTGGTGAATTTTGCTTGTCATTATCAGTTGATAAAGAAGTAAGATAGCAAAAGCCCATTATAACATTACTGTTTGTTACTTATCGCCTTTGGCTTGCCTGCTAAGCTGAATAAATAGTGCCAAGGGTAATGAGACGTTTGAAAGAAGCATTGAAAAACGAGAGCATCACTACCAAATATAGCGCTTAACCCATATTTATAATAATAGGAAAAAATTATGCAAACGATCGTATTAGGTGGCGGCTGCTTCTGGTGCACCGAGTCTGTATTTTTATCAGTGAAAGGGGTGCAATCTGTCGTCTCAGGCTACATGGGCGGCGATGCTGTTTCTGCCAATTATGAAGCTGTCTGTAGTGGTACGACTGGTCATGTCGAAGTCATCAAAGTCGAATTTGATGAGTCTATTGTCCCGTTAGAAGTAATACTCGATGTCTTTTTTGCCACGCATGATCCCACCACGATGGATCGTCAAGGCAATGACGTCGGTAGTCAGTATCGCAGCGTGGTCTTTTACACCGAAGATAGTCAAAAACCGACCGTTGACCGTACCATCAATAAGTTACGCGATATGGGTGTCGATGTAGTGACGGAAGTACATCCTGCCGTTGAGTTCTATCAGGCAGAAGACTCACATCAAGATTTCTTCAACAGAAACCCAGGACAAGCTTATTGCAACTTTGCAATACCGCCAAAGCTTGCCAAACTGCGCAAAGAATTTAGCAAATATATGGTTAGCTGAATTGAATAAGACATTATTTATTCAAAATTTTCTTAGCCTAATGTTAGATACCAGCCAAACACTTATATTATAGGTGTTTGGCTTTTTATTATTTACTCCTTAGATATATCAGATAAAAATCAGAACCTCACATATAGAAACTTGCAAATAGAGGATTGCAGTATGAACCCTGAATTTTGGCAAAAACGTTGGCAAGAAGGTCGCATTGGATTCAATCAATCTACGGTCAATCCCTTGTTGACTGAGTATATTGATCACTTAGATTTAGCAGCGGGTAACCGTGTCTTCGTTCCGCTTTGTGGTAAATCTATTGATATGGTTTGGCTAGCGACGCAAGGCTATGACGTGGTGGGCGTTGAATTGGTCGAAACAGCCATACAAGAATTCTTTGCTGAGCAAAACATCGAACCTACTGTCTATCAACAGGCAGACAATCCAGCGATTAGATACTATCAAGGCCAGTTGTCGGGACAGACCATCACTTTATGGGTCGCTGATATTTTTGCACTGACTTTTGAAGATGTTGGCTCTATTGATGCAGTATATGATAAAGCGGCATTAATCGCCCTGCCAGCCGATATGCGTGTGAAATATAGTGAGCAAGTGCGGAAACTTAGTAGCGATACCAGTAAAGCTGATGGTGCTAACAATGAAATAACACCGCAGCTTTTACTCACGCTAAATTACGATCAGCGTAAAAAGAATGGACCACCCTTCTCTATTAATAACGAACAACTAGAGCAGTATTATAGCGCTCACTACCAAATCTATGAGCTAGCAAGCGTGCCTTCTTCTATAGGTTCTGCACCGTATATCACCGTCACAGAACACGTTTGGCTATTAAGCAGTAAATAAAAAACTCATATAACCTTTAACAAGCTGCTAAATGGCAATGGAGAAATTGAATGAAAATGATAGTCGGTCTAATGAGTGTAATTGCTATTCTATTAGTCGCTCTGGCAGGCCCAATGTACAAGTTTGGCATTGTAGAATTAGGGACTGCGTTTACAGGGTTTAAATTTGGATTATTTGCTGGTATCGCAGCATTGGTATTGTTAGCTATACAGCTATTATTTAAACGCAATACAGCCAGTATTGGGAGCGCACTAGCCTCAGCCGTACTTGCTGTCGCTGCAATCGCTGTCCCGCTCAGTATGATGAATACGGCCAAAAATGTACCGCCTATTCACGATATTTCTACCGATTTGATGAATCCGCCTGAGTTTGTCGCGACTGCTCCACTACGTGCAGATGCACCAAATCCCGTAGCGTACGCAGGTGCAGAAGTGGCTGAACAACAACGTACTGCCTATCCTGATTTGCAGACACTGACCCATGCTCAGTCAAAGCCTGAATTGGTTAAGGCATCCAAACAAGCCATAGAAAATTTAGGGTGGGAGCTTGTAAATACTGATACAGACAAAGGCATCATCGAAGCAACAGACACGACTGCTTGGTTTGGCTTTAAAGATGATGTGATCATTCGTGTGACTGACAACGATAGCGAGCGCTTAGTTGATATCCGCAGTAAGTCACGAGTTGGACAGAGCGATTTGGGCAAAAATGCGGCGCGGATTCATAGCTTTATAAAAGAGCTAGATAGTGTGCTAGCCGAATAAACAGGTTATACCTCCTAAAGATAGTCCTCGCGATAAAGTACTGTTTAACGCTTTGCATTTTCAGCTCTATAAAATCCTCTTGTAATCTCACGGCAGCGTCAATTTATCGTAACCATTTATAACCTTGGTACTTCGACAGCTTTTCTTTACTGTTTAGATTGGTTACTCTACGTTAATATCATTTTTTGCCTTTCGATAACTATTTTAACGTTTATAGGATATTTTCATGCGTTTGACTCCTTTTTCTACTTTGTCGTTGCTTAGTGTTGCTGTCGGCATCAGCCTTGCTACCACTGCTCAAGCCGCACAGCCGCCAGCACCTGATTTATCCAATAGCGAGTTTCAGCAATGCTTGGACAATCTAAAGAATTCTAACAAGTTTAGCGGTGTTGATGGTTATACCTTTAATAACTATCGCCCAAGCCAGCCTGATCCTAGTGTCATTCAGTCACTGAATTATCAGCCAGAGTTTCAAAAAGACGTCTGGGACTACTTATCAGCATTGGTAGACAAAGAGCGTGTCGAGGACGGTATCCGAGCCAAGCGTCAATGGGGCTCAACTCTACGTCAAATCGAATCGCGTTATGGCGTAAAAGCTGAGCATGTGCTCGGTGTCTGGGGCGTAGAGTCTAACTTTGGTCAAACGCTAGGTAAAAAGCCATTATTTGAGTCTCTAGCGACATTGTCTTGTTTTGATCGTCGTCAAAGCTACTTTCAAGGTGAGTACGCCAATGCGCTAAAAATCGTGCAAAACGGTGATATCGCACCAAATGATATGACAGGCTCATGGGCAGGTGCCTTTGGACAGACGCAGTTTATGCCAAGCACCTTTTTAGAATTGGCAGTAGATTTCGATGGTGACGGTCGTCGTGACTTGGTCAATAGCGTACCTGATGCACTCGCTTCTACAGCAAACTTCTTGGACAATCGCGGCTATCGTACTGGCGAGCCTTGGGGCTATGAAGTCAAACTACCTGATGGATTTTGGGCCGCATCTAATCGCAAAGACAAAAAATCGATAAGCCACTGGCGTGAACAAGGTCTGACATTGGCTAATGGCAGTCCGTTACCATATGACTTGAGCAGTGCAGGCTTATTATTACCTGCTGGAATGGAAGGCCCTGCTTTCTTGGTCGGTAAAAACTTTGACACTTTTTACTCTTATAATGCCTCAGAGAACTACGCGCTGGCTATCGCACACTTATCAGATCTAATCACTCGCGAAGACAGCAGCAAAACAGACTTTATCACTGCTTGGCCGACAGATGATCCTGGTATCAGCCGCCAGCAGGCCAAAGACATTCAGCAAGCGTTGTTAAACGCAGGTTATGATATCGGCGGTGTAGATGGCATCATCGGAGACAATACTCGTACCGCTATCCAGCAATATCAGACTAGTCGCGGCATTTTCCCAGCTGACGGACGCGCAGGCCAGAAGTTCTATCGCGCCATCGTTGGTAATGCAGCACCGAGTCAAACTCAATACGGCCAGCCTGCAAACAGCCAACCTCTGAATCCTGCACCTGCCGATCGCATGGGCCAGTTGATTCAGCAGCAAACGACTGCTCCTAGTAGCTACTCATCTCAGCCATCAGTGAGCTCATCAACTTCTGGCAATACACGTTATCGCCGCGTTACTGATGCCGATGGCACTATCAAACTTGTTCGTATAGACCAAGGTTCATAGTAGCAAGATAAGTGATGCTATTTAGACGCATCAAAAAAGCCACGCTAACGATAGCGTGGCTTTTTTATTTATAGATAGTGATTAGAAGAACTTATCCAATTGACTCAAAATACGTATCTAGACAATAGGTGGTGGCTTAGGCTGACCATTGTCGCCATTCCAATTTTCACGAGCTTTGTCATCTAGATCGGCAGCCGTTTTTGGCTCCCACTTACCATTTTCTTTCCAAGTCGCATCGCCCCAATCTTCATCTTCTGCTTTACTGTCTAAATCTTTGTAGGCCTTGCTAGGATCTATACCGCGACGTTTCATATCTGCTACTTGCTCTTCTAACGTATGAAACTGATCAGCATCATGCATAGACTTTTCTAGACCATCAATCTCTCTTTTTAACTCGTCATTTTTAGCATTGCTCATCGTACGCTCTCCCTAATTATTAATATTATAGTTGTCATTCTAAAATAGTTAACGTTGTTAATACTGCTAACTAACTGACTTTATTATTACGGGTCTGAGGAAGATTCACAAGCATTGCACGTATGCTTTGTATTACAAAACGTAGTCGTGATGCCAAAATGGACGTTTTAGATGGCTATTTTTGAACGCGCTAGCGAATAATTACTAGTCTTGTTTATTCGTATTTGAGGTATGATTTTGCAGTAGGTTTTTTGCGTAGAAGGTAAGCTTCCATAGCTCTTGTGATACTCGCGTACCATAAGTCATTAGTTGTATCCAATTTGCACCGACTAGCTTACGTTGCAAATTATTGATATCAGCTTGAGAGATTTGGCAACGTGAGACAGCATGAACGTTTGGCATCTCTTTTTTGATGTCTACTTCCGCTTTAGAAGTAATCAAACGATTAATGGCATTTTGCAAGCCATAGCTCGAAAAAGTACACGGTATTCTCATAAGTGTCATGAGTATCTCGTGCCATGAGAGGGTTAGTGATCGGGTCACGTCCGTTAAATTGCCGCCCTCATAAGCTTGGGCACTATATTGAATCTCAAAAAACTCCGTTAACTCAATTGGCTCGCTAACCTTATCCGCTATAAAGTCTTCTTCATCAGGACTGTTTTTCTCTACCTCGGTAGTACTAGGTAATACATCGACGGTCTTCTCATACACGACCTTTTTACTAGTCGTATTCTCTTCGTCATTCGCTCTAACCCAGCCACCTATCATTTTATTATTGGCGATTGCATTATAATGAGCCTGTACCAGTAATGGCTCAATATCTTCTTCCGTATCATAGTAATGTAGCTGGTTATCTTGCTTGGTGACTAACTTAATAAACTCTTGAAGTTGTCGGCTGATGTCGGCGTCTGGAGAATGGTTTTTGACCAGCACAATTAGCGGCTTAAGCTTCGCTTTGGCATTTAGATAACTTAAATGCATCTGGCTGACACCGTTTTTTTGCACAGTCCCGTAGCTGTCGCCAACGATCATGACTGCGTAATCACAAGAATCAATACACTGGCGCCCATAAAAAGAGGCTTTAGATAATTTACTAGAAACATCATAGGTCAGAAATGCGCGCGCCTGAAAAAATATCGCTAAGCTGTCTAGAACCAACAACTGGTCATTGTCAGCGCATATAATATGAATATGATAGCGACGATTCGGCACAATTACCTCTAAGCGTAGGTCGTGACATAAAAAGGATAGGATGTAAAATAGAACACAAAAATCTTGTCTTGTTCAGCCTAGCATACTCTTAGCTTAAAAAGATGCACTCAATTTATTTTAACTGAGTCAGCGTTGCATACAGCGTATTGATATCACTAACTTTGATAATAACTAGAGAGAGTAGTATCGCAATGCCATTTCTGTACCGAGTAAGCGCTCAACTAAAGCGCATAGTCTATCACTATATTTAGTGGCGTGAAAAGTTAATGGCGGTCTAGTAATGGTATTTTTATTACTGGTTTTTTGTGTCAGATTTTCTCGTTTTTCACTCATCAATGATGCAGACAAGTTGTTTGCAATCAATAGCTGTCTAACCCGTTCAGCAATCGCTTGACCAGAATCAATAACTTGTATTGACAGCTGCTGCTGTGCAATCTCATCCAATAAAAATGTCTTAAAAAACGGATAATGCGTACATCCCAGCACCAACTGATCGACACCTTCATTAGCAAATATTCGTACCTGTTGACGTAATCTTTGGGCTGTCTCGTCTTGTTCTGACATACCTGCTTCTACCCAAGGTACCAGTTGCGGATCAAAATACTTAGTGACTACTGTGTTATTAGGTTGAGCAAAATTGGCAATGACATCGTTTAGCAAGGTGCCATTCAGCGTCGCTTTGGTTGCCAGCACCGCTACATGACCACTCTTACTCGCCAGTACCGCAGGCTTTAATGCAGGGACAAGACCCACAATAGGTATATGTGGATAGCAGCGTCGAGCAGTATCTAGCGCATATGCTGAAGCACTGTTGCATGCAATAACTATTAGCTTACAGCCTTGCTGATGTAACCACTCTACGGCCTTTAGCGTTAGCGCTTCAATATCTTCACTGTCACGATTACCATAAGGTACATTTAATGTATCAGCATAATATACATAACGCTCAGTAGGCAGCTGCTGTGTTAAATGCAAATAAACAGACAAACCGCCAACACCAGAGTCAAACACGCCAATGGGCGCGCTACGGTTTTTATCGCTTATAACTGTGTTACCAACATGTTTATTGATATCTACTAGATCCATAGCTTTGAGACTCTGGTCAACAGATATATCGACACACGGTCTGAGTTTTTCGACTGTCTGGTTTTTGATATCCATCTTTACGCTAATGCCATTATCATATTATTCATCAATCTTATTACCCCATTAAATGCGCTATATATGTTGTATATGGTGTTACTCTACGTCGGCTCTCTATCGACTACCTTTTGTACGATAAGAATTTTTTAAACCAACAGAATCAGGCTACATTATAAAATTATAGCACTCATCGGCAAACAGCAATTAATAGATAGACATAATACTTACTCAGTAGGCATCGATAATGAATAAGACTGGCCACCACTCTGTAGCGTCAATATCGTCTTACCATTGTCTTCTGATAATGCTCCAATTTCAGTCAGGTGATAAAAAGTATTGCGACCGATAAGTGCGGTTAAGCCATTTCTAACCATCATGTATGGGCGTACCTGTTCTGTAGACGCTAATTCCTGAGAATCTGCAACATCGTCAGCGGTACTCATTTGATTCGCTTTATCACTGTTATTAAAGTCGCTTTCACTAAAGTCGCTGTCATTAGAATCGCTCTTATTAGAATTATACGCCTTTAATACAATCGGATGCTCATCGTCTAAGCGAACCACATCTCCTGTCGTCGTTGTAAACTCCAACCAACTCATATCATCTTCGTGGACAATACCAACATCATTGATAAGCAGTGGTGCATCTTCTACTTGGATACGGATTTTCTGTACAGGGGTTTTCAGGAAGTACTCAGTAATGCCATTATTTTCTTCTTTCCATAGTATTGTGGCAAACAAGCTCACCAATGACTCACGGGTCATTTGCCCGCCTTCATGCCACCATTCTCCGTTTGCTTTGATAGTCAAATCCATATCAGCAATATCTTCAGGATGCCATTTTTCAAGTGGTGGTATCGGACGCCCTTCGCGAGTGCCTTTCGTAGACTTAATATACTGGCTTAGTGCATCTAAATTATCTAAGCTGTCTAGGCTAGAAGTCTTACTGGTCGGTGCTTCCGCTATTCTCTCATGGCTGTTTTCAGTGCTATTATTATCGTTATTCATTATTAATCCCTTTATTTAGTATTCAAAGTTTGGCTTATCTATTATTACTATAAATTTTTGTTTCAGGTATGATGAAACTTTATCGTTATAACAACCTCATTTTCTTAACATTACCTTAGCATCGATACTCATAAATGCGTATCGTGTTTGTAGGACTTTTCTTTTATAATGAGTAACGATTTTTTATTGAAATGGTCAAGTGGGTGTTGTATTGATGACACATCTTACGTTATGCGTTGATATCCTTAGATAAATCAGTATTAACCATGACGGATCAATTGATGCCGCAAAGACAGTTTTATCGGGCAGCCATATGTCTGAGTGACGTTAGCGCCGCAAGTCTATTATTCAGTTGTTAAGCTAATGATGCCCTGAGATAAGCCACTAAAAGTTTAGGAGTAGGTATGCAAGAGCAAGACAATCAAACGCCAGTTATCGATGGTAATACTGTGAATGCTGACGCACCAGTAGCGACAGAGACCGCAACGCTAGATAAAGCAGAACCAGTCGTAGCGCCAGTTGCCGCGGAACCTGAAGTCGAACGCGAATCAATGGAGTTCGATGTCATCATCGTTGGTGGTGGACCTGCAGGTCTGTCAGCTGCCATCCGTTTGCGCCAGCTCGCTATTGAAGCTGGTAATGATGAGTTTATGGTTTGTGTGGTCGAAAAAGGCTCTGAGTTTGGTGCCCATACGTTGTCTGGTGCAGTCATCGAGCCACGCGCTCTAAATGAGCTAATCCCTGACTGGAAAGAAAAAGACGCACCGCTTAACGTGCCAGCGACAGAAGATCGTTTCTATTATTTAAACTCTGCCACACGCTCAACTAAAGTGCCTGACTCTTTAATTCCAGGTCCGATGCACAACGATGGCAACTATATTGTCTCCCTAGGTAATGTCGTTCGTTGGTTAGCCGTACAAGCAGAAGAGCTTGAAGTCATGATGTTCCCAGGCTTCCCTGCCGATGACATCTTATACAATGACGACGGTTCGGTAAGAGGTGTATTAACGGGTGATATGGGTGTGGCCGCCAATGGTGAAGCCAAGCCAAGTTTTGAGCCTGGTTATGAGCTCCTTGCCAAATATACTATTTTTGCCGAAGGTAGCCGTGGGCATTTAGGCAAACGCTTAATCAGCCGCTTCGATCTAGATAAAGATTCTGATCCTCAGCATTATGGTATCGGTCTAAAAGAGCTATGGGAAGTTGAGCCTGAAAAGCATGAGCAAGGCGTTGTCATGCATGGTCTTGGCTGGCCATTGACTGAAACTGGCTCTACTGGCGGCTGGTGGTTATACTTTGATGAAAACAATCAAGTAAGCTTTGGTCTTGTGGCTGATTTGTCTTACCACAACCCTTACATGTCTCCATTTGATGAAATGCAGCGCTTGAAAACGCATCCTGTTATCAAAAACGTTTTAGAAGGCGGTAAGCGCATTTCTTACGGCGCACGTGCTCTGACTAAAGGTGGTCTAAACTCATTACCGAAGTTTACTTTCCCAGGTGGCGTGTTAGTAGGTGATGACGCTGGCTTCTTAAACCCAGCAAAAATCAAAGGCACACATACTTCGATGAAGTCAGGCATGCTAGCAGCCGAAGCTATTTTTGAGGCGCTGCAAGCTGACCGTCAGCATGATGAAGTGGTTGCTTATAGCACAATGTATAAAGAGTCATGGTTATATCAAGACAATTACGAGTCGCGCAACTTCTCACCTGCGATCCACCGTATGGGTCTGTTTATGGGCGGTGCTTTCACCTTTATCGAGCACAACTTGCTAAAAGGTAAAATGCCATTCACCTTGCATGACAATATCCCAGATTACGATCAGTTAGAGCGTGCTAACCATGCTTATCAACCAACCTATCTCAAGCCTGATGGTAAGTTGGTATTTGATAAATTGTCGTCAGTATTTATCTCTAATACCAACCATGCAGAAGATCAGCCAACGCATCTAAAACTTACTGATCCAACGGTACCTATTTCAATCAACTTACCGTTGTACGCTGAGCCTGCACGTTTATACTGCCCAGCGGGTGTATACGAAGTGGTTAAAGATGCTGAGGGTGCTAAGTTTGTCATCAATGCGCAGAACTGCGTGCATTGTAAGACCTGTGATATTAAAGACCCTTCACAGAACATCACTTGGGTAACGCCAGAAGGTGGCGGTGGTCCTAACTACCCAAACATGTAAATCAGGATAATTCTGATTTAATCTGGTACAGTTAATATCATTAAAACTGTGCTCCAATAAAAACCGCCCTTCTCTGCATAAGAGTCGGGCGGTTTTTTAATGCTTAGAACAAGCTAGTTTTACCAATCAATTCTGCTTAATCTGTCCAAGCATCACGGTTGGCTTCATCTCTGAGTTTCACAAAGTTATCAGGATCAAACTTAATCTGATCACCTGTTTTACCCTCTTTTACCTGACGCTCATAGTCACGTAGTATTCTTAGCGCTACAGGAGACAAGAGCAAGATGGCCACTAAGTTGACCAAAGCCATCAGACCCATAGATAAGTCAGCGAAATTCCATATAGCAGGTAAACTAGCAACCGAGCCAATAAATACCATACCTAATACTAGGAAGCGGAAAATCATAATCATCACTTTGGCATTTTTGGCACCAGAGATAAACTCAAGATTTGACTCACCGTAGCTATAGTTGGCGATGATAGACGTAAATGAGAAGAAGAAAATCGCAATCGCCACGAACACCACACCTAGGTCACCCACATACTGTGATAAGGCCAACTGAGTTAACTGAATACCTTCTTGCTCGACATTAGGGTCGACCACACCAGACAAAATAATAATCGACGCCGTCGCGGTACAAATGATAAGGGTATCCATAAATACGCCTAGCATCTGCATAAAACCTTGCACTGCTGGGTGATCAGGATGACTCTTTGCCGTTGCTGCAGCATTCGGCGCTGAACCCATACCTGCTTCGTTAGAAAACAAGCCACGTTTGATACCGTTAATCATTGCCTGCGCAATACCATAACCGATGACACCGCCTGCTGCCTGCTCAAAGCCAAATGCTGATTTTACAATCAACGCGATCGCTGCTGGGAATTGACTGAAATTAGTCACGATAATGAATAGCGCTAGCAAGATGTACAAGATAGCCATCACTGGTACGATTTTACCTGCGATACGAGCTACTGAGCGTAAACCACCGAATACCACTGGCGCTACCAGTACTACCAGTACCAAACCTGTCATCCACGTTGGCACACCAAAGGCTTCGTTGGTCGCTTGAGCGATGGTATTGGATTGTACGCCATTAAATGCCAAACCAAAGGCCACTAACAAACATAATGAGAAAAACACGGCAAGCCAGCGCTTGCCTAGACCTTTTTCGATGTAATAAGCAGGGCCACCGCGGTACACATTATCGTTGTGCGGTACTTTATATGCCTGTGCTAAGGTTGACTCGATAAAGCTGGTCGACATACCGACCAGTGCCGTCATCCACATCCAGAATACAGCACCTGGTCCACCTAGATAGATTGCAATTGCCACACCTGCCAAGTTACCAGTACCAACACGCGCGGCCAGCGACGTCATCAATGCTTCAAACGAGCTAATACCACCATCTTTGCGTCCTTGATTGGACACGCGTAGCAACTTCCACATATGACCAAAATGACGAAATTGAATAAACCGTGTCGCGACGGTAAAGTAAAGACCCGCACCAATTAGTAAGAACATCAGCAATCCATACCAAGGGTTACTAGCAATCAGCCAGTCATTGTTACCCCAGATAATACCGACACCATAATTTACGATGTTATTAAACCAACCTACTATCCCTTCGTTCATATGGGCTCCTTATTCATTCTTTATACGCGTTACTTAAATTTCATATCGATATCATATTTTGATTGCCATGGACTATATAAGCCTTTGCGCAAAATACCTGATACCAAAAAGACACGTGCATGATATAGATATTGAGCGACATGCGACCATCACGTTTACTTATCGACTTCATATAACTATTTTTAAAATAAATAATGATTATATTTCATCTTATATAGCATAGATTAAGTGATAATTTAATCTCATAAATTCACGGTTGCCGTACCATTTCCGTAACGTTAGGTTTTTTAATAAATATTAAGCAAACTAATTTTTAGTGACTTACTTATTATTCATGCGCAGTAGTTTGCAATTATATTTATTAAACCGTGCTAATATGGATTCCATATCCGTTTAGACTGTTTTATAGTTATCGAAGCTATTAATCAGTACAAGAAGCACAACAGGTTAGCGTGTTAAAAAGATTAAAACTCTTGTCAGGAAGACGAGATTGTTAAAAAGACACTGGATAGTCCACCCTTCTGTCTTCCTCAAGAAACGTTATTTTTGCCATTCGATGGTTTAGGTCAATGCGATGCTTAAATAGTTAATTACTTTTATTTGAAGTAAAGAACTACCGAGCATTAAACGTACTATCACGCATCATCGTTTTCACTATATAAAGCAGTACCTGATTATTTTTTATCCTTTTTATGGTAAGAAATAATCGCAGTTCTTTTTATATTGTTGGTATTTTTTAGGGAAGACAAAAGGAGTTGTCCTATGAAAGATCATAACGATCCATCCGGTTATTGGCGTGCCAATGTCCGTCTCATCTTAGGTAGCCTAGTAGTTTGGGCACTATGTTCTTATGGTTTTGCTATTTTATTGCGTCCTCTTTTGGCCGATATCAAAGTCGGCGGCACTGACTTGGGTTTTTGGTTCGCCCAGCAAGGCTCCATCGGGGTGTTTATCATTTTAATTTTCTTCTACGCATGGCGTATGAATAAGTTAGATAAACAATATGGCGTAGATGAGGAATAGACCATGAGTCAGTATTTAGTTAATATTATTTTCGTAGGCCTATCTTTCGCTTTGTATTTTGGTATTGCGATCTGGGCTCGGGCTGGGACAACCAGTGAATTCTATGTGGCGGGCGGCGGTGTACATCCAGTAGTTAACGGTATGGCGACAGCTGCTGACTGGATGAGTGCAGCATCTTTTATTTCTATGGCAGGTTTGCTTGCTGCTGGCGGTTATGGCGCATCGACCTACTTAATGGGCTGGACAGGTGGTTATGTACTACTAGCCATGCTACTGGCGCCTTACTTACGTAAATTTGGCAAGTTTACGGTGCCTGATTTTATCGGAGATCGCTTTTATTCAAAAACGGCTGCAATGATTGCCGTAGTTTGTTTGATTATTGCCTCTACCACGTACGTTATCGGTCAGATGACAGGTGCTGGGGTCGCATTTTCACGCTTCTTAGAAGTAGATAACAACACAGGTCTTATTATTGCGGCGGTTGTTGTATTCTTTTACGCAGTTCTTGGCGGTATGAAAGGGATTACCTACACGCAGGTTGCGCAGTATGTGGTTCTGATGATTGCTTATACCATTCCTGCTGTCTTTATCTCACTTGAATTAACTGGCAATCCAATTCCAGGTTTGGGCTTATTTTCAAACCATATCGAATCTGGTGTTCCCATCCTAACCAAGCTTGATCAAGTTGTGACTGATTTGGGATTCACAGCATATACGGCTGACGTACCTAACAAGCTAAACATGGTACTGTTCACCTTATCACTAATGATTGGTACCGCTGGTCTACCTCACGTTATTATTCGCTTTTTCACCGTTCCTAAGGTTGCCGATGCACGTTGGACCGCTGGTTGGACATTAGTATTTATCTCATTATTGTACTTCACAGCACCTGCTGTTGGCGCAATGGCACGTTTAAACCTTATCGATACTATCTATCCACAAGGCGTTGCAGAGCCTGCTATCGACTATGACCAACGTCCAGATTGGATGAGGACTTGGGAAGATACTGGCCTGATTAAATATACTGACCTTAATAACGATGGTCGTATCCAGATGTATAACGATAGTGGGCTGGGCGCTGCAGAAGTTGCTCTAACCAATGCACAGACTGAAGGCGGTGACGTAGGCGCTGCAACAACTGCGGTTGAGACAGCACGTGCTGCACATGACCTAGAACTTGATGGCCGCTTTGCAGATGCAGGTTGGGCTGGTAACGAGCTCGACGTCAATGCTGATATCTTGGTATTGGCTAACCCAGAGATTGCACAACTGCCATCTTGGGTAATTGGTTTGATCGCCGCAGGTGGTCTCGCTGCTGCACTATCAACTGCTGCTGGCCTATTGCTCGCTATCTCGTCAGCAATTAGTCATGATTTAATCAAACGAAACCTCAACCCAAACATTACTGACAAAGGAGAGCTCAAGGTCGCACGTATCACGATGGGTATTGCGATTGTGGTTGCTACTTACTTAGGTATGAATCCACCAGGGTTTGCGGCACAGGTAGTTGCATTGGCATTTGGTATCGCTGGTGCGTCCCTCTTCCCTGCATTAATGATGGGTATCTTCTCAAAACGTATCAACAACCTTGGCGCAATTGCTGGTATGTTGACAGGTTTGATCAGTATCTTGGTTTACATCTTCGTCTTCAAAGGTTGGTTCTTTATCAGTGGTACTGCTAACTTCCCTGATACAGCGGAGTACTGGTTATTTGGTATCTCACCACTATCATTCGGTGTGATTGGTGCACTGCTTAACTTTATCGTTGCATTCATCGTTTCTTATGCAACTAAAGCGCCACCGCTACATATTCAAGAGTTGGTTGAAAGCGTTCGCTCACCGCGCGGTGCAGGCGGTGCGGTCGACCATTAATCTGACGAATGATGATATGTCTTCTGTTACTATACATCACTCACTGGCAGCCACTGCTGGTGAGTGATTTTTTATCTAATACTTATTAAAATAATAGTTAGATGATGGTTTTGCTTTGTCCAATTGAACATACCTGACTAAAAGTGTCTAGCGCATTAAGGAAAATTTTATGCTTTTTGAGTTTATCGCTACTATAGCTGCTGCATTTGGCATGGCTGGATTGGCACTGATCATAACTCACCTCTGTAAACTGTCAGGTAAACGCGCGCCAAAGTGGCTGATTCCCTTATTTGCTGCGATTGGTATTTTTGGGTTTCAGGTACATCAAGAATATAACTGGTACGGTCAGCAAGTCCGTCAGCTGCCGGATGGTGTTGAGGTCGTGAAAACTGCAGAGAGTACAGAATGGTTTCGCCCATGGTCTTATGTTAAACCACAAGTCTTGCGCTTTATTGCTGCAGATACGGGCAATGCTAGCATGCATGCAGACAATCCAGACATGCACTTAGTTAATTTATATTTGTTTGAAAGACGCAGAAGCGTGCAAAAGATTTTACAGGTAATAGACTGTACTACACCTGCCCGAGCAGACTACGTAATACCAGAAAAAGGTAGCACACTGACGGTGGATGAACATGTTAAACAGACCACTGCATGGCGAGAACTGACTACAGACGATCCTTTATTTATCAAAATTTGTACTGATGCAAGCGTCTGATCCAATAACGCTTAGTACGACGATGCTGATCCATTAAATGCTGATATCCAGTTGCTTTTAATAGCGTTGAGAAGCTGCTGAATAAGTATGCTTTGAATTCGCGCCTAGCAATAGCCCAGCACACAAACCACCAAAATGTGCCGCAAACGAGATGCCTTGTTGCGGCATCAACCCTTGCTTGATGGTCAGCCAATAGCCAGTTCCCATGACAATACAAGCAACCAGATAACCCCAACGCCGCGCAAATATAGCCCCGCCTATCATATAACCTAACATTGCAAAGCAAAGCCCTGATGCGCCGATATGGATAGAAGATGGCGACCCGATAACCCAAGTGACCAGTCCTGAGGCGACCACCAGTTTAATTACCGTGCGATAAGCATTCTTTTCAAACAGTCCAAACAAAAACAAAATCTGTAATAGCGTCACTGTATTGCCAGTCAAATGCGATAAATTGCCATGCATTGTCCACGAAGCAAATACCCCTATCATACTACCTACATCTAAAGCACGTGGCACGATACCAAAGATGTTCCACATACCAAATAAGACCACTTCATTTAGAAAAAACATGCCCCACATCGGTATAAGCACAAAAGCATACAGTCCAATGACCTGCTTTATCCGCACGACAATTAAGTTAAGCAACTGCTGCCAATTCATATACCATCCTATCCTTATTACCTAAATTTTTTATACCTACTTAATGATTTACAGCAAATAGTGGGTGCACAGCAGGTTTGAATGATAACAATGATGCATCCTCATCAGCAGTGAGATAGTTGTCACCATGCAATAATGACGTCGAATGATAAGGAACCAAGGCCGTAGGAATAAATCGACGTGCTGCGTCAATGTGCTTGATTGAATCATCAAAGAAGATATGCGGCGCAAATGTTCTGAGTACCGCTGTTTTCTCTAATCCTCCCAAAAAAAATGCCATATCAACATTCACGCCCCACTCTCGTAATGTCTTGATAGCCCGTAAGTCAGCTGGTGCATTGCGCGCGGTCACCAGCGCAATTTTTATTGGCGAGTATTTTAAACCAGCAGGTAGGCGCTCTTGCAGATTTGACAATTTAATCAATAATTCAGCATAAGGGCCTTTTTCAATTGGCAAATCACGCATTTGTACTTCACGATCATGAAAGGCTCGTAGCCCTTTTTGTTTGTATAGCAGTTCACCTGAATCATCAAAAAGCACTGCATCCCCATCAAAGGCAATGCGCAGCTGCTCAGTATCTAACTCATAAGTGTTCACAGGCGTAGCGTCTAGTATGGCACAGGCACAGATATTAGCATCCGCAACTTGCTGGGCATCGTCGCGATTGGTGGTCAAGAATAGGTCCACATTAAAGTCTTTGATATAAGGCGCAACAGAGCTACCTGAAACAAAAGCAGAACGGGAGATATTAATATCATGTTCTAGAATTGCATTAAGTACCTGAATACCTGTATCTGGACTACTTTTTGAGACGATAACGACTTCGACCAATGGTGTTTCAATGTCTGATTCTTGTCCATCGTTATTATCACAATATTTATTTAGGTTTAGTAACGCTTTAATTAGCGGATAACCTGCACCAATATTCAAGGGGTCATTTTCACGCTCGGTCATGTACTCCCTAAATTCTTTTATAGCACTTGCAGGTCGTTGCTCTAGCAGCTCTAGCAAATAGTTTTCTGACTCAGTCAAATCAAAAAGTGCCGTCGCAGAAATTGCGACGATAAGCGTATTACTAAAATCGACAGCCATGACTATCTCTACTTATAAAGTTATATAGGAAAATGGATGAAAACCAGTTTACTACATTCACAGGCCTTTATAACACTAAGAAAAGTTATCACCATGCAGCGTCATGGATTGTGAGTTTGTAAAATGTTCCTCTCTTAATTCTTAGACAAAATATCAGATACTAAAAAAGCCACACTGCTTTATTAGCAATATGGCTGTATACAATAACTTATAAGCTATGGTTTAAGTTTTAGTTTAGGTTCAGCCTACCCGAGCAGCACAAGCGAGATCGCAGGGAACATCACCAAGATAACCAAACGGATCACATCAGAGACAATGAATGGTGCCACCCCGCGGAACATATCGCTCAGCTTAATGTGCGGTGCCATCGCCTTAATCACAAAGATATTCATCCCCATCGGCGGCGTAATCAAACCAAGCTCCACCGTCAATACCGCAATGATGCCAAACCAGACCGGATCAAACCCTAACGCTAGAATGATGGGATATACCACAGGTATGGTGATTACCAGCATCGCTAAGGCATCCATGAACAATCCCAATAGGAAGTACATGAACAGAATACAGATTAGGACAATCATTGGACTGACTGCCAACCCCCCGATCCAAGATGCCAAGGTATAAGACAAGCGTGAGACTGAGATAAAATACCCCAACGCCTCTGCACCTAATAGCATAAAGAACACCACTGCAGAGAGTGCTAGTGTCTCAATCAATGACTGCTTGAGACCGTCTAAACGCATGCCTTTAGCAAAGGCATAAGCCCATGAGACAAATGCCCCTACTGCGGCGCCTTCTGTTGGGGTAAATAACCCAAAGAAGATACCGGCAATAATCACAATAAAGATAAAGCTAAATGGGATCAGACCAGTCAGCGACAGTAGCTTGGCTTTCCAAGACGTTTTCTCACCACGTTTTGCTAAGTGCGGTTTCCAGCGTACCATCACCATGACGGTAAGCGAGTACATCACCATACCGAGCATACCCGGTAAGAAACCAGCGATAAACATATCACCAACTGACTGCTGGGTTAAGATGGCATAGACCAGTAAGGCAATACTGGGCGGAATCATAATACCAAGCGTACCGCCAGCAGCTAAGATACCGCAGGCAAAGCCTGGCTGATAGCCGTACTTCTCCATTTGCGGTAACGCCACTTTGGTCATGGTAGAAGCAGTAGCAAGCGATGAGCCTGAGATAGAGGCAAAGATACCGGATGAACCAATACCTGCAATACCAAGACTACCCCTTACCCCGCCAAATATAGTTCGGGTGGCTTCAAAGAGTTTACCTGCCATGCCTGAGTGAGTGGCAAACACGCCCATGAGAATAAACAAAGGGATGGCACTAAAGTCATACTTTGCTAAGACATCGACTGGGATGTCTTTGAGCATTTGCAGGGCACCACTAGGCGCGGTGACCGCACCAAAACCGACTAATCCTACCCCTAACATGGCAAGTGCGACGGGTACGCGTAGGACGACAAGCAGGATCATGACCACTAGGCCAATCGCACCGATAATTTCTGGACTCATGCGCCTGTCTCCTCGGCGTCAAAGAATTCGCCTGTCTTAAAGATGTTGATGGATTCGATCAATGAGCGAATGGCCAGTAGGATGCTTAAGAATGCACTAACCATATAGATAGGCATCATAGATATTCGAAGGTCTTGGGTGACTTTGCCATACTCTAAGGCGTCAATGGCGCTCTCGTAGAGTCCCCATGAGAAGACAATGCCGATGACAAAGAAGCCCATCATAAAGATACCCATAAGGTAGCCTTTGATAGACTGTGGCATTTTCTGGGTGAAGACGTCGACGATGATTTGTGAGCGTTCGACAAAAGCGGCAAAGGCAGCTAATAATGCAAATAGCATAAAGTAGGAGACAATCTCTACACTGCCTTTGACGGTAAAGCCAAACTCACCACCGGTGAGTTTGAATATGTAGCGTGCGACGACGTCGAGCATGGTGGTTAGGACGATGATGATGAGACTCACCCCACCGATAAACTGGCATAATCTAGAGATTAGGACACTGAGCTTGACTAAAAATGCCATGTGACACCTCCAATTAGGTTAGACCTTACAGGCAGCACTGGCAGCTTTTGCTTTTTCATAGACGCCATCAGCATCCAAACCCAAAGCGTTAACATCACTTAGATATTTTTGGGTACCTCTTTCAAGTGGCCCTTTCCAGTCTGGATCATTTAATGGATCAGGAATTTCGATAATTTCATCACCTTTATCTTTAGCAGCTTGAATTGCCATTTGGTCATGTTTATCAAACACTTCACCGACCTTATTAGCTAATGCCATCCCTGAGTTTTTATCCAAAACTTGTTTTAGATCATCAGGTAAGTTGTCATATTTGTCCTTATTCATCGTGACCATAAGCGCTGAACTATAGAAAGGAATATTGGTATGATACTTGGTAATCTCATCAATTTTAAACGCTGTTACTGCTTCCCAAGGGAAACTCAAACCATCAACAACGCCGCGCTGTAACGAGGTATACATATCATTAGCAGGTAAACCTACTGGCGAAGCACCAGCGCTTTCAATAATATCACCAGCAACAGCTGAAGGACGGCGAATACGCATACCTTTCATGTCTTCAGGTGTTCGAATTAGCTTATCAGTTGTATGAAGCGCCCCAGGTCCAGCCCCGTACATAAATAATAAATGTGAGTCTTCGTATTCACCTGCTAAAGTACCGTCATCATATAAGGTCTGTAGCATACAGCCCATTTGGGTTGCTGAATTTGATAAACCTGGAAGTTCAGTAATCTGAGTCAAAGGAAAGCGACCGTTGGTATAACCATGCGCTTGTGAACCGATATCGATCGTACCTTTAGCAGCAGATTCATAAGTAACGTCTGCTTTAGCAAGACCCGCTGATGGATAAAGCTCCACTTTTAGACGACCATTAGAATCTGTTTCTATCTGTTTTGCCCAAGGCTCGAAGACTTCTTTACTGATAGATGAGGTTGCTGGCCAAAAATGTGAAAACCGTAGTACGGTAGTTTCTTGAGAAGTCGCTGATGAGCCATCAGTCGTATCAGCAGATTGGTTAGAACAGCCAAGAAGACTAATAGCGGCTAAAGCACCAATTGAAAAAAGAGGAGCTAACTTCATTATCAATTCCTTTTGATAATTATGAGAATAGGAGTAAGGTATTACGAGCAGACAATTTGATTCCTCCTAGATTAAATTGGCTACAAGGTGTAGATATATTTTTTACATACCTGTAATAAAAGTACTGTTTAAAATTAGCAGCTATAATGATAGAAGTCAAATCATTTTGAGCAGATTATGAAGGATATATTCATATTATAGATATATTTCTAATACTTGAATTGTCTGCATAAATAATGATAAAAAGTAAGCAGACTAAAATAATTTCTCATAAAAAAGCTCTCAGCCTGTTATCCAGTTGAGAGCTTTTTTGTGTAAATATTTTATGAGCTTATAGAAGCTGCTCTAGGCAGTTGTACAAATAATAGTAATGAAGCACTACTCTTCCATCTGCCACTTATCATCTACCCACACAGCATCGTTATCATCTAGATGCACATGCCATTCTGCATCAGTTACCGTAAGGCGAATCTCGGTCAGACACTGTAGCCAATGCTCTAGGGTATACATAAGATCTCCTACATCCATACTAGCAGGCAACTTCGTAGCTCCTGCTAGTATTACCTCTGACTCACTATCATCATATGCATAGAGATCGAAAGTCTCTGCATCATCTGCATGCTCGAAATTTTCATTATATTTATCGACTATTGATGCAACCTTTTCTTGCTCCTGTTGAGTCAAGAGAGTAGAACGTTCAGCAGTATAGTAGAGTGAAACGCCCATAATGTGCTCCAAAATAAATGAGAGATTGTAGATTCTAGAAGTGAATAAATAATATCACATCAAAATGGTACATAGGAAAGTTTGAATTCTTGACCGAAGCATCTAGCTCTAAACTTTCTGACACCTAGATCTGTCACCAAACCGCACACAAAGAAAAGCCCCCTTAGCAATTAAGCAAAGGGGGCTTTATCTAGAATAGAGAGCTGACGATGACCTGAGCGCCGTAAAAATTGCATGCCAATTTTAGGCAGCGCAAGAGCAAATCCTTTAGATAGGATTTGCTACGTAGGTCACTAGGAATAAAAGATAAAAAAAGAGCCACCCAATTAAGGATGACTCTTTTTAAGTATAAGGAGCTGACGATGACCTACTCTCACATGGGCGAACCACACTACCATTGGCGCTACGATGTT
>NZ_VZIZ01000035.1 GCF_009812035.1 Psychrobacter nivimaris | reverse complement strand
AAAAACTTGGTAATCCGCCTCTTCAGTTTGATTTGCTTATTTCAAGTTGAGAGTGGGGTTTAATATAACGATTTTTAGCAAACAGCAATTCAACCCGCTAGCAGTTAATCCACAAGGTGCGATATGTCAGAAGACCAAACAATGAGTGCAGAAGAGTTTCAAAACCAATACTTCAATGATGAGTCTGAAGGCTTAGACGGTGAGATGGAGTATGATTTAGAGACTGGACTTCTTGGTGAGCACGATGAATTTGCTAACTTACATGCAGAGCTAAACGAAGCACGTGAGCAGCTTGTCAGTATTCGCGACTTTATTCGTTTTTCAGTCACGCAGCTGCGTAACTACGACGTCGTTGTTGCACAAGGTACGACCGATGAGTTTGCAGAAGCGTCAGCCATTGTCTTGCACTCTTTGTCTCTCGATTGGTCTGCTAATGAGCAGATTTTAGACTGTCGTCTGACCACGTCTGAAAAACAGTTGGTACTAGGACTATTAGAAGAGCGTATCGCTGAACGTAAGCCACTCAGTTATTTAATTAACTTGTCATACTTCTGCGACCTGCCTTTTTATGTCGATGAGCGTGTTCTTATCCCGCGTTCACCGATTGCAGAGTTGATTCGTCAGCAGTTCCATCCGTACTTTGAAGTTACTGAATTGGCCAAACCACTGGGTGTCAGTCCGAACGAAAAGTCAGCGGTATTTTATGACCATGGCTTGGATGTGAAGCAATTGTCGCAGCCTGAGCGTATCTTGGACTTGTGTACTGGCTCTGGTTGTATCGCAATCGCGCTTGCTACCCGTTTCGTTGATGCGTTGGTCGATGCTGTTGATATCGATAAAGGCGCATTAGAAGTGGCAATGGTCAATGTCGATCATCATGATCTTGGCCATCAAGTAAACGTAATCGAGTCTGATTTGTTTGCCAAGATACCTGCTGAAAACCAGTATGAGCTTATCGTCACCAATCCACCGTACGTCGATGCGGCTATCATGGCAGATTTACCGCCTGAGTTTTTGTATGAGCCTGAGCATGCACTAGCAGCTGGCCAAGACGGCTTAGATTTGGTACATCGTATCTTATTTGAAGCGCCAGATTACCTTAGCCCAGATGGTTTGCTGATCTGTGAAGTAGGTGACAGCGAATGGGCACTAAAACAAGCCTATCCTGAAATCCAGTTTGATTGGTTGAAGTTTGCACATGGCGGTCATGGTGTCTTTGCGATTACCTATGATGAGCTAGTCTCAAACCGTCAATTGTTTGCCTCTTATGTTCAGCTATTAGATAGCCTTCAATAGACAGATATTGGGTCGGATAGACATCGGCTGCACGAGCCGAAACTATAAATAACAATACAATTACTCATTATAAGCAGTATAAGCAATAACCATGAGTGATTGGTCACATAGTCATCAGTAGCGTTTACTTGTTTAAGGACAGTTATGGCAGGCAATAGTATTGGGCAGGTTTTTACGGTCACCACTTGCGGTGAGTCACATGGCGCAGGCCTGATGGCCATCGTTGATGGCGTACCACCAGGTTTAGCATTATCTGCAGAAGACCTGCAAGTAGATTTGGATCGTCGCAAACCGGGTACGTCTAAGTATTCAACCCAGCGCCGTGAGTCTGATGAAGTTGAGATTATCTCTGGCGTATTTGAAGGCAAAACCACAGGTACGTCTATCGGTCTATTGATTCGCAATACCAATCAAAAATCTAAAGACTATAGCGATATCAAAGATACTTTCCGTCCTGGACACGCTGACTATACTTATAGTATGAAATATGGCTTCCGTGACTATCGTGGTGGCGGTCGTTCGTCAGCGCGTGAGACGGCTATGCGTGTAGCAGCTGGTGCTATCGCTAAGAAATACTTGCAAGAACGTCTGGGCGTACAAATTCGTGGTCACGTTACCCAAATCGGCAATGAGCATAGTAACGTCCTAGATCCGAGCCAAATTGATTGGGAGTTTGTAAATAGTAATCCGTTCTTTTGTGCAGACAGAGAAGCGATTGGCCGTTTTGAAACCTTGATTGATAACTTGCGCCGTGAAGGCACTAGCTGTGGCGCGCGCCTTGATATCATTGCGAGCGGTGTACCAGTCGGACTTGGCGAGCCAGTATTTGATCGTCTGGATGCTGATATCGCTCATGCGATGATGAGTATCAATGCGGTTAAAGGGGTTGAGATTGGTGATGGGATGGCGGTGGCAGGTCAATTCGGACATAGCGCTCGTGATGAGCTGACCCCAGATGGGTTTGCAGCCAATCATGCTGGTGGTGTCTTGGGCGGTATCTCATCAGGTCAAGATATCCGTGTGAGTATTGCGCTAAAACCAACGTCTAGTATTACCACCGCTGGCAAGAGCATTAACACTCAAGGTGAAGCAGTCGATATGCTTACTAAGGGTCGTCATGATCCTTGCGTTGGTGTGCGTGCTACGCCCATTGCCGAAGCGATGTTAGCGATTGTAGTGCTTGATCATTATCTGCGTCACCGTGGTCAAAACGCGGATGTGAAGCCGCCAGTACAATCGATTACTTAGTGTTTCATTGAATTCTGTTGAAAGTACACTTATCTTAAAAAGGCTTAAGTATGTCTGTTTATCATTATATATTAGCATGGTCTGAAAATAAGCCATTGTATCTAAGAGACAGTCTTCGAAGAATTTTAAATGCTTCTATTGATAATGATGATATTAATGAGCTAACTTTATTAGTTAAGAAAGAACACGGTGATGATACAGTCAATATTCAACCTATTTTTTATGATCAAACGCATATTCCGACAAGTATTCAAACTAATAATGACTATCCAAAATTACTAGGTTTGAAAAATCCTAAAAATATATCTGCTTTACATAGTGAAGCAGATTTAAAGTTTTCAGAAGATGGTCTAACCGTCATTTACGGTAATAACGGTTCTGGGAAATCAAGCTATTCAAGGATTTTTAAGAAGTTATGCTGGAGTAGAGCACCAAATATAGAATTGAAAACTAATATTTTTAGAAGCGATCAAACACAGCAGCAAGTTGAGATAAAAATAGGTTTTGAAGGTCAAAATATTGATTGGATATGGAATCAAAGTAATGAAAGTCATTCTCTGTTAAAGTCTATATTCGTATTCGATAGTGAATGTAGTGAAGTTTACATAAATAAAGATAACCCAGCTGAATATAAACCTGTTGGTATAGATTTGCTAGAAAGCTTAATCGATGTTTTTAACCAAATACAATCTAAGCTAAAATTGGAAATTTCACAATATAATGTAGTCAAGCCCGCTTTACCAGATTCACCAGTTAATGTACCAATCTCTAGCTGGTACAGTCAGATCGAGAATATCGATAATAAGCAGTTAAATGATTCTATCCAATTTAATCAAAGAGATATTGATAGAAAGAGTTTTTTAGAAAGTATTTTAGATAGCCCAAACCCAAGCAGAGATATACAGGACTTGAGGATTACCAAAAGCAACTTACAAAGTTACTTTCAAAAAGTATCAGAAATTGAAAGTTATTTCAGTACTCAAGCTATAGTTAATATTCGAGATTTCAAGCAAAGTTTTGACAGTACTAAACAGGCTTATGAAATAGCCAGGAATGAACTGAATGATTTGAATACTTTCCAAAGCTTTGGTACAAGCCCATGGAGGATTCTGTGGAGTTCAGCTCAGGATTTTGCTCACAGTTCTAATATGTCTGATGGACAAACCTTTCCATCAAATGAATCCTTGGATAAATGTGTATTATGTCAGCAAGACCTTGATGAAGAAGCTAAGAGGAGAATGCTACAGTTTAAGCAATTTGTTCTTAATGACATATCAAGTCAACATAATGAATTAAATAGAATATACGATAATAAAAAAATGCTTTATTCAAATATGTCTGTTTCGGCTTATGGCAATATTGATGAAATAGAATACTATGTTAATAACTTTAATGAAATATTTCAGAAATTTGAACAAGAAGTTCGTTTTTCTATCAATTCAATTTTGACTTATTTAGAAAATGGAGGAGGATTGATATTCCCTATTCCAGTAATGCCAGTAGATATCGAGCCTATATTAGAGGATATTAGTAAAAAAATTCACGAACTAGCTCAGTTACAGCAAAATAGAAATAATTTCTGGATTGAATATCACAATATTGCTGCAAAAGAATTTATATTTAATAACAAAGCTACTATCATCCAATATCATCAAGAACTTAAGTATAAACAATGGTTAAGCCATCTAATTAAACAGTTAAATACCTCGATAATATCTAAAAAAATCGGTGATATTATGACCGAAGAAGCTATTAATCTACAGCATGATGAGTTCATCGCTCATTTAAACTGTTTTAATTCTGAACTATCTAATAAAGTAAAGATTTCTAAAAGTAGAACGACTATAGGTCAAGCTTTCATGAAATGTAACTTCAGTGAAGTTAGCGACGATATGGGTACTATTCTAAGTGAAGGCGAACAACGTATTGTTTCACTCTCAAATTTCTTAGCAGAATGTACGATTGATAATAAATTAAATAGTATTATCTTTGATGATCCTGTTACTTCTTTAGATACGGATTATAGAGAGCTTATCGCAGTCAAATTAGTTAATTTAGCTCAAACTAGACAGATTATTGTACTGACGCATGATCTATCTTTTATGAGATTGCTTATGGATATTCATAAAACTGAGACCTCAAATGATTGTGAGATAATAGGAATTGATAAATATAATGGAGTAACAGGTATTGTAACAGATGAAATTCCATATTTAGCTAAGAATCTTCAGGAAAGAGTTGACTCAATCCAAAGAATAATCAGAGAGCATGACTCACTTTCAATCACAAATGCTCATGAGCGAGAAGTTAAATTAGACTCTGCTAGGAAAAGGTTCAGAATGCTATTAGAAAGGTCTGTCGAAGAAGTACTATCAAACCGTACATATGAACGCTTTTCAAAGAATATCAATTTGAAAAGAGGCTACTTATCAAGCTATGTCGTTACTGAGGAAACTGATATTAATTTCATATTAGGTTTGTTCGGTAAATATTCTATTACTGAACATGATGGAGGGATATCAACTATACCTAGGTTACCTAGTAAAACTGACATAGAAGATGATATTAGAGAATTTAGTTTGTGGAAAAATAGCTTCAAAGCTAAACTTAAAGCATTTAGAGAGGCCAGTGTGGGTTGATTTTTGATGAATCTTAATATTTTGAAGTTAATAAAACTTATTCCGATTTTAGATGACTGTAATCACTAAGCAGCTACTTGATAACTATCAATAGCTACACATTGCTGATGTCGAAATACCAATAATAACCGCTGACTAGGAATTGCTAGCCAATGACCAAACTCAATACTATCGACGCCTTGGCTCGTTAATGTCTGTGTACAGTGATGACGGCTAAAGCCGATTAGATTCTTGATAATAGGGTTATCGGTCAATTGATGTGACATAGGTTGTCTAATCCTCATTTACTTTACAAATTTGACGGTTCAACAGATCTTAGTGCTATCGTAAAACAATAAAGTAGAAATCCTGTGTAGTCATGATGGAAAGTTGATGAATCCTTATAAAATTCTTATTCTAAAGCTAGTGGTAGGGTGATACTAACCATCACACCAGAACGCTGGTTTTTACCAGTATCAGTATTATCAGTTCTAGCTTTATTAGTGTCAGCTTTATCATCATTAGTACGGACATTATTGAGGGCTACCTGACCACCATGATGTTCAATTACTTGCTTCACTAGTGTTAGACCAAGGCCCGTGCCTTTTTTAAGCGTATTACTACTATAGTCAGTCTGCCTTGGCTTAGTCGTTGGATCTGCCGCCTCTGTATTTAGATCATTGCTGTCTGTATGATTCGTTGTTTGAGATGAGGGTTGGCTTTGATGAGATAGGCTAAAATAACGTTCAAAAGCTTTTTCAATAGCATAATCAGGCAACAGCTTTCCATCATTAAATATATCAATGATTACCGTTCGCGCTGTGCTATGCAAAGAGATGTTAACAGTGCTATCAGCAAAATGAATGGCATTATCCAGCACATTTTGTAGGACTTGTATCAGCCAAAATTGGTCAGCAAACACACTGGTAGAGGCCAACAACTCTGCTGGCAAGTTTGTAGTGTTTGTCATGTGCTGATCATCGATGTATATATCGATAGGGTATAGATTCTGCTGTTGCTGCTTGGCTGTATTATCTTTGATCAGACTTTGCAAAAGTGGTAATAGGGGAGTCAGTTGTCGGTTGAGCTTGAAGGTAGGCTGTTCAACCTTCGCAAGCAACAATAGGCGGTCGATGAGCTGTTGCATTTTTACGCTTTGCTCACCAACCGTCTCAATGAGCATCTGCCGATCATCCTTATCAAGCATATGACCATCTAATCCATCATCTTCTAACAGCTCACTACTGGCGCGAATGGCGGTCAAAGGGCTTTTTAGCTCATGGGTCAAAGTATGAACATAATCAGTGACATAAGCACGATTCTCTAGTCGATGTTTCATAGTCTCGATGGTATCTGTCAGGCTGTTTAGCTCATGACCCAGATAAAAATAGGGCTTTTTGGTGTCTTCTGCCAGCGCACTGGTATATTGAGTCACCAAGGTGATACTTTGCTTGAGCCACCATGCGATGAGACCCGCTAAAATGAGGGCAGCAATGCTGATGAATAGCACCGTGATCAGCATGCGGTTACGTGTGTCGTCCAAATAAGGTAGCACGCTGGCGACAGGTTTGCCGACGCTGACCACACCGATAATCTCGCCAGACATATTCTTGATTGGCTGTGCGACATACATGACCGAGCCATCACGCTGTTGGCCATCCCGCAGTGTACTTCTTGCACCGTATTGACCTCTTAATGTGAGATAGACATCATTCCAGCGCCCATAGTTTTGCCCTTCATTATTGTCAGGTTTGGGTAGCGAGTCATAAATGACCCTGCCGCTGCTATCTGTTACATATACCCGAAAGCTACTATAGTTTTTGGTTTGATAGACAGGACCTAAATTATCGTTAATGGCTGGTATGCCCACGAAGGCCGCATCAAGTTGCGCTTGATAAGCCTCATCGTATAGTTGCCCTGTAGATAATGGTATCTGGAGACTGGCCGCGAGTAACTTACTGGTGTCTAGGAGCGTGTCTTCGATGACTTGCTGCGCGGTTGGCTTGACGTAGCCAAACAACTGAGTAAATACAACCACGCCGCAAATGATGAGTACCAAAGCGACTGCAAGCCAAATCCTAAAAAAGATACTTAAATTGAGCAGTCGTTTACGTTTAGGTGCTTGTTGCACAGTACCAATGGGATGCAGTTTGGCATACCAATTGCTTTGGTTGTTATGAATATCGCTCTCAGCATTATTGGGATGATGATTCATCAGTTAGCAGCCATTGTTATGCGGGACATAAGGCGTAACCCAGTCCACGATGCGTATGAATGACTTCAATACTCGTATCAACGGTCGCAAGTTGCTTACGAATTGACTTGATGTGGCTGTCTATCGTGCGTGCTAAGCGGTGGTCAGGATAGTCACTTACTGCGCTAAGCAATTGCTCACGGCTAAAAACTTGCTGCGGCGCTTGCAATAATGTCAGCAAAATTTTGCGTTCTGTATTGCTAAGCTCAAGCTTTTGCTGTTGCCATGTTAATGAATAGTTGAGCGGTTGATAATGCCAAACGCCAGATTGGTTCTCAAACGTTAATGCTTGTCCTGAAAGATTATTCGAGGAAGTATTATCAGTACTTTCATTTGAGTTTGTGGTATGAGAGCCTGACTGCTGAATCAGCTGTTCACGTCGCCAAATGGCTTTTAAACGAGCGACCAATTCACGTGGACTAAAGGGTTTTGCACAATAATCATCACCGCCCATCTCCAATCCTAAAATACGATCGACCTCATCGCTACGCGCGGTCAAAAACACGATAGGTAAGTCTTTTAAGGCGTCGATATCAGTTGTATGACGTATTTGCTGACATAGGCTCAAGCCATCACCATCTGGTAGACCGACATCCATAATGATCGCCGATAGATCTTGTGCTTCATGACTATGCAACATGGGTAACACACTACTGGCATTATCCAACCAAGTTATTTGCCAGCCTTCGCGCTTGCAAGTAACCTTAAGCGACATCGCGATCGCAGGATCATCTTCTACCAGTAATATATGGGTCATAGTCTCTACATCATCTTATAAGCTTAGTAAATTATCGTAGCACAAAACAGCAGACTGCTCTTGCTGCCACGAGTCAAATGGTGTGAAAAGTTAATGGAAAAGTAAGGTGCTCAGTAGATAGTGTGCGATGTAATTATTTTAATACATTCAACAAAAAGGCCAGCTCAATAAATAAGCTGGTCTTGATAACGAAGATTAAGCATGACTGTCTATTAATAGACTAAGCGTAAACCTATTTAAGACCTTTGCAGTTGGCATAGTAGCTCACCGTAGCGGGCCAATCTGAAAAAATGCCTTGGACACCGACATCTTGCGCTAGTACGTCAATATAATTCATCATATCACCGTCATTGTTGATAGCATCGCTAAGACCGCTATAGTACCAATCGCCACCATCGGTTAATGGCCCTGAACGCTCTATCGACCAGGTAATGATTTTTAGACCATTGGCTTTGGCTTGTTTTGCGTATTCTGATGGTTGCATATTTCCCTTACCATCAGTAGTGACTAACAACCAAAGTGCTGGTGCAATGGTGTTTATGCCGCGTGCTTTGATGTCAGCCAATGAGTGCTTCCATGTGGTTGCGTCATCTTTATCAAATGTTTTATCCTTAGCGGTCTCATTGCTGTCATCAATAAGATAAACGGCATTAGCCCCATAAGCTGGCTCGTTTTTGATCCAGTAATCCAGATCTTCTATATTAAATGACTGGGCAAAGACATCGCTTGCAGGTACATTCGCTGCATTATAAGTATCTATCAGCTGTTGACGGTAATCGTTCAAACGATAGCCGTTAAACGGCATGGTCACTGCAGGCGCTTTTAGCTCAGGCGTGTGTTTCATGCCTAGCTTACGAGCCAATGCGATATGCTCTTTTAACGTCAACACCTTGCCATTTTGCGAGTATAAGTCCGTTCGCCAAGGCGCGGTTGCGTTCATATATTCGCTAATACTGGTTGCTTTTTTATTGGCAGCATCCATCTTGCCCGTCAAGGTTTTAAACTGAGCGGCACTGATATCTGAGGTACGGCATTCGATACTATCGGCATTGGTAAGTTTGCCTTTAGCATCCAATATTGGCGGTACAGTGCATTGGTTGGCGAGCGGCGTGGCTAATATATTAGTAGTGGTGTGCAAATCGTTCTGGGCATGACGACAGACAAGCTCACCGTCATTGGTAAAAGCGACATCACATTCCAAGATGCCAGCACCCATTTGTGCTGACGCCACGTAGCTATCATAAGTATGTTCAGGCAACTGTAATGGCGCACCCCGATGTGCAATAGAGAAGTCTGTCTTACTTGGCAGTTGACCTTTACACACCTGTAGCTCTTCTTTTAGTGGTCCCTCGTCCATATCATTAATCAAATAAAACGGACGCACTCCATAGGTATATGCGACAGGTGAAGACGATTGTGGTTGCGCTGTCGATAAAGGGGCTTTTGATGTGAGCGTTGAGCGGCTATCGGTAGTGCAGCCTACTATCAATAATGAGCTGATCAGCGTTAAAGGTAAGGCGAGATTAATCTTATTAACCTTAGCCAGCGTGTGCTTACTCAGCTCAAGCGCTGATTTATTAGAAATTGTCATGTAAAATGTTCCTGCAAAATTATAAAAAATCCCATCAGTTATATTGGTGGGAATCAAAAAAATAACGTTTGAGCGTTGGTTGCTACTTGCTAAAAACCACTAAAGGTTGTGACATTGTTGTAAGAGCCTAGCCTTGTAGGAAATTGGCCTTGTAAGAACTTAGCATTAATGCGGATACAATTGTAGGCACATGTACTAAAGAATAGACAGCTGACAGTATTTAAGCTTCATAGTATTGACCATACTCTCAAACTAACAGATGATATTGACCATATAATGACATACCGTTATTTTGGCAAAAAATATAGAAATGCTTAAGGCATATCTCACTACATTATTAAGGATAACTATGAGTAACTATTTAGACGCAGTCGTCGTTGAGCACAATCCCTCTCAAAAAAAGATAGATCGCGCAGTGATTTGGTTGCACGGTTTAGGTGCTAGCGGTCATGATTTTGAGCCAGTTGTACCGCAGCTTGGCTTGGCTAATGATATGGCAGTACGTTTTATCTTCCCACATGCACCTAAACGCCCAGTCACGGTAAATGGTGGCATGGTGATGCCAGCATGGTACGACATCATAGAGATGAGTCTGGAGCGTAAAGTAGATGTGGCTCAAATTGAAGAGTCTGCTCAGCAGATACAAGATTTGATCAGTCGTGAGATAGAGCGCGGCGTGTTACCAGAGCATATCGTCATCGCAGGGTTTTCGCAGGGCGGGGCAGTTGCGTATCATGTGGCACTTGGCTATCCAAAACGTTTGGCTGGCTTGATGACGCTCTCTACCTACTTAGCGACCAATGATAATATTGAGTATAGTGCTGCCAATAAAGACATGCCGATTCTGATTGAACATGGTTCTCATGACCCAGTCGTGCCTGTCATCCTAGGTGAGCAAGCCCAGCAGTTATTGTCGGCAAAGGACTATAATGTGTCTTATAATACGTATCCGATGGCACATCAGGTCTGTATGCCGCAGATTCAAAATATCGGTAAATGGTTAAACATTGTTTTGGCGTAAATTATTAAGCTGTAACGTAATGTAATGCAGGCTACTTATAGGTTGAAACCTAACCGATATCTCCTATATAATAGCCAGTCTTATTGGGGATGTTCTGGCTTCGACGCTGGTGATGAAACTCAATGATGCATGTCGAGAGTGTATGTCCTCTCGTTAATCAAACATATATTGTTATAGTCGCAAACGACGAAACTTACGCTCTAGCAGCTTAAACCCTGCTTACTTAGTTGCTGATCACCTACAGTTGGTTAACTAAGTTGAAGCGTCCGCATGTAGGCTCGCCACAAGTGATTGTCTCAATTGCTTGGGTTCAAAAGTAGAGAATCGTCCAATCCATCCTGACTGTCGGATCGGTGCGGATTAAAACTAAAGACAGAAACTAAACATGTAGATTCATGAGCGTAATGCTGGCGGACGCGGGTTCAACTCCCGCCATCTCCACCAAACATTAAAAATCCGATCACTTAGGTGGTCGGATTTTTTTTGTCTAAATTTTATGGTTAATTAAAGAAACAATGATACCAATAAACTTTTGATGAGAAAGTAAAAACTATTTATATAGAGTAATCATCAAGTCTTTGAAGTTGAATCACAGTTTTTCGTCGCCTATGGAGAACATAATATTAACTTGTCTTAAAGAATAATTCTGATTATTCTTAGTTGAGGCCTATTCTTCGCATCAGGCAATGCAGTAGCAAGAATAAGCGGACTTTCAAATAACTACAGGGAATGTATTATGTTAGGAAAAATGATGTATCAGCCATTGCTGATCAGTGGTCTAATCGAACACGCTGCCCGTTATCATGGTGATACGGCGGTTTTGTCCAAAGAAGTCGATGGACAGATGACTCATACCAATTGGCGTACTGTCTCAGATAACTCAAAACGATTGGCCAATGCGTTGGCTACACTGGGACTTAAATCATCAGAACGCATAGCAACTTTGGCTTGGAATAATCGTCGGCACTTAGAAGCTTGGTATGCCATTTCAGGTAGTGGCATGGTTTGCCATACTATCAATCCACGTTTGTTCCCTGAGCAGCTTAGCTACATTATCAATGACGCTGATGATCGAGTACTGTTTTTTGATACTACTTTCCTACCACTAATTATGGCAATCAAAGAGCATATCAAAGGTGTTGAACACTTCATTTGTCTAAGTGATCGAGATGATAGTATCGTAGAAAAACTGCCTAATGTACTGTTCTTTGATGAGCTATTAGCAGAAAATTCTACTGACTTTGACTGGCCTCAATTCGATGAAGCAACAGCCAGCTCTTTGTGCTACACATCAGGAACTACTGGTAACCCTAAAGGGATTTTATATACGCATCGTTCTTCTGTGCTACATGCGATGGCGTTATGCATGCCTGATGTCTCCGCGCTCTCTGCACAAGATGTTTTACTACCCGTGGTACCGATGTTCCATGTTAACGCGTGGGGCACACCTTACGCGGCTGCCTTGACTGGTTGCTCTCTCATACTTCCTGGTCCCAATCTCGATGGAGATAGTCTGGTATCTCTCATTGATGATTGTCATGTCACGGTTGCTCTAGGGGTTCCAACGATTTGGCAAAGCCTATTAACCGCTGCCAAAGCCAGAGGTAGCAAGCTGGATAGCATGACGCGTACCATCGTCGGAGGAGCCGCATGTCCACCATCGGTAATCAAAACGTTCAGAGAAGATTTTAATTGTGATGCGGTGCATGGTTGGGGCATGACAGAAACTAGCCCACTTGGAACGATGAATCAAATAAAAGCCAAGCATAAGTCGCTGAGTAAAGATGAGATTAATGAGTTGCGTAACTCTCAAGGTCGTCCACCCTACGGCGTTCAGCTACGTCTCATAGATACTGATGAGCCGCTACAGCAAGTTGAAGAAGATGGTATGTCTCAAGGTCGTCTACAGATCAAAGGACACTGGATCATCAACGATTATTACACAGAAAATCCTGATGCGATAACTGAAGATGGTTGGTTCGACACAGGTGATATTGCAACCATTGATGTCGATGGCTATATGAATATTCGGGATCGCTCAAAAGATTTGATTAAATCTGGTGGGGAGTGGATATCGTCAGTAGAGCTAGAAAACATCGCAGTCGCCCATCCGCAGATAAGAATGGCAGCCGCTATTGCCGCAAAGCATAAAAAATGGAGCGAACGTCCAGTATTGATTGTGGTAAAAGAACCAGATTCAGAAATTGATGAGTCGCAAGTGCTAAGCTTTTACGAAGGTAAAATCGCCAGCTGGCAAATACCAGATAAAGTCATATTTGTAGATAATATCGTGCTAAATGGCGCTGGGAAAATGGTCAAAAAAGACCTGCGTGATGACTATGGCAACGTATTGTTGGATAGCTGATTTGGTTATCAAAAGCGTAAATTAATAATGCTACTTGCCAAACCAAGTGTGTAGTCTAGTTAGATTTCTCTAAGAATAGTGGTATAGGTGAATAGAGCGTTTGAAATGCTCGTCATCTATATCACTTATCATGATTAGTATTTTAAATGAGCACTCAGAGGTTAATGTACATCAGATGCATGGATTGAGATAGAGCAGGACAGTATGGAACGCCAGATACAACAAAGCCCCTGATATCAGGGGCTTTAGATGTTCTATAAGATAGTATAGAACTATGTAATGGTACCCGGAGCCGGAACGGTTAATTGTTGTTAAGTGTTTGATGTATATAGATAAATATTTAAATATATATTTTAGTACACTTGTGAGTATACTTTAGATTTGTTTTTCAGTTTTATAATTTAATAGTAACTAAATATTATCGCTTGACTAGTTTTTAGTATAACAGAAGCTATAAACGTAATCTGGAAAGGCAGAAGCCGTTGCTAGACTTACAACAAGTGTGAGGTTAACCTGAAGCATCGTCCTTATCTACGAGACCATCCCAGATTCTGTGTAACTGCCCTTTAGATTAAATGCTTGCTGATACGGTCATCAAACATAATCATAAAGCGATTAAGGGCAGACGTCCAGTTACGGATTGGCATCGACCACTTTTTAGAGGCCTGCTGGGTGGCTAAGTACACCACCTTGAAAGCTGCCTGATCAGAGGGAAACACCTTACGCTTATTCACCGCCGTTCGAATCACACTGTTTAGCGACTCTATCGCATTGGTGGTATAAATCGCTTTTCTGATGTCTTTAGGATAACCAAAGAACACCGTTAAGCCCTCCCAGTTATTGCGCCAAGACTTGATGACATGCGGGTACTCTGTGCCCCAAGTCTCATCAAAGTGCTCAAGGTTGGCCTCTGCCATCTCAAGCGTATCAGCACCGTAGATGGCCTTTAAATCAGCTGCTACGGCCTTTTTATCCGTCCATGGTACAAACTTCATGGAGTAACGCACCATATGCACGATACACAGCTGAACCTGAGCGTTGGGGTAAACGGTGTTGATGGCATCAGGGAAGCCTTTTAAACCATCGACACAGGCAATGAGAATATCTTGTACCCCGCGGTTTTGTAGTTCAGTAAGAACACCCAGCCAGAACTTAGCGCCCTCGTTCTCTGATAGCCACATGCCAAGCAGCTCTTTTTTACCATCAAGAGCAACGCCTAAGGCCAGATAGATAGCTTTGTTGATGATCTGCTTGTCTTGACGAACTTTGACGACAATGCAGTCTAAGTAGACAATAGGATAGATGCTGCTCAGTGGCCGGTTCTGCCAAGCGGTGATGTCATCCAAGATGTTGTCAGTGACTCTGGAAACCAAGCTGCTTGAGATGTCGACGTCGTAGATGTCCTTGATGGTTTCGACAATCTCAGTAGTGGTTTGACCTTTGGCGTATGAGCGAGGATCAGCAAGTGTCTGGGAGACACTTGCCCGAAGCGCAAGACGTAAGGCTATGCCTGTAGTGAAATATGATTTTGTCATCAAGACCTGAAATACGGGTTTGATGCTTACTGACAAGTACAGGCTCAAAGCTACTGTCGCGGTCTCTGGGGGTGGAGATCTCAAGCTCGCCTGTGTCGCTACGGACTCTCTTTTTAGTGTGCCCATTGCGCTTATTAGGCTTGTCTGCCTTTTCATGCTTGGGGTAGCCGAGATGCTCTTCCATTTCTGCTTCTAGGGCAG
>NZ_VZIZ01000034.1 GCF_009812035.1 Psychrobacter nivimaris | reverse complement strand
ACTCCTATAATTGTGCTTAGTTTACCAAGTTTAGTTGTACGGTTTCTTCAGCATAGCTCAGTACTATGTGTTTTCTACGGTAACAGTAATACAATTTTAAAAACAATATTACTTTTACGCTGCTGACATATCTAATCTTGTTGGTTGCAGTTTGCCTTCTTTGCTGTCGACCGCTGCGCTCAGATTTACTAAGAAGATAGCGATGGCTGCGATAATACCTGGTATAGCGATAAATAAGAAGTTCATCTGATGGGTCAGCTCTAAGGTGAGAAGCGCACCAGTTAGGATTGGACCTACGATAGCACCAATACGTCCAATCCCTGACGCCCAACCCATAGCAGTCGTACGTACAGCGGTAGGATAATATTGAGCCACAAAAGTATAGAGCAGAATTTGTGAGCCGATGGTTGTAGCACCTGCAATCGCAATGAGCGTATATAGTACAATCTGAGGACTGTTGTAGCCAAGCAAAATTAATGCTATTGCCCCAGCGACAAACATAATAGTTAGTACAGGTTTTAAATGGAATTTATCAGCTAGGACACCACCGCCAATAGCCCCAATCATCCCACCAATATTAAGTGCAAATAGAAATAACATACTAGCACCTAATGAGTAACCGGCTTGAATCATTAGCTTTGGTAACCAGCTTGCTAAAGCGTAAACCATCAGCAAACACATAAAAAATGCTACCCAAAACATAATAGTAGTGAATCCACGTCTGTTCAGAAATAACGCTTTAATTGGTGCATCATCACCTTTGGTGGGTTCGTCTAGTACTAACGTAGTAGAGGGTGTAACTTTTTCTTGAGGAGCCAGTTTTTGAACGATATTTTTAGCTTCGTCTTCTCGCTTTTCTTTGACCAAATACATCAAGGATTCAGGTAGCATCTTCCAGATAATTGGCAATAGCAAAGTAGGGATGCCCGCAATATAAAACATAATTTCCCAGCCAAAATCTAGCACCAAAAAAGATCCTAATAATGCTGACGTCATACCACCAATTGCATAACCGCTGAACATAATAGCGACTAAAGTACTACGCATACGTTTCGGTGCGTATTCAGATGTTAGTGCCACGCAGATTGGCATCACGCCGCCAATACCTAGACCTGCAATGAAGCGCAAAGCCGCAAACTGCATAGGCCCGCTAGCGAAAGCACCAAAAAAAGTAAAGCTACTGAATAGAGCGACACAAATCATAATTGTTTTTTTACGACCGATTTTGTCAGATAAAGTGCCAAAAATCATGGCACCAAACATCATACCGAATAGTGCTGCGCTAGCAAGAAAACCTGCTTGTACCGAAGTCAATGACCACTCCTCCATAAGTAATGGCAGGGCCACGCCGTAAATAATGAGGTCGTAGCCGTCAAAGATAATAATCAGTAAGCACCAAAACAGGACTTTCCAATGAAAAGGTGAAAATTTGGCTTCATCAATAACTTTATTGATGTTTAAGGTTTGAGATTCCATTCATATTCTCCGTTGATGATATCCTTATACGTGCTTTACAAGTTAGGGTTTTACAGGTGCTAAGTCAAAAACTATCTAGGTATCAATCGATACTTAAAAGGTATATTTTTCTATATAACATTCTATTGAAACAATGTTGACTTTTATCTTTATTAGAGTATTCGGTACTCTTATAAAGTATTAGATACGAAGAATGATGCTTGCAGTGAGTGTGTGTAAGACAACTAACGCCAAGAAGTTTCATTAATTTCTATTATGAAAATACTGAATACGCAGAAAATCATCCATATACTAAAAAAATATATAGATGATTAAAAATATAAGATAAATAGATAAAATTAGCCTAATTAATCAACGCTAATGAATGTGTTTTTTAAAAGCATTTATTGGCGTTATTGCAGGTAATATTTAATATACTCATTAAGTGCTTCAGGTTGTTCAATATTTGAGATATGCGAGGCATTGATAGTGGCGAGCTTAGCACTAGGAATATGATCGACTATATATTGACCATCGGCAACCGTTGTCACTGGATCCTCGATACCTGCAACTACTGTGACTGGTACACGAATATTTTGTAACTGCTCGCGAGTATCAGCGACAGATAGTGCATCGCAGCAGCTGGCATAACCCTCGCTACTGCCAGCTGCGAGAGCGTCAGATAGTGCTTTAACTACATCAGGATGATTATCGATAAAACTTGCTGTGAACCAACGCGGAGCGGCTGTAGCGGCAATAGGATCTAGACCTTGCTCACGTACCAAGTGCGCGCGATCTACCCATGCTGCCTCATTGCCAATCTTCGCGGCGGTATTGCATAGCATTAAATGATCAAAGCGCTCAGGATGATGAATAGCTAACCATTGACCAGTCATACCACCCATAGAAATGCCACAAAAAAATGCTTTATCTATGTTCAGATAATCAAGCAAATCAATGACGTCTTGTCCAAGCTGATCGAAACTATAAGGACCTCTTGGTGCAGAAGAATTACCATGGCCACGAGTGTCATAGCAGATGATAAAATAATCGTTTTGCAAAGCATCGATTTGTGGCTGCCACATATGATAGCTGGTACCTAAAGAGTTAGAGAATATCAGAGCAGGGTTACTGCTATCACCAAAAGTGGCATAGTTTAGCGTTATATCTTTATTGTCAAATTCAGGCATGATGAACGTCCTTGTTTGTGATTGTCATGTGAGTAAGGTATTGGTTTTTGCCTATCAATGAGTGCATCTATTTTTTGAGCTATCTATATATTCTCAACACGCTTAACTCTCAACACGCTCAATAATCATCGCGATACCTTGTCCAACTCCGATACACATTGAGCAGATAGCATAACGCTTACCTGTTTTTTCCAGTTGATTAAGGGCGGTTAAGATCAAACGTGCACCTGAGGCGCCGAGTGGATGACCAAGGGCAATCGCACCGCCGTTAGGATTGACGCGCTCGCTATCATCAGCTAACCCTAAGTCACGTGTGCAAGCTAGAGCTTGTGCAGCAAAGGCTTCGTTTAATTCAATGACATCCATCTCATCGAGAGACAGGCCGGTTTGCTTAAGCAGCTTTTTCATTGCGGGTGCTGGGGCGAAACCCATAATACGTGGCTCAACGCCTACCGTAGTTGAGGCCACAATACGTGCCCGTGGCTTTAGATTAAATTCTCTAACCGCTTGCTCTGACGCTACTAGGAAGGCTGCTGCACCATCATTAATTCCAGAGGCATTACCAGCAGTCACCGTACCATCTGCGGTGACGATAGGACGCAGTTTAGTCAACTTCTCAAGGGTGGTGTCAGCACGAGGATGCTCATCAGTATCGACGGTGACAGGCTCGCCTTTACGCTGCGGAATGACGACAGGGGTCATCTCATCTTTAAAGAATCCTGACGCTTGCGCCGCTGCGGTACGTTGTTGGCTACGTAGCGCAAATGCATCTTGGTCAGCTCGATTGACATTGAATTGCTCTGCGACATTTTCAGCGGTTTGCGGCATAGTCTCTGTGCCATATAGCTCATCAAGCTTTGGATTGATAAAGCGCCAGCCCATAGTAGTATCTTCCAGCTTTTGACTACGACCAAATGCCTGACCTGATTTGCCCATCACAAATGGCGCACGGCTCATGCTCTCAACACCACCTGCGATAATTAAATTGGCTTCACCAGCTTTAATCGCACGCGCCGCTATCGCTAACGCATCCATCGACGAGCCGCACAAGCGGTTAACAGTTGTCGCAGGCACTTGATAAGGTAGGCCGGCTAGCAATGACGACATACGTCCGACGTTGCGATTGTCTTCGCCGCTTTGGTTGGCACAGCCATAGATGACGTCATCTACTTGTACCCAGTCGACATTAGCATTACGTTCTATTAACGCATTGATAGGGATAGCGCCTAGGTCGTCTGCACGTACGGGTGCTAGACCGCCGCCGTAGCGTCCAAAAGGGGTGCGAATGGCGTCAATGATATAAGCGTTTGTTAAGTTATCCATTGTAGATATTATCCTTTTTATTATTTTACTGTAGTAGCGTCAGTCAGTGTGGCACCCGTCAAGGCCTGTAAGTCTTCGAAGCTAATGCCATCGACCATTTCGGTGACTACTAAGCCTTTATCGGTGACATTAATGACACATAAATCAGTATAAATGCGATCAACGCAGTTTTTGCCAGTCACAGGATAAGTAAGCTCGCTGACGATTTTAGGGTCGCCCGTCTTGGTGGTATGATTGGTCATGACAAAGACTTTTTTGGCACCGACGGCTAAGTCCATTGCGCCGCCAACGGCAGGTATTGCATCCTCTGCACCGGTACTCCAGTTGGCTAAGTCGCCATTGGCTGCCACTTGAAACGCGCCCAATACGCAAATGTCGATATGACCACCACGCATCATCGCAAAAGAGTCGCCATGATGGAAGAAGCTACCGCCATCGAGCATGGTGACGTATTCTTTGCCGGCATTAATCAGCTCGGGATCCTCTTCACCTTTAGCAGGTGGTGGCCCAAAAGCTAGTAAGCCATTTTCTGAATGTAAAAATACATCTTTATCATCCGGTAGGTATTGGGCAATTTTGGTCGGTAGTCCGATGCCTAAATTGACATAAGCACCATCTGGAATATCTTGTGCAGCGCGCTCGGCAATTTGATCGCGGGTCAAAACGGTGTAGGAAGTATGGCTCATGATGACGATCCTTATAATTGGCAGTATTAAGCGGTGGCTGTCGTTGCTGTGCTAGCATATTCATCACTAGCAGGTTCAGTACTAGTAGGCTGGATTTGCACCACATGCTGCACAAAGATACCCGGTGTAATAACATACTCAGGATCAAGTTCACCAAGATCCACCGTTTCAGAGACTTGGGCGATAGTTACTTCAGCTGCCATTGCCATGATTGGACCAAAGTTGCGTGCAGACTTGCGGTACACCAAGTTGCCCCAGCGATCGCCTTTATTGGCTTTAATTAAGGCAAAATCAGCCTTTATCGGATATTCAAGAACATAGTCTTTACCATCGATATGACGAGTCTCTTTACCTTCTGCGAGTAAAGTGCCAAAGCCTGTTGGCGTATATACTGCGCCGAGTCCCATACCTGCTGCTTGAATACGACAAGCCAAATTACCTTGTGGTACTAGCTCCAGTTCAATCTTGCCAGCATGATAAAGCTCATCAAATACCCAAGAGTCTGATTGACGGGGAAAAGAGCAAATTATCTTACGTACAGCACCTGTTTGTAAGAGTTTGGCAAGGCCATGGTCGCCGTTACCGGCATTATTATTAATGATGACCAAATCTTTTACGCCCAAATTAATAAGCCCGTCAATGAGTTCAGCGGGTTGACCTGCCGTGCCAAAGCCACCAATCATAATGGTGGCGCCATCTTTGATTTGACTAAGTACGTCAGTGATACCTTTATCAGCTTTGTTAATCATGTTTATATCCTATAAAAAGTCATATGAGGTAGTGTCTTTAAAATTAATAAGTGGTACATGGGTTAGACTCATTGCTCTGACACTACTTAAATTTTTTGTAAGAGACTTGCTTTTAATTGGCTTCATTATTAGAGGTCGTTAATGAGATAGATGATGTTGGTAGTAGGCGTTTTTTGGTCAGAATATAGTGAGCAATCATGCCAATAAGAATGCCCCAAAACACAGAGCTTAATCCCAAAAAGCTCATACCCGATGCTGTCGCCAAAAAGGTAATTAACGCTGCATCTCTTTGCTCATCATTTTTCATAGCAATGGTGATATTGGCAGAAATGGCACCGATTAACGCAAGGCCGGCCAGTGCCGCGACAAGCTCTTTTGGAAGCAAGCTAAATACCATCACGATACTGCCAGCAAATAAACCGCCAAATAAATAGAAGATGCCATTAGCGACACCTGCGATATAGCGCTTTTCCTTAAGTTCATGCGCATCTTTGCCAGTACAAAGCGCGGCTGTGATAGCGGCAAGTACGATAGTGATACCACCAACACATGCAACTGCTAAAGAGGCGAGGCTTGTAACACTCACAATAGGCTTGGCTGGCGTGTCATAGCCACTTAGATTTAAAATAGCCATGCCGGGTAAGAATTGACCAGTTAAGCTCACAAGGATGAGTGGTATAGCGAGGTTAAACGTTGAGTTCCACGACCATTCAGGTGCAATAAAATTAGGTATGGTAACGGCTAAATCGAAATGGACAGGGTTCATTTTGCCAAGTAAGACGCTTAAGATAACACCGCATATCAACACCCAGATCATCGTATAGCGCGGCGAAAAGCGTTTGGCTAATAAATAGCAACCGAGCATGCTAAAGACGATAAATGGCATGCTATCAGTGGCTTTAAATAATTCTAAGCCGAACTGAAATAGGATGCCTGCCATCATGCCAGCGGCAATACCGTTAGGAATCCATTTTAATATTTTGTCGAAGTAACCTGTCGCTCCAATAATAAATATGACAATCGCTGAGATGATATAACCGGCAACAGCTTCATTAATACTCATCTGTGGAAATAGGGTAACCAGTAAAGCGGTACCAGGTGCGGACCATGCTGTAATAACCGGTGTTTTATATTTAATAGATAAATAAATACCAGGAATGGCAGCACCAATGGAGACACCCCAAATCCAAGACGCCATCATGGCATCCGATACTTGTGCGGCTTGTGCGGCCTGAAAAAAAATAATCAAAGGACCTGCATAGGAAATAAGAACCGCTAAGAACCCTGCAACCGATGCAGAGAGCGACCAGTCGTTTTTTAAGGTTTGGATTACAGAGGCCATATTGCTTCCTTGCAAATTAGCATTCGTTACGGGGTTGCAAATTAAGATGCATGCTACTGATTGACAGATTTATTATTAGCCTTCGTCGCCACCGCCTACAGGAATGGTACTACCAGTAATATAAGAAGACTCATCGGATGCTAAAAACAAGATGGCATTGACTTGCTCATCTATCGTGCCGTAGCGTTTCATAAAGGTGCGATCAATGGTCTGATCAACCACCGCATTCATCCATGATTTTTCATCATCAGTTAATGGTTTGGCGTTACGTGGAATCTTTCTGGGCGGCGCTTCAGTACCGCCAGTTGCCACGGCATTCACACGGATGCCATCGTTTGCATACTCAAAAGCGAGCGATGCGGTCATGGCGTTCACGCCGCCTTTCGCTGTCGAGTAGGGTATGCGGTTGATACCACGAGTAGCGATAGAGGACACATTAACAATAATGCCTGACTGCTGTTTGACCATGGTTGGTAATACCGCATGACAACACCATAATGTTGGAAATAATGAGCGACTGATTTCCTTTTGGATTTCTGCTTCAGAGAAGCAGGTAAAAGGTTTCATCCATATTGCGCCGCCGACATTGTTGACTAATATATCGATACGCCCATAGCTATCAAGTGCCTTATCAATAGCCTCTTTAGCACCTTGACGGGTTTCAAGGTCAGCTTGAATGGTAACGGCTTGTCCACCATTAGCAATGATTTCAGCCAGCACCTCTTCTACTAATGGAGAAAAGTCTGCCATGACGATTTTTCCGCCCTCACTTGCTAAGCGTAATGCGACTCCGCGCCCGATGCCTTGGGCGGCACCAGTAACGATACATACTTTATTATCAAATCTTTTACTCATGACAGTCTCCTAAAAATCTTGCTCATGCTTTGCTAGTAGAGTAATACGGCTAAGCTATGTTATTGTTCACTGGGCGTGAATTTTTCATAGTAAAAATTGCACGGTTTTAGATTACTGCTGTCTAACCAATTACTCACCGCATCCACCATCCCTAACGGACCACACAAGTACACATCGACGTCACCATCGTTCAGCCACTCATTATCAACATGACCGGTAACATAACCTTTACGCTCATGACTACTATCTTCTGTGGCGACACAGGTGCGGTAGTCAAACCAAGGGTGGTTTTGTTTTACTTCTTCTAGTTTCTCGACTTCTATCAGATCAAAATCGTTGGTGACGCCGTAGACCATCCTGACAGGATGATGAGCACCAGACACTTCTAAACTTTTTAGCATCGATAAAAAAGGCGCGATACCGGTACCGCCTGCTAGAAATAGGGTCGGGCGGATTAGAGGGCGCAGGTAAAAGCTACCAAATGGACCCTCAAAATTAATCTCTTGGCCTATAGTTGCAGTATCAGATAAAAAGGTGCTCATTTTGCCGTTAGGAATATTGCGGACGACAAATTCGGCCTGATTGGCACTAGGTATAGAGCTAAATGAATAGGAGCGTGTCTCGTTAGAATCAGGAATACTGACATTGACATACTGGCCTGGCAAAAATACTAGCGCATCTGGATTATCGACTTCGACGCCAAAGTGAATGGTAGACTCAGACAGTACATTCAGCTGCTGTAGTTTGCCTTTGAATACAGACTTGCCAACTTTGCAAGCTTCAGAGGAGGTTGGTACTTTGATCACGCAGTCGCTTTCAGGAATCATCTGACAGGTGAGTACATAACCTTCTTCAGCTTCAGCTTCTGTGAGTGCATCTTCGATATACATATCAGGGTGCATGTCATAGCTGCCAGATTCACAATGGCAACGGCAAGTACCGCAAGCACCATCTAGGCAGTCCACAGGGATATTAAATTTTTGACGATACGCTGCTTCGGCAACTGTTTCGTCGGCTTCACATTTGATGAAGCCCGTGACGCCGTCTTCGAACTGTAGAGCAATATTATATTCCATGAGAAATATCCCTTTTCAACACGTATTAATTAAAAGCTAGTGATTAAGTAATGAGTGAATAATGATTAGACGTGATAGACATCCATGATTTGATGCACATAGTCGTCTTTTAAGACCACATACTTATCCAAAATTTTTGGTTGGTCTTGAGTCATGTCTATTTTGTACTGAGAGTAACCCCAATAGGTATTGGTCTCGTGATAGCGAAAGGACTTGTTGATCCAGTTGAAACGTACCGTCACAATACCGTCATTGTTTTCGAGTAATTCAATATTCGATAAATTGTGCGTGGTACGCGTATCAGGAATGGTCGCTGATGAGCGCTCAGTCTCAATACGGAAGATGCGATCTTCAAGACCACGGCGGTCCGGATAATAAATCAGCGAAATTTCTCGTTGTGGGTCGCTGATGAGCTGACCATCGTCATCCCAACTTGGCATCCAAAAGGGGCAGTCTTCATCATAATAGGTGAGCCATTCTTCCCATTTTTTTTCATCAAGGAGTCGTGCTTCACGGTATAAAAACTGTCGAATGTCTTCAATGTTAACAGTTGTGTTTTTCATGATTGATATCCTTATATTTTGTCAGTTCCATAATAACTGGCAGGTCAACGGTATAAATATATCGATAGCTATTAGCATCCGCCATGTAGCTGCTGCTCTTGTGCTAAAGCTTTTTTCATCTCTTCATGCCAGTAGTGATGCTGAACGGTATAGAGACCTTCATCTTCAGTTTTCATGCCACTCATTAAAGGTTTGAGGTCGATAGCCGCTGCCCCTTCATCTGCCCCTTGTATCCAGTGTTCAGAACCTCGGCACATATCATTCCATTCCATTTTGATGCCGTTATAGCCTTCTTGGCATGAGCGGAACTCTTCTAGATCATCAGGTGTGGCCATGCCAGTGACGTTGAAAAAGTCTTCGTACTGACGGATACGGCGCGCACGTGCCTCATCGCTTTCGCCTTTGGGTGCAATACACCAAATACTGACTTCGGTTTTATCAACCGCAATAGGGCGCAGCATACGAATCTGCGAGCCGAACTGATCCATGATGTAGACGTTTGGATATAAGCATAAATTACGTGAGCGTCCGATCATCCAGTCTGCCATGGCTTCACCGTAATTTGCGATATATTCGTCGCGATAGGCATAGTTTGGACGATCTTGTGGATTTTCCCACTGGGTCCAGAGCATCATATGACCGTTTTCAAAAGAGTAAAAACCACCGCCTTGACGACCCCATTTACCCGCGTTCATGGCTTTGATATTGTCTTCTTTAGCCGCTTCTTCTTTACGACGTGCGGTAGTGGCAGCGTAGTTCCAATGGACGGCTGAAACGTGATAGCCATCAGCGCCGTTTTCGGCTTGTAGTTTCCAGTTGCCATCAAAAGTATAGGTTGATGTGCCGCGTAGAACTTCTAGACCTTCTGGCGACTGATTGACAATCATGTCAAGGATTTTGGTTGAGCCACCAAGCCAGTCTTCGATTGGCTGAACATCATCATTTAGGCTGGCAAATATAAAGCCTTTATAATTGGCCAGTTTTACTTGCTTTAAGTCATGTGAACCTTCTTTATTGAAACATTCTGGGTAGCCGGCGTGTCTTGGGTCTTTAACTTTAAGCAGCTTACCTGAGTTATTAAAAGTCCAACCGTGGAATGGACAGGTGTAAGTGGCTTTACTGCCTTTTTTATGGCGGCATAATTGCGCACCGCGGTGGGAGCAAGAGTTAATCATACAATGCAGCTCACCCTCTTTATTGCGAGCTAGAATCACCGGCTGGCGGCCTATGTATGAGGTGTAGTAGTCATTGTTATTAGGCACTTGATTCTCATGCGCCAAATAGACCCAGTTATTCTCAAAGATGTATTTCATTTCAAGCTCAAATAGCTCTTCGTTAGTGAAGGCGCTACGATGCAGACGATAAATCCCTTTTTCACTGTTCTCTTCTAAAAAATCATCAATAGTGATGTCTGATCCTTCAGGTACTAAATTGATACGCTCGCTCATGGCTGCCTTCCTTGTATAATGACGGTATAAAATGAGATTAGAATTTTACGTTTGATACGGCAACTGAGGGCATATCAAACGTAAGTCGCTAGTAGTGATCAATTAATTAATGCTATTTAATATGAGTGCTCATTAACCTTGAGCACGGCGGCGTTCTACTTCGCTGCCTTGTACAGCTTGGTCAATGTCTTTTACTAAATGAAAGTCAAAGTCGATACTTGCGTAAGGCTTATCCAGCGCTTTTTCTTTTAGCTTGTCCGCATCTTCGACCATCGTTACCTCTGGTACCAAACCTTCGCGGCTTGCAAAAGCAAAGTCATCCCATAGGTACTCATCGCCATCGATGTTAATCTGCGTGGTCAGTTTGCGATGACCGTCAGCACTGGCGAAGAAATGAATGTGAGCTGGGCGATGACCATGACGTCCTAGCGCGCCCAATACTTTTTGCGTCATTCCTTCTGGTGGTACCGAGTAACCTAGCGGAACGATGCTGCGGAATGCATAATTGCCGTTCTCATCTGTAATGATGCTACGACGCAAGTTGAAGTGAGACTGTGATTCATCAAAGAAAGAGTAGTTACCTAAGCTGTTGGCATGCCATACTTCTACCTTTGCGTTTGGAAGAGGTTTTCCATTTTCACCATAAACAGTGCCTTGCATAAATAGCACCGTGCCATTATCAATATCTGTACCGTCATCAAGACGTGCAAACCCTTTTTCTTCTGGTGCGCCAGCGACATAGAGAGGGCCTTCAATAGTACGTACAGTCCCGCCATCCAATCCTGCTTCTTTTAAATCTTCTTCAATCATTAAATCCATGAAGTGATCAAAACCAAGACCTGGTGATAACAAACCGGCTTCTTTGCCTAAATCACCAATGAACTCAACCCCAGACCAATACTCATCGGCGGTTATTTTTAAGTCATTAATAGTTTGCATAAGGTCGGTCACAATACGTAATACAATCTCTTGTACACGTGGATTTACTTGTTCAGGGAAGTCGATTTTGCCTTTGATGAACTGAGTGGCTAATGCTTCAATTTGGCTGCGTTCCATGTCTCTCTCCTTGTTGAGGACTGTTTTATTAAGGGGTAACTACAGTGAGTATTCTTACCCACCTTTTATAGATTCTGATTACAGATTTAATGCCTTGATTTAACTGTCATCACTACGAACAGATGATGGGTGACGCAATAACGGTGTCACTTCAACCTTCATGTACGGATAAAGTGGTAATGACATCATAATATCGTGTAGCTCTTCATTACTCTCAACATCAAAGATACTGAAGTTAGAATACTGACCTGCTATACGCCAAATATGACGCCATTTACCTTGCTCTTGCAGCTTCTGTGACAGTGCTTTCTCAGTTGCCTTAAGCTCGTTGACTTTATCGGTATCCATATCTGTTGGGATTAAGACATCCATTCTGACGTGGTATAACATAATTATTTCCTTATACGTGATGAAAGATAATTTGGCTGACTTTTACAGCGTTTCAGTTTGAGCGTTGGTAGAGAATTATGGATTTGATGGTTTAGGTAACGTAGGGACTGCTTGTCTGGCATAGTGATATACTTTGTCGCTATCTACCTCGATACCTAGGCCAGCACCAGTTGGAATAGTCAAACCAAAATTTTGATAATCAAGCGGTTGAACTAAAACATTCTCTGTTAATAGCAACGGGCCAAACAGCTCCGTGTCAAAGTTCAAGCTAGGATAAGTAGAAAACACATGCGCTGATGCAGCAGTACCAATGGGTCCTTCTAGCATCGTCCCGCCATAAAGCTCGATACCTGCTAGATGTGCCATTTGTCCGATAAGGCAGGCAGCTTTTAATCCACCAGCTTGATTGATTTTTACAGCAAAGACATCAGCACAATGATCCGCTGCCAATTGGAACGCATTATGTGGATCTTGCACGACTTCGTCAGCCATAATAGCCACGTCAAAGTGCTCAGTTAAACGCTTCAGCGCTGATTTATTACGCATTGATACTGGTTGCTCGATTAAATCAACACTGCCATTCTGTAATAAATTTATACCTTTCATAGCTTCAAGCTCTGTCCATGCTTGATTGACATCAACGGTGATGCGGCAATCAGGTAAAGCTTGTTTAATAGCTAACACATGGGCGACATCATCAAGGATAGGGTTGCTGCCTATTTTTAATTTAAAAATCCGATGCTTTCTCTGTTCAATCATCTGATGAGCTTCAGCGATATCGGTATCAGTATTTCCGCTAGCAAGCGTCCATGCCACTTCGATACGATCACGGACGCGACCACCGATGAGCTCGCTGATAGGTAGATTGAGTCTTTTGCCTTCGATGTCGAGTAGAGCAGTTTCAATCGCGCATTTTGCAAAACGATTGCCGCTGATGTGGGTATTCAATAGCTGCATTGCTTTTGCTGTGCTTGTAGGCTTTTCTTTCATCAAGAGAGGGGTAAAGTAAGTATCGATATTAGTTTTGATACTATGAGGACTTTCTTCAGCATAACTTAAGCCGCCAATCGTCGTTGCTTCGCCCCAACCTTCGTAGCCATCTTCGGTTTGGATATGCACCAGAACCAATACTTGTTCATTCATCACGGTACAAGCCAGTTTATGCGCTCGAATAGTAGGTATTGGTACTAGTAAAGTATTAATTGAACGAATCATATCTGTCCTTAGTATAAAATTTTGGCTTCCTTATGCTTAATAAGAACTATAGGTGTTAAATATCGACATGTCTAAGACCTATTTAGTCTTTTTTTAATACTTTTTAGGTATTTTGTCGAAAGGTAGGTGGTATGTTATGTTCTTTAGGTATGGATGTTTTGTATATGAAGTAGGTGATGGATAAAAGGGAAGAAATTAGAACGACTTAGGATAGAAACAATAGGAAGTCAATCAAGGAAGAATAATGGAACTCAGGCATTTACGCTATTTCATAGCTGTGGCAGAAGAAAAAAGCTTCAATAAAGCAGCTGCTCGTTTATACATCTCGCAGCCACCACTTAGCCGGCAGATAAAACAATTGGAAGAAGAGATTGGCGTTACGCTCATCGATAGGGAGAACCGTCCCTTGAAACTCACTGAGGCTGGCGAGTTTTTTTATGATCATGCGATACAAATTTTAAAAAAATCAGACGACCTGCGTACTATGACTATTCGTAAGGGGAATTTTGATAATTCACTCTCAATAGGTTTTGTATCATCTATATTGTATGGCATATTGCCGAGAGTAATATCCCGTTTCAGAGAAGTTCATCCGAATATCGAGGTTAAATTGTATGAGCTAAACTCTTGGCAACAAACGCAAGCATTGACAGAAGGGAAGATAGATGTAAGTTTTGGCAGGTTGTTATTTGAAGATGCTTCCATTAGGCGAATGGTACTTAGAGAGGAAGATTTAGTAGTTGCTGTTCCTATCGAACACCCGTTATCAAAAGAAAAACGCGACAGTTTAAGCTTGATCGATTTAACAAATGAAAATCTCTTACTTTATCCAACAGCACCGAGGCCCAGTTTCATTGATTACGTATTAGAACTATTTGAAAATCGTAATTTGAAAGCGAATTATTTCATGGAAGTACGTGAATTGCATATTGCCCTAGGGTTAGTAGCAGCAGGAGAAGGGTTGACTATCGTACCGAAGACACTTGAGCATTTACGTCATCAAGAGATAACCTATATACCATTTGAAGAAGGGATATTGACTTCGCCAATCGTGATGAGTGTCAGGCATTTCGATAAGTCTGAATTACTGGAAACGTTATTAGATGTTACTTATCAAATTTATGATGAAGAAGGCTTCATATATAAGCGTGAAAAAATTTGATCAAGTATAAGTTTTAAGGGCTTTACTTATTTAAGGCAAAAGTAATAGGCATACTAACATCGTCAATTTTTCTATAAAAATCGCTAATAATGCTAAAGTAGCAATCAAAAGTTCACATTAACTAAGGTTGCTATGTCTAATATAGAGTCCAATACAGAAAAACCAATACTTAAACAGAGTATCGCACTGTCAGAGAATAGCAAATATACATTTGATGATATAAGCACAGCGAAGTCTGCTTTCTTAATACTACCAGTCGTTATACAAACTGCACTAGAGCAAGCTAAACGAGTCGTGCTAATTGCAAATAATCCTGCTGTCACCACGGCTCAGCTTGAGATGTTGTTACAGCCCGATGATGTCTTGGTGTTATTTAATCACTTTATTCACGCTGATTTCTTTGCCAGCCATCAGTTAGCTAGTTTACTGCCTAAGCTGCTGTTTTTTCGGCAGATTGGTGATAGTAAGCTGCATTTTGGCCTGCCGCCTAGAAGCAATCATATATCAGTGGTGGAGCAAATGGCAGAGACCGCCCCGCTAGGAATATTGACGAGCAACCAGCCTTATCAGTTTCCAACATTGGCTGATGACCCAAGCCCTAATGACGATCCTATCACTGCTCATCGCATCTTAGATATTCCTTCGAACATGCAAAAACTATTATCAAGCCCTACCTATCACAGTGTGCTATCAGAGCATCATAAAGTCGTTGCTGACTATCCATGCTTTACCGATATTCATTCGTCAGCACCTTCATCAGGTTTTCTATTGTATCGGCTGATGCTGGTAGCTCGAGCATACTTACAGCATATTCAAAACACGAAACTACCGTTAGAGATAGTAATGATTGGTTTCAATGACAATGATAAAACTGCTCACTTTTGGCACGGGCATAACTGGGATTTTGAACGTCAGGAAATGAGTCGACCACTTATAGGAGTGACTATTCATCGGTACTAGAATATTGATTAACTAAGTTATGTTTAGCTAAAAGTAGTTAAACATAAGGAGCGTCGGGACAATGAGCGCGCTTTATCTCGTTGTCACTAGGATTTCGTAGTATAGCTATCGGTAACGACTGTTCCTCTGTCCAATCAATTAGCCTCATGTCGGAAAATTGGGACAGCCATCCTGCCATGGGCCAACAGTGCCATTTTTGATAGAAGCGATTGGCATTGACAATGATACTGTCCAGATGATTGAGGGGTGGCCGGTAGACACTATGCTGCTGATGATAAGCGATATCGGCAGTAAGGTAAAAATCGATATCTAATCGACGTGCTGTAAAAGCAAAATCGGTATCCTCTGCGCCATAACCTGTATATTGGGTGTCAAAACCGCCAATTTTATCAAAAGTCTGTCGATTGAGAGCGAAGCATAGACTCCAGAATGCACCGTAATCATCAGTCTGTTTGATAGCTGTTTGCTCTGTTTCAGTAGGATATGAGTCAGCTTCATCAAAATTATAACGATAAGGGTTATAGACAGACAGCTCGTCTAAAATAGAGACAGGCAGATGGTTGATTTTTAATTGCGTACTTTCTTCTGGTGATAAAGGTCGCGTTAGATAGCGCGGTTGACCCATCAAAAGCGCATTAGGATATTGCAGAAGCTTCTTGTACATTTGCTCAATAAACGTATGCGCTACGATACAATCAACATCCAAAAAAATCAGCATATCGTGAGTTGCCTGCAGTGCCCCAAGATTACGATTATGTCCGATATCAAACTCTGTAATTGTAGTATCACTACCATCATTTACAGCTGATTTGACCGTAGTCGGTAATTTCACGATATTTAATGGAAATTCAGCTAACCGATTGGGATCTGCGTCATCGTTGACAATAATGACTTCGGCTGGCTTTACACTACTATTTTCTAGACTGCTGAGTAGGTTATAGAGATGACGATTACGACCATAGCAAGTCGTAATGACGGTCATCGGTACAGTATCAGAAGTCGTACTAGCGTTACTCGTTGGCTGAATGGTCATCGTTTATCTTTGCCTCGCTATCAAGTTGCCTGTTATTTTTAATAAGTCAGTCTTTAATTGTTGATTCGGGTGTTAAGTTGAGTCGAGGGAGTAACCAATTTTTAAACCAACGCTTAGTAGTAGGATAATCAGTGATGCTATGCATAAACGCTTGAGCAGCTATTGGCGTAACTGCGTTGATTTCCTCGCTGCTATTTTCCTCAATGTTGTTTTCTTCAATGTTATTTTTTTCAATGCTATCAACCGAGGTAGTAGGGTGTGGTTTGCTTCGACCATGAATTGTTTGGGCAATAGATTCATGTTGATTATCATTGACGCTCATTAAGGTTTTAAACTGATGCCAATTTAGCGCTTTGTTTTGAGCGACTAACGCTTCAGCCATGACGGCCTGTTCATTATGTGGCCTGTCATCAGGCACTACTATGAGCGGCGTATCGTAATGATACGCTTGCGCGACAGCATTTAGGCCACAGGCCATCATCAGATAATCGCTATGGCAAATAAATGGTGTGACATCATCTACCTCAGCTGAGATATCGACATAACATCGTTTTTCATCGTCTATAGGCCCGAGAGAGACAATTAATGTATCGGGTAGCAGTGAGCGCAACTCCGGTAGTTTTTCGTCAATCGCTTTGTGTCCACCATAGCCTTTGATAACGGTAATAATAGGTATTGTAGCTCCGGACTTGTCTGTTAATTGAGTTTCGATAGCTGGTAGGTTTGTAGATTTAAGATCAGAAGTTTCATTATCCATGCTCAACTTTGCCAAGATATCTATAAAGCTCTCATAAGTGTATAACTCAGCTTGTTGAGAGTAGATAAAGTCAAGATAGAGCGTCTTATCACAGACCCACTCAGATGTCTGGGTAGACTCTAATGCTTTAGGATAAGGTGCTAGTAAGGCAAGCGCACCAGCAAATGCACCCAAATGTGGCGCATCATCGCGAATACCAGGAAGCCTAACGTAAAGGTAAGGAATACTTGCCGCACGGCAGAGCATTGCCACCTCGACGCTGACATCGATAATCATCAGATCAATCTTACATTGAAAGATAGTGTCTAGTATTTGGTGACTGCGTTTTTGAATGTCGCCATTGCCTACGGGCGAGTAATGTAGGCTGGCTGGTTGCCAATATTCTCCCGCACGACCTGCTAGTATGTCATCTGGGCGTTCATCTTCCGCATTCAAACGTACGATTTGTTGTTCATCAATAGCGGTAAAACGATAGCTATTTATATCTAAGCTCGTAAATACCGTTAATTGCGCTCTTGCGTTATTAGGTAGCAATGCAGCCAGTTTGTCTGCCTGTCGGCAATGTCCTGAGCCATGATGATGAGCATAATATCCGATACGCATCATTACGATCCCTCAGAAAAGCTAACAAGAGTGGTATCAGTTTCAACTGGTGCTTGAATGGCCTGATTAAAAAATTGCAGGGAGTCTTTTGTTAAATCAGAGAGCTCATAGCTGTTGATATTGTTGATATAACTTACTGAATTGTCTTCTATTAACGCAGTTCTATTTTTTAACGCTGCTCGGTAAAGTTCCAGATAGCCGTCTACCATGGCTGACACTGAACAAAACTGTAAAGCACGGTCACGGCAGGCTTGGCGTGATATATTTTTAATCGTAGCAAAGCCATTGATAAAGGCGGCTTTGTCTTTTTTAGGTACGATGACTCCTGTCTCTGGAGTAATAATTTCTGCACTGGCTCCAGCATCGAAACCAATCACTGGTGTGCCACATGCCAAACTTTCAGCCAAGGTCAATCCATATGGCTCGTCCCAAGTACTGGTGAATAGCATGGCAGTTGCTTGGCATAAGTAATTGTTAATCTCGTCCTTGGTGACATGACCTACGTAACTGAATAGTTTGTCATCGCCACTCTTACTGTCTTTAAATAATAAAGGGGCTACTTTTTGATTAAAGTAGTCTTCGTTGCTTTTAGGTCCTGCTATGATAAGTTTCTTCCCAGCTTCCATACAGTACCGCATGGCTAAATGAGTGCCTTTTTCAGGGCAGATGCGTCCATACCACAAATACACCTCGTCATCGCTACCATTAGTATTGCCAAGCGATTCTGTATTGGCAGTAAAGGATTCGACATCGATGCCGTTATACACCACTTGTGAGGGAACAAACTCAGCGAATAACTGCTGTTGATGTTTACTAATCGCTGTAAACTGAGTGGTTGTACCAGAGCGTAGCGTCAAAAGTGCCAAACGTAACTGTGGAAAAATAGGCGTATGAAAAGTGGTAAAAAACCTTTCGCCAAATGCTTGGCCTGTCATCATCGGAATATGATGCAGACTGTGGTTATGTACGATATCAATCTCACCGCGCTCATCACGTTCGATAATATCTCGTAGGGCTATCTGATAGGTGAGATATTGGTACATCTCTTCACGGCCCATGGCGACCGTTTCATGCTCATTATCATAGACCATCTTGTTAAACTCATGACGAGTCAATAATGGCACCAGCGTTGCTTTCGTCTCGCTATCTTTATGAGCGTAAAGCAATACCTCATGACCTTGCGCCACTAGCTCATCACAAATCAATTGGGTAATCATTTCTAGACCACCCGCGTAAGGCTGGGCAATGGGATACAGTGAATGCGCAATAATGGCAATACGTAGCGGTGAATTCGAAGACCTAATCATGTTTTTAAGACCTTTATAGTTATAAGCATCATGGCTATAAGCGTTTTGGTTAGTAGAGTGGCGTATAGGGAACTTAGTATAGAAACAATAAAAGACAATAGAATGACCTTGTTTCAAAATTGGCTTATATAAACCGCTATCTTTATAAGTACTGATTCTTACGAGTCGATGGTCTTTTTATCTTTAAATAAAGACGTCGCATAAGATGTCGTGATAGTCGTCTTCTTTTCATGGGCTACTTTTAGAGTCTGTCTCAGAACCTTACTCATACTTAATATATCTGCTCGAGCATCAGAGAAATTATCCATTGCGACCTTGGCGGCGCTTAGTTTAAGAATACAGACTGCTGCTGCACAGATAAATAGTACTGGTGAGTAGAGCGATGAAAACGGTGCTACAACTAGAGCTGTAATGATATTTAGCACCAACAGCAGTTTTGGTAACGCTGCTATATTCTTAAGGAATAATGACTGACGACTTTGGATATAGTTTTGTTTTGGCGTATAGTCAAGCCTATATAAATCCGATACATCGTCATCCTTGCTAAGCATACTAATGTATAACTTGCACTCGGTTTCCTTGTATCGAAATTATATTGAACTGACTATACAAACAAAAGGTTTCTCTCGTCCCCACAGCACCGGAAGCCATGACAAGGCACCAATTTCCCAAAAGTTTAAATGCATCAACCATGCACGTATTTTTCTGCTAAAACGTGGCTGATGGCTGTCATCTACTTGTTGATTGAGAGGCGATTGATCACGGCAGTAAGCCCACAACCGTCTAAGGATAAAAAATGCATAGCCTGTATAAACCACATATAGAGGGGCAAGCATTGACACGTTAGCGTTATTTACCAAAAGCATATCAGCCATCACCAGTAATGCGCAGATATGCAAAAGGATAAAGAACCCCGTGAAGTTTACCCAAGCACTTAACTGAGACAGATGAGCGCGTATATATGCTAGACGTTCACTCATACTTTTGGACTGTGAAACATATTGACTTGGAGAGTTGTACGGGACTGACAAGTAATCCGTGAGCACTTGCATATTGCCGTAGATCCAGCGTCGGCGTTGACATATTAGGTCATCTAGCGTGTTGGGCAGTAAACCCGTGGCAATGACTTCTGGCACAAATTGACTGCGAAAACCTTGTCGATGCATAAGTACGCCCATCTGAGCATCTTCAGTGATAGAAGCACCTGACCAGCCTCCTATACTCAAAAGATCCGAGCGTCGAATGACGGCGTAAGTACCCGTTGATAAGGCGCGATTGCGATTAAAAGGACGATACAGATGATGATTAAAATAGTGATTCAACTCGCTATGCGCATCTAGCTGTCCTTCATTACGATAAAACTGCGGAAATTGCAGTAGGGTATGCTCAGGATATTGAGCGATAGCCCGCGTAATAGAGGCTCTAGCATGTGGTAATGCTTGGTAATCACTATCGACCACCACAATGTGACTACAGTCTGGACTCATTAATCCAAGTGCCAAGTTCAAAGCACCCGCTTTGAATCCTTCGACACGATCAATATGATAAAAATGGACATTCAGCTCAGCGTCTAAGCTTTGGCAAAATGCTGCTAATGGCTTATATAACGACGTCTCTTTATTATTGTTATCGATAATCAATATTTCATCGCGTGCTTCTTTTACTGCTAATAACGACTTTATCGTGGCAATAACCAACTCTGGAGGCTCAGCTCGCGTCATTAATTGAAAACTGAGTGCTTCGTTAGTTAGAGCTTTTTGTGTGTTAGCAGTCATGTCTGGTCCTTAAGCATGTACAACAAATGAAATTTATATAAAAAGAATGCGCCTATAGACAATGTAAGTACTTGTATCCTCAGTCATTTAATGAATACCAGTGCATACTAATACAAAATTAAGTAATGATTTAGCCGATAATTGTTTGTGATAAATTAACTGTGTAAGTTGTACGTAATGTGACATAAAAACTTAGTATTTTAATCACGTAAAAATAGGGCGTTTTTTGATTGAGAAGGGGGTAGGTAACTGTGTTTTATTTTTGAGTTAGGGTAGTTAGCAAAAGGATAAAATGAGGAAAGAAGACGAGGATAAAAAAGCAGGAAGGCCTGCATCATTACGTTGAAGCACGACTGTGATGGGATAGAAAAGCACGACTAAAATCGTAGTTAGCTTCAGAAGCTAACTACGTTAATAAGTTTGAGATTAGATTATTTATATTGACGTTTAACTTAATGCTTAGCTAGCCCTGACTAAATTAAGTCAGTGCTAAGCCAGTGCTAAATGAGTGACACACCAGTTCCAGACAGCGTCGACAGTTGGTGTTGATGACGAACTCTTTTTGCGAACAAGATAATAATCTGGATCGACTGTTAGCGTTGACTCACTCACTTGCACCAATCTTCCTGCATTCAAATCTGCTTGTACAAACGCCTGACAAGCAATCGCAACGCCTTGACCTGCTAGCGCTGCATCTAAAGCCAATGCGGTCTGGTTAAATACAGCGCCGGCCAGCTTACCTGTGGTACCAAAAAATCGTGGCCAATGATGATGTGAGTCATGGAGCAATGGCATCTCTTGTAGCGCTTCTATTGACATGGGCAATTTTCTACTGGTTATCAGATGCGGGCTAGCTACGGCTACAAGCGTTTGTTTAAACAGCAGATGAGTATCAAATGCTGCAGGGAATGGTGGGCGTGTCAGGCGTACCGCGATATCTACCTGATCACGATCAAAGTCTGCAACGGACTCGGTCGCTACAGTACGCAACTCGACATCAGGAACCGCCGCAGTCAAAGCCGATAAGCGCGGCAGTAATAGCTTAGTGGCAAAAGTCGGCGTCACGCTGATAGTGACAGCCTTAGGTTCTCTGAGTAGCTGAGCTGTTGCTTTGTCCAAAATCTTAAAAGCGCGAGTGACTTCTGCAAAGTAAACAGAACCTTGGCTAGTGAGCGCCACGCCTCTTGGTAGTCTTTGAAACAAAGCAAAGCCGATATGCTCCTCTAGCATTCTTACCTGCTGAGCGACCGCGCCTTGTGTCACAAACAGCTCATCTGCCGCCGCCCGAAAATTAAGATGACGCCCAGCAGCTTCAAACGCACGTAAGGCATTGAGCGGTGGCAATGTACGATGGCTATTTGGCACTTTGTTTTCCTAGACTGTAGATTTTCTACAGTCTAGCATCTTTAATCATGATGTTAGGAATCTGATTTTATTGGTTATGATAAATGAAACGATAACTAATGGAGAAAGACAGATGAATAACATTACAACGACAAAAAAAGTAGCGCTTATCACAGCAGGCGGGTCAGGCATGGGTGCTGCCGCTGCTCGTAAACTTGTAGCTGATGGTTATTATGTCGCTATTTTATCTTCCTCTGGTAAAGGTGAGGCCTTCGCAAAGGAGCTGGGCGGCATTGGTGTTACTGGCTCCAACCTTATTAATGAAGATGTACAGCGCTTGGTTGATTCGGCGATGCAACAGTGGGGACGTATTGATGCGCTTGTGAATTCTGCTGGTCATGGCCCGCGCGCACCTATTTTAGACATCACTGATGAGGATTGGCATAAAGGGCTAGAGGTTTACTTTCTTAGTGCGGTACGTGCAATTCGTTTGGTCACGCCAATCATGGTGGCACAGGGTAGCGGTGCTATCATCAATATATCTACCTCTTGGGTAACGCAGCCGACTGCGCTTTTTCCTACGTCAACGGCTTTTCGTGCCAGCCTTGGCGCTTTTACCAAGATTTTTTCAGATGACTATGCAGCAAAAGGTGTGCGTATTAATAATGTCTTGCCTGGCTGGATTGATAGCTTGCCTGAAGTCGATGAGCGACGTGAGAGTGTGCCGATGGGACGTTATGGCACATCTGAAGAGGTCGCCTCAACGATTGCCTTTTTATTATCCGAAGCTTCTGGATATATCACTGGTCAGAATATACGGGTTGATGGTGGTGTCATTCGCTCTGTGTAACGAATCAATCAATACAAGCCTATTGATACAAGATAGTTAATACCAGACTGTTAGTACAAGCAATAAAACACTATCGACGCTAGATGCTTGAAAAAAGCAGCTCATCTATTTATTAAGGCCAATGTTATGTTTCGAGCATATGCTGCACTGGTGCTCCTCGGTGTCATCTGGGGGTCGAATTTTATTTTTATGAAATGGGCGACGGCTCTAATCAGTCCCTCACAAACCGTATTTTTACGCCTACTATTTGGGTTCTTACCATTGGTTGCCGTTGCTTGGCACAGCAAAGTAATTACTCGGGCGCAGTTACAGCATTTGCCACACTTTATAGTGATGTCAGTGCTCGCAACGTCTTTTTACTATTATGGATTTGTCGCAGGTACGGCGCTATTGCCCAGTAGCGTCGCAGGTCTATTAAGTGGCTCAATCCCTATATTTACCTTTTTGGGCGCGGCGCTGTTCTTACCTGAGGAGCGTCCGACCAAGCAAATGGCGATTGGACTTGCGCTAGGATTTGCTGGTATCGCATTAAGTGCGCGACCATGGCAAGGTGCTACTGGTGTCTCTCTCGTTGGCGTTTTGTGGATGTTGGCAGGGTCTCTGAGTGTGGGTGCATCTTTTGTGTATGCGCGGCGTTATCTGTCTCCTCTGAGATTGCCACCACTGGCGTTAGCCACTTGGCAAGTGGGGTTGGCTGTCATAACACTTTCGATACTCATTGATTTCGATGGTATAACCCAGCTGTCGACAGATACTAGGGCAATATGGGGAACGATACTTGGTCTGGGTGCTTTGGGTACTGGCGCTGCTTTTTTGATTTATTATTTTATTATCGAGACGTTGGGTTCGGTGCGGGCTGCTGGTGCTACTTATATTGCTCCAGTCGTTGCTGTTATCATTGGCGCGATAATCGGCGAGGACATCACCAGCTTAGAAATTATAGCGTTGGTACTGATTTTAAGTGGTGTCCTACTGATACAAACGGGTAGACAGGCTTCAGGTTAGCGGTAAGAAGGGTAAACTGTTAAGAATGCAATACGCATACTTATGACAAGCTAGTCGATGGTTTCATTCAAGCCTGAAACTGCTACTAGGTTTTTCGATACGCTTACAGCACTAGCACCACGACCAGCAACATGCCGACCATCAAATAACATTCGATGGTCGGCATGATTAACTCAATATTCTAATTATCTTACATTTTCTATATTCAGATCAGCCTATGTCTAAGCAGTAGCAGTGAAATGTTGGCTTAATTCCTGAATATGCTCAGGACCAATACCGCAGCAGCCGCCGATTAATGAAGCACCTTGTGCTTGCCACTTTTGTGCCCAGAGCAAATAGGCAGGCGGGGTCAAATCATCACGTACTTCATTAAGCGTATCATTTGCCGCCGCATTTTTTGGTTGCGGCGGGAAGGCATTGGCATAAGCGCCAAGTTTGATATGCTGCGCTTGTTTTGCTTGTAGGACAGTTTGTGCGACATCTAGTGCTTGCTCGATGACATCAGGTTGGCAGCAGTTAAAGAGTATCGCCTCGACATCGAGAGCAGCCATCGTTGCCACGGCTTCCTCGACGGTTTCTCCTGAACGCAGACGTGGTACATCGATATCCATACTGTCTTCTAAGGTAAAAGCTACCCATAGCGGTTTATTGTCCGTATCTAGCGTACTAAGTAGCTCACGAACAGCGATAGACTCGGCGATTAGACTCTGAGTCTCAGCGAGCCAAAAATCGACATACGGATTTAAACCTTTGATAAGTGGGGTGGCGATATCTTCTACGTGGTTAGCATCAAATAAGTCTGCACGGTAGGAGCCAAACAGTGGCGGGATAGAGCCTGCTACTTTGTTTGCTGCGCCTTCTAATGTCACTGCTGCACGTGCCACCTCGCCTGACGCCGCTGCCAAATCTTGTGCTTGCGCCGCAAAACGTTCCGCGCCGATATGAAAAGGTACTAACGCGTAACTGTTGGTCGTAATGACTGCCGCGCCGCTCTTGATATAAGCACGATGTACATCACGAACGATCTCTGGCGATTCTATCATTGCCAGTGCTGACCATTCAGGTTGACGAAACGGTGCACCGCGTTTCGCCAATTCTCGTCCCATGCCACCATCAATAATTGTGGTTGTATTTATTGGCATAACGAATCCTTCTTTATTGTGAGTAGACAAACCTGTAGAGGTGTTATTGTTAAAAATAGAGTTATTTAAAGGAGCGAAATACTAGGCGTAATAAGCGTCAGATGCAACCATAGGTTTGTTAGTGATGTTAATTTATAGCTCTTGGTATTTGGTTGTCCGATTTTGACACCGCTATCGCAAGATTTTTTTGATAACGTTTATATAAATTGCGAGTAAATAAGAATGAGCCATATAAATTAAGAGATATTTGTATAAAATTTATACTCGCGTACGCGCATAAAATTGGTTGATTAGGGTAATAGTAGGGTTCTGTACAAGTTTAGTGGACGGTGATTTTCGATGGTTTAATGTGGAAGAGCTAATAAAGATAGACTTATATCGGTTATAATTAATTGTTCATTAATAGTAAGACATTATTTAAAAAATATAACTATAAGGAATAGCTGTGGATTTTCCAATAAATATTGAGGCAAATATAGTTAGCCATAACGGAAATTTTTCTAGAAATATAACACTTCAAGGTGGCTTAACCATTATCATTGGACCAAATGGAAGTGGTAAGACTCATCTTCTGAGGAGTTTGAAACAGCCATTAGCTCCTGTAATGAATGGGAAAAAGGTTCGCTTTCTGTCTGCTGGAAGGCTAGGGCTTCTTGAAGAGTATCGCTCAGATTATGATGGTCATCGTAGTGGTTTCCCAAATTATGAAAATGCAAGCTTCGGTAGAAAAAGCGACGTATCAAGACGGCATCAAATGGAAACGCTTAATGGCGACTTTCAAACACTCTCTGAACGTGCTGATATATTGATCAAGGTTCAAGAACGTTTAAGAAAACTATTTAAACGGGATTTGATTATTGAATGGGATGGTGGAAGCTTAAAAGTTGTATTTGCACGTTTAGATATTACCTCCACACCATACTCGTCTGGACGAGAAGCATCTGGATTACTTCATCTTGTTGGTATTCTCGCAGCTTTATATGACGATGAAGTTGGAGCTATATTAATTGATGAACCTGAAGTTTCACTTCATCCACAACTTCAGTCATTTTTATTAAATGAGATTACTAACGCAGCTGGTCATCCTTCTGAAGGTGGGTATAAGAAATTAGTTATTATGGCTACACATTCAACAGAAATGCTTAGAATAGCTAAGTCAAATGACTTAGCATCGCTCATATTTTGTCATGATTTAGATAAGCCTCCTGTTCAGCTCGATCCCAACAATGGAGAGTTGAAAAACAAAAAGCTCCAAACTCTAATTGCTCGACTTGGACAAGAGCATAAGCTTTCATTATTTTGTAAACGACCCCTTTTAGTCGAAGGTCCAAGTGATGTCATGATTGCATCTTTCATTTCTAATAAACTTGAGCTTCATCTCGAAGCAGCAGGCTCTCAATTGCTGCCCGTAATTGGTAAAGGTCAAATGCCAGTGGTAACTAAATTCATGAGGCTCATCGGTAAAGAACCGGTGGTTCTTGCAGATGCAGATGCGTTTACAGATGACTTGGACTTAATCCGATGCTTTTTAGCCAACTCATCCACTGCAGATGCAGATGCTTCAAAGCTAGGAGCTCAGTCAGCCATGAAACTTGCATCTTCAACATATAGTGATTTTTGCTCATTAGTAAATGATAACTGGGAGGATATATCTAGGCAGGCTGAAATACACCCTTACTATACCAACGCTGGAGAATCAATTGATGAGAATGTCAAAAGAAGAGCTGTTTTTTGCACTCTATTCAGTCTGAGTAGCTCAGAAGTGAATGATCTAACTAACGCGGAAAAATGGTCATCCATGAAAGACCGTCTTACAGTTGTATTGCAACTATTGGAAAACTCAGGGTGTTTTATATTAAGAAAAGGTGCAATCGAATCGTATTACCAAGTCTCCGATATTTACACATCAGAAGGCAAGCCTACAGCAGCAGTAGATGAAATTGATCACTTAGATCAGCTTTCAGCTCAAAAGGTTAGAGAACAACTAGATGATTTGGTTCGTTGTATTGAGTACGCATCAGAAGGTAAACATATTAATGAGGCTGAGTCACTCAGGGATATCCTTCTTTCCATTGCTGCACCGGCAGTAGCTCGATTAAGCACAAACGATCAGGTAACCACTCAAGATATAAATATTTTAGCCAAAAGCATTCTTGGTGAACGAGCTAATATATTTAACTGTTCTGTTGAAAATGGGAAGTTAAAAATTGATATAGAAAGTAAAATTCTGAATATTTGTGGCTTTCCTGTGATAATAGATAAAAATGATGACGTAGTGAGAATTATTGAGCGTGTCTTGCTTAGTAATGCGTAATAAAGTGCTCAATGTGTTGAGCACTTATTGAAAAACTATTCATATAAGTCAAAAATAAAAAAGCAGACATCCTAGAATATCTGCTTTTTTTATTTCTATATTATGCTTCAAACAATTATTAAGCTTGAGGCGTGATCAAGTACTTCTCACCAGTCGCCTGTTTGCCATAAGCGGCGATTGATTTTAACTGTAGCGCTTCCTCTAGGGTCACTTCATGCGTGTAGCTGCTCGCAAAGGTGGTGGTGATTTCTTCTGCCACGCGTTTGCGCATGGACTGAACCGTTTCACTACCAAGCTTGCCAAGTGCATTGAACAGTAGGAAACCATTCACACCCCACGCAAAACCAAAGTTACGGTTTAAGGTGATCGGACCACGGTCTAAGGCGCCATAAATATAAGCTTGTTTAAAGGTGTTTGAGCCATAGACGCTGTATTCTTCTACGTCACGAGTGATAGCGGCTTCCATACAGTTTAGAATATCGCTGGTGAGCTTACCGCCACCGATAGGGTCAAACGAAATCGTAGCGCCTGTTTCAGTAATCGCGGCGGTCAAATCAGCAAGGAATGTCTCGCTGCTTGAGTTCACCACATACTTTGCGCCCATATCGCGCAATAGCTTTTCTTGCGAATCTTTACGTACGATATTCACCAAATCAACACCGTCTGCCATACAGATACGGTTTAGCATTTGACCAAGGCTAGAAGCGGCTGCTGCATGTACGATGGCTTTGTGGCCTTCAGCGCGCATGGTTTCGACCATTGCCAGTGAAGTGAGCGGGTTTACAAAAGACGATGCAGCCTCGGTAGCTGTCGTCCCGTCTTGCATTTCTATGCAGCTTCTTACATTGACACAGTGGTATTGACGATATGTACCGCCACCAATTACCGCAACCATTTTACCCATGAGTGCTTGTGCGGCTTCTGATGAGCCTGCTGCGACGACTGTACCAGCGCCTTCGTTACCGACAGGTGTGTCTTTATTTACCCGCGTTTTGAGTGATGGCATGAATTTCGCTGGCACATCAGCGGTAATGATCGGGCTGTCACCAGTGCCTGATTGTACAGCGGTTGACATATCAGCGGCGCTGAACATCACACCAAAGTCAGAGGGGTTCAATGGCATGGCTTCCATGCGAACGACAACTTCGTCGATACCTGGCTGCGGCATATCAATTTCTTGTAGAGCCAAGGTTAGTTTATTGTCTTCGCTGATGGTTGAAACCAGTTGTTTATTTTTATCGGTCATAAGATTTGCTCCTGCAAATAGTTAGATTTTTTAGACCAATCCCTTTACGGCATTGGTCGTTCTTTAGGTTATTGAATTTTAGTAATTTTCTTAATGTGGCTCATTTTTAGTGGCCACACTGCCACAGGTTATTTAGCGTTTGCGGCTTGGATTAGAGCTTTAACGTGTTGCATAAACTCAGGCATGTTTGCTTGACTGTCTGCCTGAACGCTTTTTGCAATGTCAGTTTTACTCATGGCTTTGTTCCATTCTTTCATGCCGTCCACTTCTGCCAGTACATCCCACTCAAGCTGAGTAGATCCAAAAGCGTTGACAATGGTGTTGACGTGATGCACATAGATGTCAGCCATGGTGAATTGCTCGCCTGCAATCCAAGGCGAAAATTGACATAAGCGATTCATAGCAATAATACCGCGGCCCAATACTTGACGGACTTCCTCTTTGACTGCGTTAGGTGCTTGAGTACCAGAAAATACATATGGAATCAGTCGGCGACTTGGTAGCTCAAAATACAGCTCTGCTATTTTCATAATCTGACGTACAGTCGCGCGTTCTGCTGCATCGGTAGGATATAGCGGCTTTTCAGGATACGTTTCTTCAAGGAAGTCACAAATCACGTTAGATTCTGACAGATTAAAACCGTCAGGCATGGTGATCGCAGGTACTTTACCCACTGGACTGACGGTTAGTAGATCATCGCTACCAGCGTATAAAAGGTCCTCTTGGAATGGGATACCCTTATATAAAAGAGCGTGTTTTACTATGTTGTAATAGTTGCTTGCAGCAAAGCCGTGCAAAGTAATCATAAGTCATTCTTCCATTGTTGACGTAAAAGTTATTTTTAATCGTGTTTTCATTGCAACGTTTAGGGCGTGTTTGATATTCACAAATAGGCACTGCTGATTGCTAAAACGGTTCCAGACAAGGCGTAAAACGACGGTAATGCTCGTGCCTTAACTAGATTTACAACACAGTATGGGGCAGTTTTAGCATCAGCTCCAATATAAACAGAAGGAGACAGGACTATTTTTTTGCCACTTCATTGTTAAAACATAGACGCTTAGAATGACTAAACTTACTATTTTTAACGTCGAACTGTCTAAAAAATAGTCTCTGTCAGTGCCATGGTCGAATATCAAGCACGCCCTAACTTAAACACATTATTACTGGTTTTAATGTGGTTATATATAAGGAATAACGTGAATCACTATTGCTTTTAAGACAATAATAAAGCGAAAATGCTCACATATTTATCTAAATGGAGAGGTCAGTTGGATCAATTACGTGCCATCAAGTATTTTAGCAAAGTCGTAGAAACGGGAAGTTTTACTAAGGCGGCAAATGCATTCAAAGTGCCGCCATCCTCACTATCAAGACGAGTATCTGATTTAGAAAAGAGCTTGGGCGCGACATTATTAAAGCGTTCGACTCGAATCGTTAAATTGACAGAAGTAGGGCAGGTCTATTACGACGATATGCAGCAAGTATTGGATCAGCTCGAACAAAGCAAAGAAACAGTACGCAGTTATCAAACGACACCAATGGGGTGTTTACGCATTAGCTCTATGGTAGGTTTTGGTGAAAAGATACTGCTACCATTGTTGGATGAGTTTGGTGAGTTGTATCCAGAGATTGTGCTAGATGTCAGTCTTAGTGATGAATTATCCGCATTAGGACGTGACGATGTCGACATTGCGATTCGCGGTGGTTATGCGCCAAATGAGCGCGTGCTTGCCATTAGGCTAATGGACAATGGGTTTATACCGGTTGCGTCGCCCAGTTATTTAGAGATGCATGGCGCACCTAGTCATGTGATGGAATTAAAGGAACATAAAGGCCTGTATTTTAAAGCCCCAAACGGGCCAACGCCTTGGCTCTGCTATGTGGACGATCAGTGGCATGATGTCTCAGGGCCAGCAGTGGCAATTTCAAACAATGGACCATGGCTTGCCAAAAAGGCTTGTGACGGGGAAGGGATTTTGATGTCCACTCGCTGGGCACTATCCTCATATCTTGAGTCAGGGGCATTGCAAGAGATTAAATTTGAGCATCCATTAGCAATCACGCAGCATGCTGATATGGCTATGTATCTACTGTATCAAAAGCAGCGCTATCTAGTACCAAAAGTAAAAGCCGCCGTCGATTTCTTGGTTGAGAGGATAAAAGTAGGAAGTGAGCGTTGATGTAAGGGAAGTGTGCTATCTACAACCTCATTACATTCATATTCGTATCAACACCTAAGAGGTTTGAGATACAATCGTCATAGAATATTATGACAGGCTACTCATTATATTCCTGATTGAAAATAACAGATAGCTCCTTGGCCGCCTCTCGCATCGCAGGCACATAGCTCAGTAGCTCATCCAAAGATTTTCTGACGATAGGACTATGAGTAAATACCGTGGCAAATGCGGGCTGGTCACCATTCGGAATAGGGACAGCACAGGCAACCATACCAGGAATAAACTCTTCATTATCTGTCCCTATCTGTGTCTTACGTACTTCAGCAATGGACGTCATTAGTTGTTTTTTATCAGTTTGAGTATGGGTCGTGAGCGCCTGTAACGATAGTCTTTCTACAATACGCTCGCACTTATTATCTGCCAACTGCGTCAATAATAGTTTACCACTGGCACAGGCCCAGATAGGTATATTGGTTCCAGTAGGTAACTGTATTTGGATAGGCCAGTCAGATATCACACGATCGATATACACCACTTCTAAGTCTTGCAACACCGCAATCCCTACCGACTCACCAATTTTGGCTGAAAGCTGTTGTAATATCGCCAACCTTTCCGCTTTAAAAGGACTGTTTTTCCATAGGTCTAAAGCTAGGTCGTGCGTTCTTTTTCCGCAGGTTACTTTTCCATGCAAATCCAATTGGACAAATTGAAGCGGTTGTAGCTGATTTAACAATCGGTACATACTAGGTACAGGGATGTCCAATGTTTCTGCTAAGTCAATAACGCCCATAGGCTTAGCAGATCTGGCCAATACTTCTACGATTTGCAAAACTCGCTCGACGCTTGAGCCCTTTTTTTTGACATTATGCATAGTTCACTTTGCATCCTTAACTGTGCGTTCAAGAAGATCACTCATCATGTTCATCACATATTTCTGTATTCATATCTTGTCATATCGAAAGTGTTCTGATAAGTTACATAACGATAATCATAGTTCTCGATATATGAAATAAAATTATAAATAGCCATACCAATATAAAACAAATCATAAACTTTTATCTGCTAAAAATAATAAAACGTAAGAGGTTGTAATAATGTTAGATTTAGCAAATATGACGCCGACAGAGGTCAGAGCGTTAATCAGTAAAAATGAACTTAACAAGCCGACTTCTGGCATGTGTAAAGGTCACATACAAGCAAACTTAGTCATAGTGCCCAAAAATTTAGCCTATGATTTTTTATTGTTTGCACAAAGAAACCCAAAGTCTTGTCCTATTTTAGATGTAACAGATGTCGGTAGCGCAGAGCCACGTCTCATGGCAAAAGGCGCAGACTTGAGATCTGATGTCCCAAAGTATCGGATATACAAATTTGGCGAATTAGTGGCTGAGGTGTCAGATCTAAAAGACTACTGGAGAGAGGATTTGGTCTGCTTTCTTTTAGGATGCAGTTTTTCCTTTGAGTCTGCCATGCTAAATGCGTCTATTCCTATTAGACATATCGAAGACAATCACAATGTGCCAATGTATATCACAAACATAGAGACTGAGCCTGCAGGACAGTTTCATGGGAAAATGGTGGTTAGCATGCGGCCAATACCTTATCCATTAATCACCAGAGCCGTCCAAGCCACCTCTCGATTTCCGCAAGTCCACGGCGCGCCTATTCATATCGGAGACCCTAGTGTCATCGGTATAACCGACATTCATGCGCCTGATTTTGGTGATGCATCCATCATAAAAGAAGGCGAAGCCCCTGTATTTTGGGCTTGCGGTGTGACGCCGCAAAGTATCGCTATGACTAGTAAGCCTGCGCTGATGATAACGCATTCACCAGGACATATGTTTATCTGCGACCCAAGAGATGAAGACTTGGCAGTTCTATAATTTCTGCTGACAACAGCACTTTTAATACGCATAGAGATAATTAATTTCAAACTATTATTTTAATAAGCCAATCAATAAATTGTCACATATCGTTCAACAATCACACTTTACATACATCACTAGGTACGAATTTTTTATAAAAAATAATTGTTCACTTTCACTCTAACGGAATAGCCAATCATATGAATATCAATTTCACGGATCTTGAAAAACTGATCAAACTTGCAGAATGCGCCGATATAAAATCTCTAGAAGTCACTGATGGTGATGCACGTATTTCTATCGTTTGCCAATCTGACGACAACCAAAGTAGTGGCAATCATATCGCTCATACTCCCAACCCAAGGGCGTCTCATTCAGAGTCTCAAACCGAAACCACTCAAAACAGTACGGATAATAATACCAATGTAGACAGTGATCGTAGTGATAAAACTGCGAATACAGAGGTGGAGAAATCCCAAATAATAGCGCCTATGCTAGGTACATTTTATCTTCGCTCTGAGCCGACAGCAGAAGTGTTTTTTCAGGTAGGAGATAAGGTGGAAGTAGGGCAGACACTATGCATCATTGAAGCCATGAAAATGATGTATGAAGTCAAAGCAGAAACTGCGTGTACGCTTAAAGAGATTTTGGTCGATGAAGGTGATGTCGTAGAGTATGCCCAGCCCTTATTTGTTATAGAGCCAAACAGTTAAAGCCACTCAATAGCCGCTCAATATTGTATAGACGCTGCACAAACACTGTATTTGACACTATATTTTTAAGGGAATAAACATGTTCACAAAAATCTTAATTGCCAATCGCGGCGAGATTGCTCTACGTATTATCCGAGCTTGCAAACAGCTAGGTATTAAGTCCGTCATTGCCCATTCTGAATCAGACAAAGACTCGTTACCCGTGCGCCTAGCCGATGAAGCAGTATGCATCGGGCCTGCCAATGCCACACACAGTTATCTTAACCAACGAGCGATCGTGTCCGCTGCAAAGCTTACCAACGCGCAAGCCATCCATCCAGGCTATGGCTTTTTGTCTGAAAACGCTGACTTTGCAGCCTTGATTGAAGATTCAGGTCTCACGTTTATTGGTCCAACGGCTGACAATATCAGAAATATGGGCGACAAAGTTGAAGCCAAAAAACAAATGACGATGGCTGGCGTGCCTTGTGTACCTGGATCGAATGGCGCATTGCCTGCTGATTCAGAGCAAGTTATCAAGATTGCCAATGAGGTCGGTTATCCAGTCATTATCAAGGCGGCAAGCGGCGGCGGTGGGCGCGGGATGCGTGTGGTCGAAAAAGAAGCCGACTTACTCTCCGCTATCTCTATGACACAAACAGAGGCCAAAGCCAATTTTGGTAGTTCCATTGTCTATCTTGAAAAATACCTACAAGCACCGCGTCATATCGAAGTGCAAGTCATGTCCGATACTCACGGCAATGCTATTTATTTAGGCGAGCGTGATTGCTCTATGCAGCGTCGTCATCAAAAAGTCATTGAAGAAGCGCCAGCACCCGGTATCACCGAAGAGCAGCGTCAGAAAATCGGCCAAGCCTGTGTCACGGCTTGTGAGCAAATGCAGTATAGAGGTGCAGGCACATTTGAGTTTTTATATGAAAATGGCGAGTTCTTCTTTATCGAGATGAATACTCGTGTGCAAGTTGAGCACACCATTACTGAGATGGTGACGGGTGTTGATATTGTGCAAGAACAGATCAGAGTGGCGGCAGGGCTTCCACTGGCATATAAGCAAAGTGATATCGCCATTATCGGACACGCTTTTGAGTGTCGTATCAATGCCGAAAACGCGCAGACATTTTTACCAAATGCTGGACGCATAGACTACTGCCACATGCCAGCAGGGTTTGGTATCAGAGTGGATAGTCATGCTGAATCGAACTACACCGTGCCGCCATCTTATGACAGTTTGATTGCCAAGATATGTGTACAAGATCGTTCAAGAGAAAAAGCGATAGAAAAAATGCGCGCGGCATTATCAGAAGCGCAAATCACCGGTATTGATACCAATATTGGTCTGCATCAGCGACTCTTCGAAGATGAGGTGTTTTGTGAAGGTCAAATGAGCATCCATTATCTAGAACAGTGGATACAAGACAATATATAAATCAGGTCTTGCCCGCAAAAGCGAAAACCAAATCTGACATTAGCGTCAGAAGCGTCAGAATCAAGATATATAGTCGGTTCAATATAATTTGGATACGAGGAAGGCGAGTGAAAGTACTACAAGTCGTAGACTAAGCGAGCCTGATACCGTATCCAATTTATAGAGGATTTGACTATAGCAAATACAAAGTAATGGAGTGCGTACTAATGGAACTACAATGGCAACTATGCAGTGAAACCAATCTAGCGTTGTTTTTTCCTAAACCAACCACCTTAGACAAACAACAAAAATGCTGGGCTTTATCAGACAGCATCCAGAAAATGCCAGAAGTCATCGAAGTGGTGATTGGTATGAATACGCTCAGTGTATTCATCGTGCCATTAACTTGGGCTGAGCTGAATACCTTCAAAGATAGGCTGTCAGACCTACTCAATGATCTCCCTTCAAAAACCATCCAAGGCAAACACGTCGAGATCCCAGTACATTACGGTGGAAAATATGGTCCTGATTTGGTAGCCATGGCGAATGACTTAAATCTCTCGGTCGAAGCCGTTGTTGAGCTACATACCAAAGCCACTTATACCGTTTACTTTATCGGTTTTCAGCCAGGATTCCCTTATCTTGGCGGCTTGTCTGAGTCGCTGTATTTCCCAAGACACGCCATCCCTAGAACTCAAGTACCCGCAGGCTCAGTGGGTATAGGCGGCGAGCAGACAGGGGTTTATCCTTTTGAGTCTCCAGGCGGTTGGCAGTTACTCGGCCAGACGGATACTGCTTTATTTGATTTAACCAAGTCTTCTCCGACGTTGCTTAACGCAGGCGATACTTTGACATTTAAAGCGATTGATATTCATCAATAAGCGACAAATAAAAAAAGATGCATGAATCAAAAAGACCAATAAACAGGTGGTATCGATGAAAATTTTAACCGCGAGTGCCCTTGCCAGTATTCAGGATTCGGGACGACTGGGTTACCGCAGTATGGGTGTCGGTAGAAATGGCGTGATGGACAGCTGGGCGCTACAAGCCGGTAATGCTTTGATGAAAAATGAGGCAAACGAACCCGCTATCGAAATAGCGCTGGGTGAGCTAACCATCCAGTTTGAAGAAAACGTCAGCTTCTGCTTAACAGGCGCTTTATACGAAGCCTATCTAGACGACAAACGCATTCCTTGCTATTGGCGTATCAATGCGACAGCTGGGCAAACGCTCAAACTTTTGCGTCCGCTACAAGGCATGTATACCTATCTATGTGTGCATGGCGGCTTTGATATCGAGCCAGTGTTGCAGTCAGTCAGCACCAATCTCAAAGCAGGATTTGGCGGATTTGAGGGTAGATATTTAAAAGCCGATGACAGCTTGGCAGTAAAGACTGAATCAAGTCTGCCTGTGATTGGGGTAGCCCGTCTTGCCCCAACCGAGGTTATTCGAGTGATAAAAAGCAGTGAATACGACTGCTTCACTGAGTCGTCTAAACAAGCATTTGAGACACAGCCATGGAAACTACAAAGCAGTAGCAACCGTATGGGCTACCGTTTGGAGGGAGCTACAGCACTTGAGTTTAGTAAGCCAGTAGAAATGAGCTCACATGGTGTTGATATTGGCATGGTTCAGGTGCCACCACAAGGACAACCGATTGTGTTAATGGCAGATGGGCAGACGACGGGTGGCTATCCTAAAATCGCAACCGTTATTAATGCAGACATAGGGCTGATGGCACAGATTAGATTTGGCAAAGCCTGTCAGTTCGTCGTTGTGTCGTTAGAGCAGGCGCTGCGTGAACAACAGAAAAGACAACATTACATCGATCAAATAAAGGAGTATGCCAATGAAAATTGATTTAAATGCTGATGTGGCTGAAGGCTGCGGGCAAGATGATAAGTTACTAACGATTGTTAGCTCAGCGAATGTCTGCTGCGGTCTTCATGCTGGTTCTTACAGCGAGATGCTAGCCACGTTGCAATTGGCAAAAGAAAACAATGTGAGCGTAGGCGCGCATCCTGGTCTAAACGATAGAGAAAACTTTGGTCGTATTCATGAGCCGTTAAGTGAAGCCGATTATCGTGCGTTATTGGTATATCAATTGGGCGCGACTAAAGCGCTCTGTGACTTGGTCGGCGTGACTTTGGACTATGTAAAACCGCATGGTGCGTTGTACAACCAAGCCGCCATTGATGAAAATTTATCAGATATTTTGGTAAGCGAAATCAAACGATTTGATCCAAGTCTAAAGGTCATGGGTTTGTCTGGTGGTTATCTGGTTAAAGCAGCCAAAAAGCAGGGTTTAGCCTCGATATCAGAAGTGTTTGCCGATAGGAACTATGAGAAAGACGGCTCACTGGTCTCTCGTAGCAAAGATAACGCCTTAATCACTGACACAGATGAAGCCGTTAAACATGTGTTGCAGATGATCACTGAAGGAACCGTCACCAGTGTCTGCGGTCAAACTGTACCAGTAGAAGCGCAAAGTATCTGCCTACATGGTGATGGTGAACACGCTATTTTATTCGCGCGAGAAATAAAGAAACAACTAGAGCTCCAAGGTATCACTATATCTGCCCATTAAATATCCACCCACTAATCATTTGATTAAATAATCCCATATAGAACAAGGATGTTTATGAGCACCATAAAAAAACATAATACCGCCATTTTAGGCGCGGCCTTCCTGATGGCCACATCAGCAGTAGGGCCAGGGTTTTTGACCCAAACGGCCACATTTACCGAAAGCCTAATGGCAAGTTTCGGCTTTGTTATCTTAATCTCTATTGTTATGGACATCGGCGTCCAGCTTAACGTTTGGCGAGTAGTCGCAGTCTCCAAAAAACGTGCACAGGAAATCGCCAACTTGGTGTTTCCTGGTGTCGGTTACTTGCTCTCGTTCTTAATCATTGCGGGTGGTCTGGCTTTTAATATTGGTAATATTGGCGGTGCCGGACTTGGCATGCAGTCCATGTTCAACATATCGCCCATCACAGGCGCCCTGATCAGTGGTGTGATTGCCGTCGCCATATTTTTAGGCCGAGAAACTGGGCCTATGATGGATAAGTTCGCTCAGTTAATGGGCTTTATCCTGATTGTATTGGTCATTTATGTGGTTTTCAAATCTGATCCACCATTAGCAGAAGCCGTCAGCAAAACGATCATGCCTGACAAAATTGATGCAGTGGCTATCGTGACGCTAGTCGGCGGTACGGTTGGTGGTTATATTACTTTCTCAGGTGCGCATCGTTTATTGGAAGCAGGCGTCAGCGGAGAAGAGAATTTAAAATCAGTGACCAGAAGCTCGGTCTCTGGTATTTTGATTGCCTCTGTTATTCGCGTATTTTTATTCCTTGCCGTATTAGGCGTGGTATCTCAAGGCTTTGCATTGGATCCCGCCAACCCAGCCATGTCGCCGTTTCAGTACATTCTAGGAAATGCGGGTAAAGTTATTTTTGGTATGGTGATTTGGGCGGCGTCTGTGACCTCGGTGATTGGTGCTGCTTATACTTCTGTGTCTTTTATGACCAACTTTCATCCGTTCATTGAGACTTATAAACGCTACTTCATTATTGGTTTCATCGTTATCTCAACGTTGGTGTTTGCCACTATCGGTAAACCGGCTCAAGTATTGGTATTGGTTGGTACGTTAAATGGTTTGGTATTGCCTATCGCCATGGTCATTATCCTGATTGCCGCCTACAGAAAAAATATCGTTGGCAATTATAAGCATCCGATTTGGATTGCGGCATTTGGTTGGTTAATCGCCATTGTGATGAGTATCCTAAGTGTCATGACCATTGCTAAATATCTGGGCATGAGTTAAAAAATTAAGATAAGGAATGTATTATGGATATAGAGCAAATAGCACGTGTGGTCAAATTGGTTGAAAGCAGTCAGCTGCAAGAAGTCACGATTGCAGACAACGGGCAGTCTATTAGGGTGGTTAACAATCTAGGTGCGCAGAATAATGTGAGCGCTAGTCCTATAGATGACACGACTACTCATGAGCCTGAACAGACTGGTAGTGATGTCTTGCAAGTATGTGCCACTTATGTGGGGCAGATCTACTCAAGTGAAGACGATGCAACAGACAACTTGGTCAAAGAAGGCGACCATATTCAAAAAGGTCAGACCATTTGCTTCATTGATGAGTTGACCCGTTTGCAGCCAGTGATTAGTAATAAAGAAGGTGTGGTCACGGCAGTTTTGGTTGAAAATGGCCAGAACGTTGAATACGGACAGCCTATTTTCGAGTTAGCCCGTCGTTAAAGACCGTTAACGTAGTTTTGGTTAAATCAAAATATAAACCCTTTAAGCGTCATCTGTCGTTTAAAGGGTTTTTTATGTGCTGAGTATTTGTATTAGCCTCATCATGTATTTCGTGCATCTGATATAAGTTATTTACTCTGTCCTAGGTCTTCTAAAATAGCGCAGTCTGCATTATCATCGCCTGCACAATGATCAAAAGAGTTCTGTAGCGAGTCGACCATCTCTTGCAATTGAGCGATTTTTTGGTTTAACGTTTCAATATGCTCTTGTGTCAGTTGCTTAACATCCGCGCTCTGACGATTGGCATTTTTACGCAGATACAGTAACTCTTTCATTTGCTTGGATGAGAATCCCAAGTCACGAGAGTGTCTTAAAAAGCATAAGTCGTCTATATCGTCTTCAGAATACAAACGATAACCTGAGTTCGAGCGATTTACGGTTTCTAGCAAGCCAATCTGCTCATAGTAGCGAATCATTTTGGTAGAGATACCTGATTGCTTTGATGCTTGACCAATATTCATATTTATCCTCCTAACTTAAAAAGGGACTCAAATAACAAAAGGGTTTAACCATTAAGGTTTAAACCCTATATGGATATCCTTTACGGTTCTATATTCACTCTGTAGCGGTTTAGTAGTTCGCTGACTATACTTTGAAGTACTTGAGGCGTAACGCATTACCCAATACGAAAACAGAAGATAGCGCCATTGCACCTGCCGCAAAAATGGGTGAGAGCAGGATACCAAAAGCGGGATACAAGACACCTGCGGCAATCGGAATCAAGGCGACATTATAAATAAATGCCCAAGCCAGATTTTGTCTGATATTACTGATGGTTGCTTTACTCAAGGCAATTGCAGTAGGCACACCTTGCAGACTACCTGACATTAGCACCACTTCAGCTGCCTCAATTGCAACGTCTGTGCCTGTACCAATGGCCAATCCAACATCGGACTGAGCCAATGCAGGGGCATCATTGATACCGTCACCAACAAATGCCACTCGGCCATATTGTTCTTGCAACTGGCGTATTGCATCTACCTTGCCTTCGGGTAATACTTCTGCTACTACCTGATCAATATTTAATTTTGCGGCAATCGCTTGGGCGGTATGGCGATTATCACCTGTAATCATGGCCACTTTTAAGCCTAACTGATGTAGTGCGGCGATGGCGGCATGAGTCGTCTCTTTAATAGGATCGGCAACGGCGATGATAGCGGCCAACTGCTGGTCAATCGATACATAGAGTGGGGTTTTACCTTCTTGCCCCAAACGTAGCGAATCTTGTTCAAAAGGTGCAACATCAAGCCCTAATTGTTGCATATAACGATCTGCGCCAATGTGGATCACTTGGCCTGCCACGTTTGCTTGAATACCCAAACCTGTCATCGCCTCAAAATCAGTGATAGGCAGCAGTTGAATATTCTGTTCTTCTGCTGCTTGTACAATGGCTAAGGCAATGGGATGCTCAGACTTTGCTTCAACCGATGCCACCACACGTAAGACTTGTTCTTTCTCAAACCCTTGTTGGACTTGGAAATCTGTTAAGGTAGGTTTGCCTTCAGTCAATGTGCCAGTTTTATCAACGGCAACCACGCTCACATCCTGAAGCATTTGTAGCGCTTCGCCTTTACGGAATAGCACACCCAATTCTGCACCGCGACCCGTGCCGACCATAATTGAAGTGGGTGTGGCCAATCCCATTGCACAAGGGCAGGCCACAATGAGCACGGCAACCGCATTGATTAAACCAAAGGTTAAGGCAGGGTCGGGGCCAAAAATCAACCAAACTATAAAGGTTAATGCTGATAAAAACATCACCGCTGGTACAAACCACAGGGTGACTTTATCCACCAATGCTTGAATCGGTAATTTAGAGCCTTGGGCTTGTTCTACCATACGAATGATTTGTGCCAACACAGAATCTTCACCAATGGCCGTTGCCCGAATATTCACGGTGCCGTTTTGATTGATAGTACCGCCGACCACTTGATCACCTGCTTGTTTTTTCACAGGGACAGGTTCACCCGTAATCATAGATTCATCAATATAACTGTGACCGTCAACCACCTCACCATCGATAGGCACACGCTCGCCTGGACGAATCTCAACGATCATTTGTGCGGTGACGTTTTCTACAGGGACTTCAATGACTTTACTATCTTGATGTACACGGGCAGTCTTTGCCTGCATGCCTACTAAATGCTGAATGGCCCCAGAAGTACGTCCTTTAGCCTTTGCTTCAAAATAACGACCTAATAATATCAAGCTCACAATCATAGCAGCGGCTTCGTAATAGACGTGCACCGTGCCTTCAGGTAACGCTTGCGGGATAAAGGTCGCTATGAGGGAAAAGCCATACGCTGCGATAGTACCAATCGCCACTAGCGAATTCATATCTGGCGCAAAACGCAATAAGGCTGGCACGCCTTTTTGATAAAAGCGTCGGCCTGGAAAGAGTAATACCAATGTGGTCAAAACAAACTGTATTAGCCAACTTTGCTGAGTACCGAGGTTATTCACTACCCACATATGAAAGGCTGGAATCATATGCGAGCCCATTGCTAAAATGAATACGGGCAGTGACAACAGCGCAGAAAGTCCCAAATCTCGTTTAAGCTGATTTTGCTCTGATGCTTTCTTATCTTGTCGATCACTTTGATCTTGTTCTACCAGTTTGGCCTCGTAGCCCGCTTTTTTAACGGCCTCAATTAAGTCACTTGTTTTTATTTGCGCATCGCCTTTAATCCAAGCGCGTTCAGTTGCAAGGTTTACCGTGGCTTGTTGCACGCCAGCGACTTTGGCCAAGGATTTTTCTACTCGCCCAACACATGAGGCACAGCTCATGCCTTCTATAGATAGCTCGATAGGCTTGGTTTCAGTCACCTTATAGCCCGCGCGCTCTACCGCTTTATTTAACTGGGTGACATCTACAGGTTGAGATGAGTAAACAGTCGCCTGTTCAGTGGCAAGATTTACCTCGGCGTTTTCAACGTGCTCAATGTTTTTTAATTGTTTTTCGATACGCCCGACGCAAGATGCGCAACTCATGCCTTCAATGCTCAGCACTTCCTGATAAGTAGGAGTTTTGGTGTTTTTTGTTTTCATAACAACCTCTGTCGTTTTTAATTCTGTTTTTAATCGCATTTTTAATCGCATTTTTAATTCTATAGTGACAGCATATAGGTTGACATCATGGTAAGGTCAAGCGTATTTATATAATACTTTCAAGCGCATTTATAGTAGCGTCTTATATTCGTTGTTAAGCTTAAAATAGCTCGATTATGGTTTATTGTTGAAGGTGTGGCGGCATTAATTCTAAAATAGGGCAGGATAAATGATTGATAATAAGATAAACTGCCCAGCGAGCGCTGATAGGGTTCGATAGCTCTCGATAGCTCTCGATAGCTCTCGATAGCTTTCGATCAATTCACTGTATTTGGCTGCTAGCGAATAAAACAACAATAATAAGAAATGCTGCTAGCAATGACAGAGTACACCGTCAACAGCAGGTGATATCAGCACTGTTAATATAAAATATTTATACAAGACCATTGATATTAAGGCACATCACTATGGAAGAAGTACCAAATACGATAGAACAAAGACCCGTATTCATGCCCAAAGTCAACAGTGACAATTTGGTAAAAACGGATATGGTTATGTTTGAGCGACATGTGGGATTTGCGACCAGACAAAAGAAAAAATCCATCAATGACCTACAACAAGTCATTCGTAAAAAGTATGGATTTAAGCAGGTACTCGAGCTGTCTAGCAAATCTGGTAATAAGCTGAGTTTTCCGCTAAGTCCGTTTAGCTTAAAAATTACCGATGAGCATGATGGCAATCCATATAGTGTTGAAAATGCTTTTCAAGCCAGTATGGTTTTTGAAGATGGTGGTCCTTACACGGATTTGCTAACAGTAGCGCCAAGACAAGCCAGAAAAGATGAGCGATTGATGACCTCGGGCGAGCTCATTGGCTACAACTACTTTGGTATGGAATGGGGCGTAGAGCCGTTAACAACATTTTATGATTGGCTGTACGTGAATGCGCTCAAGCAAAACCCTCAGCTACATGAGGAAGTGATTCAATATCAAGGGTTCACTGATATCACTTTTAATCCTCAAAAATCTATCCATAGTGCAGCGTATGCGTTGGCGCTTTTTGTGGCACTGCATAAAAGAGAGTTGCTCGATAATGTTGAAGACCCAATGGCATTCTATGACTTATGCAATAATTTTAAAATCAGCAATACTGAGCACCTATTAGAAGAAGGTTGGATCTGATTATTAAATCAGTGCTTGCTTAAGTTTGCTTGAACCGAAAGCCACGATACATAATGTGTCGTGGCTTTTTTATGTCTCTATGTTTAAAGCTATATATTCTCATCCCAATACGGCGGCGTGCCATAGTAGTTGGTTATAAAGTCGATAAAGCATCTGACTTTGTGAGGTAGTAGTTTTCTATGGGCGTAGACAGCATACAAGCCTAAAGGGCTAGGTTCATATTCTGGCAACACTACGACCAACTTGCCAGTACTTAATGCTTCGCTAGCAATGAAAGTCGGCTGTAATATCAATCCTCCGCCTGCAATAGCTGCTTCAACGAGTACGTCGCCATTATTACTATGAAAAACGCTACGTTCTTTGAATTGTTTGGTCTTTAGGTATTTGTAGATTTGCCCCTTAGTTTCGACATTCATATAGCTATAATGCAAATAGCGATGCGACTCTAAATCCTCAAGTTGCTTAGGTGTGCCATGAGCTTTGAGGTACTCGGGTGAGGCGCATAACACTACACGAATCGGAGCAATCTGCTTGGCGATAAGCGACGAGCTTTGGAGCTGTCCGATACGCAGGGCAATATCAAACCCTTCTTCAACGATATCTACTTTTCGATCACTCAACTGCAGATCAACGGTAACTGACGGATAGCGATCCTGAAAATCAGTGATGAGTTTCGCCATATGCTTTAAGGCAAAGGACACGGGAGCACTGATTCGCAGGACGCCTTTAGGATGCTGCTGTAAGCCGCCTAACTGCGATGCCATCTCATCAATACTCAATAAAATCTGCTGCGCATGCGTAAAGTATTGACTGCCAGCTTCAGTCAGGCTGACTTTGCGCGTAGTGCGGTTGAGCAGGCGAGTATGCAGTTCCTCCTCTAGCTTTGCCACATACTTGCTTACTAGCTGCGGCGAGAGCTGCATCGTAATTGCCGCTTTACTAAAACTGCCTTCTGTTACTACCGCGACAAAAGCGCGCATGGCATCGATTCTATCCATATTTATTCCTATATTTCTCTCAATATCAAATCCATTATAAACAGTATGTTGATAATTATTCAATATAACTGATCTTACTCTTTTATAGCGTTGATAGTAAAGTGTGCGTATATCATTTTCGACACTATTTATTCTAACCATACGTTATGGAGTGAGCATCAATGAAATCATCACTATTAAATACTATTTTGACATCAAAAGCTGGAGCAGCGGCCTTAGTGCTTCGTGTACCCGTTGGCCTAATTTTAGCAGCCCATGGCGCCCAAAAATTATTTGGTTGGTTCGGTGGTAACGGACTGGCAGGTACGGCTCAATGGTTAAGCAGTATGGGTATGGAGCCTGGCTACCTGATGGCAATACTCGCAGGCGGTGCTGAGTTCTTCGGTGGTCTGGCTATGGTATTAGGTTTGTTAACCAGACCAGCTGCTTTAGCCGCAGCCTTTACCATGTTAGTGGCTATTTTTTCTGTCCATATCAGTAATGGGCTGTTCGCTGATAATGGTGGTTATGAATACGCGCTAACATTGATGGTGGCTTCGCTTGCTCTAGCTATTCAAGGTGGCGGCTCCCTCAGTATGGATAAGGTATTGTCAGAAAAATTAGGATAGGTTTTATAGTTGTAAATAGCTTTATTCAATTTTCGTGAATAAAGCTGTTTGAAAATAGCCATTTAAGACAAGCAACAAGGAGAAAGCCATGACAACACTTTTATCTAATGAGTCAGTTAGCCAGCCTGTATTGTTTATACCGCATGGTGCAGGGCCGTGCTTTTTCATGGATTGGCAACCAGCGGATACGTGGTATGAGATGGCAACGTTTTTAAAGAGCATTTCTGCTCGTTTGCCTGAGCGACCAAAGGCTATCTTAATCATTAGTGCGCATTGGCAGACAGCTGAATTTAGTATCACCGCTAGTAAGCAACCTGATCTCATTTATGATTATTATGGCTTTCCTGAACATACTTACAGTTTGACTTATCCAGCCTCAGGCGCACCAGCATTGGCGGAGAAAGTCAGTAGTCTACTGACAGAGGCAGGGGTAAGCAATAAACAAGATGCGGAGCGTGGGTTTGATCACGGGGTATTTATACCGCTTAAGCTAATGTTCCCTGAGGCAGATATTCCAGTGGTGCAGCTATCCCTGCGTCATGATTTAGACCCGAAGGCGCATTTGGCTGCTGGTCAGGCATTGGCGTCATTGCGTACAGAGGGTGTGCTAATCATCGGTAGCGGCATGAGCTTTCATAATATGCGCGGTTATGGCGATACCAGTTTTACTGAACCGTCAGAGCGTTTTGATGAATGGCTAACGAACACTGTAGAATCAGCAGATTCGAATAAACGACTCACGGCCTTGGCTAATTGGAAAAATGCGCCTCATGCGCTTGACTCACATCCGTTAGGGGCAGAAGAGCATTTGTTACCGCTTATGATAGCGGTGGGTGCAGCAGGACGTGATAAAGGCCAAAAGACTTACTCCCAGCAAGTGCTAAAAACGCAATTGTCAGCTTTTCAGTTTGGGTAAGTATTTTGAAAATCATAGATCACGGTGTTTCAGCGTAATTGTCAAAAATAAAACATCCTTTGAATCTCAGAATCAAAGGATGTTTTAGATTAATACAGCAATTATTAATGGCATATCAAATTAGAGATAACGTCGCTTATTATTCGTAGTTTGCCACCACATTATTCCCATCAAGTTTGAATTTATAAGTATTGAGCACAATACTCTCATCATCTAAACACTGGCCAGTAGCTAGGTTAAAGCGTTGTTTATAGATGGGCGAGGCCACATAAAGCACTTCTTTTGCTGTTCCTGTATCATCTGTAATCGTGGTTCCACCAATCAACCCCCGTGACAGTACATTGGCTTGACTGAATGGATCGTAGTTATCAAGAGCAAATAAATCGTTCTCTTTGGTACGAAAGATAGCAATTTGTTTGCCATCTATCAGGGCGCAGACACCGGTTTCAGGAATGATATCGTCAAGTGTACAAATAGTCTGTTGGTTCATGAGGCGGTATCCTTAGTGATGATAATATTGCTCTGTATGAATGATAAATCGTGAGTGATAAGCTGCAATTTGCAAAACATGATTTGAGAAAAATGAGTCGTAAAACTTGAGTCTAAAAACATGAGTGGAAAAAACAGCACCTTGCTTGTTGTGATAACAAACAAGGCACTCATCATTGGCTAGGCCAATTCAACCAGGTTGATGGTTGCTTTTTCCGCATCAGTCGCTGGGCGAATCTGCTCACGATCAGTCACGAAAACGACATTATCATCGCCTTTCTCACTGTTTACAAAATGACGGAAACGTTTGAGTTTTTCGGTGTCATTAATCGTCGCTGCCCACTCACACACGTAATTGTCGACCAATAATTGCATTTGTGCTTCGAGCTCATCTGCTATGCCCAAACTGTCTTCGATAATGACGGCTTTTAGATAATCAATCCCGCCATCTAAGCTTTCACGCCACTTTGAGGTGCGCTGTAGCTTGTCCGCTGTTTTGATATAGAACATAATGATGCGGTCGATGTATTTGACCATGGTTTCGGTATCCAGATCGGTGGCGAACAGCTCACCATGACGCGGGGTAATACCGCCATTACCACAGACAAATAAATTCCAGCCGTTTTCAGTCGCAATCATGCCAAAGTCTTTACTTTGCGCCTCAGCACATTCGCGCATACAGCCTGACACACCCATCTTGATTTTGTGCGGCGAGCGCACGCCTTTGTAACGATCTTCTAATCTCAAGGCGAGGCCAATGCTGTCATCGACGCCGTAGCGGCACCAGTTATTACCGATACAAGATTTCACGGTACGTAAAGATTTACCATAGGCATGGCCAGTCTCAAAGCCTGCTTGCACCAGTTGCGTCCAAATATCAGGCAATTGCTCCATGCGTGCGCCAAACAGATCGACCCGCATCCCACCAGTGATTTTAGTGTATAAATTAAACTGCTTCGCCACTTGACCCAGTACGATGAGCTTGTCTGCAGTAATTTCACCGCCCGGCACACGCGGTACGACGGAATAAGTGCCGTCTTTTTGGATGTTACCTAAGTAGTAATCGTTACTGTCCTGTAGTGGTGTCAGCTCAGTCTTGAGTACGTAGTCATTCCAGCACGATGCCAAAATAGAGGCGACCGTTGGTTTACATATCTCACAACCATGACCGCTACCATGTTCAGTTAGTAATTCATCAAAGGTTTTGATACCGTGCACGCGAATCAAGCTATATAAATCTTGACGAGAGTAAGCAAAGTGCTCACACAAGTCATTGTTTACTTCAAAGCCCATGGCGGTGAGTTGATAGCTGACCGTATCTTTGACCATAGGGGCACAGCCGCCACAGCCACTACCAGCACTGGTCATGGTTTTTACATCGCTGACGGAGTATGCGCCGTTTTCGACGGCTGAGCAGATAGCACCTTTGGTCACGTTATAACAAGAACAAATCGTGGCGGTATCTGGCAGATTGTCGATGCCCATCACGGGTTTTTCGACATTGGGTAATATCAGGCTTTCTGGGTGTGCGGGTAGGTCAATGTCATTTAAATATAATTGCAATAGGTTGTTATAGTCTTCGGTGTCGCCTACCAATACAGCGCCAAGCAATCGTTTGTTATCTGGTGTGGTGACCAGTTTTTTATAAATTCCCTCAGCAGGGTTCTGATACAGGTAGCTTAAGCTGCCTTCACTTGAGCCATGTGCGTCGCCAATACTACCTACATCCACACCCATCAGTTTTAACTTGGTGCTCATGTCAGCACCCGTAAATATCTGTTTGCTATCACCAGCGATTTGCGCGGCACAGATACTGGCCATGTTGTAACCGGGAGCTACCAGACCAAATACTTTATTGTCCCATACTGCGCATTCGCCTACGGCATAAACATGATCTACATTGGTGCGACATTGCTCATTGATCAAGATGCCACCACGCCCGCCCATTTCGATACCGCATTCGGGATTGTTTTTAATGAGACCGTCTTGCGGTCTAATACCAGCGCTAAACACAATCATATCGGTCGTTAGAGAGGTGCCATCTGTAAACTGCATGGTTAAATGTTGACCATCACTGCTAGTGTCATCAGAGTGGCGTGCAGTATTAGACAGAATCTCTTTGGTGTTTTTGCCTGTCAGTACTTTGACACCCAGTGCTTCTATTTTACGCTTTAAGATCTCACCACCAGCGGCATCAAGCTGAACGCCCATCAATTGCGGTGCGAACTCGACCACATAGGTATCAAGCCCTAGCGTCACGAGCGCTTTTGCGGCCTCAAGCCCCAGTAAGCCACCACCAACCACCACGCCTTTTTTGACAGTGGGTAGCTCAGCAATCGCTAGAATCTCATCTAAATCTGCAATGGTACGGTATACATGGCAGTGCGGATGCTCGCGGCCTGGGATGGGCGGCACAAAAGGATATGAGCCCGTCGCTAGCACCAATTCAGAGTATTCAATAATCTCGCCTGCCTCAGTAGTAATACGCTGACTGGCAGAATCGATATCTACAATGCATTGATTCAAATGCAAATTAACTTTTGATAATTCGTAAGCCGTTAAATCTACTAGGTTCAGCTTACTGGCATCTTTATGTTCAAAGTAGCTCGACAAATAAACACGGTCATAAGCAGGGCGGTCTTCTTCAGCAAATACATGAATATCAAATTGCTGGTGCAGTCCTTGCTCAATTGCTCGTTCAATAAAGTGATGACCGACCATACCGTTGCCAATCACCACCAAATTGCCTTTGTTTTCTGTGTTCAATGCAGTGCTAATCATGCGTCTGTCCTTAGTAATGGGGCTGGTTGAATACGGACATCGTTTATTTTTTTATCACGCTATAAACGGTTTCGTTTCTCAACAACAGCTGATAAACAGCATTTAATACCTACTATTACAGAGCATTCAATAATCATGCCATGGCACTTTGATTAGCTGGGTTTTTGCGTGTTGCCATCAGACATAAAGGTATACCGTATCGGTTCGAGTCACTTATGTACAAAGGTTTTTACGTGAGTATAGTTAGCGCCACTATTTGCCAAAAATCAGGGTGAACACGATTGTTAACGACAGTGATATCAAAAATTAATGCACCAAAATAGACACTACAGTGCCCCAAGTTGGATGTTATTGCTGTTTATAAGGGAGGCTGATGGAGTGTTTTAAATCTGCTGTGTTAATGCTTTATTAGCATAAGCGTCAGGTGTGGTAATGGTTATAGACCCGCCAGTAAAGGCGCTTGGATAATTAACGAGTGCTGATCTTTATACGGATTTGGCAGCGTACATAAATAACTGGCATAACCATTGCACTGCTTGAAACATTGCTACTTATCATATTTGAATACTGCATTTTTTGAACACTTAGTACCTTTAGTACGTTGTCAGAACCCTGAAGTTAATCATTTGAGGAAGTTGCCTATGTCATCATCAGCCCCCGTTGCACCTAGTAAAGACAAGCTTAATGTTTTGTCATTTACGGGTAAAAATAAAATCCTTCATTTAGGTTGGATGGCATTTTTCCTTACCTTTTTTGTATGGTTTAACCATGCACCATTTTTATCAGCGATTGGAGAAACACTCAATCTGAGTAAAGATCAAGTCAAAACGCTACTCATTTTAAACGTGGCACTGACTATTCCTGCCCGCGTGATTATCGGGATGCTGACAGACCGTTTTGGCCCTCGTATTGTTTATACCGCCATTTTAGCCATTGGTGCTATTCCTTGTTTTACCTTTGCGTTCGCGCAGGATTACAACACCTTGGCACTGTCTCGGTTTTTACTGGGTTTTGTGGGTGCAGGTTTTGTGGTGGGTATCCGTTTGATGAGCGATTGGTTTCCAACCAATGAATTGGGAACAGCTGAGGGCATTTATGGGGGGTGGGGTAATTTCGGCTCAGCAGCAGCGGCACTGTTATTGCCGACTATCGCGATTGGTGCCGCAGCAGTGTTCGGTGGTGATGAAGGTTGGCGTTATGCAACAGCCACGTCAGGAGTTGTGATGGCGATTTATAGCATCATTTTTTATAAGATGGCGCGTAATACACCCAAAGGAGCTACTTATTTTAAACCCAAAAAATCAGGTGCCATGATGGTGACGTCATCAGGTGATTTTTGGTTAATGATGGTTTTTAAACTGCCTATGTATTTGGCATTGGCCCTATTGGCGTGGAAACTATCACCTGATGGTGTGAGCTTGCTGAGCCAGTCTAGTGTCACCATGGTCTATATCGGCCTTGCGATACTGTATGTTTACGAGTTTATTAGTAGCTACCGCTTTAATAAAGAGGTTTTCACCACGCCTGTACCAGTGGCGCATCGTTATGATTTTAAGCAAGTAGGTATTTTAAATATTTTGTATTTTGCTACGTTCGGCTCAGAGCTTGCCGTCGTGTCGATGCTTCCTTTGTTTTACCAAGAAACTTTTAGTTTATCGATTGTAATGGCAGGGGTATTGGCATCGAGCTATGCCTTTATGAATCTCATGTCACGCCCAGGTGGCGGTTGGCTCAGTGATAAGTTTGGTCGCAAAATTACTTTGTTGATTTTGACAGCTGGTTTGGCCATCGGGTATCTATTAATGGGCTTCCTTGACTCAACGTGGCCACTGGCATTAGCATTGTTAATCACAATGTTTTGCTCATTCTTTGTACAAGCAGGTGAGGGTGCTGTTTTTGCAGTGCTTCCTCTGATCAAACGCAGTATGACAGGGCAGTTTGCAGGGATGACAGGCGCGTATGGCAATGTTGGATCAGTGGTGTATTTAACGGTGTTGAGCCTGGTGTCTTATCAAGTGTTTTTCTTTGTAATTGCCGCGACAGCAGTGGTTGGATTCTTTGCATTGTTTCTCTTAAAAGAGCCAGAAGGCATCATTATTGAAGAGATGCCAGATGGCACATTTGCCGAAATACAAGTGAGTCATAGATAGTACGGGGTGAAGACAGATGACGATAACACATGCAGCAAACGCCAATAGAAACAATAGTCAAAATGCGGATGGTGATATGTACCAAAACGCTGATGAGATGGCGGTTCATTTTAATACAGGCAATCCGTCATCTCTAATAGGCTCAGGTCAGTTTGTTACCAACGATGTCAGCCAGCGCATTGATAGCCACGCTATTGATAAGACTGGTGACAGTAAGGATATTGTTGATGCCAGTACTGCATTATGGTGGCTTGATTTTTTTACTATGGCAGGTCGCAAGACTGAAAACCAAGACAGCTTACTTATCACCACCTGCTTGCCCTATCAATGTTCAGATGCAGAATCATCTAATGCTAATCGCTCAATATCTCAAGCAAGATCTCACCCGTCCTCATCAGCCCCATTATTGGTGCTGATGGCAGATGGGGTCAGCGCTTGTCAGTTTCCAAAACAGGCAAGTCGACTGGTAGTGAATACCATTGCCCACAAAATCACATTAGGGTTGACTGCACTGGCACAATCACAAGATGAGACGTCATCCATCAGTTTTGATGATGATCAAGTCGCCACTATCATCAAAACAGCAGTCAACAAAGCCAACGATATCCTATATTTTCCTCAATCGTATCAACGGGTGCCGCCGTTGTTGTCTACGTTATCAGGCTTGCTCTGTATCGGTGACCGTATTCACCTGTTTCATACAGGCGACTCTCGAATATACCGCGTTGGGGTAGATTGTCTGACAGTATTGAGCAAAGATCATCGCGTGCACCGCGGCCAAGACAAAGGAGCGCTTGCTGCAGCTATCGGCGCAGATAGCCAGTTAGAGCTACAACAATCGGTATTTACCCTTCATCAAAACGAATGTTTGGCCATTATGACAGATGGGGTTTATGAGCATATAGAGCCCACAGAGTTGCAATTTGAGCTGTGCAGCAGTGCGACTGATATATTTCAGTTGATGGCCACCACGCACAAATTACCGCTAGGGTTTAAAACCAGTCAAGCCGTGTGCGAGCAAGCCTTTAGTGCAGGCAGTCATGATAATCTAAGCATGGTCATGCTGAGTATGAACACACGATCAGCCCATTTTACTTCTATCAATGGCTCAAAGGGTATTGGTCATTTTGATGGCATTGACTTTGATAATCTGGATACGGTCATACATGATGTGAATCGCTACCAGCTGCCAACCGATTTACAGATAGGCGATCATATTGATGGTTTTACTGTGATTGGTATCATTGCTCGTACGGCTCGCAGTCACGTGTACTGGGTGCAAGATGAATACAATCATGACTTTGTTCTAAAATCACCCAGTTTAGATTCGGTCGCCGATGGTCACTATCTGCGTGATTTTCTAAAAGAACGTAAAATTGGTTTGAGCCTATCAAAACATCGTCGCGCGGGCGAGTCGGCTTATAATCAAGCTGATCCCAATCGATTGTCTGTCAATCCTGCATCCAACAATAGTGGTCATAACGTGGGTTCTGGGCTCAGTGAGTCGGGGCTGCTGCGTTACTATCCAGTACCAGCAAGTACCACATACTTATATCATTTGACTGAATATATCGCCGGTGAGAGTCTACGGGACTTTATGGATCGTCATGAGCCTTGTGATGTGTGGCAAACCTTTGATTTACTCACCAAAATTGGCATGGCGGTTCGAGTCATGCATCGCAACTATCTGCTGCATCAAGACATCAAACCCGAAAACATTCTTTTAACCAAATCAGGCGCGGTCAAACTCATTGATTTTGGTTCCGCCAGTTCCTCTATCTTAAAAGACAGCACCCGACCACCAAATGGTGATTTGCACTATGCTGCACCAGAATATTACACCGATGCACCAAAAGGCGTGCATTCTGACTTGTTCTCGATTGCAGTGATTGGCTATGAATTGCTGACGGGGCAATTGCCATTTAATACCCAGACACTAATGATGCCAAACCAAACACTAATGATGCCCGCGCAGCCGCTACGGCAACAGAACGTACCTGACACCAGCCAACAGGCACTCATGCGTGCGCTGCATGTCAATACTAACGCGCGCTATCAAGCCATTGGTGAGTTTTTACAAGATTTTAACCCCGATAATAAGGCGCACAGCCGCGACCCAGAGCCTCTCATTAAGCGTAACCCTCTACTAGTATGGCATGGCATTTGCTTCATAGAGTTTGTCATCATTTTATTGTTGTTGGCGTACTTTTCATGACACGCTGTTTTGCATTCAATGCTGCTCCGCGCGGCTAAGGAATTTTCTGTTTATGTCGCTATCTATGTCGCAAGCCGCCACTAGGGTAGATACTCATACCAACACTCACGCCTTAGCATCAGACCATCAAAAAAACGCTGGCATCGTTATTATCGGAGCGGGCATGGCAGGCAGTCGTTTTGCCATTGAGCTTGCTCGCACGCAATCAAATGATGACACCGCCCGTTTGCCAATTACGTTAATCAGTAAAGAGCCGCAAGTGGGCTATAACCGCATTATGCTGTCACCAGTATTGGCTGGCGACACAGCGTTTGAAGATACTTATTTATATGACAACTCAGAGTATGAGCAGCTGGGTATTACCGTGCTGGCTGGGGTTGCAGTAGAGACAATAGATACTAAGTGCCAGTGTATTGAGCTAGATGATGGGCAAACACTCAACTATGCCAAGTTAATAATGGCCACAGGATCAACTGCTCGAGTCATTCCGTTCCCCAATCACACGGCTAAGGGCGTGCATGTGTTTCGAGACCTTGCCGATGTGACCGCTCTGATGGACTATGCCCGCCAAGGAAAAACGGGTTTGGTGATTGGCGGTGGCGTACTGGGATTGGAGGCTGCCTGCGCGTTAGCGGCACAGGGCGCGAGTATGACGGTCATTCATATGGATGGTTATGTCCTCAATCGTCAATTAGACCTGCCAGCCGCCGAACTTTTGCAAGCCGAGCTCCGCCGCCGAGGGGTTTGTCTCGCGGTTTCTGCACACACTGAAGCCATTGAGATGAATGACGCAGGAGAAGTATGCGGACTATCTTTAAAAGACGGGCGCATGCTAGCGGCCGATTTTATCGTGATGGCAGTGGGTGTGATACCCAATACAGCGCTTGCTAAGCAAAGCGGACTCGAGGTTAATCGCGGTATTGTGGTCGATGATTTTATGCATACCAGTTGTCCCAATGTTTATGCGATTGGTGAGTGTATAGAGCGAGAGGGCGAGCTATTTGGAATGGTGGCGCCGGTCAATCAACAAGTAGATACGTTGGTCACGGTTTTAAAAGATGCTTTGATAAAAAACGATACAAATGTGATAGACAATAAAACTGCCGTACCAGATCACTGGGTTTCTTTTGTGAGCAAACCGTTGTCATTAAAATTAAAAGTATCTGGTATGTCGGCATTTTCTGCAGGGCAAATCGCTTTTGATGACGAAGCCGCTGATACTGTTGAAACCCTCGTATATCGTCAGCCTGAATTAAACCATTATCATTGTCTGTACCTCAAAGAAAACAAACTCATTGGTGCTGTGCTTTATGGGGACACCAGCGATGGCAGCTTTTATAGCCAGTTGATTATAGATAACGTTGATATTACGTCCATCAAAGACACACTCATATTTGGTGAGGCATATTGTCATTTGGATGAAATCACACTTAACAATTTGCCAACTACGGAAGTAGATATAGAATTTAATGAGACAGACAAGAACGTCGATCATCATAAAGCGGCTGAACTGTTAGAGGATGCATTATGAATGACGCTATTGCCAATGAATCTGCTGCAAGCAAAGTAGTATCAGCTAATAAATCGAACGGCCTACCTAATAGCGTGCAAAAAGCAACAGACTGCGTCATTGAAACACATGATATAAGTGCTGCCAAAAATATAAAAAAAGCACTGACGTCTTCTGATGGCGATTTGATTGATAGCTCGATTGATAGCTCTATCACTACTATCCGCACGACGTGCCCTTATTGCGGAGTGGGATGCGGTGTTTTAGCGAGCGTAAATGAGACAGAGGTGCTGAGCGTTAAAGGAGATCCTGAGCATCCGGCTAACTTTGGTAAATTGTGCTCCAAAGGGAGTGCGCTAGCACAAACACTGGGCACTGCGCGCCGCTTGACCGAGCCATATTATCAAAACAAGCAAGCAGTCATGAAACAGCATCAGCCTATGCAATTGGGTAATGATTTCAATGCTATAGACGTATCCGACAAGCCACTTATAAATCAGACAGACTGGGACACCGTTTTAGATGACGTAGCCAGTCGTTTAAATGACACTATCGCTAAACACGGGCGAGACAGCATTATGTTTTATGTCTCAGGTCAATTGCTGACTGAAGACTATTACGTGGCTAACAAATTTATAAAAGGGTTTATTGGTAATAATAACATCGACTCCAACTCTCGGCTGTGTATGTCATCTGCAGTAGCTGGGCACAAACGTGCGTTTGGTGCAGACCTTGTGCCGGGTAATTACGAGGATTTGGAAGCTTGTGATTTATTGGTACTGGTAGGCTCCAATATGGCGTGGTGCCATCCTATTTTGTTTGGTCGATTTTTAGCAGCCAAAAAAGCCAATCCTAATAAAAAACTGATTGTAATAGACCCGCGCCGTACGGACTCTTGTGAATTTGCTGATTTGCATTTACCAATTGCTGCGGGTACGGATACACATTTATATAATGGGTTGCTGCATTACCTAGATCAGCAGGGTTGCCAAGATGATGAATATGTTAACCAAAGCTTGGGCGTTGATGATGCGGTGAATGCTGCCAAAGCATGGAGCATTGACAAAGTTGCACACGCCTGCCAAGTGTCGGCAGATAGTATCCGCCAGTTCTATGAATGCGTTGCCGCCACTGATAAAACAGTCACTGCCTTTAGTATGGGCGTTAATCAATCACAAAGCGGAACCGATAAGGTCAATGCTATTACCAATACCCATTTGTTCACGGGGCGTGTGGGCAAAGTAGGGGCCAGTCCGTTTTCACTTACTGGACAGCCTAATGCAATGGGTGGACGAGAAGTCGGCGCCCTTGCAAATCTGTTGGCGGCGCATTTAGAACTAGACAATGCCGATCATCGTCAGCTTGTGGCAGACTTTTGGCAGTCGCCTCAACCTATCTCCCCAAACGTGGGTGTCAAAGCCTGCGATGCTGCCGCTGCCATATTGGATGGTCGTATCAAGGCCATTTGGATTATGGCCACCAACCCTGTGGTCAGCTTGCCAGATGCGGATAATTTTCGTCAAGCGCTTGCTGCATGTGATTTGGTAATTGTCTCTGATTGCTCGGTAGACAGTGATACGGTAAAGTGTGCCGACATTGTACTGCCTGCTCAAGGGTGGGGTGAAAAATCTGGAACGGTCACCAATTCTGAACGGCGTATCTCTCGGCAGCGGACATTAATGCCTGCAGCAGGGCTTGCCAAACCAGATTGGTGGATACTGTCTCAAGTTGCCACACGAATGGGATTAACGGGGTTTGATTACCAACATCCTAGCGAGATATTTAATGAGCATGTGGCATTGACCGCTGATGGTAATACGCATAGCCACAGAACATCTCACTCTAATAAGAATTACCCTCGTTATCTGAACCTTAGCAAAGACTTGTCTGCTTTAATGACAGATGAGGTACCAGCCGATAAACCTGCTCAACAATATATTAGCCAGCATATTAACCAGAACGGCAATCAAATACATCAGCCAATCGTACTCAGTCAGCAAGCATACGAAGAGATGCTACCGTTTCAATGGGGTGGCACGCGTATCTCTATGATTGATAAGATAAAACCTTTAGAAAACGAGATTATTAATTCCGCTGCTACTATTACTAAGTCACAGTTAATCGCTATTACACCCTCTAATGAAGCGAGCGTAGCTAATGTGCATCGATATCAAAGCAGGCAAAAACCCCAACTGATTGTTGATAATCGAACACCCTCTAAACACGAGGTTGAGTATGATACTCAATCTGAAAACGAAGTGTTTCATGTACGCCTGATTACTGGCAGGCTGCGTGATCAATGGCACACCATGACTCGCACTGGCCTTGCATCGCAGTTAAATCAACATCAGCCAGTACCGACACTGACCATACATCCTAATGATGCACGGCAGCTAGGTGTTCAAGACAATGATTTTGTGCAACTGCATCGTAGGTATGAAAACTACGGAAAGTATGAAAGTTATGAGAACGGCGTGACCAATAATGGCATAGTCATTGATATCGCGATGAGTACGGCTAGGGATGGCAACGAGCCCGCAAGTACCGTAATGGCGCAAGTTGCCATTAGCGATACGTTGCGCGTTGGTGATGCGTTTATGCCCATGCATTGGAGCAATGCTTTTGCTAGCTTTGCTCGGGTAGGTCCCCTTATTCCAACAGTCGTCGATCCACATTCAGGGCAGCCAGAGCTCAAAAATTCGGCGATCAGTGTCACGTCCGTTCCTATGCAATCATTTGGCAAGATTTTGGTGCATCCTGAGTGGCAAGACGCCGTTATAGTGCAACTACGTACTATTTTGGCCAATTTTTCTGCGCAATCGTCAGAGAAAGAATTGTCTGAAACAAAATGCGAAGCACATTCGAATAATATTTTGCCAGAGGCATTACCTGCACTTACTTGGAGTTTGAGTCATCAAAATAACAGTGTCTTGATAAATCTCGCTAGCCCGATGGTGGAGGCTAGCAGTACCTTAGCGTGCCCCGAGTTTTGGCAGCAGTTTATGGCCTCTATGCAATCATTATCACAGCCAAACTGTCAAGAGCGTGTCATGCATACGGCGTTTACGGTCGATAATGTACAGAATCAATTGCGTTTTATTGTGACGCAATCTGCGCCTGAGACGGACTCAAATAACGCTGCCATAAATAGTGGGTCATCTGATGATGAGAGACCCAGCACACAACTGATTATGGCTATTTATGTTGCTCCAACGCAAAAGCAATTACCGAGTGTACGTTGGCTCGATAGCTGCTTTACGGATACTAGTCAAATACCTGTTAATCAACGATATAAATGGTTGCTAGCGGGGCGGCCTGCCAGCGGCTATGTTGATCCAGGACCTTTAGTGTGCTCATGTATGTCAGTTGGAAAAAATACCATTCTCAACGCTATCACACAGCATGGTTGTATTAGTGCGACGGCAGTGGGTAAGCAGTGCCGAGCAGGTACCAATTGTGGCTCTTGCGTGGGGCAAATTAACGCATTAATCGCAGAATGCGGCCCATTGGCACAAGCTTAAATGATGTTATGGCACGTCGCTTGCAGCCTTTTATATGCAATTACTGGTTGAGTGTTGTGTTATGAACAATAAGCCATTTTAGGGTAGGGGTTTATTGACAACTTTGCTTGTGGTTGCCCATTTTGCTGTATTCACGCTGTTATCAGGAGTCACCACCATGACCAATATATCTGCCGCTACCTCAATGCATGAGACCTATCAGCTAATGGATCAACACTGCGCAGAAAACGTGCAAACTTGCACCAAAAGAGGCACTGTGCATCTGATTGGCGCAGGATCTGGTGACCCTGAGCTATTAACATTAAAAGCGTGGCGAGTAATGCAGCGCGCAGAGGTAGTGTTATACGACAGTCTGGTGTCTGAGGATATTTTGGATATGTGCGCGAGCACGGCTGAAAAAATATTCGTTGGTAAGCGCCGCGCCAATCATGCATTGCCACAAGAAAGTATTAACGAGCTACTGGTCAAACACGCGCTGGCAGGTAAGATGGTGGTTCGCTTAAAAGGTGGCGACCCTTTTATTTTTGGACGCGGCGGCGAAGAGCTACAGGAAGTGGTACGTCATGGCATTCATTTTGAGTCTATTCCAGGTATTACTGCCGCCAGTGCCGCTGCTAGCCGTACAGGAATTCCACTAACGCACCGTGACCATGCTCAATCGGTCAAGTTTGTTACTGCTTGCAAAAAAAATGGAGCGCCTAATAACGATTATAGTGAGCTAATGGACAGCAGCCAGACAGTTGTGTTTTACATGGGTTTGCACCGTTTGCATGAGATGACACAAGGGTTGATAGCAGGCGGACGTGACAGCGAAACGCCTTTTGCTATCATTAGTCATGCCAGTATGCCAACGCAGCAAGTACTTATCGGCACATTAAGTGATATCGCTGATCAGCAAGCTGAAGCAAAACTGCCAACCCCTGCACTATTGATTATGGGTGATGTGGTCACTTTATATCATGAGTTTGCAGACTATAATCTTGGCGCCATGGGTAAAGGTGAGTTTGTTGATGTTGATAAAGTGATAAGCAGTAATGATTTAATACCCAATTTGGAGAGTATTGCGTAGGATAACTATGTTTAAAAGACTGTTATTTTAAGAAACTGTTACTAAGGTGATTATGTGCACCCGTCTAGAATCTTGTGTAGAACCATGTTTAGTCTAGATAATACTTACATCAAGTTTAAGAGTGTTCGATGTCGTTTCAAGGTTGGCTATAGCTAAGTTAATTATTATAGATTTCGTAATTGCTCGATTAACCAACGATGTATGCCACTGTCAGCAGTACGTGGATGCCATGCTGCGATGACCTTAAAAGTAGGCGGCAATGCTTCCACCTCAAGTTCTTTGACCTTATTGCTCGGCAATAATCGCGAAGGATAAAACGCAATCATGTCAGTCGTGTGCAAAATATCTGGTACAGCCGAAAAGCTAGGAACCGACATCACAATATTTCGTTTTAGACCTTTTTCTGCAAACCATTGATCATGAGAGCCGCGTAAATTAGCACGCGAGGGTGACACGACTAGCTGCGCGTGTGCAGCCACTTGCGCCAGCGTTAATGGCTCTGTGGCAAAGGTATTTTCACAACCCGTCACGCATAAATGTTGTTCTTCAAATAAAGTCACATACGATAAGTTATCAGGGATAAATTCAGGGAAGGTAATCAACAAATCAAGCTCGCCTGCTGCAATCAGCTGATTGATATTGTCTGAGGCAAAATCACGTACGATTAACTTCAAATCTGGTGCGTCGCGTCGCGTAATATTAAACAATTGCGGCAATAATGCCTGCGTCGCATAGTCAGTCGCACTAATCGTAAATATGCCTTTGTATGTGTGCGGCATAAAAATCTCTGGCTCTAACAAATCTTCCAACTGCTTTAATATATGGTCAATAGGTTGCTGCATCGATAGCGCTTTTGGTGTTGCTACCATGCTATTGCCTTGACGAATAAACAAACGATCATCAAACACCTCACGTAACTTGCGTAACTGCTCACTAATGGCTTGTTGGGTCAGCCCCATTTTGCGTGCGACTTGCGATAAGTTTTTTAGATCAAGCAGTGCTTGTAATACTCTAAGCTGCTTAATATCGAGCCGATTCATTCCATTCATAATGAGTACCATTAATAGTTGTATCTTAAACAATAATTGGTTGTTTCTAATTGTACCCTCAAAACGCTATGCTGACCAACATTGCTTAAGTAGCCACTAAATGAGCTATTAAGCATCAAAACAGGCTCAATACATTCAATAATAAGCCATCAGCTGCTTTAAAAGAGACACTTATGACACAAACTATTCTAAACAAAAATACGTTATTTTCCCCTATAGCACTTGGGCCTTATACGCTCAAAAACCGCATCGTCATGCCGCCATTGACACGCTCTCGTAGCACGCAACCTGACAATATCCCTAATGAATTAATGGCCAGCTATTATGCACAGCGTGCGTCAGCAGGCTTTATGGTGACGGAAGGTACGCAGATTGAGCCAAGAGGTCAAGGTTATGCTTGGACGCCAGGTATCCATTCATCAGCCCAAGTTGAAGGTTGGAAAAAAGTCACGCAAGCAGTACATGACAAAGGCGGTATTATTTTTGCTCAGCTTTGGCATGTAGGCCGTGTGTCGCACACCAGCTTGCAGCCTAATGGTGCTCAGCCGGTAGGGCCGTCTGATATTACCGCTGATAACGTCAAAGTATTTATTGAAACAGGTCCAGGTGCAGGTGCATTGGCTGATCCAAGTGAGCCACGCGCTCTCAGTACCGATGAAGTTGGTGAGTTGGTAACGATGTATGCGGCCGCTGCGCGCAATGCATTGGAGGCGGGTTTTGATGGGGTAGAGCTGCATTGTGCTAACGGTTATTTGGTCAATCAGTTTATCTCTGAGCACACCAATCACCGTGATGATCAATATGGTGGGTCGTTGACCAATCGTTTGCGCTTCTTAAAAGAAATCGTGGCTGCTGTCAGTGATGTGGTGGGTGCTGATCGTTTAGGCGTACGCTTTGCGCCATTATTTGCGAGTACGGATGAGACGCGCGTGTATTTAGGCTTGGTAGAGTCAGATCCCCATCATACCTATGTCGAAGCAGTCAAATTGCTTGAGCAAGCGGGTATTGCTTATTTGTCCATTGCAGAAGCTGATTGGGATAATGCGCCTGATTTACCAGACACTTTTTATCAAGCAGTCAGAGAAGAGTTTTCAGGCCGTATTATTTATGCTGGCAAGTACACGGTACAAAAAGCTGTGAACATTTTAGAAAAAGGCTACGGTGATTTATTCGCGTTTGGTCGTCCTTTTATCGCCAATCCTGATCTGCCAGAGCGTATTGCCAATAACTGGCCATTGAATGAAGTAGATCCTACCACGATGTATGGTGGTACTGATGTGGGCTACAGTGATTATCCTTACTATCAAGAATAGCAAAGTATATAAACAGTGACTGAGATAAGGCCATTAATACTAATGGCCTTATTTTCATTTATAAATTTGTGACTTGTTGGATATTCACAGACAGTCAATCTTTAAGCGACAATTATTGTTTTTGTCGCTTAAAGGTTTTTCTTTTATCGTTTTATCAATAGGTAGTAGGCAATGAATCAGAATTCCAAAGATAGACTTATACGCATATTGATAGGATATGTCGGACTTTATCCAACGCTCCTAATCGTATTGACGTTATTGAAGCCTGTGACCCAAGGATTAAGCCTGCCAGTAGTGGTATTAATTGAAACGATAATACTTGTTCCACTGACACAGTTGGTGTCTTTCCCACTAGCAGGCTGGGTCATTGAGCGTCTGAGCAGAAAAGAGTGATCACTTTTCGCAGCGTTCACTGGTACACCATTCTCTTATTCAAGCTCATCAATCAACTGCTTCATTTCATCAATTTCACGTTTTTGTGCTTTTATAATATCATCAGCAAGCTGTTGCACACGCGGATCTTCAATATCAGCGCGGCTACTGGTGAGAATGGCAATCGAGTGATGCGGTATCATCGCCTGCATCCAATCGACTTGATCGACAGTCGCTTGATATCTAACGCCCCAGATACCAACTGCAAACATCAATACACTTAGACCATAGATCATCAAATTGACCTTGGTCTTCTTATACATATCGGTCATAAATGCCAACATGACGACTGCCATACCGGCACCCATGTATAGCGCCATATAAGCTCGGGTTTCACTAAAGTAAATGTGATCCCACTGATAGGTATTGAAGTACATCATGATATACATGATGACAGTCGATGTCAGAATCATTAAGGTGAATTTTACATAAGGATTCATATTTTTTTGCTTAGCAGTTTCCATGATATGACCTCCATTGTTTTGTTAAATTAAAATGGGTAGACAGTTAAAACCAGAATTTAACTCCCGCAGTCAAACTACTGCTATCAACTGATTCATTTTCTTGACGTCTTTGGCCACGAGCCTTGCCAAGCGCTGTCTCATAACTAACCCCCACATAAGGGGCTAGCTGGCGACTGAACGTCTCGTAAGTCAGCCTAACCTCAGCTTCCATCTCATTAAAGCCCTTGGTGAACCGCCCCGACTATATCGGAGAGTGATTTACTTGAGTCAGGCAGCCATGCCTGACAGGATTAAATTATCATAATACCGCTTTTCAAACTCAAAGGGTGACACATAACCAATCGTGCTATGCAGTCGTATTTTATTAAACCAATCCACCCATTCAAGGGTTGCCAGTTCAACATCATTGATACCAGTCCAGTTCTCCTTTAAATAGTCAATTACCTCAGATTTATAGAGTCCATTGACCGTTTCAGCCAGTGCATTATCGTATGAATCACCAGTCGTGCCGACAGAAGCGATGATACCAGAGTCACACATTTTATCAGTATAGCGAATGGATAAGTACTGAACCCCTCGATCACTGTGATGAATGACATCCTTAGGGTTGTTTCTGTCTACTATCGCCTGATTTAGCGCAGCCATAACCATATCGGTATTCATGCGATTCGATACTTTCCAGCCCACAATAGCGCGAGCAAATACATCAATAATAAAAGCGGTATATACCCAGCCGCTAGTTGTTTTTATATAGGTGAAGTCAGCTACCCAAAGCTGATTGGGTTGACGTGCATTAAAGTTACGATTGACTAAGTCATCAGCGCGCTTTTGGTCGTCACGGCTGTTGGTGGTAATCTTGCCTTTGCCACGCCAGACGCCTTGTAGGCCATACTGCTTCATTAATCGCTCTACGGTACACCGAGCAACCTTTAACCCCTCAGCTTTCATCTGCTGCCATACTTTACGCGCACCGTAACGGCATTTGCTGTCCTGCCAGATGCGTTTAATCTCGCTGATGTAAAAGTCGTCATGTTGACTGCGCAGTGAGCGTTTTTCAGGGTAGCTCTCCAAGTCTTTAGTACGGTGATAGGTTGATGGGGCAATCGGTAGTACTCTACAGATTGGCTCGATCCCATATTCTTGCTTGTTAACATCAATGAAATCGACCATTATTTCGGTGGGCGGTCGAGCTCCGCCTGGGCGAAAAAAGCCGCAGCCTTCCTGATGATTTCATTAGCTTGCTTAAGCTCTTTATTCTCGCGTTCAAGCTCTTTGATGCGCTCTTTATCACTTTGCGCTTGTACTGAGGCAGGAATAGTTTGATCGATGTGCTTTTTATGCCAGGATCGCAGGGTCTCAGGTGTGCAGCCAATCTTAGGGGCGATGGCTTGAATCGCTGACCAGGTAGAGGGGTAGTCGCCTGCCGCTTCAATGAGCATGCGAACGGCGCGTTCTTTAATCTCAGGAGTATAATGTCGTGTTTTCATTGTCGTATTCTCTCAGAATATTAGGTCTCCGACAATCCCGGGGCGGTTCA
>NZ_VZIZ01000033.1 GCF_009812035.1 Psychrobacter nivimaris | reverse complement strand
AGGCTGCGTAATTAAAATCTCCCAAGTTTAGTTCTACGGATTTGACAGCATGGGTCAGTACATTATCTTTTTATAAGCTAATATAACTGGCGTTTCGACTCTTACAATTGCAACGTCAGTTATTTTTATAGGAAAGTTACTAGTATATATTCTAATACCTGAATAGCATGATAAGTATTGATAAAAAATCATTAATCAAGATAATACATCCCCACTATAACTATGGAGATGCGCCATCGTATCGCTTACTTCTCTAAACACTTCAACTCAAAAATCATATTTTGCCATTATCTCAATTTGCTGACCTGCTGGCATCCATGGGAATGTCGTTACGTCCTGATTTCTCCACTCAATACCCAAATCTAGATCTGGTAGATACTCATAGATAAGGTTTGCGCTTTTTACATTAGCAGAAGTGTCTGCCGCATCGTTTACATTTACTTCACCATAACGCAAGTTGCCACGCAGCTTTTGGGTAAACTGATGCTTATATCCTACGCTATAGCCAGTTTGCGAGATCAGCTTCCCATCCTCGGCATCACAGTCTACGCCGCCATTCATAATTAGCGGTCCTCCAACACAGATGGCAGAATAGGCACCCATGCCTTTACCATTATATATACTGGCATGGAGTGAATCTTTACCCAATGTCAGCTTGCCAGCTAAAGAAACACCGATACCCACATCTGAACCATCTCCGTTCTCAGCATCACGAGCCGTGACAGCCACGTTATAGTCAAAGTTAGATATCTTATCTTTGTAGCTTACCACCATATCAGGTAAGCTCGCATTATCGTAAACAGGGTCTTGCGCCGTAAAACGTAGCCCCTTATAAGTATAGTGCAACGTCAAATCTGGACGAATATAAGAACCACCACCAGAGGCCGTGCCCAAACCAGTGCCCCAAAAATCAAGCTGCTCCGTAGACAGAGGTGCCACTGCCAAAAATTGACCGTTCCAAGTCTTACCCACTGTCAAATCATCAACCTGAACATAAGCATGACGCAAACGCAGGTTTGAGCCGCCCTTGGCGTAATCGCCATAAAAATCACCTTCGATAAACCCCGTGAGTTTTTTATCATCTACCGACTTAGTCGTTTTCACATTAATACGAGACTGGCGTAAATTACCCTTAAATTCCGACTCGCCTTCATCAGGAGAGTTAAAAGCACCTTCTGCTTTGATGTAACCACCGATACTCAAAGTCGTGTCATCTGTTGTCACAAGATCGATTGCTTGTGCAGATACGCATGTTACAACCGTAGCAAAACCTACAGATAGCCTTTTTATATAAAGCATCATTCATCTATTCCCTGTTTTATGTTGATATCCTTATCAATCCCAATTGCTACTACGCTTTCTTTAATCCATAAAAATAAATAATCCTTTTAGATGAAAATTAACTTCTAATTAATAAGTACTTTCTAATTAAAAACCCAATCATAATTTGACCGATATATTGGGTGTTACGCTTCTTGGTCAATATTCTCTAACGCAGCAATCGCCTCTTTTTTCGACTCACTGATAGGCTTTTTTTGCCCACTCAATTTATCGAGGTATACCAACACCGACTCACCGATTGCAACGACTGTTTTCTGCACCGTACTGTAATAGGTATATTCATGAATCAGACTTGAATTACCGATTTTTTTGACCTTGACGCCAATCCATAACTCATCGGGATAGGCAACCGATTTGAGGTAACGACATGATGAGGCTGCCATCACCGAAGACGTTTGTTCGTTAAATAAACCAAGCCGCCTGTTGTAGTAGATACGAGCATTTTGAGCATATTCGTAATAAACCACATTATTGACATGACCAAAGGAGTCCATATCACCCCATTCCACTTGCTGAGGGTAGATAACTGTAAAGTCATGCAATGGGTGATTTTCATCGCTTGTGACAATCTCTTGTATTTCTGGGAACGTAGGCGCAGCTTCCATAGTTTCTCTCTTTTTATTAGACAGGTTTTGTTATATAGAGGATGAATGTGACTCAGGGTGCTCGTGACTCACACACATCCCTATCCCTAGCATTTAGTCAAGCACTAGGGTTTATGCAAGTTTTCACTTTTGTCAGAGTCGATTTGATGGTGACCGGATTGTTTGACTAGATGAGATTTTCTGAGTACATCGAACGCATGCGTTTTTTATCGAGTTTACCGACGCTGGTTTTTGGCATGTCTGGCAAAAACCTCACTTCACTTGGTACACCGTATTTTGGCAAATGGCCTCTCTCTACTGCTTGATGACCCAATGCCAAAATATCTTCCATTTTTGTGTCGACATGGTCTGGTTTTAGCACGATCAACGCCAAGGGACGCTCACCCCAACGCTCATCTGGGACACCAATCACCGCGATATCAGCGACGCTAGGATGAAAGGACAAAATGGTTTCGACCTCAAGCGAGGATACCCATTCGCCGCCGGATTTAATGACATCTTTGAGCCTGTCTGTAATGCTTAGCGTGCCATCAGCAGTCATACAGGCGATGTCTTGCGTATGCATCCAGCCGCCTTTCCATAACTCATTACCTGCGTCAGGATTTTTAAAATAGCTTTGGGTCAACCACGGCGCGCGTATTACAAGCTCGCCTGTAGATTTGCCATCCATGGGTTGTGGTTTACCATTTTCATCCCAAATTTCCATCGACACTAACATAATGGGTGAACCTGATAGACAACGATAGTTAAGGTTATCCTCTAGCGTCATTGACTCTGTTTTGTCATCGAATACTGCTCGAGACAGTACAGGGCAAGACTCTGACATACCAAACCCTGACATAAATTCTATGCCACATTCGATAGCTGCTTTGGCTAAGCCCTCATTGAGCTTTGAGCCACCTAGTAACAGTTTGAGATTCTCAAATTTGCGACCGCGTTCTGCCATTTCTTTGAGAAGCATCTGTAGTATTGCTGGGACACCATGTGATAGCGTGACTTTGTGCTGCTCAATCAAATCGACCAGTTTTGGTGCCAGATATCTCCCGGGATATACTTGCTTGAGCCCTATCATGGTTGCGCCATACGGCCAGCACCACGCATGTACATGAAACAAAGGCGTCATCGGCATATATACATCGTTGTAGCGCGCGCCTTGACCTTCGGCATTGAGCGCTGATGCCAGTGTGCTTGCCATCGTCTGTAGTACGATCTGACGATGAGTAAAGAAAACTCCTTTCGGATCACCTGTCGTGCCACTGGTATAGAATGTTGTAGCAATAGTGTTTTCATCAAAGTCTAGGAAGTCAAACTCGTCACTAGCAGCTGCTAAGAGCGCCTCATATTCGCCATCGACATAGTCAGGCAGCTCAGCTTTCTCACCACCTACTTTGTCATCCTCTGCATCATCGGCCCACATTACATGCTCGATAGAAGGCGCATCGTCACGATAGTCTTTAATCATCGGCGCAAATTCAGCATTCAACAATAAGGCTTTTGGCGCAGCATGGTTGACGGTATATAGCACTTTTTCTTCAGACAGACGCACATTAACGGTTTGCAAAATCATGCCCGACATTGGTACTGCAAAGTATGCTTCAAGGTAACGATGACTGTCCCAATCCATGACCGCGACCACATCACCTGCCTGCAAGCCCATATTTTTTAATACATTAGCCAAGCGATTAATACGTTTAAAAAACTCAGCATAGGTATAAGTGACTTTGTCGGCATAGCTAATGGTTTGGTTGGTGGAAGCAATCTTGGCGCGGTTTAGTAGCTGTTTGATAATTAACGGAAACCCATACGCTTCTTCGGCTTGATGGTAGTTATCGTGTTCGTTGAGTATGGTTGTCATGGTATCTTCCTTGATAATAAATTGTCCTTGATATAGTCAATCCTCTATAAAAGAGTGACAGCGTTAACCTCACTTGAAGTATCACAGTTACATCTGCGCTCGGTTGCCTTGTCTCTCTTTTAAACTGAATCAACTATAATCAGTAATGGGGCGAGCGTGCTTTTGAGTCTTAGACGCGTTCTATCACCATGGCAAGCCCTTGCCCAATACCAATACATAAGCTGACCACGGCATATTTGCCACCCGTAAGCTGTAGCTCTCGAGCGGTACTCAAGGCGATTCTTGCACCTGATGCGCCAAGCGGATGGCCGACAGCGATGGCGCCACCATTGGGATTGACACGCTTATCATCAAATTCAATGTCCAACCCTTTTAGACAGCCAAGCACTTGAGAAGCAAAAGCTTCATTAATCTCAATGACAGACATGTCCTCGAGGGTCAGATCCGCACGCTTTAGTGCTAGCTTAATTGCTTCAACAGGACCCACACCCATGATATTGGGTTCAACACCCATTGCACCTGATGATAAGATCTTGGCAATCGGTTTAAAGCCTAGCTTTTCCTCTGCTTGCTTTGAGCCAATGATGAGCGCGGCAGCACCATCATTGATACCAGACGCATTACCTGCGGTGACGATTCCATCTTTGTTTAACGGTTTGAGCTTTTGTAGTGCTTGAATATTAGAGCTGGCACGCGGATGCTCATCCTCTATGACTACTTTTGCAGGCAATTTCTTACCTTGGGGTACGGTGATAGGTGTTATTTCATCGTTAAAAAATCCTGCTTGCTTGGCAGCTTGGTACTTGGCTTGTGATGCGGCTGCAAACTTATCGGCTTCCTCTCGCGTAATACCATACTTCTGCGCGACATTATCGCCCGTCTGCGGCATGGTATCACTGCCGAACTGCTCAATAATTCTTGGATTGGGAAAACGGCTACCAATGGTCGTATCAAATACTTTAAAATCACGGCTAAAAGGCTGCTCTGTCTTGGCAAATACAAACGGTGCACGTGTCATCGACTCGACCCCACCTGCTAAAATAATATTCCCTTCGTTGCACGTGATACTGCGAGCAGCATCGACTACAGTAGACAGACCTGACGCACATAGACGGTTTACTGTCTGACCTGGGGTTGTTACATCCAGCCCTGCTAACAAAGCCGCATTACGCGCGATATTGCGAGAGTCCTCGCCTGCTTGGTTAGCGCTGCCTAGCAACACTTCATCAAAGATATCAGCAGATAGTTGATGCTTTTCGACCAACGCTTTCATCACGGTGGCGACCAAATCATCAGCACGTACGGTTGCTAATGCGCCAACATAGCGACCAAAAGGACTTCTTAATCCATCATAAATATAGGCATCTAACATAACGTTTCCTTGTCGTATTTTTCGATTCTGAATAATGGTTTTATGGTTTAATAAGCATATCTTGTCGTTCAAATTAGTAAGTGTTTTGCTGAGTAAACAATGACATGTCAAGCTTGGCGCGGCGTTGCAGCCAAGGGCTTGGACGATAACGTGGGTCACCTGTCAGCTCGTAGATACGCTCTAAAATAAGCAGCACACGCGAAGCGCCAAGATGATCGCCCCAAGAGATCGGGCCATACGGATACCCCAGCCCAAGCTTAACGGCATTATCGATATCCTCTGGCGTGGCAATCTTTTGCATGGCGATGTCACAGCCGAGATTGATTACCATGGCGACCACCCGCTGTGCCACAAAACCTGTACTTTCGGCAATCAGCGTGGCACTGCTCACCTCCTGCGCATCTGCTTCACGACTATCTGAGCCTTTATTACCCGTGCTACTGCCAAATAATGCATAAGCTTGCGCCACGAATCGTTCTTGCGTGACGATGCTTGGCATCAACGTACGATGCTTTGTAAGCTCGGTAAGCATATCAATCGCAACCGCTTGCTTGGGATCAACCTGATAACGAATCGCGGCATTGGTCGTATCTTCGCCATAGATGGCGAGTAGCACCAAACTATCAGGGTGTGGTGTGTCGTTGTCATCGATAGTGACGTCATGAGCATTTAAGTAATCAATCAGCTGCGTTTTATCTTCTGCCAAATCAGCGCCAATCCACACTGATCTAATAGTGGCATCATCGACAAGCGCCGCCTTAGTTACTTGATTCTGAGCACTATCTACGGAAACCTTCTGACCTTTTTCGTATTGATAAAAACCTTCACCAACCTTACGGCCGAGCTTTTTTCCTACCAGCATTTGACGGGTTAATGGATGCGGGCGATAGCGCGCTTCATGATAAAACTGGTCGTAAATTGACTCCATTACGGGGTGTGACACATCAATGCCCGTCAGATCTAACAGCTCAAACGGTCCCATGCGAAAGCCTGCGCCATCACGCAAAATACGGTCGATTTGCTCAAAAATTGCGACGCCCTCACCCAGTATTTTTAACGCTTCGGTGCCATAGGCTCTGCCACCATGATTGACGATGAAACCCGGTGTGTCTTTTGCGACCACGCCCAGATGCCCCATCCGCTTGGCCAAATCAGTGAGCGCATCAATAACTGATTGCTGAGTAGAAAGGCCCGGAATGATTTCTACAATTTTCATCAGTGGTACGGGGTTAAAAAAGTGAAACCCTGCCACGCGCTCTGGATATTCACAGTCAGCAGCAATTGCCGTGACTGATAATGAGGAGGTATTGGTCGCCAAAATAGTATCGGCGGTAATCACACTTTCTAACTGGGCAAAAAGCTGTTTTTTGATGTCTAAGTTTTCGATAATGGCTTCAACCACGATCTCAGCGGTCGCGATTTGGCTTAACTCTTGGACGACGGTTAAACGGCTTAGCATAGCTTGTAGCTCGTCATCGCTGAATTTGCCTTTAGCGGTGAGCTTTTCGAGCATGGCTTGCAAGGAGTGTCGCCCTTGCTCAGCTGCGCCTGCTTTGGCGTCATATAAAAGGACTTGGATACCAGCTTGGGCAGCAATTTGGGCAATACCCATACCCATAATGCCAGTGCCAACAATGGCAAGTGTATTCACGGTCATAATGATTCTCTACATAATTTGCGATAGGATTTGGTCAGCGTGGATAAAAGAGATAAGCGGCATCTGCCCCTTAATAGCCTTTATACTCTGCAGGGCGCTTTTCCAAAAAGGCTTTGGCCCCTTCTTTTTGATCATGCGTATCAAACAGAATCTGAAAGGCTTTACGCTCTAAGGCCAACGCGCCTTCTAAAGGCATATCAGCACCCAGCGTTGCCACCTCTTTGATTTGCGCTAAGGCAATAGGAGAATAGTTTGATAACTGCTCAGCGATCTCAATGGCGCGAGTGATGGTAGCCTCATCGTCGACGACTTCAGAGACCAGCCCCATTGTGTCCGCCTCATCAGCGCTGATCATATCGCCCGTGAGTACCATCTTCATGGCCTTGTGTTTGCCAATGGCACGAAACAAACGCTGCGTGCCTCCTGCTCCTGGCATCAGTCCTATTTTGATCTCGGGCTGTCCAAATTTGGCAGACTTGCCTGCGATGATGATATCAGCATGCATGGCCAGCTCACAGCCGCCGCCAAGCGCATAGCCATTGACGGCAGCAATAATGGGCTTGCTGCAATGAGTGATGGCATCCCAATAGCGCTCGCTACGACGCAAATACATATCTGCTGTGCCAGTCGTCAAGAAATCATTGATATCGGCACCAGCAGCAAACACCTTGTCACCACCCGTCAGCACAATCGCTTTGGTTTGTGGATCATCATTTAACTGAATAAACAAATCTGCCATTTGTTGGCGTAGCTCACTGTTTAGTGCATTGCGCACTTTGGGGCGATTGAGCGTGATGACACTCACGCCCTCTTTTGGTTTTTCACAAATAATGAGTTGCTCTTCCATGATCCACTCCTTAAACATCATTTCGATATAAAGTACAAAAACATATTAAAACGATTATTTTGAAATAAAAATATCGCTATGCGGTATCTAATATCAATATATACTGTTTATTTTAGTTTGTGAAGGAAAAAAATTGGTTAAATGAGAAAAATTATAGAGAATAATTATCATATTTATAATAAAAATACCGCAATGCGGTTTTTTAAACCAAAACTATTGTAATTTACTTATTCATCGATTATGCTAATTATCCAAGGACGTCACATGACTAACATCGTCAAAAAGCCGTTATGACTATCAGTCATTAATCAAACAGGCATTTATCCAACAAGGAAGACTCATATGATTAGAGATAAAGAAACCCTCGACCATATCACTCATACCATCCGCAACTTCGTTAATGACCAACTCGTTCCTCTGGAGCACTGGGTGGCAGAAAACGATCGCCTACCAGAAGAGATCATCGAGCAGATGCGCGAGCTTGGGCTGTTTGGGCTGACCATTCCTGAAGAGTACGGCGGACTTGGTGTCACTATGGAAGAAGAAGTTACGCTGGCATTTGAGTTAGGACGTACCTCCCCTGCGTTTCGCTCATTAATAGGGACAAATAATGGTATTGGCTCATCTGGCCTAGTGATTGATGGCACTGAGGCACAAAAACAGAAGTATCTACCTAGGTTGGCCAGTGGTGAAATCATCGGTTCATTCTGTTTGACCGAGCCGGAGTCAGGATCAGATGCCGCCTCATTGAAAACGACGGCTATTAAAGATGGTGATACTTATATCATCAATGGCACCAAACGTTATATCACCAATGCTCCCCAAGCTGGCATATTCACTGTCATGGCTCGCACCGATCCACAAAACAAACGCTCTGGCGGTATTTCAGCGTTTATTGTGGAGAGTGACACACCTGGTATTACTTTGGGCAAAATTGACAAAAAAATGGGCCAGAAAGGCGCGCATACCTGTGATGTGATCTTTGATAATTGCGTCGTACCAGCGGATGCGCTCATCGGCGGTGTTGAGGGGGTTGGCTTTAAAACGGCCATGAAAGTTCTTGATAAAGGGCGCTTACATATTGCAGCAGCCAGTACTGGAGCTGCTACTCGCATGCTAAATGATGCACTCAACTATGCCGTAGAGCGTAAGCAATTTGGTCAACCGATTGCCAGTTTTCAGCTGATTCAAGGCATGCTCGCTGACTCAAAAGCAGAAATCTATGCCGCCAAATCCATGGTGCTAGACGCTGCACGTCTGCGTGACGAAGGCAAAGACGTCGTTACTGAATCCTCATGCGCTAAAATGTTTGCCACTGAGATGTGTGGCCGTGTTGCTGATAGAGCGGTACAAATCCATGGCGGTGCCGGTTATATCGCAGACTACGGTATTGAGCGTTTTTATCGTGATGTACGTCTATATCGTTTGTATGAAGGTACCACACAAATTCAGCAAGTCATCATTGCCCGCAATATGATTAAAGAAGCCAGCGAGTAATCCCTACCACTTTTTTACCCACCAGAATGCACGGCGGTATTTGCTAGGATGCTGATACCGTTCCCCTCTATTTTTACCACTACGCATCAAATTAGTTTTTCATTCTCACAACGTTAAGGATATAAATTGTGAAAAGTGTCGCTATAACTGCAGATCCAAGTATGAGCTCCACCCAAAAACAACCTTGGAAACTGGCCTTTGTTTTTTGTTTTTTAGTTTTACTATGTGATGGGGCTGATATCGGTATTCTTGCCTTTACCTTATCCAGCCTAAAACTAGAGTTTGCACTGACCAATGTACAAGCTGGCGCTCTAGGCAGTTGGTCGTTATTTGGGATGGCAATCGGTGGGTTTTTTGGTGGTTGGGCTTGCGATCGCTTTGGCCGAGTACGTGTCATCGTTCTTGCGACTGGCATGTTCTCTATATTGTCTGGTTTTAGTGGATTGGTGCAGAGCTATGAGCAGTTTGTCACGCTACGGGTTATTGCCTGCTTGGGGCTTGGTAGTCTTTATATCGCTACCAATACGCTTATGTCAGAGATGGTACCTACCAAGCATCGAACCACCGTCCTTGCTGCATTAATGACTGGATTTACTTTAGGCTCATTGGTTATCACCAGTGTATCCGCTTGGATCATCCCTAGCTATGGTTGGCGTACACTATATCTACTGACTTTTTTGCCGATACTTTTGGCAGTATCAATGTACTTTTTAGTCCCTGAACCCCAGTCTTGGAAAGACGCTCGAGCACTAAAACTGAGCGGCGCACTAGATACTCTCAAAAAAGCAGAGAACCCATACAAAGCGATAATGGAAAATCCGAAACACCGTATCATGTTTATCCTATGGTCAATGAGCTCAGGACTTTTGTTATTCGGCTATTTTGGTGTCAGCAACTGGCTACCTTCTTATCTAGAAACTGAATTGGGTATCAAGTTCAAAGAAATGGCACTGTATATGGCGGGAACGTACCTGACTATGATGTTTGCCAAAGTTGTGGCTGGATTTATGGCTGATAAAATCGGACGTAAGATAGTATTTGCCTTTGGTACGATGGGCACCGCATTGTTTATTCCTATTCTAGTGTATATGCATACTCCAGAAAATATCGGCTGGTTAATGATCACCTTTGGTTTCTTATATGGTATTCCTTATGCCATTAATGCCACCTATCTAACCGAAAGTTTCCCTACTGCTATCCGAGGTACTGCGATCGGTGGTGCATTTAATATTGGACGGCTTGGCTCTGTAATTGCTCCTGTTGCCATTGGTTATATGGCCATGCATAACTCTATCGGCGCAGGTTTATTACTTATGGCAGGTGCATATTTCTTATGTGGTCTTATCCCTACTTTGTTTATTAAAGAAAAGCAATATGATCCACAACAAGCCTAACCATACCTCTTATAACGACTATTGCTACCGTTCATACCGCATAGCGAAACAATAGTTTCTCGTTATGCTATGCTGAGAGTATGAAAGTAAATTGATATAATATAATCAAAGAGACAGTGGGTAACTGTGAGCTGATATTAGCTCACAGAATGCTATGAATAATAAAGTTTTGTGATTTTATAACGCTTGTATGAATTTGATTGGGGATAATAGACGACATATGACTAATGATACCCTTACCGATGAAGACGCTAACAACGAGATGCATATTGAACTGTTAGAACCCATTGCAGAGATGAGAGATAAAAATGACCGACAGTTTGTCACAGCGTTGGCTCGAGGGTTAGAGCTGCTGCGTTGTTTTACCCCGCAGCGACCTTATCTAGGCAACCAAGACCTAAGTCAGCTGACAGGACTTCCTAAAGGAACCATCACTCGTCTGACCTATACGTTGGTCAAATTAGGCTATCTCAAACAGTCTACTACGAGCAGTAAGTATCAGCTCTCAACCGGCGTGCTTGGGTTTGGCTATACCATGATGACCAACATCTCCATCAACAATCTCGCGACCCCTTATATGGAAGAGCTGGCAGATTATGCCAATAGTGCTGTGGCCATGGCGACGCGCGATCGGTTGATGATGGTCTATCTCAATGTGGTGCAAGGGGCTGGTAGTACGACTATGCAGCGCAATATCGGCTCATATCTCCCCATTCATTTAAGCTCGATGGGACGCGCTTGCCTCGCCAGCATGCCGCCTGCTGAGCAAGAATTTATCCTAAATGCGATTCGCAGTAAGTACAAGGATGATTGGCTAAAGATCAGACGAGGGCTAGACAAAGCCTTTCAAGATTATGAAGATTACGGCTATTGTTTTTCTATCAGTGAATGGCAAAAGGATGTCAATGCGGTCGCCATTGCGCTGATGCACCCGACGGAAGGTTTGCTCACGTTTAACTGCGGCGCACCAAGTTTTATCCTGAGTCGCACCAAATTAGAAGAAGACATCGCCCCTCGCCTGCTGCATATGAAAAACATGATTGAGAGTAATCTATATATCAGCTAGCCTCACTTAAATGTAACCTATAAAAACAACCATTCATCCCCATCATGCATTCAAGCGCTAATCGTATAAGTCATTTATATTGTTTTTGTATTTTATTTTCCATGCCTTTAGGCACGTTTTTAAGGATTTACCATGAGCCAGCTTTTTTCGCCTTTGCAACTTGGGCAACTCACATTAGATAACCGTATTATCATTGCTCCTATGTGCCAGTACTCTGCCAATGACGGCGCGGCAAGCGATTGGCATACGATTCATTTGGGCCAAATGAGTTTGAGCGGTGCAGGGCTACTTATTTTAGAAGCAACAGCGGTCAATCCACAAGGACGTATCAGCTATGCTGATTTAGGTTTATGGGATGACAGGACTCAAGCTGCACTAGATAAAACGCTAACAGCAATCAGACAGTACAGTCCTATGCCAATAGGCCTACAACTGGCCCATGCTGGACGTAAAGCGTCAACCGAAAAGCCATGGGACGGCGGCGGTTCGATTGCCCCTGATGAGGTAAATGGGTGGCAAACGGTGGCACCATCAGCGCTTGCGTATGACGAAAACTCTACTGTACCCACAGCCATGGACCAAAAAAACATTGATTCGCTCATCAGCGATTTTGTCGATGCGGCAAGACGTGCCGATGCGCTGGGTCTTGACCTGATTGAGCTTCATGGTGCGCACGGCTATCTATTGCATCAGTTTTTATCGCCGCTTTCTAACAAGCGTGATGATCAATACGGCGGCAGTCTTGAAAACAGAATGCGCTTGTTACTTGACGTGTTTACAGCGGTTCGGGCTGAGTTTTCAAGTGAAAAGCCTGTGGGTGTGCGTGTTTCTGCAACCGATTGGGTTGAAGGCGGCTGGGATCTCACGCAAACGATCGAGCTGGCTAAAGCCTTAGAGGCATTAGGCTGTGATTATATCCATGTGAGCACCGCAGGACTTAGCCCTGAACAGCAAATTCCTGTGGAAGCGAACTTTCAAGTGCCTTTTGCAACCGCGATAAAAGAAGCGGTCAATATACCCATCATCGCAGTGGGCTTAATTACTGAAGCCGAGCAAGCGCAAAGCATTATTACTGAGCAGCAAGCGGACGCGGTCGCATTGGCACGCGGTATCCTTTATGACCCGCATTGGCCTTGGCATGCAGCGGCAGAGCTTGGTGCCAAGGTCAAAGCGCCTAAACAATACCTACGCTCAAGCCCGCATGGTAAGCCGTCTCCGATAGAATAAGTGTAATCGAACTACGAACATAGACTGAAGACATTACTTGCTTCAGTCTATGCATTAACTCACTTTAATTCAAACTAAAGTAATTATGGCTTAAAAGTTAGATAGTCATCAGTGTATTCAACTTGACAAGTGGTAGTGATATCAACGCTGCCATAATTTACCGGCTGAAGTGTAGCGCAGGGAGGTCAACTTATGGTCTTGTTAGGCCTGCTAAATGTTCCATAAGCGGAATTACCTCATTGTAAATACCCCATTCTTAACACAACATCATCGTAGAATAATTAAGCCACCTGCCTGTACTCAGCAGGTGTCATTGTAGTGGCATAATGAAATAGGACAGTAGATACAAGGTTATACTATCACCAAGACTGGAGAGAAGATATGACCACTACACACCGCACAAACAAAAGTATTAAGCTATTATTCTAGTAAGTAATGAAACAAAATTATATATGGTTTTCCGTTCACCCTGAGCCTGTTGAAGAGTAGGAAAACCGTTATGGTTCGACAAGCTCACCACGAACGGTTTTTTATAATTTAAATTTGTTCAGTTACTTAAATCAGAATAGTATGATGAAGAAAGCCTTTCCTAAATTAGATACGCATAATATTCTACTGCTTTTCACAATATCACCATCTACAGTTTAACCTATCAAACGCTGTGCTAAAAAATTCACCAACACGCCAATTTTTACCACATTACGGCTAGTGGGCGGATACACCAAATAAATCCCGTCATCTGTCGCCAAAGACGGGGTCACTTGCCAATCAGACAACACCTGTACCAACGCCCCAGACTGCAACGCTTTCTCAATCAGCCAATTAGGTAAATGGCTAATCCCTTGTCCATCAAGCGTGGCTTGTTTCAGCATTTCTATATTATTACCCATCAAATTCCCTGTCACCCGCAAACTTTGCGTTTTACCCGTTTGATGGAAATACCACTTTGACGCATAGCCTTGATACATAAACGGCAAACAATTATGCTCGGCTAATTGTGACGGTATTTGTGGTGTTCCATGCAATCGTAGATAATCGGGACTGGCACATAACAGCCGTTGCTGAGAGGCAATAAATTTTGCTACCAAGCGGTCATCCTCCACACGCCCTAACCGCACCCCTACATCATATTTCTCATTAAATAAATCTACAAATTCATCACTGGCAAATAGCTCCAATTCAATTTTTGGGTATAAATGGGCAAATTCGGCAAGCAATGGGGCGATTTTTTCAATCCCATAGGCACTGGGAAAAGTAAGGCACAATCGCCCTTGTGGCTCAATTTGCTCCTCTTTAATCGCTTCATTTACCTGTTGTAATTCAGCTAATATCGGCTCGGTCTGTTGTAAATAACGCATCCCTGCATGGGTCAAATCCAAATGTCTGGTTGAGCGATTCAATAGCTTAACTTGCAAGGATTGTTCTAAGTTATCAATTTGCCGAGTGACAGACGACACCGCCAGCCCAAGCTGACTTGCCGTGGCAGTAAAGCTATTAGTATTCGCCACATGGTGAAAAATAGTGAGGGCATAGAAGTAATTGATGGTCATGGGTTTGTTAGCAGTTAAGTGTATTTTTGAATAAACATATTTTTGCAAAAAAAGCAAAACTGTTTCTAATTTTACCCCAATTATCATTAAAAATAAAAGCATTATACTAGGGCTATATTTTTTAATGCTTAATTTAACGGAGTGACTCCCATGACCACAAGCTCACAAACTGCTGTACCAAACCTCTCTGTTCTTGGACAAGACAATAGCCAATTATTTCACACCGCTGAGACGAATGAAAATATAACCCCGCAACAAAAACAACTACCCCCTCATCTTGCCAATCACCCTGCATTTAGTGAGGTGTTTCAAGCGGATAAACTCACCTTGGGATTGATTGCCCCGTTTAAAGGCTATCCCAATAGTCCGATTCCGAGCTTAGAAGACTTTGGGGAAACAGCTTGGATTTTCTGCACTATGGTTGCGAGATGTGCCATTTTATGACCCAAGTTTTGGCGATGTTGGACAAGCATTTGACCCCATGGTTGCCATGGGCTATTTGACTGCGAAAACCCAACGAATTGCGATAGGTTCAGCAGGCATCGTTGCACCTTTGCGGAGTCCCATTCATATCGCCAAAGCCTCAGCAAGTACAGCAGTATTAAGCAATAATCGCTTTATTTTGGGGATGTCGAGTGGCGATAGACCTGTGGAATACCCTGTGTTTCAGCAAAACTTTGACAATCGTGCCGAGCGTTTTCGAGAAAGTTGGGACATGATTCGTGCCTTAACCACCCAAAAATTTCCGCAGTTTAAAGGGCAACATTATGGGGATTTAACAGGCAATATTGGCTTTATCCCTATCCTTGAACAACGCTTACCGATGGTTGCTATTGGTCGTGCCAGACAGGAACTAGATTGGCTTGCTAATACTGCCGATGCGTGGATTTGGCATGGGGTAAACCCAAAAGATACCAAAAATATTGTGCAAACCTTGGCAGATTTAAATCAAGATGACGCTTGGCATCCTTTTGGTTATGCCAATTTTGTCGAACTTAGTGAGAATCCGAATGAGCCTGCTCAATTATCTCGCAATATTTATCTACGAGGCGGGTCACATAGTTTGCTGGAATTTTGGCAAGAGCAAAAAGAACAAGGCTTATCTCATGTCACCATTAATTTAAAGCCTACCAAACGCCCTGTCAAAGAAACGTTGCAAGACTTAGCAGAAAATGTGTTAGCCAAATTAAACCAATAAAAATGGGGTATAAAACCATGAAAACGCTTGTCATTGATACCACAATCAATGCCTATACTGAGTCATTTTCGGCTCAGTTACTACAACAAATCAAACAGCAATTTGCTGAAAGCACAACCTATTTGCCATTAAATGACATGGATTTACCCACCTTGGATGAGGCAACCCTAACGGTCATTTATAAAAAAAGCAGGGGAGGCTTTGAGCGCGGCGGAGCAAGCTATCGCCGACACTCGGAAATCGATGTTACAGCAGTTTAAAGCGCATCAAAAAATCGTTATTATCTATCCGATGTATAACTACAATATCCCTGCTCGACTCAAAGATTATATGGATATGGTGTTGGTGCCACGAGAGACTTTCCAGTACAGCGAGGCAGGTAAAATTGAACCCTTATTGACCGATAATAGAGCCGTGTTGTTTCTACAAATTAGTGGGTCGATGTTCTCATTGGATAAAGAATGCCAACAAATGGAATTTGCTTACCGTTATTTGGATATGATGTTTGCAAAAATGGGCTTTAAAAAACGCACCTTGATTCGAGCAGAAGGCACAGCCATTTGTGATAAAGAGGCAATTTTACAAGCCACGCTAGAAGATTTTAACCAATGGCAAGTTAATTAAATTTTAAGATAGCTGATACATAAGCTCAAGTTACCCAATATACTGTTAGGAGAATTTTCTTATGAAATCAAAATACCACCCTTTATTTCAACCTTTTACCCTTAATAATGGCATCGTCATCAAAAACCGTTTGGTAGTTGCTCCTATGACGCATTGGGGTTGTTAGAAGCAGCTATTACAACAGTACTAAATCTAGGTCTATAGACATTGAACTTATAAGGCTCAAAGCCTTAATCAGAGAAGTATTTGAGCAGTCAAATGGCTCGGCTGGTGCAAGGACGGTATCTGCTATCGTCACGCATCAACATGACATTAAACTCACACGCTACAGAGCAGTTAAACTGATGGCACAAATGGGGTTGATTAGTCGACAGATAAAATCACATAAGTACAGGCGTTGTGAAGAATTCCATAAAGCTTATGGAAACATACTAGACCGTCAGTTTGCGCCCACTGCACCAAACCAAGTGTGGACAGGTGATGTTACTTATATTCGTATCAAAGCCGGATGGTGTTATTTAGCCATCGTTATGGATTTATATGCTCGACGTATTGTTGGTTTTGCCTTGTCAGATAGCCCGAATACCCAGCTGACCACATCTGCACTAAAAATGGCATATCACATAAGACTTGAGCCTAAAGGCGTGCTGTTTCATTCAGATCAAGGCAGTCATTATACCAGTGAAGAGTATGCTAAATGCGTAGCCAAGTGCAATGGTATGTCGCATAGTATGAGCCGACGAGGCAACTGTTGGGACAATGCACCTACAGAGAGGTTCTTTAGAAGCTTTAAAACGGAATGGATGCCAAAGGGTGGTTATGAAGATATCTTTGAGGCTAAGAGTGCTATCACTGACTATATCTGGGGCTATTATCAAACTGTGAGACCACACAGCTTTAATGAGTATTTAACACCGAGCGAGAAAAAGAGACTTTATTTCAACAAAAACCTCTTAAGTACTGTCTAAAAATATTTGACCACTACAAGTATACAATGTGTATTCTCCTACGTTCTTTCAAATCTATACTTTACCTACCACTCACCACTCATGTGATCATATAAATAACTTCAAATACCAGATATTAACAAGGAAAAATCACCACCTCATCGCCTTCCTGCCATGGCTGAAACTTAGTCATGGCTTGTACAAATAACGGGTTTTCCAACCAGTGTTGTAGCCACATCTGTAGCTTGGGGTAAGGCAAACTATAAAAGACATCACGATCTACATGGGCAAATTGACGAACAAACGGCATGATACCGATGTCAGCAACGGTCACGCTATTGTCTAGTAGATATGTATTCTTAGTCAATAACGCTTCTAAATACTGCAGAAAAATTTCACCTTTTTGTCGATATTCTATTTGAGTCATCTCAGGGTGACGATCGGCATATTTGTAGCGATCGAGCCACTGCTTAAACTCATTGTCGTTTTGTGCTATCAGTGCATTAGCCTCAGATGAAATCTTTTCATCTAGCAGTCCTTGAGGATCGTTTTGCTCAAGCGCCCACATCATGATCTCTGCACTCTCTTCAATGACGGTCCCATCCGCTAACTGTAAAACTGGCACCGTGCCTTTTGGACTAATCGCTAGCATCTGATCTGGCTTATTCTTTAACGTTATTTCTCGTAGCTCTAGTGGTAACTCGGCGAACATTAGACCGAGACGAGCGCGCATAGCATAAGGACAGCGACGAAAAGAGTACAAGCGAGGCAACGAGGTGTTCATAGATTCCTCCATAGTTGAATAGGAATTAAGCAATAGGTAAAAAGCAAACAAAGAAGAATTAGCAGACGGAAACCTACTGACATTAATAGTTATTAAGGCGCTGTTTAATAGGTGACAGACTTATAATTGGCCATAGTTTCTACTAATGACTGTGGTAGATAAGTATCTTTCAGGTGCGCGTGCGGATAATGCTGCTCAATCCACGATTGATAGTTATAGACAGTTAGCGTACCACAATATAATAAATATAGAACCTGTACACCGATGCTACGCGACAGACCCATCACGCAATGGAAATTGATAAGTGTGATGAGGCCACCCTTTACCTGACTATCTTCTACCTGATTACCCTCTACCCAACTCTCATTATTAGCGGTTATCGCTTGTGTCTCTACCGATTGTATCAACGCTTCAATTTGTTGAAATAGATCAATATAGTCTTGGAGCAATACGTCATTTAATGGCTGCAAATCCAACAAAGGCAAATACAAATAATGAACTGTCGTATTCATAATGCCGTTAGCGGCTATTTCAAGATTATGGGCATGGCTAGATATCTCAGCAGCCAAATCAACAACAATTATCTGATGGCAAACTGCAGGCCGATTGCTTTCTAACGAACTTCGCAACTCTAATAAACTAGAACCAAACAACCAATACGTTAAATGACTACTTAGATCCGTCTGCATCAATCGAGGTGAAGCAACAACATTGACCTTGTCATTAATAGCATATGGCGTGAGTGAATACTTTTGACTTTTGGAGAAAATTTTGAAATACCACTGTCCAAACAACGACATGCCATTGTAAATAATAATGATTGGTGCAAACTTAATCCAAGTATGTAAGGTCAGTCGACCGCTACTGGATTTTTGAAACCAGCGTATATCTCGTATTGGCTTGACCTGTTGATAGACACCAGCCAACATCGTAAAGCTGATTAACCAATATGAAGCAATCATAATGGCTAAATCTTCTACAACTTCAGACGCTATCATACTCATATTAGCAAAGTAAAACCCTGCTATCGCTATCAACAAAAACCCTATTACCCCCAGTGTCAGATGCTTGATTACCAATGCATTTCGGATTCGATTTGAGAGTATCAGCACCAACACTGCCAATACTACCCCGCCGAACATATCTAGCAAATGATGTTGATACGTCAACACTGTCGACAGGGTAATCAATGTACATATGCCAGTCAGCAACAATCGATAAGCCGCTGAAATCCATCTCTTTTTAGACGCTACAACATCCCATAAGGATACGCCAAGCAACATGGCATAGCTGACATGCAATGATGGCAACTGATTGAATGGCTTGTCCACCAACTGCAAAAACTGATAACCAAACTGCGTCCAATCATCAGGTATCGATCGATTGAATGAGAAACGAGCGGGATAGAGATAGAAAATTAAACAGGCAAAGATGGTCGTCAGAATCAAGCGATAGCTCAATAAAGATAATTGTGTAGACGTCCGCACTAAGAAAAAACTAGCCACAAATAAAATCAATGACCAGCTATAAGGAACAATCATAGCTGGAATGAAAGGAATCATACTGTCAAACGGTGTGGCGAGATTATAAATTTGCGATGGGTAGAGTGTGTACAAAGATACGCTATAAACAGTCGTCAAATTATAAAGCAAATAAAATATCGATAACGCAAGACCTAGGTGTTTGAATCGATTTAAATTTGATGGAGTTTGCAACACCTAGTACCTCATTTGACTATTGAATAAACATTTCAAAAAACTTTGGCAATATAATCATAGTTAAAGTTGTCATAATAGCAACTTATTGTTGGCTAAAAACTGCCCAAACCCATTGGAAATACAGTGGTTTTGAACTTATACTTGACTATTTTCCGGACTTAGAAGGATTTGAGAAATGCAGTTTTTGAGGATGATAAGTCAGCAGTTGAGTCGATTTACGGCATTGGTTATTATTTTAGCAGCCGCAGTGACATTTATAGAGCCTGCGACTTTTTCTTGGGTGACAGGTGATACCCAAGTCATCGTTCTGGGTGTCATTATGCTCGCAATGGGTATGACACTAGGTAAAGAAGACTATAAGGTGTTGGCCCAGCGCCCGCTTGATATTTTTATCGGTTCAATTATCCAATATACCATTATGCCGATTTTAGCGATCAGCGTGGCTAGATTGTTTGACTTATCGCCTGGGTTGACACTGGGTCTAGTATTGGTTGGTACTTGTCCTGGTGGTGTGTCTTCAAACATTATGAGCTACCTTGCCAAAGGTGATGTGGCGTTTTCGGTAGGTATGACCACCGTATCAACCATCATTGCACCGTTAGTGACGCCACTTTGGCTCAATTATTTGGTTGGTCAATCTGTAGAGATGGATGGCTGGGGTATGTTCCGCTTTATGCTACTAGTGACATTGTTGCCAGTCGCTATCGGCTCTATGTTAAACATACTATTCCAAAACAAACACTGGTTTAATGACGTACGTGCGGTGATGCCAGGCGTAGCTGTATTAGCTTTTGCTGCTATCGTCGGTGGCGTTGCCGCTGTATTTGGCGATCAGTTCTTGCAGTCAGGGCTAGTTGTCATTTTAGCCATTGCCGTGCACAATATCGTCGGCTATGTATTGGGCTACTACTCAGGGACCTTATTTGGTATGAGCAAACCCAAAAAACGCACCATATCTATTGAGGTTGGCGTACAAAATGCAGGTCTGGCCACGGGCTTAAGCACTAAGTTTTTCCCTGGTAATGCAGAATCTGCCATCGCTGCCGCCGTCGCTTGTATTTGGCACTCTGTTTCTGGCTCTATATTGGCCAATATCTTCGCTTGGTGGGATAAACGTCAAGAAGCGAAAAATCCTACCGTCATTGAGACTGAAGAGACCGTAGAGCTTGGTAAACCAATTAGAAATCATTAGTACCGAGAAAGGTAATGCTCAGTAAGGTAATACTGAACTAGGTGATATTGAACTAGTTAGTAAAGCTAAAACGCTATGAGTTAAAATACTATGCTAGATTATTGTTTCTAGCATAGTATTTTCTAATAAAGCACCTTCTAATACAGAGTCTTTCAACATAGAGACTTTTAAATGTGAATTTTCTAATAAAGCACCTTCAAATATAGCGCTCTTCAGCATAGTATTTTTAGCATAGCACTATCGGTAATTTGCATGAACCGCTAGCCTCTCTTCTAGGTTCTCACTTAACGTAGTCTACCGCAACTCATTTCCAAAACGTTTACGCACCTGACGCAAGTATAAAGCTGGTGCAATACGCCACAGTAAACTGCCAAAGCGTGAGGTAGGGTCCGGCAATATCCAACGTTTGCGCCGCTGCAAACCTTGATCGATCTGTTCGGCCATCCACTCAGCACTACGCATATTACCGATCATTGAGCGTGGATGCTTTGCGATACTGCCATCACGGCCGAGCGCGTGGTTCTCGATAGGTGTATCAAGAAAGCTGGGATAGACCATAAGAATATGTATACCCTCAGACTCTAGTTCCAAGCGCAATACTTCAAAGAACTGGGTCAGCGCACCTTTTGCCGCACAATACGCTGCCCGTCCAGGAACTGGCATCCAACCAGCCATTGAGCCGATACAGATAATTTGACCTTTAGATTCTCTTAGCATCGGTAGCGCAGCCATAGTCAGCTCCACTGCTCCTTGCCAATCTACCGCCATAACTTTGCGGAACACCGCAGGATCAGTCTGATGTGCTGGTGATCGATGGGTAATCCCAGCATTATTCACCAATAAATCAAGACGGCCAAAGCGCTCGCTAACTTGCTCAATAAGGGCAGCAATATCATCAATTTGAGTGATATCAGTGACGACTGTCATGACTCTAGCAGAGTCCTCTAACTCACGAGCGCGGGCGATCAGCGCTTGCTCATCTATATCAGCGAGTACTAAGTGATGCCCAGCGGCATACCAGTACCGTGCCATCGCCCAACCAAGTCCTGATGCAGCACCAGTGATTAAAGTAACATTTATTGATGATATTGATGGCATCGATGATTATCTCCCTATCAAGGTTTACGCAATCCATTACATTCGATGAAGTACTCGAAGGTTTCGGCAGACGTTTTTGCCAAAGAGTAACCAAACTCTTCTTTGAGTCGCCTGTTACTCAGTACTGGGCGATAACGCAAAAAATTAACCTGCTCTGGCCCTGTTGGCTTACCGCTCCACTTTGCCACCTGTAAGCCAGCTTTAACCAAACCCACTGGCAGGGTCAATAACGGTTTATTAAGTCGGTTTGCGATATCCCTCATCGTCAGTGCGCCATCGCCTGCCATGTTGTAGATGCCAGTTTTATCCTCGCGAATACCTATTTCCATAGCGCCGATCACGTCTTGATCCCAAATGAACACAAAGGGCGACTCACTGTCTTTGAGCGCAAGCACACGCGGTGCCATAAACAGACTGGTAATTTGATTGCGTGTATCAGCGCCTAGTACGGTGCCAGGTCGAAAGATCAGCTGCTGTAATTGTGGATGCTGCTCGCGAAAATCTGCAAGCATTTCCTCGACCTGCCTTTTGTGATCTGAGTAAGCAAACTCAGGATTACCACGTAGGGCATCTTGCTCATCAATCCATTCAGGATTGTCAGCGTGATAACCGTAGGCAGCACCCGAGCTGGTGAGCGTTATATGTGCAATATTTGCTTTGATGCAGCAATCAAGTACGTTACGCGTGCCATTAACATCGATATCATAGTCACGAGCACGATCTTTTGACGCTTGCAAGATAGAAGCGAGATGCACAACATGAGTGATGCCCTCTTCTTTTAGTAACGTTGCCAAACCCTCATCACGCACATCTAATACGTGAATTGGAAAGTCTAGATCATCGCGCTTGCGAATATCTGTGCCGACTACATGATAATGATCAGCCAGACGATTGCCCAACTGATGGCCGATGTAACCTGCTGCACCAGTGATTAATATGCGTTTATTCATTATGCTTTTGTTCACTATGCGTTTATTAATTGCGCTTTTATTCATAGGGTATCCGTGCCCAAATTTGTGAAAGTGTCAGTCCTGACACCAAATGCCATACGCCCCAGAATGCCGTGATCAGCATCATGCCACCTGCCTCTGGGAAAAAAGTAAATAAAATAACCAGTCCTAGCCCTGAGTTTTGTATTCCTACTTCTAAAGTCACCGCGCGCCGATCCGCGACTGGCAACTTGAGCACTAGCCCCATGCCATAATCTAACGAAAACGCCAATAAATTATGGCCAACAACCAACCAAAAGAAGCTATGAAAACGCTCTAAAAATAGCGCGAAATTGCTAGAAAAAGCGATCGCCACAAAAGCCATCAGCACGAGCAAGGAGAAAATACGTAGCGGTTTTTGGATACGTACGACCAGATCAGGCAAGCGTCGCCCCGTTACCATCCCTAGCACTAAAGGTAACGCTAACACTAATAGAACCAGTATCAGAATACTGCTAGGCTCAATCGTTATCTTTGTCAGATACTCACGTGTGTATGGGTTAAGCCAACCATAAAAGGCAAAATTGACTGGTGTTAATATAGCCGCAGCGAGACTTGATACTGCAGTCATACTGACTGACACCGCGACATTACCGCGTGCCAGCCAAATCATAATGTTAGAAAAACTACCACCTGGACAAGACGCGACCAAAATCATTCCTAGCGCCAACTCAGGATCGATATTCAACGCCCACGTAAACAGACACGTGGCTAGGGGCAGTAGAAAGAACTGAGCGAACAGACCTGCTATCGGCGCAATAGGAAATAAAACGACACGCTTAAAATCTTCGAGACGTAAGCTCAATGACACGCCGAACATCATCAGTGCCAAGATCAGATTAAGCAGAATCAAGCTTCGTGGCTCAAACGCCACTGCCGCTATCATACCTCTGATGCCAATACAGGCTGTTCTGTTTCGAGCTCGGCGATATGCTTGGACAGTGTCTCTAAGTATTCATCTTTGTTCACGTAATATGCCATACGCGCAAGCTTAATATAATCATAGCCACCATCAAGTGTCTTGCCAGCTCGCTTACGCTTCACTTTATTAAACTGTTTAACGGCTGCTGTATTTTGCTGACGCTGCTGAATATATAGTGCGACAAGCCGCGCTTGTTGATTTCGACCCTCCCAACCTAACCCTGCTGCTTCAACCATACCCATCATAAATAAATTATCATGCTCAGGATGAAAGACATTCATATAAAGCTGCGGCGCATCTTGATTGGCAGGCCAATTGAGCTGGGCGCGCTCAATAAATGGATAGTCTAGTAAATACCCAGTCGCCATAAGAATCAAATCATAATCATGACTTTCACCATCACTAAAAGTCACCGTACGACCATCGATGCGGCGAATATCACGACGCGCTTTAATATCGCCATGACCCAAATGATGTAATACCAATGAATTGACCACAGGGTGTGATTCGTACATGCGATAGCTTGGGTTTGGCAGTCCATAATCAGAAGGTTTTCCGATAACCATACGAATCATCGCCGCATCCATACGCTGCTTAACTGGACGCGGCAACTTTAGTTTTCCGCCTAGTGTGTCAATTGGCTGACCCTTGATAAATTTGGGAAGAAAGTAATAGCCGCGGCGCAGACTGATATCCACCAATTTAGCATGATGCACCGCGTCAACAGCGATATCAGCACCAGAATTGCCACAGCCAACGATCAACACACGTTTGTCTTTAAACACTGACGGGCGACGATATTCAGAGGAATGCATTAACCTGCCTGCAAACGTACCTGGCAGACTTGGTATATTTGGGGTATGTAAAGTGCCATTTGCCATAAGCACACCTTCAAACAGCCGCGATTGCTTTTGACCATTGCACTCACTAACTAAACGCCAGCCATCCCCTTCAGGCACCATGCTGACCACACGCGTGGAGAATTCATAACATGATTTTAGATTGAACGTATCTGAAAAGTCGCGGAAGTACTGACGAAGCTGGGTATGATGAGGATACGCCGCGACTGAGTCACTCATAGGAAACTCTTTGAACTCCGTCATACGCTTGGACGAAATCAAATGGGCACTTTCATACATGGTACTGTGCGGATTGTCGATATCCCATAGGCCCCCTACATCTGTATGTAGCTCAAAGCCGACAAAAGGAATATTGAGTTTTTGCAAATTTCGGGCTGCAGCGAGCCCCATTGGACCTGCTCCAATTACTGCATACATAAGCGCCACCTTAAAAATCCATTTCAATTATATAAATCAGTCAATTCCGTTTGACTGCATCTCTGGTAAGCGATACCAACGTACTCCATACCAGTGATAATACAATAGCATACATTGGTACATTAGCTGGCTCAAATGAACGAAGCGCTCAAATAGACTGCTTATAAAAGGTAAACCAAACGCTGATTAACACTCCCTTTTTGGTTCAAAACAAACCTAACTTCGCTCAGTATAAAAATACTGTCCTAGTTGCAGGCTATCCTATTATCGAAACATAAAGCGATCTCTCTAATTTACTCAAATATGATATAGTAGAAATAGGTTCAGCAAACCATTGTAATAATAATGATTATCATTATAATAAGCATTTAACTTACATGCTGGAAATATTCATGCAACTATCTCGCTTATCTGCTGCGTTATTTAATCTTTCGAATGTATCTGGTTCTTCTCTACGATTAGCATCTATACCCTCGCGATTGGTATCGACGAAATCACCCTCTCTAAAGACACTATACTCAACCTGTCTATCTACTTCTGTCATCGTATTAGCAACGAGTCAATCGGCATGGGCACAAGTAGATGATGTAGATGCTCAAACCACTCCTAACGTGGTACTTGATACTATCGTAGTCACCAGCAGTGCTGATGCGTCAGCAGATGGGTTACCCAGCGCATATGAAGGTGGACAGGTGGCGACAGGCAGCCGCGTCGGACTCTTGGGCAATCAAGACATCATGGACACGCCGTTCTCTACCACCTCATACACCAATGAATATATCGCCAATCAGCAAGCGCAAAGTGTGGGCGATCTACTCAAAAAGGACCCTACTGTTCGTGTAGCAAGAGGTTTTGGTAACTTTCAAGAAGCCTATTTCATGCGTGGCTTTATCACCACATCAGATGACACCATGTACAACGGTCTATACGGCATCTTACCAAGACAGTACATTGCAACTGAATTGTTCGAGCGCGTCGAGGTTCAGCGCGGTGCCTCAGCAATGTTGAATGGTGCGGCACCGAGTGGCGGTAACGCAGGCGGTACGATTAACTTATTACCCAAAAGAGCGGATAATGAGCCGCTACGTCAGCTAACGGTTGGCTATGGTCAAGGCGACCAAGGTAAGGTCGCAGTAGATGTCAGTGATCGCTTTGGTAGCGATGATGCGTTTGGCGTTCGTTTTAATGCTGCTTATCAAGATGGTGACAGCGCTATCGACGATGAGTCATCGACTTTGGGTTTGGCTGCCCTTGGTTTAGACTATAGAGGGGATCAGTATCGCCTATCGGCCGATTTGGGCTGGCAAGACAATAAGCTGTCAGAGACTCGTCCTAGTGTCAATCTTGGTGGGGTGTCTAGTGTATCAAATGCTCCAGACGGCTCAAAAAATTGGGCGCAACCTTGGACCTACTCCGATGAAGAGGATGTCTTTGGTACCATTCGAGGAGAATATGATTTTACTGATAACATTACCGCTTATGGTGCTTACGGCATGCGACGTGGTGATGAAGACAATTCATTATCAGACCTTACTGTAACCAATACTAATGGTGCTGGTACTACCGCCCGTTTTGACAATACTCGAGAAGATAAAGTACAAAGTGCCGAGCTTGGTCTGCGTGGGCAATGGCAAACGGGGAAGATTGATCATGATTGGGTGATTGCAACCGATCTTTATGATCAAGAAGAAAAAGGTGCGTATGCTTTTGAGGGTGCTCGTCCCAATAATTTATATCGCCCCATTAAATATCGTGATAACAGCTGGTCAGATACTGCTGTTTTCGTCGGTAACGCGAATAACCCAACACTCACTAACGAGAAAAAATTGCAAAGCTTTGCCCTAGCAGATACTTTTTCTCTATTTAATGACAAATTAAAAACCACATTAGGCGTGCGTCATCAAAATATCAAAACAACCAGCTATGACTATAATACCCAAGCCAAAACAGCTAGCTATGATGAAAGCGCATGGACACCAAGCGTCGGTATCGTTTATCAGCCAACGATGGACTGGTCTGTATATGGTAATTATATCGAAAGTCTAGCACCAGGAAAAAGAGCGCCTCTAACTAACGATCATGAGGCTGTCACTAATGGTGGTCAAAATCTAGATCCGTACGTGAGTGAGCAAACTGAACTGGGTGTGAAATACGACAATGGCATGATTGGCAGTAGTCTCGCTGTCTTCCGAACTGATGAACCACATGCTTATATCAATAACTCAAATACGTTTACTGCGGCTGGAGAAAACCGCCATCAAGGTATGGAGTTGACTGTCTTTGGTAGCCCAAGTGAAAACATGCGCCTCAATGCTGGTGTTACCTATTTAAATGCTAAGCAAAAAGACACTGGTGATAGTGCATTAGATGGCAATCGAGTGATTGGTGTGCCTACCTTACAGAGCAATGTCAACCTAGAGTATGATTTAGCCGCCGTTGAAGGACTGACATTGACGGGTGATATTATCCACACAGGCTCTCGTTATTCGGATAATGCCAATACCTTAAAGGTTGATGGTTATACTACCTTAGACCTTGGTGCACGCTATCGCACTATGTTGGCAGGACAAGACGTTACTCTAAAAGGCATGGTAACCAATGTCACAGGTGAAGACTACTGGCAGTCAGTGGGCGGTTATGCAGCTTCAGGCTATCTAAATGCAGGTGAACCAACGGCCTTAAAAGTATCAGCAACGTTCGATTTTTAAGCTTTATTAGTAGGCTTTCTTAGGTTCTATAAAAGGGATTAGGCGCGACCTACTCCCTTTTCTGCTATCAAAAATTTATTTTATTACTGAGTTACTATGTCTTCTCGTACCACAGCGTCTTCTCATACCACAGCTTCCTCTCGTACGACCGCTTCTTTATATCATATGATTTGGGCGAATTATCGTCTGCCTTTTCTCAAAGTCATTCTGCTAAATCTGATCAATGCTGCTGTCAGTGTGGGTATTATTGCCTATATCAATCATACTTTTATCAGTCAGCCAGTATTTGATACTTTATCTTGGTTAAGTTTGGCGCAGTTTTCACTGCTGGTGTTGTTACTGCTAGTAACGACATTTTTGTCGCAATATGCCTTAACGCGATTGGGGCATCGATTTGTCTATGAGCTTAGAACCAAATTGGTCAAACAAATCATCGATACTCCCGTTCCTCAGATAGACCATTTGGGTAGTGCACGCTTACTTGCCAGCTTATCCTCAGACATTCAATCGATTACCGTTGCTTTTGTCCGTATGCCAGAGCTGGTACAGGGTATTATTTTGTCTGTTGGCGTTGGGCTATATTTGGGCTGGTTGTCGTTGCCATTATTGTTTATTGTCATGTTTTGGATTGTGATGACGATTTGGATCAGTACCATATTGGTCAAGCATGTCTATACGCATTTGACCGAGTTGAGAGAGATTAATGACGCGTTATATCAGGATTATCAATCGATAATAGAAGGTCGCAAAGAGCTAGCACTTAACCAACACCGAGCAGAAAAACTGTATACAGATGACTTCTTGGCTCATGCCAAATCGTACGAGAAGACCGTAACCAAGTCTGATACTTTTCATTTATCAGCGGTGAACTGGTCCAATATTATGATGTTTGCATCGATTGGTATCGTGTTTGCAGTGGCTAATTATCTTGATATACCAATGGGGGTTGCTACTACTTTTTCTTTGACGATTTTGTTTATGCAGTCGCCGCTCCTACATGCGGTTGGCGCTTACCCAACATTGCAGACCGCCCAAGTTGCGCTAGAAAAGATACAGTCTTTAGAATTGGCCGAGCATCAGCCGAGCTTTGCGACAGATACTGTTGCACAGGACTGGCAGTCCATAACTCTAAATAATATCAATTATCGCTATGTAGGCAGTAGTAATAGTAGTCATGCACCAGACACAGCGGTTAATGATAATGCTCAAAATAGCGATAACAGTGATAACAATCAGAACCCTGACAATAATATCTTAAAGTCCGTCAATTTAACCTTGCAACGAGGTGACGTGGTTTTCTTAATCGGTGCGAATGGTAGCGGTAAATCAACTCTTGCCAAAATCATTACTGGTATCTTTACTCCTACTACAGGAACGGTACAAGTCGATGGACAACGCGTTAATTCAGAGAACAATGCCGATTTTAGACAGCTGTTTTCTGCGATTTTTAGCGACCAGCATCTATTTAAGCAACTGATTGGAATTCAAGGCAATGAGCCTGATGCTGACCTAGTGTCTGACTGGCTGCATAAGCTCAATCTACAAGAAAAAGTAAGTGTGTCTGACCATAAACTCTCTACAGATAAGTTGTCGCAAGGTCAGAGGAAACGCTTGGCCATGCTAATCGCCGTCGCCGAACAAAAGGACATATTACTGCTCGATGAGTGGGCAGCCGACCAAGACCCTGCTTTTCGCCGCGTGTTTTACCAAACGCTCATCCCTGAGCTAAAAGCCATGGGTAAGACACTGTTTATCATCAGTCATGATGACGGTTATTTTGAGCATGCTGATCGATTATTACTGATGAAAGAAGGCCGTCTCATTGAGCTAAATGCCGAAGAGCGACAGCGTGCCAGCAAAGATGCTATTGCTATGCTCAAGTAAGCAATGCTTTAACTACTAGCATGGACCGAGCTATTTCAATCCCATAAAACGTTTGATCAACTTTAAGCTAAGTAGCAGTTAATCTGAGCATTTTTTGAAATAATCCATTCTTAAAATCAGCAATTTTTAAGCGAAAAAAGGAGCGCCTTACTATAAGGCGCTCCTTTGCTATATCAAGAACAACGATATCTCACCGTTCGCTTATTTTAACCATTTCTGTAAAAACCCAACTCGAGAAATCACCAAGAAGTCTAATAGCGCGATAGCTATAATCGCGATAATAGCAGTCGGGAATATGATAGCCACAACTAATAATGGAATAGCAAGCGGCCACCAGACGGAAACATTTAAGCCGCGAGCTGGTGGGTTTAATCCTACGTTATTACTCGCCTGACGAGGACGACGCTGCCACCACATGATATAGCCACTGACACAAATAGCGATTACCGCTAGGCAAAATAGTACATTAGCCAGTACGCTCCACCATCCGAGCGTGCCCATATGCAGCGCGATACCAGCCGCCATGAATTTACCAAACGCATTATAGTCATCAAAATGAATATCAGCCAAAACGTTACCCGAATAACGGTCGATATGTACCGTACGATCTGCTATCGGACTTTTCATATCATAGCTCATTGAATCTTGGCTAATGGTCCAGACGCCTGTACTACCTTGGGGCAGGTTCAATTGATAACGCCCTACAAAACCGATTTCACGAGCGTAGCGATCCACTGTATCAATCATAATGGGTACATTAGAGGCGATACCATCTTTACCCATGGTCGTGCCTGACACAGGCATTGGCGTAAGCTCAAGCACCCAAGGAACTTCTTTGGTGTCGCCTGAGTTTAGAGCACTGCCATGCGTGGGTGCTTCAGTATGCGCTTCAGACGCTGCCGCACCATGTACATGCGGCGCTGGTGTAGACTCTTGCATAGCAGCGTGTTGACTGTGATCAATCGATACAGGAACAGGTGCAACGCCCCACTTACCCGCAGGAAACTGGCTCCATGCTTGCACCACTCTTTCGCCCCATACACCTGCCCATGCCATACCTGATATACAGAAAAACAGTAGCAGCACAGATATCCAACTACCCAATGTCGCATGAATCGTACGGATAAAAGAGCGCTTTTTCTTATTGGTTACCCTTTCACTAGGTATCAACATCGCTTTGACTGATTTACGTTTTTGCCACCACAGATACCAACCAGACAAAATCATTAAAATGGTTAATGATGCCGCCGTCTCTAACAGATAATCACCAAATTTACCCAATAGCAAATCACTATGAATACTGTCAAAGGTATAGTACAGATTGCTATTGGCAGGACGACTAGCAACGATGTCGGCTGTGTAAGGGTTCACTGCCACCATATTATCGTGATCTGCTGACTTGATCTGAAACAAAGCCACCGTATCAGTATCACGAGGGGCGATATATTTAACCAGTGTGCTATCAGGCAAAGTGCTCAGCGCGTTCTTTGCTTGAGTAGAGACAGGTGCTTGAACCGCAGACTCTGGCACGATAACCGTTAAGCGGTCGTTATCACGTCCTGCTGTGTTAGACATAAACAGCATACCGAGCGCCGTTATCGCCAAGACAACTAAAAAGGGAGCAACAAAGATACCTGCATAAAAATGCCAACGCCACACTGTGAAATAGCGCTGGTTATTGGTGGATTGGTTGGAGGGTGTGTCCATAAATGTGACCTTAAACCATCTTTGGTTGCTCAATAAACAACGTAAACATATCGATAATAATGGTATATCTGCTTGCAAGGCCAATCTTAAAAAGTCTCGCAAAGAACTAGGGTGTGTTGACAATTACCGTAAATGGATAATCGTCGCTGCTAAATAGATATTA
>NZ_VZIZ01000032.1 GCF_009812035.1 Psychrobacter nivimaris | reverse complement strand
AGATTAGTGAGGTGCTCTTCTTTTTTCAATCACTTTCGAAGTTGAGAGTGGGGTATATTACAGTCATGTGCTATCCATATATTATGCGCTTCCCTAGATGAACCCGCAACCCGTTCGATTAGGTGGCGGCATACCTACTAGTCATGAAAATTCTACTAACCAACCCTTGAAAATAAAATTAACCTTATAAATAACAATAACTTAAAAAATGTACTTTTCTTAAGAAAACATCTGTTTATGTTTTTTCTTGGTATATTATTTATTAAAATACTTACCAATAACAAAAACACACATCATTCTTGTAACTGCTTATGCAGAATGCGCCGCAAGGTTAAAATGGTTTGTGGATTGGTCTGAATACTATGACCGCCATTAATAATTGTCTCAGACGCAGCACCATCGAGATGGGCACTGTTATAAGGAACGATACCATCTGACAAACGCTCGGTCAGTGCTTGACTGATATCATCATTGACTGTCACAGCGGCAACAAGCGGCTCGGGTGGTAGCTGTGATGTCTCAGTATTGTCACTCACATCAACGCTCGCTGTTTCATTTCCAGAGTTGTCTTCTACCGCTTGTGACAAGTCAATTTTGGCACCATTTGGTTGCGTTTGTGCTAGTCCTTTAGTGATATCGGCATCATTGTTGGCAATGATTGAATGGTAAGTAATACGCTCATTCATAGTGATGTCTTTGGTTAACTCTATAAAAGAAGACTTGTCACTTAACTGGCTGGCACCGTTCTGCAAATATAACGCGCCCAGTGGGTTTTGTGCCAAATCGCCTTGTGTTGCAATAGTCGCTAAGTTATCAGTGAATGTCTTGACCAGACCTACGGGTAAGTAAACGATGCGGCGTAGTGCACGGGTAAACCAACGATCTGCATAATCGGTACCACGGAAAGGTGCAGATAGAAACACAGCGGTGTCTACTTGTGGCAATGCCTGTAGCTCAAATCGTTCCTTTAATTCATCTTCGCCAAAAGAAGTCTTGAGCGCGTTACGGATTTGCTGCTTTTCATTGCTAGAGAGGATGTCTTTATCATTGAGCTTATCTAAATCATCGATTAAATTTTCATCAGATAGCATCATACGAGCGATAATGGCACCCATACTATGACTTATAATCACACTGTTTTGACTGGCACGATTTTGTCCATTGGGATCAGTCTGCTGGTAGGTGCTGTTAATTAACTGCTGAATCTGATAACGATTTTCTAAAATAGGCAGATTGGTTGGATAGAATATTTGCCAAACTTGGTAATTATCACGCAGCTTGTCATCATTAAGAATATCGTTGGTCAGATTGACCCAAGTAGCTGGACTAGAGGCTAGCCCGTGCAACATAACCAACACGCGTTTATCAGGATCATAAGGCTCAAGCATGAAGAGTTTGGGCAGCTGAGCATCTGGTTGGCGAGTAATCAAGTTTAAATAACCTACACCATCTAACTGGTTTTCTGATAACCATAAGCCATATCCTGCCGAAAAGTTGGCTGCCAGTGGGTAATTATCATTGAGGATATTGACGGATTCAGTTTGGTACGGATTGTATAAATGAATATCAAGCTTACGACTGCTCAGCGCATCTAATACGCTATTGCCATCTGGCTTAATCAATCCAGTTAGTAAAAGATGTCCCGTCGGATAAATACGTGAGCTTGGCTCGCTGTCGTCGGTGTTTTTATCTTCATTTGTTAGTCGACCAGATAAGGAGGCGACCAGTAACTGACGGATTGTGGTGGTATAGCGATCATCCAATGACGCCACCAAACTGATGCCCAAACCAGGGCGTTTGCTCACGGAATTGAGACCGGAGAGCCGTAGCTCATAAGTGGATGATAAGTCTGCCAAAGCGGAAGTTTGTTTATGAGCGTTTTGCAGATAGTTGTTTTCGTTGGGCAAATAAATATCGAGGTTATAGTTATCTACTGTCACTTTCATGACTTTGACTTGGTCTGTTGCTTTGCTCTTTAGTGGAGATCGATTGGCAATCGCTGCTTCATCCGTGTTGTCACGCTTGGTAGAGGTTATTGGCAAATACTCTACTGTCGTATCACCCATCAATTTATTGGCGTTTTCAGTCGATTGATAAATTTGAGTAATAACGTCATTGCTAGCAGCGTTATAAATATCTTGGGTTTGGATATCATTGTCATTCGGAATACGGTTTTGCGCACGATGGCTATTGGTATTTTGCTCTGTACCTTCAAAGTCATGGGTCAAGCTGTCATAAAACAGATAGGTATAGCTGTATTTGACGGCATCAAACAACCTTGCTTGATAATCGGTTAAACACAGGTCAGTCTCTTTTTGCTGCGTTTTGGCGTCATCATCACTTAAAGGCGCATTGGCGTAATACGGATCAAGTGGCGGGCGTGCAAGTGCATTACGACAGTTTTTTGAGTCAGATAGTTGACGCGCTTTTGCATAGTGCAGCTCTGCAAAAATGGCCAAAGCAGGCCGATAGTGCTTGTTAAGCATACTGTCAGAGAGCTGAGTCAAGCATAAGTCAAATTGCTGCATACAGGCTTGCTCATTCAGTCCTGCTGATAATAAAGCAGATGCTGTGTCGCTGCTTAGCGCATTGTCAGTGACGATATTGCCGCGCTGCGCTGAGATGGTCTTGGCCGAGGCTTGTTTATCTACCGTCACTGTACTACATGCTGGTAGCAATACTGCTGCCGCCAAAAGCATAAATGAAGTAATGGGCAGAGTTTTTTTATTAGTATGCATTATTGTCTGTTTGCCAAAGCCAGCGAAAGTCATAAGTCAGTCCAATAAACGATGGTTATGAGAGTACGAGTAATGAAAGTAGCAATTGATAATGAGTGTAGCGCAACTTTTGGCGTTAGACTATTCATTTGCAGTTCTACAAAAGCATGTTTTAAAACGAAAGGGTTTCTACTAGTCGAAAAAAAGCGCTTTTGTCTTATAGATATAAAACAAAAGCGCTTGGTATTTAAAGCTTAGATTATTTATTAGATATTTGACCTAGTGAAAGTCTTATTAAACAAATATCTTATGAATCAAACCCTAAATAGCTAATCTCAATAAGTACATAATTTCTAAGCACCTGGTTTTACGCTAATATCAGGGGCAGGGATATCCCAAATGTAGAATTTGCCTTCTTCAACAAGTTTGATTTGTTGAGGAATAACAGTATTGTTAGGGTATTGCCCTTCAAGACGACGTAGGCGCTCTAACGCATTAGCACGGCGGTCACTGAGTAGATCTGACTGTGCTAAGCTTTGTTCTGCTTCGGTATAGCCTAAAGCAACAGCTCGATCTAGATACTTTTGACCTTCTTTGAAGCCGCCACCTTCTGATAGCATCATGCCGTATAGGAAGTTAGCCTCACCACTATCAGGTTGCAGCTTGATAGCGCGATCGACATATTGACCACCACGTACTGTGTAGTCTGAACCTAAGTCTAGGTTACGACCCATGCCGTTTAGCTTAGCGGCACGAAGCAATACATCAAAAGACGCGTCTGGCGACTTGGCATATGGCTCGATCCAATCAGCCAATACTTTGATTTTTTCACGCGTGTAATGACGCTGTGTGCGGTTAGGGAAGTTTGGTGGATAGTGGCGCGCGTTAGGGGATACATCAGCGATGAAGTCATCTAATAAGCTGACATCAAGCTTATCAGTACCTAGCCCTTTTTGTTGTGGAATCAGTACGGTTTTGACAAAGCTCATGTCTGATAGTTGTACTTGCGGTGTAGGAATGTTCGAAAGTTGTCCGCTACGCAAGTCGATACCAGTAGCTGTCATTGGACCAGGCTCATAGACACGAGTAGTGCCGTTCATGACAGGTGCAGCAGCAGGCGACATCATTTGCGGTGTTTGAGGTTGAGCAGTGCTAACAGATGCGTTGTTTTGCAGAGTGCCGCTTAGTTGCATGTTAGTTGTTTGCGCATTAGTCGGCTGGCTGTTGCTCGCAGGTGTTGCTGGCAAGCTTGTTTGAGCGGCATTGGCTTGAGCAGGACTGATGGCTGCATTAGGACGAGCAAGACGAATCACACGTTTGCTTGAGTCCATTGCACTAGGTACAGCCGTTGCAGTGGCGTCAGTTTCTGCTGCATTCACAGGTGCAGATAATAACATGGCACAGGTTGCAGCCATGACGGTCAACGTTGCAAACTTTGGTGACTTAATAGAGTGGCTACTAGAGAGAATCGCTTTCATAAAAATCGTTACCTTGTTTAATTTATTTGGTTGTTATTCATTGATTGGACGGTAATATAAATAGCGCATTGCTGCAAAATCGTACAAATTTTTAATACCGTAGCAAATTAAGCTTTACGCTATCTGTGGTAGGATTGTTAATCGCTAGAATTAAGCAAACCTACGCAAATCTGTGCAGACGTTGATGAGTAAGAAAATCGACAACAGCAGCTAACAAAAGTACCTGTAACCATAAGCTATAAATGATAAGCGGTATCTTTCATACGATTTGCCATCCATCGCATGGTTCGACGTACTGCGGGAGACAAAGCAGCGCCGCCACTTGCAAGTGCTAGCTCACGATGATGCAGCTCCTCTTTATCCATTTGTGCCAGTATCTCTTTTGAGCGCTGATCATGTTCAGGTAACTGCTTGATATGATCCTGTAGATGCTCGCTGACCTGCGCTTCTGTCTCCGCTACAAACCCTAGACTAAACTCGTTTGAGATCGCGCCTGCGACTGCACCGAGTCCAAAAGACATACCGTACCAAAGCGGTGTAAATACGCTAGCATGGCTACCAAGTTCGCTTAGACGAGTCTCGCACCAGACCAAATGATCGACTTCTTCTTCGGCCGATTGTTGCATGGCTTGTTTGACACCACTATCTTTCGCGGCAAACGCTTGGCCATGGTATAGACCCTGCGCACATACTTCACCTGTATGATTGATACGCATAAGACCTGAGACGTGTCGCGCCTCTGTGATGGTCAGCTCAGGAATCTCATCGCTACTGACGGGCAACGGACGCGTGCTTGGATTGGAATGTGGCACGACAGCTCGTAATGCCTTATCGACCCCAAGTAACAACTGGTCAATTTTAGATAAAGGACGCAGGGTCATAACTCACTCCTGATGGTGTTAAAAACTGTCAATAAAATAAAATGTATTACCGTTTAAACGCAACGGCATAATGCGTATTACTATAACAAACAATCCAAATGATTGGCTTGCATATCACGGTTTAAACAGTTCATAAATAGCTTATAGAGAGTCGGTAAACTGCTATAGCCATTATAACGGTGATTAGACGGTATCTATGGAACTAAACTTATTTACGGTGCTATACCATCGTTAGTTTGGATAACGGCATGCTTAATATGTTTATTGAGTTTGATGTATAAAAATGCACCAAACACTATATTTAATAGCCCTGTCACCAAAAATAACTGCGGCAGCGTAAACCCTAATGAGTTTAAGATAACAATCGCAAAAATCGCTGATGTGACCATAAATATCGCATTAAAGATGTTGTTCGCACCAACAATACGTGCTCGATGGCTCTTAGGTGCGTAGGCTTGCATAGAAGCATATAGCGGCACGATATACAAACCACCACTGAATCCTAATAAGAATAAATCCGCGAATACCCGCCAGCTACCACTTATATTAAACAAATCACCGATGCCAAGTAATGTGTCATTATTCACATTTATATCTAAACCTGAAAGTGAAAAATACAAATCAATAGCAAAGATACTTAATCCAGCAATACCAAAAGGTAATAAACGCAAGCTGACCTTATTTTTGGTCAATGTTTTGCACAGCACCGAACCGATCGACACACCAACAGAAAACAATGTGAGTAAGAAAATAACGACTGACTCATCACCAAGCAAAATCACCTTGCTGAACTCTGGCACTTGGGTCAAAAACGTCGCCCCATAAAACCAAAACCAGCTGTTGCCAAGAATGATAAAGAACAAAAAAGGCAAGGAGTATAAGTAACGGACAGTGGCTAAGCTGGTTGTAATAATATTCCAGTTAATCTTCAGGTCAGGCTGCATCGCTGGCATATTAGGGATATAGCGTGCAGCTAAATATCCCAAAACAGCGACAACCAACACTGTGGCACTAATCCAATATAATGATTGTGATAGCTGAGTCAAAATACCAGCGACAATCATCCCGACCAAAATAGCCAGCGAAGTACCCATCTGAAAAAGACCATTGGCGCCGACCAACTCATCTTCTTTCATCGCTTGTGGCAGATAAGCGTATTTGATCGGTCCAAAGAAAGTCGAATGCGTACCCATCAAAAACAACGCGACAAATAGCAGTGCATACCATTCAAAGACAAAGCCGACTGCGGCAACTGCCATAATGACCAGCTCAAGCAGTTTGATAAACTGCGTGAGCTTTGACTTTTCATACTTATCAGCAATCTGTCCTGCCAAAGCAGAAAACAAAAAGTAGGGCAGGATAAATAACATGGCGGCCAAGTTATTAAGGATGCTGACCTCTACGCCCAATTTACTGGCGGCAGTATAAGTCAGCACCAGTATGAGCGCCTGCTTAAAAATATTGTCATTGAATGCGCCCAAAAACTGGGTGAAAAACATAGCGCTAAAACGACGGCGCTTGAATAACTGGAACTGGTTGGACATGGACATTCCTACAGATAAATCGCGACTGATAGAGAAAAGAGCGGCGCTGAACGACAATTTTTTTATGATAATAATCGTAAATTTTATTAAAAACTATATCAAGATATAGCATAGGTTTTATCAATATTAAGCCGTATAATAGCAAGGCTTCGGTGAAAATACATGCAGTCAATGCTATGATTCGATATTTAACTAAGTTATGATTTATAAATTTTATGTGATTGCGTTTTAGGGTATAAATAGTATTGAAAACAAAGGCTATTACTCATCAATGCTATCTATAAGTTAGTAGCCTTTTCTAAGCTAGTAGACCTACAAGGCAGTAGACACACAGTACTAAAGCCGACACTATATAGTCACCTGACCACAAAAATGTTATAAAATAAATCAACTAAACGATTACCAGTATAA